>DASXMH010000043.1:0-30333 GCA_036495785.1 Solirubrobacterales bacterium
CTCGTGGCGGCCACACCCTGCCGGGGTCGCCACGAGACGCCCGGGACGCACCTCGGACGGCCGCACCGCACCGGCCGCGAACCCCCACCCCCGCCGCTGAATCAACCGCCCGGGGCGCCATCCAGCTACCCTCATCCGAACCGCATCCGGAGCCCTTGGCAGGGGTTACGGGATCGATGCTGAAGGTTTCTGCGCACACAGTCGAGATAAGGAGGTAGGCGAGGATGAAGAAGGGATTGCTGTCGGCGTTGGCACTGGCCGCCCTGGTGACCGGGTTGCTGATCGGCGTCTCCTCGTCCTCGGCGGGAACGACCACCCCCGCCTACCGGCACTACGTCGCCTGCGGCCTCTCCAACAAAGCGAAACCCGCCCACGTCTGCCCGGTGAAAAGCAAAAAGGGCGCGTTCTTCAAAAGCCTGAAGGGCGACGTCAAATACACCGTCTGCGTCAAGTTCCCGAAAAAAGAACACCTCTGCACCGAAAAACCGCAGGAAGCCGAACAGGGAACGCTCTACGTCAACAAGATCACCTCGACGACCCCCGGCCGCCACGAGGTGACCTGGTTCGTCAAAGGCAAGAAAGTCGGCACCACCGTCTTCCGCGTGAAATAGGGACTTCGCGTGAAGTAGGGATGTAGGGAGACGAGCCCCCTGGTTGTCGTCGGCTTCGACACCGCGACCCCCGATACCGCCGCCTGCGCCTGGCGCGACGGCGAGGTCCTCGCCGAGTCCCAGCTCGGCCTCTCCGAGCAGGGGCGGCCGCGGCATGCGACCGGCCTGCTGGCCGAGGTCGAGCGCTGCGCCGAGGCGGCGGGCGGCTGGGCGGCGGTAGACCTGGTCGCGGTCGGGCTCGGGCCGGGCTCGTTCACCGGCCTGCGGGTCGGGATCGCCACCGCCAAAGGGCTGACCACCAGCCTCGACAAGCCGGGACGGGGGGTCTCGACGCTCGAAGCGCTCGCCGCCGGGATCGGCGCGGCCGGCGCTCCCGGGGAGCGGCTCGCGATCCTCGACGGCTACCGCGGCGAGGTCTTCGTCGCCCTCTACGACGCGGCGGGCGCGACGCTTTGGGAGCCCGCCGTGATGCGCCCGGAGGCGCTCGCCGAGCGCCTCGACGGCCTGTCCGCGCCCCCATCGGCCGCCGGTTCCGGGGCGATACGCTTTCGTGACGAGTTGGAAGGAGCCGGCGGCATCCGCATCCCGGACGACGCCGATCCCATCCACCGGGTCGCGGCGCACCACATCTGCGCCCTGGCGGCGGCGGGGGAGGGCTCCGAATCGCTCGAACCGATCTACCTCAGACCTCCAGACGCGGAGCGTTGGCGTGAGCGAGATTCTTTCCAGAGAGCAGACTGAGCGACTCACCGGGGGAGAGGTCCGCGTCCGTCGGCTCGCCTACAGCGACCTGCCGAACGTGATCTCGATCGAGCGCCGCTCCTTCCCGACCCCCTGGTCGCTGGCGATGTTCGTGCTGGAGCTCTCGAAGCCGTCCGGGATCTGCCTCGCGGCCGAGCGCGGCGGCGAGCTCGCCGGCTACGTCGTCTGCTCCCGCTACGACCAGGTCTGGCACCTGATGAACGTCGCCGTCTCGCCCGACCACCGCGCCCGCGGCGTCGCCGGGGCGCTGCTGCGGCGGCTCTTCGAGGAGGGCCGCAACCGGCTTCCCTTCACGCTCGAGGTCCGCGTCTCCAACCACCGCGCGATCGGCATGTACGAACACTTCGGCTTCCGTTCCGCCGGCGTCCGCCCCCGCTATTACCACGACAACGGCGAGGACGCGCTGATCATGTGGCTGGATTGAGGGGCGGTGTCGTGCTCCTCGCCATAGAGACCTCCTGCGACGACACCTGCGCCGCCGTGCTCGACGGCGGCCGCATCCTCTCCAACGTGATCTCCTCGCAGGCCGCCGCCCACGCGGGCTTCGGCGGCGTCGTCCCCGAGGTCGCCGCGCGCCACCACCTGGAGCTGGCGGCGCCGGTGGTCGAGGCGGCGCTGAGCGAGGCCGGGGTGACGCTCGACGACGTCGAGGCGGTCGCCGCGACCGCCGGGCCGGGGCTGATCGGGGCGCTCCTGGTCGGCATCTCGACCGCCAAGGCGATCGCCGCCGCGCGCCGCCTGCCGCTGATCCCGGTCGACCACCTCCAGGGCCACGTAGCCGCCAACTTCCTCGAGCCCGAGCCGCTCGAGCCGCCCTTCCTCTGCCTGGTCGCCTCCGGCGGCCACACGCTGCTCGCCGCGGTCCGCGACCACCGCGGCCACGAGGTCCTGGGACAGACCCTCGACGACGCCGCCGGCGAGGCCTTCGACAAGTCCGCGCGGCTGCTCGGGCTCGGCTACCCGGGCGGCCCGCTGATCCAGAAGGAGGCCGAGGCGGGCGACCCGGAAGCCTTCGAGATGCCGGTCGCGATGCAGCGCGACCCCGGCCTCGACTTCTCCTTCAGCGGCCTGAAGACGGCGCTCGTCTACCGCTGCCGCGAGCTCGGCCCGGAGGGGGTCGCCGCGCGCCGCGCCGACCTCGCCGCCTCCTTCCAGAAAGCGGTGGTCGACCAGCTCGTCGCGAAGCTGAGGAGGGCGCTGAAGAAGGGCGACTGGGGGGCGGTCGCGCTGGGCGGCGGCGTCGCCGCCAACGGGCCGCTGCGCGCCGCCGTCGCCGACCTCTGCGAGCGCGAAGGAGTGGAGCTGAAGCTCGTCCCGATCAGCCTCTGCACCGACAACGCGGCGATGATCGGCTCCGCCGCGCGCTGGGCGGACCCCGTCCCGTATCCCCACTACCTCGGCTACGACGCCTTCGCCACCGGCGAAAGGATGGCCGCGTGAGCGAGGACGGCCGGCCGGCCGAGATCGTCGTCTACTCGCGTCCCGGCTGCCACCTCTGCGAGGAGGCGATCGGGCGGCTGGTCGCCCTGCACGGCGAGGGCTACCGCTTCGAGCTGCACGAGATCGACATCGAGAGCGACGACCTGCTGCTGCGGCGCCACCTGGAGAAGATTCCGGTGGTCGAGGTCGACGGGATCGTCGCCTCCGAGCTGATCCTCGACGAGGCGGCCGTGCGGTCCAGGCTCGATACTGTGGGGGCATGGCCGACGTGATCGACGAGATCCAGGCAGCCGGGCTGCCGGTCGAAGGCGAGCGCCTCTCGCTCGGGGTCGCCGCGCGCCTTTCGCGCTACCTGCAGGTGCTGACCCAGGCACGCAAGATGGGCCGCGAGACGATCTCCTCGCAGGAGCTCTCCGAGTACACCCACATCAACCCGACCCAGATCCGCCGCGACCTCTCCGGTTTCGGCAAGTTCGGCAAGCGCGGGGTCGGCTACAACGTCGACTCGCTGGTCTCGGAGATCCGCAAGATCCTCCGTACCTCGGGCCAGCACAACATCGCCCTCTTCGGCGCCGGCCACCTCGGCCAGGCGATCGCCTCCTCGGCGATCTTCGCCGACCACGGCTTCCAGGTGGTGGCGGTCTTCGACGTCGACCAGGAGAAGGTCGGCACAGAGATCGGCGACGTCACGGTGCGGCCGCTCGACGGCGACCTGGCGAAAGTGGTCGCCGACGAGGAAGTCGTCGTCGGGGTGCTCGCGGTCCCCGCCGCCGCGGCCCAGGAGGTCGCCGACCGGCTGGTCGAGGCGGGGGTGAAGATCATCTTCAACTACTCCGAGCAGCTCCTCCAGGTGCCGCCCGAGGTCACCGTCCACACCTCCAGTCCCGCCGTCGACCTGCTGTACGCGCTGTACTTCTACCTGGCCTGAGGGCTCTCCCTTGACGCTCGACCTCGACGGCGCTCGCGAGCGGTTCGAGAGCTCAACCGATTTCACGATCGGCCTCGAGGAGGAGTTCGCGCTCCTCGACCCGGCGACGCTGGAGCTGGCGCACCGCTACGAGGACGTGAAGGCCGAGTGCGACCGCGACGAGGTGCTGGCCGAGTCGGCGGCGGGGGAGCTGATCGCCTCCGAGATCGAGATCCGCTCGGGGCGGACCGAGAGCTTCGCCGAGGCGGTCGCCGCCCAGCAGGAGCGCCGCGACCGGCTCTTCGCGCTGGTCGACCGGATGGGCCTGGCGCTGGGGGCGATGGGGACGCACCCGTGGGCGAACTACCTCGACCAGAGGATCATCGACACGCCCCACTACAACCGGCTGCGCCAGGAACTCGGCTACGTCGCCCAGCGCAACAACACCTGGAGCCTGCACGTCCACGTCGGGGTGCGTGGGGCGGACCGGGCGATCGCCGTCTGCGACCGGGTGCGGGAGCTGTTGCCGGCGCTTCTGGCGCTGTCGGCCAACTCGCCCTTCCTCGATCGCCGCGACACCGGCCTGGCGACGGTCCGCACCGAGATCTTCACCCGCACCTTCCCGCGCTGCGGCGTGCCCTCGCCGTTCGTCGATTGGGACACATACGCGCGCTTCGTCGCGCTCCTGGAGCGGACCGACTCGATCGTCGAGTCGACCCAGCTCTGGTGGAGCGTGCGCCCACACCACAGCTTCGGCACGGTCGAGGTGCGGATCTGCGACGCCCAGACGCGCGGCGAGGAGGCGACCGCGCTGGCCGGGATGATCGTCGCCTGCATCGCCCAGACGGCGCAGGACCTCGACGAGCGCGGGGTGGAGGCCCGGGAGCCGCTCGCCGACCGCGAGGTCGAGGAGAACCTCTGGCGGGCGATCCGCTACGGGGCCGGGGGGAAGATGATCGACTTCCGGGCCGGGGAGGAGGTCGAGACGCGGGCGGTCTTCGAGCGGCTCCTCGCCTGGACCGAACCGGCACGCACCGAGCTCGGGATCGACATAACTCTGCCCGAGCGCAACGGGGCCGAGCGGACCCGGGCCGCCCTTGAGGACGGCACCTCCCTGGAGGGCGTGTACCGGGCCGTGGTCGATGAAACGGCCCGGACCTACGCGCCCGGTCAGGCAGTCGGCTGAGGCCTCGGGCCGCGCCCCGAGAGCACCGCCGCAACGGCCTCCCGCCAAGCCTCAAAGGCCGCGGAGCGCTCAGTCTCCGATCGCTCCTATAGGCTGCCGCGCGGGAAATTTCGACGGAGGAAAATGACTTGACCAGCTTTCTGAGGGAATATGGCGTGGTCGTCGCACTCGTTTGTGCCGGGGCGGCGGTTGCTTATGGACTTCTGATCACGCAGCGGCTGTTGTCGAAGTCGCCCGGCAACGAGCGGATGCGCGAAATCTCGGGCGCCGTGCAGGAAGGGGCGCAGGCCTACCTGACCCGCCAGTACACGATCATCGCCGCGGTCGCGGTGCCGATCGCGATCCTGCTGCTGGTCCTGCAGGACTACAAGACGGCGATCGGCTTCCTGATCGGGGCCTCGCTGTCCGGCGCCACCGGCTTCATCGGCATGAACGTCTCGGTCCGCGCCAACGCGCGCGTCGCCGAGGCCGCCCGCGGCGGCGTGCCGCCGGCGCTCGACGTCGCCTTCAAAGGCGGCTCGGTCACCGGCCTCCTGGTCGTCGGCCTGGCGCTGCTCGGCGTCGCCGGGTACTACGGCATCCTGGTCATCACCGGCTCCAGCGACAAGGACGCGGTCGACGCCCTGATCGGGCTCGGCTTCGGCGGCTCGCTGATCTCCGTCTTCGCCCGTCTGGGCGGCGGCATCTTCACCAAGGCCGCCGACGTCGGCGCCGACCTGGTCGGCAAGGTCGAGGCGGGGATTCCCGAGGACGATCCCCGCAACCCGGCGGTGATCGCCGACAACGTCGGCGACAACGTCGGCGACTGCGCCGGCATGGCCGCCGACCTGTTCGAGACCTACGCGGTCACCTCGGTCGCCGTGATGCTGCTCGGCGTCCTCACCTTCAACGCCGAATTCGCGCGTGAGGTGGCGATCTACCCGCTGGTGCTGGGCGGGATCGCGATCATCGCCTCGATCATCGGCGCGCTCTGCGTGCGGACGACGAGCGACAAAGTCGAGGGCGCGCTGTACCGCGGCCTCATGATCTCCGGCATCCTCTCGATCGCGGCGTTCTACCCGATCACCGACTGGATGATGAGCGACCCGCTGCGGGTCGGTTTCGCCAATGCCGCGGCAAAGTCGGTGAGCGTCGGCGACCTCTGGCTCTGCGCCGTGATCGGCGTCGCCGTCACCGCGCTGCTCTTCGGGATCACCGAATTTTATACGTCGACCCGCTTCCGGCCGGTGAAGATGATCGCCGCCGCATCGGAGACCGGCCACGCGACGAACATCATCGCCGGCCTCTCCCAGGGCTTCCAGTCGACCGCGGCGCCGGCGCTGGTGATCGCCTTGGCGATTCTCGGCGCCAACGAGCTGGCGGGCATCTACGGCATCGGCATCGCCGTCGTCGCCCAGCTCTCGCTCTGCGGCCTGATCGTCGCCCTCGATGCCTTCGGGCCGATCACCGACAACGCCGGCGGGATCGCCGAGATGGCGGATCTGCCCGAGGACGTGCGCAACGTGACCGACCCGCTCGACGCGGTCGGCAACACCACCAAGGCGGTGACCAAGGGTTACGCGATCGGCTCGGCTGCCCTCGCGGCCCTCGTCCTCTTCGCCGCCTTCCGCAGCGAATTGGCCGATGAAGCGCCGCCTGGCTTCAACCTCAACTCGCTGTTCCACCTGACCAGCCCTGACGTGCTGATCGGGCTGATCATCGGCGGCATGATGGTCTACCTGTTCTCGGCGTTGGCGATCGAGGCGGTCGGCCGTGCCGGTGGGCAGGTGGTCGAGCAGGTGCGCAAACAGTTCAAAGACCACCCGGGGATCATGGACGGGACCGAAAAACCGGAGTACGGGGAAACGGTCAGCATCGTCACCCTGGCGGCGCAGAAAGAGATGATCCTGCCGGCACTGATCCCGATCATCGTGCCCGTGATCGTCGGCCTGCTCAGCGTCGATGCGCTCGGCGGCCTGCTGATCGGCGTCATCGTCGTCGGCCTCTTCATGGCGATCTCGATGACCGCCGGCGGCGGCGCCTGGGACAACGCGAAGAAGCTGATCGAGGACGGCGCCCACGGCGGCAAGGGCTCCGAAGCCCACGCCGCCTCGGTTACCGGCGACACGGTCGGCGATCCCTACAAGGACACGGCCGGCCCGGCGATCAACCCGATGATCAAGGTCGCCAACATCGTCGCGATCCTGATCATCCCGATCGTTCATTTCTAGAGCTGAAGCTCTGGCCCGCCGCGAGCGCCCCCGTCCCCACCTAGGTTCGCCTGGTTAGGTGGGGACGGGCGCGCCGGGGCCGGCGCCGCCGCTTGCGTGGTTAGAAATCCTCGCCATGCGGGGAAAAGTAACCACGGAACGGCAGCGCGGCGCCCGGGTCGTGGATCAAACCGTCTAGTGGTGGTGGCTGCCGTGGCCTGGGTGGTAGCTCGGGCCGCCGGGGTGGTAGCTCGGGCCGCCGGGGTGGTAGCCGGGGCCGCCGTGGCCGTCACCCCCGCCGTGGTCGCCATGACCTGGGTTCCAAGGCTCGAGGTAGGCGCGGTAGCTGTTGACGCCGGTCGGGAACTCGGCGTTGTAGAGCAGGTCGCCGTAGGAGTCGAACTCCGAGAAGTACGGCAGTGAGCCCCAGCCGACGACGGTGTTGCCGTCCGCGGTGCGCTGCGAGTTGCCCTGCGAGGGGGCGGTCAGGGCGTCCGGCTGGTCGAACGAGTCGATCAACGTCGCCGTGTGGTTGTGCGTGTCGAGCTTGATCGTCACCGCGCGGCTGTGACCGAACTCGGCGGTCGCGTCTTCACCGCTGTTCGCAACCCCCGCCGACTCGTTGTCGAAGAAGGTGTAGATGCCGTTGCCCTGGGCCTCGAAATCGTGCTGCCAGGCGGTGATGTCGCCCGCTTTGTTGAGGCTCTGGCCGGGCGCCGCCTGCAGTTTGAAGCTGTTGGCCTTGCCGCCGAGCTGCCAGATGATCTTGCCGCTGAGGCGGTCGACCTTGTAGGCCGTCCAGGTGTCGCGGGCGTCGATCAGCAGGTTGCCGTCGGTGTCCAGCTTGACCGCGTTGACGTGGAACCAGTCCCACGGGGTGCTCGGCGAGGCAGGCAGCGGCTGCTCCGACTGGCTGTAGGGGACGTGGTCGGCGCTGTTCCATTCGAACAGGACCTTGCCGGTCTTGATGTCGATTTCCTGGACGACGCCGTCGATCACGGTCTGGTTCGCCGGGCCGCCGATCGAGGTGAGATTCGCGGTCGCCGTCGTGTAGGCGAGGACCAGCGCCGTGTTCTGCGGCGTGATCAGGAACTCGTGTCCGTCGGCGCCGAGGCCGTTGCCCGCCTGCACGGTCGCGATCTGCTGGTACTGATCGTCGTAGATGTAGTCGGTGCCTTTGGCGACGCCGCCGAGGCCGGTGCCTTGCCACCAGGTCAGGACCGGGCGGCCCTCGTAGGTCTGGGTGCGGAAGTCCGACGCCTCCTGGCCGGTCGGCACCGCCTTGAACCAGACGACATTGCCGTCCTGGTCGAGGATCTCTGGGCCGTTGGCGTAGGTCGTCTGGTCGCCGAAGGGCGAGACGAAGAAGTCGCCGTTGCCGACCTTGCCGTGGGTGAGGACGGTCACCGGTGGGGGCGCGGTGGGGGTGTCGGCGACGGCGGACGACGCTCCCGCCGCGAGTGCCGCGAGTGCCGCGACCGCGGCGGCCGCGAGCGTGGCGGCGACGTGCCGCGAGCGGCGGGCGAGGCTCGCCCGCTGATTCGATATCTCCTGCATGGGCTGCAATTCCTTTCCTCTTGGGGCCTTGTGTCTGGTCCGGATCGACCGCCTGGGGAGGCGGCCGCAGAGGAAGCTACCCAAATATCGATAATCCTGATCAACTTTGTATAGATTTACCCGATCGGGCCAAATCTAGGACGGAAACCCGCAGGCACCCGCCCGTGCCACGGGGATCGCCGCCTGCCGTTGTTAGCCTTTCCGACATGAAGCACGGGCTCTCGAGCGTTTGGCGGACGCTGACCTGGCCGTGGCGGCGCTTTCCGAAGACGGTGGGCGGCGCCACCGGGCTGTTCGCGGTGCTCTGCCTGGTAGTGGCCGGCTCGAACGCCTACATCCTGCTGACCACCGGCGGCGAGGCGACCGCCGACGTCGCCGAGGTGCCGCCCGCCGAAGTGGCGATCGTCCCGGGCGCGCTGGTCCAACCGGACGGGCGGATGAGCGGCATGCTCGCCGACCGGGTCAAAGAGGCCTCGCTGCTCTGGCACGCGGGCAAGGTGCGGAAGATCCTCGTCTCCGGCGACCACGGCAGCTGGGTCTACGACGAGCCCGACACGATGCGCAAGGCCCTGGTCCGCGACGGCGTCAAGCCGGAAGACATCTTCGAGGACCACGCCGGCTTCGACACCTGGGCGACGATGGTGCGCGCCCGCTCGATCTTCAACGTCCACGACGCCGTCGTCGTCACCCAGGGCTTCCACATGCCGCGCGCCCTCTTCCTCGCCGAAGAAGCCGGGATGCACGTCAGCGGTCTGCTCGCCGACCAGCACAACTGGGGCTACCAGGGCGAGCGCAGCGAAGTCCGCGAGGTCTTCTCCCGGGTCAAGGCGATCTGGGACACCACCGTCGACACGCCGGCGATGGCCGGGCCGCGGATCCCGATCCAGACCTCCGACGGCCGCGAAAGCTGGGGTCCGGCGCCGCCCGCCGGTACGCCGCCCGCGGGCTCACCCGACTCGACCACCGCAGCCGCGCATCTCGACGCCCGCGCCGCCGAGTTCCGCCGCCGGCACGCCTAGCGGCAGTGGGCCAGCGCCTTCACGTACCAGCGCTGGTAGTCGGGCCAGTGGGCGCCCCAGTATGAGCCTTCGTGGCCGCCCGGCCAGGAGTGGACGGTGAGGTCGACGTCGCCTTCGGAGAGCGCCGCGACGAAGCCTTCGTCGTAGGGGCGGAACGGGTCTTCCTCGCCGTAGTCGATCCAGACCTTGGTCTTACCGAAGGCGTCGGGTTCTTCCTCGACCGTGCGCACCACGTCGTTGCGTTCGAAGTCGGCGAGGTCGTCGAAGGCGCCCGGCGCCGTTTCGCCGCCTTCGAACCAGAGCGCGGGCGAATGCCCGCCGACCGCGCAGAACCGTCCTGGGTTCTTCAGCGCGATGTCGAAGGCGCCGAAGCCGCCCATCGAGATGCCGCCGATCGCGATCCGGTGCGGGTCGACCCCGTAGCGGCGCACGACTCGCGGCAGCACTTCGTCCATCACCCAGTCTTCCCACCGGCCGTCGGCGCGGTTGTGCCAGTAACCGTGGACGCCGCCCGCCGGGAAGGCGACCAGCGGCCCTCGGCCGTGCAGGGCGACGATCCCGCGCAGCACCGCGTCGTTGAAGGTGCCCTCGTAGCCGCCGCGACCGTGCAGGTAGACGAGCAGCGCGCGGTGGCGGCGGCGCGGCAGCCGCGGCGGCACGATCACGTTGAAGCCGAGCTTGCGGCCGGGGACGGCCTTGCTGTGGACCTCGGTGTGGACGAGGCGGTAGCCGCCCCGCTCCACCTTCCCTTCCGCGACGGAGCCACCGCCGCCCGAATCCGACCCAGAGGTCGCCGCCGAGACGACCAGGACGATCGCCGCGACGGCCGCCGCCAGGACCAGCAGCGCCGCCAGCCGCCGGCGCCGGACCTGCGCCCGGGTGGGTGGTGACCCCCTGACCATCCGAACGTTCTACACGCAATGTAGGCTCGGGCGCCAGTGCCACGTCCGCGATCAAGCAATTCTCGAGCGCTCGGGATCTGCGCGGCGATCGCGGTCGGCACCTCGCTCGTGGTGGCCGCGCCGGGGGCGCTCGCCGGGCCGGAGAACGACAGCTTCTCCGCCCGCGCCAAACTCGGCAAGGCGCTGCCGGTCTTCCTCGACGAGTCGAACGCCGACGCGACCCAGCAGTCCGGCGAGTGGCTCGGCCGCTGGGCGACCGGCCACTCGATCTGGTGGGAGTGGACCTCGCCGGCCAGCGAGATGGTCACCGTCAGCTCCTGCGAAAGCGACTTCCCGACCCTGCTCGGCGTCTTCGAAGGCACCTCGCTCGGGCACCTGCACCGGGTCGGTCTCGCCGCGCCGATGCCCGGGCCGGGATGCCCCTCGCCCGCCGCCGAATACAACTTCTACGCCGAAGTCGGCCGCAGCTACGTGATCGGCGTCGACGGCGACGGCTTCTACGAACCCGGCCGCCGTGGCGGCCCGCTGGTCGAACCGCCGAGCGGCGAAGGCCGCGTCGCGCTGCGAATCGAACCGACTCCGTAAACGCAGCGTTTCCGCAATGTAGGACGCGATGGCGGCGCCGACCAACGACGAACCCCGCCGCGATCCTCCGCTTCCGCGTCCCGTCGCCGCACCGGCACCGCCGCCCGGCCCGCTGAGCGACTAGCTTCCCGGCCGTGCCGGAGGGCTGGGTAAACGTCTTTGATGCGCAGCGCGACGCCGAGCGCAAGCTCGAGCCGGGCCCGCGCGGCTACTTCTCGGGCGGCGCCGGCGACGAGCTGACGATGCGCGACAACGTCACCGCCTGGGAGGGCTGGCGGCTGCGGCCGCGCCAGCTCACCGGGGTCGAGTCCTCCTCGACCGCCCACACGGTGCTCGGCGGGCCGGTCGCGGCGCCGATCCTGGTCGCCCCGGTCGCCTACCAGCGCCTGCTCGACCCCGAGGGCGAGGCGGCGATGGCGCGGGCCGCCGCCGCGGCCGGGACCGTGATGTGCCTCTCGACCCTCGCCACCGCGACCCCGACCGAGGTCGCCGCCGCGGCGCCCGCCGGCAGGCGCTGGTTCCAGCTCTACCCGTTCAGCGACGCCGGGGTGACCCGGGCGCTGATGGAGGAGGCGGTCGCGGCGGGCTTCGAGGCGGTCGTCCTCACCGTCGACGCGCCCCCCGGCGGCAACCGCGAGCGCGACCTCCGCGAGCGCTTCGCGATCCCGGCCGAGATCGAGATCCCCAGCGTCGCCGCCGCCTTCGGCGGCTCGCGCGCCGTGACCCCGGGCGAAAGCTTCGACCTCGTGACTCGCGCGCTGACCTGGGAGGACCTCGGCGGGATCGCCGCCGACGCGGGCGTGCCGCTGCTCGTCAAGGGCATCCTCACCGCCGAGGACGCGGCGCTCGCGGTCGAGCACGGAGCCGCCGGCGTCGTCGTCTCCAACCACGGCGGGCGCCAGCTCGACCGGGCGGTCTCCAGCGCCGAGGCGCTGCCGGAGGTGGTCGAGACGGTCGCCGGCCGCGCCACGGTGCTGGTCGACGGCGGCATCCGCCGCGGCGTCGACGTGGCGATCGCCATGGCCCTCGGCGCCGACGCCGTGCTGGTCGGCCGCCCGACCGCCTGGGGCCTCGCCGCGGGCGGCGCGGAGGGCGCCGAGCGGGTGCTCCGCATGCTCGGCGCCGAGCTTCAGCTGGCCCTGGCGCTGCTCGGCCTCGCCGCCCCCGCCGAGCTCGGCCCCGAGCACCTGCGGAGGCCGCTTGCGACGCGCGTATATTCGGAAGAGGAAGTTCCCGGTAACACACACTCCTGAATGGCCCAGCGGATTCCAAGAGACGAGTCGCTGAGTCGCGTCCACGGCGTCGGGGCGCTGTTCTCCGCCGCCTACGGCAACGTCGGCTCATCGATCTATTACGCCCTCGGCGTCACCGCCGCGTTCGCCCTCGGGCTGACGCCGGTCGCCTTCATCATCTCCGGGCTGATCTTCGCCGCCACCGCCGCCACCTACGCCGAGGCGACCGTGATGTTCCCCGAGGCGGGCGGCTCCTCCAGCTTCGCCCGCCACGCCTTCAACGAGTTCGTCAGCTTCGTTGCGGCCTGGGGGCAGATGCTCAACTACACGATCACGGTCGCGATCTCGGCCTTCTTCGTGCCCCACTATCTGGCCGTCTTCTGGCCGGCGTTGGGGAACAGCCCGGGCGACGTGATCGCCGGCGCGGCGCTCGTCGTCGGGCTCGCCGCGCTCAACATCCGCGGCACCGAAGAGTCCTCGAAACTGAACCTGATCCTCGCCGTCGCCGACCTCGCCACGCAGGTCGTGCTGGTCGGGATCGGCGTCGTCCTGGTCCTCAGCCCGCACATCCTGGTCGACAACATCCACCTCGGCGTCGCCCCGACCTGGAGCAAGTTCGCGCTCGGGATCGCGGTCGGGATGATCGCCTACACCGGGATCGAGACGATCTCCAACATGGCCGAGGAGGCCAAGGACGCCGCGCGCACGATCCCCCGCAGCGTCGGCTTCGTCGTCGCCGCGGTGCTCGGCCTCTACCTGCTGATCCCGATCGTCGCCCTCTCGGCGATGCCGGTCGTCCAGGACGCCGCGGGCCACTACCACACGGCGCTCGGCTCGAAATACGCCGACGACCCGATCCTCGGCATCGTCGAGAACCTCGGCCTCTCCAGCGGCCCGACCGAAATCCTCCGCTACTACGTCGGCGTGCTCGCCGCGGTGATCCTGCTGATCGCCACCAACGCCGGGCTGATCGGCGTCTCCCGGCTCACCTACTCGATGGGCCAGCACCGCCAGTTGCCCGAGGGCCTGCGGCAGGTCCACCCGAAGTACCGCACCCCCTACATCGCGATCATCATCTTTGCCGGCGTCGCGATCCTCACCATGCTGCCGGGCCAGACCAACTTCCTGGCGACGATGTACTCGTTCGGCGCGATGCTTTCGTTCACGATCGCCCACGTCGCGGTGATCAAGCTGCGAAAAACCCAGGGACACCTGGAGCGGACCTGGAAGCCGCCGCTGAACGTCCACGCGTTCGGCTTCGACGTGCCGATGACCGCGGTGCTCGGCGGCCTCGGCACCTTCGCCGCCTGGATCGTGGTGATGGCGCTGAACCCCTCGACCCTCTTCGTCGGCACCGGCTGGATGCTGCTCGGGATCACCGTCTACGTCCTCTATCGCCGCAACCAGGGGCTGCCGCTGACCCGCACCGTAAAGGTGGTGCTGCCGGAGCCGCTCGGGGTCGAGGAGGTCGAGTACCAGTCGATCCTGGTCGCCTTCGAGGACGACGAATCCTTCTCTCCGGAGATGGTCGCGACCGCGGTCAAGCTCGCCTCCAAACGGCGGCGCGGCATCCACGTCCACTCGATGATGACCGTGCCCACCGACCTGCCGCTGAACGCCGAGCTGCCCGAGGCCGAAACCGAAGCTCAGCGCCGGGTCGAGGAGGCGAAGCTGATCGGCGGCGCCCGCGTCACCGGCCACGTCGCCCGGGTGCGGCCGGGGCAGGCGGGCTACTCGGTCGCCGAGGAGGCGGCGGAGATCCAGGCGGCGGCGGTCGTCGTCGGCCTGCGCTACCGCAACGGCGTGCCGCAGTACGACAAGACCCTGCAGACGGTGCTCGGCGAGCGCCCCTGCCGCGTGATCGTCGTCTCCGAACCCCCGGACAAGCCGCCGCTCGTCTCCGGGCACGTGCTGGCCGAGGCGGCGACGTGAACCGGCAGCGCGCCTACCACGGCGCGATCCGCGGCTTCTCGCTGGCCTTCGCGGTGATCGGCGTGCTGCTCCTCGTCGTCACCCTGGCCAACGGCGGCGGGCCCGCCTCGATCGGCTTCCTGCTGGGCATCCTCTTCGTCGCGGTCGGCGTCGGCCGCTACTGGATCGCGACCAGGCAGCTTCGATGAAGCCCCCTGACGCGGCCCGCAAGGGCAAACTGCGCCGCGGCCTCGGCGTTCCCTGGCTCTTCGCCGCCGCCTACTCGGCGGTCGGCTTCTCGATCTACTTCGCCCTCGGCGTGGTCGCCGAGCGCGGCCTCGACCTGACGCCGCTGATCTTCCTCGTCGCCGGCCTGCTGTTCGGGCTGACGACGCTCTCCTACGTCGAGGGCGGCGCGATGTTCCGCGAGCGCGGCGGCTCCTCGGCCTTCGCCCGCCACGCCTTCAACGAGCTGATCGCGTTCATCGCCGGCTGGGCGATCCTGCTCGACTACCTGATCGTGATCGCCCTGGCGGCGATCTCGGTGCCCCACTACCTGGCGCCGATCTGGAGCGGCTTCGACGACAACGGCACCGAAATCCTCGTCGCCGCCGGGGTGATCGCGGGCGCCTGCCTGCTGAACATCCTCAACGTCACCGGCCGCGGCCGGCAGCGCACGCTCGCCTTCATCGCGCTCGCCGACCTCGCCCTGCAGCTGGCGGTGATCGGGGTCGGCGCGATCGTCGTCATGCACCCCGACCGGCTCACCGAACAGATCCACCTGTTCAGCCACCCGAGCCTGCGCGACATCATCTACGCGGCGGTCGTCGCGATGCTCGCCTACGCCGGGATCGAGGCCGCCTCCGACCTCGCCCCGGACATCGAAGTCAGCCGCCGCGACCTGAAACGGATCGCCAGCCTCGGGGCGCTCGCGGTGCCCCTCGTCTACGCCGGGATGGCGGCGATCGCGCTGATGGCGGTACCGGTCGTCGCCGGCCCGCACGGGCCCGAAACGGCGCTCGGCGGTCAGTACATCCAGGACCCGGTGCTCGGCGTCGTCTCCGCCTTCCACCCGCACTGGCTCTCGCAGCTGATGAGGTGGGTGGTGGCGCTGGTCGCCGCGCCGGTCCTCTTCTGGGCGGCGACGACCTCGATGCTGGGCGTCTCCCGCCACACCTACACGCTGGCGATCAACCGCCAGATCCCCAGCTGGCTGGGCAAACTGGAGCGCCGCCGCGCGACGCCCTACGTGGCGATCACGATCTGCGGGCTGATCGCCTTCGGCCTGGTGATCCCGACCAACGTCCAGGTGCTGGCCGGGATCTACGCCTTCGGGGCGACGCTGGCGATCACGATCGCCCACCTCTCGATCATCCGCCTGCGGGTGAAGCTGCCCGACGCGCCCCGGCCCTTCCGCATCCCCTGGGGTATGGCCTGGGGGACGGCCGAGCTGCCGATCCCGGCGATGATCGCCGCGCTCGCCAGCGGCCTCGCCTTCCTCAGCGTGCTCGCCTTCCACTCCACCGCCCGCTGGGTGGGCATCGGCTGGATGGCCTTCGGCCTCACCTGCTACGTGATCTACCGCAAGGTCTTCGAGGGGACCTCGCTGACCAAGCGGGTCTCGGTCGGCGAGGCGGCGCTGACCAAGCAGATCCCCGAGGTCGAGTTCTCCAACCTCCTGGTGCCGGTCTTCGGGACCAAGCTCGACGACGACATCGTCGCCACCGCGGGCCGGCTCGCCGCGGCCGAGCACGAGGACGGCGAGGTGGAGGGCGAGTCCCACCTCGAGCTGGTCTACGTGATCGAGGTGCCGCTGTCGCTGCCGCTCGACGCCGAGCTGCCGCCGGAGCGCGAGGCGCAGGCTCGGCGGGCGCTCGACCGGGCGCGCGAGGTGGGGGAGGAGTACGAGGACGTCGAGGTCTCGACCGAGGTGATCCGCGCCCGCAAAACCGGGGCCGGGATCGTCGAAGCGGCGCGCCGGGCCGACTCGGAAGCGATCATCATCGGCGGTGAGCCGCCGTCGAAGATCCGCGGCGGCGGCAAGTTCGGCGGGATCGGCGCCGCCAAGCCCGCCGAGATCGGCGCCGCGACCGAGTACGTGTTGAAAAAAGCACCATGCCGGGTGCTGCTCACCGCGCCGCCCGAGCCGGAGAGCATCGCCGTCGACGACTACGGCGCCGACGGGCACCCCTAGTCCAGGGCGCTCCGCTCTAGTATCCGCCGCATGTTCATCCTGATCGTCGGCTGTGGCCGCGTCGGCAGCTCCGTCGCGCGGGCGATGCTCCGCGAGGGGCACACCGTCTCCGCGCTCGACGAGGACCCCGAGTCCCACGCCCGCCTCGAGGTGGGCCTGGAGAAAAGCTGGGAGGACCTCGGCGGCCAGTTCACGGTCGGCGCCGGGCTCGAGGCGGAGGCGCTGGAGGCCGCCGGGATCGACCAGGCCGATGTCTTCATCGCCTCGACCGACGGCGACAACACCAACATCATCATCTCCCAGATCGCCAAACGGCGGTACGACGTGCCGACCGTGATCGCCCGCGTCCTCGACCCGCTGCGGGCCGAGTGGTACGCGCGGCAGGGACTGCAGACGGTCTGCCCGACCCGGGTCGCGATCGACATGCTGGAGACCGCGGTGCGCGACTCGACCGGCCGCGGTGGCGCCGGGCCCGCGGGCGCCGCGGAAGCCGCGTAAGGACGGAAGGGGAGCGCGTGTACATCATCGTCGTCGGCGCGGGGAAGGTCGGTTGGAACCTGGCCCGCGAGCTGCTCGAGAAGGACCACGAGGTGACCCTGATCGAGAGCGACCGCCGTCGCTACATGACGGTCGAGCAGGAGCTCGAGCACAACGTCTCCTACGGCGACGCCTCCGAGCTCTGGGTGCTGGAGCGGGCCGGGATCCAGCGCGCCGACATGGTGATCGCGGTGACCGGCGACGACGAGGACAACATGCTGATCTGCCAGGTGGCGCGGGAGAAGTACCTGGTCGACCAGATCATCGCCCGGGTCAACAACCCGCGCAACCGCCAGCACTTCGACCTGCTGGGGATCAAGCCGTCGGTCTCGGCGACCGACCTGATCCTGCGGCTGCTGGAGCACGAGGTGCCCGAGTACGGGCTGGTCCACCTGCTCGACCTGCAGGAGGAGCAGCTGGAGATCATCGAGATGCTGCTCGGCAAGGACTCCGGCGTGACCGGGCGCCGGGTCGGCGACCTGAACATGCCCGAAGGCAGCCTCCTGATCTCGGTGCTGCGGGCGGGCAAAGGCTTCGTGCCGAGCGCCGACACCGTGCTCGAAGAGGGCGACGAGGTCTTGGCCGTCCTCGATCCGGGTAAGGAGGATGACCTGAAGGCATTGTTCGGACCGGCAGGAGACGGCGGCATCTCCAGTGGCTGATCGCGAGGTCGACTTCCTCATCGTCGGCGGCGGCATGGCCGGCGCCAGCTGCGCCTCCGAGTTGCGCAAGAAGGGGGCGGACGGGTCGATCTTGCTGGTCGGGCGGGAGCCCGAACCGCCCTACGAACGCCCGCCGCTCTCGAAGGAGTACCTGCGCGGCGACGCCGAGCGCGCCGACGCCTACGTCAACGAGGCCTCCTGGTATGAGGAGAACTCGGTCGAGCTCCTGACCGGCAAGAACGTGATGTCGCTCGACGCCCAGGGCAGGACGGTGACGATCCAGGGCGGCGAGGAGGTCGCCTTCGGCCAGGCGCTGCTGGCTACCGGGGCGAACGTCAACATATTGCGCCTCGAGGGCGCCGAGAACGAGGGCATCCACTACCTGCGCGCCTACGGCAACGCCGACGCGATCCGCGCCGACGCCGAGGGGGCGGGGCGGGTGGTGATGGTCGGCGGCAGCTACATCGCCGCCGAGGTGGCCGCTTCGCTGGCGGCGAAGGGGGCGGACTGCACGATGGTCGCGCTGGAGGACGTGGCGCTGTCGCGGACCTTCGGCGAGGACGCCGGGCGCTTCTTCCAGGAAGGCCTCGAAGCGCACGGGGTGACCTTCGTCGGCGGCGAGTCGGTGAGCGCCTTCGAGGGCGACGGCCGGATCAAGTCGGTGGTCACCGAGAGCGGCCGCAGTTTCGACTGCGATCTGGTCGTGGTCGGCGCCGGGGTGAAACCGGACGCGATGCTCGCCCAGCGCACCGGCCTCGAGGTCGAGGACGGGATCATGTGCGACTCGAAGCTCCAGACCTCGGCGCCGGGCATCTATGCGGCGGGCGACGTCTGCAACTACGAGAGCGTCGTCCACGGGCGGCGGATCCGGGTCGAGCACTGGGACGTGGCGATGCAGCAGGGCATGCACGCCGCCCACAACATGCTCGGCGAGGACGCCGACTACGACGTCGTCCCCTACTTCTTCAGCGACCTCGCCGACTGGGCGAGCCTCGAGTACGTCGGCCCGGCCGCCGACTGGGACGAGGAGGTCTGGCGCGGCTCCCGCGAGGACGGCGAGTTCTCGGTCTGGTACCTGAAGGGCGGCAAGGTGGCGGGTTGCCTCAGCGTCGGCCGCTCCGAAGACCTCGCCGAAGCCCGCCGCCTGCTCGCCGATTCGGTCGACATCTCCAGCGCGACGGACAAGATCTCCGACCCGAACGCCGACCTTTCCGCGCTCGGCTGAAGCCCACGTCTCTCGCGATTCCGTCGGGGTTGGTTGAGCGCACGCCCACACCCGGCTCGCCCGGCGCGGATCACGCCGCCACGGTCCCTGGATATCCTCCGAAGGCGCGTTGCGCCCTGGTGTAATGGCAGCACGCCTCGCTCTGGACGAGGTAGTCGGGGTTCGAGTCCCTGGGGCGCAGTGATCCGACCGCGTTGCTAGCGTCGATCCCGTAATGCGGCTGAAGTTCTTCGTCCTTGCCTTGCCGGTACTGCCGGCGCTCGTCCTCGTGGCCACCGGCTGCGGTGGTGGCGGCAACTCGTCGACGACCACCGCGCAGAAGCCGAAGACCGAAGCGCCGAAACTGAGCAAAGCCCAGTTCATCAGCCAGGGCGACGCGATCTGCGCCGAGGTCAACACGGCGATCGGCTCGGTCGGCGAGTCGGCGGCCGAACCGTCCAGCCAGACGACCCAGATCGCCAACCTCTACACCGGCATGGTCCAGAGCCTGCAGCGCCTCGGCCAGCCGAGCGAAACCGCGGGCTTCTCCGAATTCATGGGCGCCGCCGAAGAGCTGGCGATGGTCGAGGGCGAAGTCAAATCTGCCGCCGACCAGGAAAACGTCGCCCTGCTCGAAGAAGCCTCACAGAAAGCGGTCCCGGCGGTCGAAGAATTCCAGACCCAGGCCGCGACCTACGGCTTCGAAGACTGCAGCGAAGGTCCCCACGCCCCCGTCGCCCCGCCCGAATCGAGCGGCACCGAAGAAGTCGCCCCCGAAGAATCCGGCGGCGTCGAAGTCGCCCCCGAAGAAGAATTCGTGCCGGAAGAAGAAGCGCCGCCCGAAGAAGAATTCGTCCCCGAAGAAGAAGTCGCCCCCGAAACCGGCGGCGCCGGCGGCGAAATCGAAGAAATCCCGCCGGAAGAAGTCGCGCCGGAAGAAAGCAACGAATCCGGCGGCATCGGCCCCGGCTGAGCCAGGGCCGATAACCGCGCATTTCGAAGTCCTCGGTGGTTGCGGTGGGAGCCCGCCGTCACATCCGCCCTGCACGGATTTGGTCCCCCATAGGGGCCCAAACTCACGCAGCGCGATCCATCGGCTCATCGGGGCGCATAACCGTCACGGACCCGCCGCCCGTGCGCGTCAGGTGCTTTTTGGCCCCCATAGGGGCCAAAAAGGTGGCCGCATCTCTGTAACGCACTTCCTCGCCCCGATGCCGGTCGCGTCCCACGCCCGACGCCGTCTACGCCGCCGCGTTCTCTTCCCAGGCTCCGTACAACCGCGCGTAGACGCCCTGGGCGGCGATCAGCTCCTCGTGGGTGCCCTGCTCCGTGATCGCTCCGTGTTCCAGCACGACGATCTTCCCGGCGCGCCGGATCGTCGACAACCGGTGCGCGATCACGATCGCGGTCCGGCCGTGCAGCAGTCGCTCGAGCCCTTTCTCGATCGTTTTCTCGGTCCGCACGTCAACGTTCGACGTCGCCTCGTCGAGGATCAGGATCCGCGGCTCGGCCAGCAGCGCCCGGGCGAACGCCACGAGCTGGCGCTGACCCGCCGAGAGCTGGACGCCGCGCTCGCCGACCTGGGTCTCGATCCCGTCCGGCAGGCCCTCGACGAACTCGGTCGCGCCGACCGTGGCGATCGCCTCCTCGATCTCCTCGAGGCTCGCCTCCGGCCGCCCGAAGGCGACGTTTTCCCGCACGCTGCCGCTGAACAGGAAGCCCTCCTGCGGCACGATTCCGAGTTGGCGCCGCAGCGCCCGCTGCTGCACGCCCTTCAGGTCGTGGCCGTCGACCAGCACGCGCCCTTTCTGCGGGTCATAGAAGCGCGCCACCAGCTTCGCGAAGGTCGACTTGCCTGCCCCGGTCGCGCCGACCAGCGCCAGCGTCTGCCCCGGTGGCACGTGCAGGTCGACCCCCTCCAGCACCCAGGCGTCCTCGGGCACCTGCGCCGGGTCGTGCTCGTCGGAGTAGGAGAACCAGACGTCATCGAGCTCGATCTCCCCCCGGATCGTCCCCGGGTCGATCGCCCCCGGCGCGTCGACCATGTCGGGCTCGGTGTCGAGCAGGTCGAAGATCTTGTCCAACGCCGCCATCCCCTGCTGGTAGGTCGTGTAGAGTTGGGAGAGTTCCTGGATCGGTTCGAAGAAGGTGGTCAGGTAGCCGACGAAGGAGACTATGATGCCGACCTGGATCGCCCCGTCGATCGCCTGCGAGCCGCCGTAGAGGAGGATCACCGAGGTCCCGATCGCGGCGAGCAGTTCGACCGCGGGGAAGTAGGAGGCGTTGAGGTAGACCGTCTTCATGTTGATCTGGCGGTTGGCCTCGTTCAGCTCGGTCATCTCGTCGACGTGGCGCGGCTCCTGGCCGAAGCTGCGCACCACCCGCACGCCGCTGAGGCTCTCCTGCAGGTAGGCGGTGACCGCGGCGATCCGCTCGCGCGTCGCCCGATAGGCGCCCGCCGAGACGATCCGGAAGATGAAGCTGGCGATCGCCAGCAGCGGGAAGGTGAGGAAGGTGATCAGCGCCAGCTTCACGTCGAGCGCCAGGAGGATCACGATCACCCCGATCAGGGTCAGGCTGCTGGAGAAGATCGTCACGACGCCGGTGGTGATGAGCTGCTGCAGCGCTTCGACGTCGTTGGTCATCCGCGAGATCAACACGCCGGGGCTGTTGCGGGTGAAAAAGCCGATCGACATGCCCTGGATGTGGGTGAAGATCCGCTCGCGCATGTCCTGCAGGGCGCGGGTGCCGACCCAGCCGACCAGGTAGGTCTCGGCGTAGGTGCCGAGCGCGTAGAGGATCGCGGCGACGACGAAGGCGGCGACGGTGAGGTCGAGCGCGGAGAGGTCCTGGGTGGCGATGCCGGCGTCGATCGCCCGCCCGGCCAGGAACGGCGGCGCCAGCCCGGCGCCGGTCTCGACCAGCAGCGCCAAGAGCATCAGCGCCATCCGCCCGCGGTAGGGACGCAGCAGGCCGATCATCCAGCGCACCTTGCGGCCGCGCTGGTCGGCGCCGCGCAGCGTCCGCCAGATCGCGCGGAAGAGGAGGGCGGTGTTGTGAAGCGGGTTCTGGACGCTGGCCTCGGCGGCGTCCTCGGCGCGCGCCGCGTCCACCTCGCGCTCCTCGTCCACGGCGGTCGCCGGGCGCCCGTCGCTTCCGTTCTCCGTCGACCCGCTCACAGCCGCGCCATCTCCTCGCGGTCCTCGAGGTCGCGCTGCAGGTAGACCGAGTCGGCCAGCCCGTGCTCGGCGATCTCGCGGTAGAAGCTGCAGCCCTCCATCAGCTCCTCGTGGGTGCCACGGTCGACCACCTGGCCGCGGTCGAGGACGATGATTTCGTCGGCCAGCGAGACGGTCGAGAGGCGGTGGGCGATGATGAACGTCGTCCGCCCGGCCATCACCTCGCGCAGCCCCGCTTTGATCGCCGCCTCGGTGGTCGCGTCGACCGAGGAGGTGGCGTCGTCGAGGATCAGGATGCGTGGATCGGCGAGGAGGGCGCGGGCGATCGCGACCCGCTGGCGCTGGCCGCCCGACAGCGTGAGGCCGCGCTCGCCGACCCTGGTGTCGTAGCCGTCCGGCAGTTCCTGGATGAAGGAGTCGGCCTGGGCGAGGCGCGCCGCCTGTTCGATCTCCGCCCGGGTCGCCGCGCCGCGCGCGTAGGCGATGTTGTCGGCGACGGCGGCGGTGAAGAGGAAGCTGTCGTCGGCGACGAAGGCGACCTCGGAGCGCAGCTTCTCCACCTCGATGTCGCGCACGTCGACGCCGTCGACCAGCACCGATCCCTCGGTCGGGTCGTAGAGGCGCGCGATCAGCGCGACGAGGCTCGTCTTGCCCGATCCCGACGGCCCGACCAGCGCCACCGTCTTCCCGGCGTCGACCTCCAGCGAGACGTCGTGCAGCGCCGGCACCGCCTCGTGTTCGGAGGTCGGCGCCGCCGCGTAGCGCTCGGTCACGCCGCGCAGCTCGACCCGGCCGCCGCCGTCGGGCAGCTCGACCGGGTTGGGCGGGCTCTGGATCGTCGGTTCGCGGTCGATGATCTCGAACATCCGGTTGCCCGAGGCGACCGCGCGTTGCGCCATCCCCATCGCCACGCCGAGCATCCGCAGCGGCCCGGCCAGCATCACCAGGTAGGTGTAGAAGGCGGTGAAGTTGCCGAGGTTGAGGTTGCCGTCGATCACCATCCGGCCGCCGATCAGCAGCACCAACGCGATCCCGAGCTGCGGCAAGAGGCCGATCAGCGGGCTGAAGAACGCCTGCAGGCGGGTCGAGTAGATGCTCTGGTCGAAGACCCGCTTGACCGCCCGCTGGAAGCGGCGCAGCTGGAATTCCTCGCGGGCGAAGGCCTTGACGATGCGGATCCCGGAAACGTTCTCCTCGGCCTCCGCGGTCAGTTCGGCGACCCGCTGGGCGACCTCCTGGACGGCGGGCCGCGAGATCCGGTTGTAGCGCGAGGCGATCCAGACGACGAACGGCGCCGGGATCAGCGCCAGCGCCGCCAGCACCGGGTTGATGATGAACATCACGGTCGAGGCGAGGACGATCGTCAGCAGGTTCTGGGTGATGAAGACGAGCCCGTAGCCGAGGAAGAAGCGGATCGCCTGCAGGTCGACCGTCGCCCGCGACATCAGCTGGCCGGTCTGCTGGGTGTCGAAAAAGCCGAGCTCGAGCTTCTGCAGGTGCGCGTAGAAGAGCTGGCGCAGGTCGAATTCGACCGCCAGCGAGACTTTCCCGGCGACCAGGCGGCGGACCACGGTGAGGCCCATGCGCAGGATTGCGGCGCCGAGGATCACCAGCGCGAGGGGGAGGAGGTCGGGCTTGTTGCCGTCCTCGATCGCGTTGATCGCGCGGCCGACCAGCCACGGGATCAGCACGGTCATCCCCATCGCCGCCCAGGCGAAGATCAGCGACCCCCACAGTTGGCGCCTGTAGGGACGCAGGAACCCCATCAGTCGGCGGTAAGTGCGCATCGCCACCGACTATACAAAGTGAAGTATTGGACTAATCCAGGTTTTCGGCCGCTTTGGCGCTGGAGACCTTGCCCGGCGCGCACTTTTTCTGATGGTGGCCGGGTTTCTGCAGGATCTGGAAGTTGGTCACCGCGTGGTAGGGGGTGGTCGCCAGGTTGTTCTGCGCGAGGGTGACGGTGAGGCGATAGAAGCCCGGCGGCAGCTCGTGGTAGAAGATCTCCGGCCGGGTGGCTGGGGAGAAGCTGCCGGCGGTGCCGAGGCGTTCGGCGAGGATGCCGTTCGGCCCCGAGTACTTCGGGAAGTCCATCGATTTGCCCTTGAGGCGTTCGCTGCCGAGCGGGCTGTTGATCGCCCTCTGCAGTTTTTCCGGGTCGACGCAGTTGGGGACGCGGTTGAGGGCGAAGCGGATCGCGCCCTCGCCGAGTTCCGGCTCCATGTTGAAGTGGAGCGGCGCGAGCTGGAAGTTTTCGAGGTCGAGCTTGACGACCACCGCGTGGTTGGCCTGCACCTCGCCGTTGCGGGGGGAGACGATCGAGACCGCCGGTTCGCCCGGCGCTCCTACGTCCGCCTGCGCGTGTTCAGTTTTTTGACCGCCGCCAAATACGATCGCCAGCGCGACCGCCGCGCCGGTCAAGACGAGCGCCGCGAGCGTTGCCTTCCTCAGCCGCATGCGACGGGAACCTTACGCGTAACTTCCGAAACATCATCGCCTCAGGGGCCACGGCCTGGCCGGCGGCGCCGGCGGTCTTGGCGCTCCTCGCGCTGGGAGCGGCGGCCCTCTCGCTCGGTGCGGCGACGACCGGGGCGGCCACGGCTCGCGTTTCCGGCGGCGATCTCGCCTCCCAGGTCGACGTCTTCGCCGGGACGATGCCGGGGCCGCGGACCTTCGGCGGCGGCCACGACTATCCGGGAGCGGCGCTGCCGTTCGGGATGGTTCAGTGGAGTCCCGACACGACGCCGACCGCGCCGCACTCGGGCGGCTACGACTACCGCGACCACCACGTCTCCGGCTTCAGCCTCACCCACCTGAGCGGGGCGGGGTGCGCCGTCTACGGCGACTTCCCGTTCCTGCCGACGACCGAAGCGCTGACCGAATCGCCCGCGCCGAGCCCCGGGCCGGGGCTCGCGGGGCGGCTTGAGCCGGGCTTCTCGCACAAGGAAGAGAGCGGCGCGCCGGGCTACTACTCGGTCGAGTTGCGGCCGAAGCGGGGTGGGCCGATCGGCGTGGCGCTGACCGCGACGACCCGGACCGGCCTTGCCCGCTTCACCTTCCCGCGCAGCGCCCACGCGAGCGTCCTGATCAACGCCGGCGGCAGCGCCCAGCCCGACAACGAGGCGGAAGTCCTGGTCGATCCGGCGAGGCGGGAAGTGACGGGAAGCGCCGAAAGCGGCCTCTTCTGCGGCCAGCGGCCGCGCTACAAGGCCTACTTCGCGGCCCGCTTCGGGCAGGCGTTTGCCGCCTCGGGAACCTGGCTTGAAAGCAGGCTCGAACCGGGGAGCGAAACCGCGTCCGACATCCAGGTCCCGCCGCAGAACCCGAAGGTGACGGCGCGGGCCGGCGCCTACGCGACCTTCGACACCCGCCGCGACCGCACGGTGACCGTCCGGGTCGGCATCTCCTTCGTCTCGGTGGCGGGCGCCCGGGCGGCGCTCCGGGCCGAAAGCGAGGGGCGCGGCTTCGGCGCGCTCCGCGCCGCGGCGCGCCGGCGCTGGGACCAGGCGCTCGGCAAAGTCCGCGTCCAGGGCGGCTCGCCGCGCGATGCCCGCACTTTCTACACGGCGCTCTACCACGCGCTGCTCGCGCCCCGCACCTTCGACGACGTCGGCGGCAACTACGTCGGCATGGACGGCGCCGTCCACCGGGCCCGCGGCCGCACCCAGTACGCCGACTTCTCCGGCTGGGACGTCTACCGCACCGAGATCCCGCTGCTGGCACTGATCGAGCCGCGCCGTGCCTCCGACATGGTCCAGTCGCTCGTCGCCGACGCCGAACAGTCGGGCTGCCTGCCCCGCTGGCCCTACGCGAACGGGCAGTCGATGACGATGGTCGGCGACTCCGCCGACCCGATGATCGCCGCCGCCGCGGCCTTCGGTGCCGAGCGCTTCGACCGCGCCGCGGCGCTCGAAGCGATGCTGCGCGGCGCGACGGCGCCCTGCCAAAGCCCCAACGGCGAATACCTGGAGCGCCAGGGCCTCGCCTCCTACCTGGAGCTCGGCTACGTCCCCTTCGACGAAGACACCAACCAGCGCAACGCCAATTCGATCTACGGCAGCCCGAGCGCGGTCTGGGGCTCGGCGGCGACCACGCTCGAGTACGCGATCGACGACTTCGCGATCGCCGAGTTCGCGGCGCGCAGCGGGGTGGCGGCGGGCGGTGCCCCGGACGGGAGCGAAGCCGCGACCTACGACCAGTTCATCCAGCGCGCCGCCAACTGGCGCAATCTCTTCGACCCGGCGAGCGGCATGGTCGAGCCGCGCTTCGCGAGCGGTGCCTTCCCCGATCCCTACGACGTGCTCGATGGCGGCGGCTTCGTCGAGGGCAACGCCGCCCAGTACACCTGGATGGTCCCCCAGGACCCGGCCGGGCTCTTCCGGCGGATGGGCGGGCCGGCCAAGGCGGCGGCCCGGCTCGACGGCTTCCTGCGGGTGCTGAACGCGGGCGCGGGAGGGACCCACACCGACCACGCCCTGCTCGGCGACGAGCCGACCGTGGAGACGCCCTGGCTCTACGACTGGTTGCGCCGCCCCTGGAAGACCCAGGCGGCGGTGCGCCGCGGCCTGCGCCTCTACAGCCCGAGCCCGGCAGGATGGCCCGGCAACGACGACCTCGGGACGCTTTCGGCCTGGTACGTCTTCGGCGCGCTCGGGATCTACCCGGCGCAGCCGGGGACCGGGACCCTGGCGCTCGCGACGCCGCTCTTCGAACGCGCCGAAGTCCGCCTCGCGCACCGCAGGCGGTTGGTGATCAGGGGAGGCGGGAAGCCCTTCGTCGCCTCCCTCATCCTCGACGGCCGGCGGCACGATCGTCCCTGGGCGAGCTTCTGCGAACTCTCCGCCGGCGGAACCCTCGCCTTCACGACGAGCCCCCATCCGACCCGCTGGGCGCAGCACGGGCAATTGCCGCCCTCCTACGGCCCCGGGACCCGGCCGCCGTCGGGTGCCTGCTCGCCCTGACCAACCGGTAGACGTTGGTAGCCCTCTGGGCGACCAAGGTCTACGGGTTGTGCCTTTACGCCGGGTTTAGCGGACGGGCGCACGATTCCGTCGTGAACAACTCCGCGGCCTCCATTCCGGCTGCTCCAGGCGCCCAGGCAGCCTTCGCCGACCAGCACGAGGAGGCGCCCGCCCGCCGTTGGGCCGTGGTCGCCGCGCTCGCCGGCCTGACCGTCGCCGGGGCGGCGATCCGCTTCGCCCCGCTCGGCGTCCAGAGCTTCCACCACGACGAGGTGATCACGGTGATGCGGGTCATCCCCGGCACCTTCGGCCACATGCTGCACGAGGTGAAGACGAGCGAGTCGAACCCGCCGCTCTACTACGTGCTCGCCTGGGGATGGGCGAAAGCGTTCGGCCGCGACGAATGGGGAATCCGCTCGCTCTCGGCACTGATCGGCACGCTGACCCTGCCGCTCGGCTACGCGATCGGCAGGCAGCTCGCGAGCCGCCGCGTCGGGCTCATCCTCACCGGCCTCCTCGCCTTCAACCCGATGCTGATCTGGTACTCGCAGGAGGCCCGCTCCTACGCGCTGCTCGTCCTCTTCGGCGCGCTCTCCTTCCTCTTCTTCCTGCGCGCGCTCGACACGCGCCGCGGCCGCGACCTGGCGCTCTGGGCGGTGACCTCGTCGCTCGCCCTCGGCAGCCACTACTTCGCCTTTTTCGCGATCGGGATCGAGGCGGCCTGGCTGGCGGTGGCGCTGCGCGACCGCTGGAAGGCCCTGCTGCCGGCCCTCGCCCTGGTCGGCGCGACCGGCGCCTCGCTGCTGCCGCTGATCGCCGCCCAAGCCAACCCCGACCACATCGGCTGGATCGAAGAAAGCGCCCTCGGCAGTCGCTTCTTCCAGACCGGGGTCAGCTTCCTGGTCGGCGAAACCGGCCACGTGATCGCCGAGCCGCCGCGCGTCCACTACGCCGTGCTGCCCGCGATCGCGGTTGGCCTCGCGGCGCTGACGCTGCTCGCGGTCGGCACGCGACGGGAGCGGCGCGGTGGCGCCCTCGGGCTGGCGGTCGGGCTCGGCGTCCTCGCCCTGGCGGGCGCGGCCGCGCTGGTCGGCAAGGACTACGTGGTCGAGCGCAACCTGCTGCCCGCGCTGGCGCCGCTCGCCGCGGTGGTCGCGCTCGGGCTCGGCGCCGCCCGCGCCCGGCTCGCCGGGGTGCTGGTCGCGGTCGCCCTCTGCGCCTACTCGCTCGCCTTCGACATCTACGTCACCCAGACGCCGAACCTGCAGCGCCCCGACTATCGCGGCGTCGCCGCCGCGCTCGGCCCGCCCCGGGTCCCGCGTGCGATCGTCAGCTGGCGGCTGGCCGGCGATCCGCTGCGCTGGTATCTCGACGACGGCGCGATGCGCTGGTACGGCGGCGGGGAACGGGTGCGGGAAGTCGACCTGGTCGGCAAGCTGACGGTCGCCGAGCACCTCGCTAACCTCCCTCCGGAGTTCCGCCCGGCGGGGGTCGTCCGGCTGAACCGCCTGACGATCGCCCGTTACATCTCGTCCCGTCCCGTCCTGCTCTGGATGCACGAACTCGATGCCCTGAAGACCGGCTA
This sequence comes from Solirubrobacterales bacterium, assembly GCA_036495785.1. Taxonomy (GTDB): domain Bacteria; phylum Actinomycetota; class Thermoleophilia; order Solirubrobacterales; family 70-9; genus VAYN01. Next base: position 28,624 of record DASXMH010000043.1, read on the forward strand.
TGGAGTCGACGCGATCGTCCTCGACGGTCCGCCTGCCTCGCGCCTCACCCTGGGCGAGAACGCCAAGACCGCCCCCACCCACGAAATCGCCGTGGCGCGCGCGGAGGCCGGATGAGCGGGGGGCAGAACAGCCTCGCGGTCCGCGTCGCCGGCGCCGCCCGCCGGCGGGGGAGCTGGGCGCAGCTGCTCAAGTTCGGCGTCGTCGGCGGCTCCGGCTACCTGATCAACCTCGGCGTCTTCGCCTTCCTCTCCGGCAACCTCGGCGTCTACCACGCGGTCGCCGCGGTCGGCGCCTTCTGCGTCGCGGTGACCAGCAACTTCCTCTGGAACCGCTACTGGACCTTCGGACCGGGGGACGGGCTGGCTCACCAGCAGGCGGCCCGCTTCTTCGTCGTCAGCGTCGCCTCGCTGGTCATCAACCTGGTCGTGCTGGAGGCGATCGTCGCCTCCTCCTCGATCTCCGAACTCGGCGCCCAGGCGATCGCCGTCGCCGTCGCGATGCCCTTCAACTTCCTCGGCAACAAGCTCTGGACCTTCACCTGAGCCCCCTGCCCGCTTAGCTAACGTTGACGTTATGAGCGAGAACGTGCGCAAGCCGCCATACGACGCCGCCCGGATCGAGACCGAGCGACAGGCCGCCTGGGTCGAGCGCGGCGACTACAGCGCGCCCGCGTCGCCGCCGGAGGGCGAGCACGGGGTCTACGTCAAGTCCTCGAGCCCGTTCACCTCGGGCAACCTGCACATGGGCCACGTCCGCGACTATACGATCGGCGACGCCTACGCCCGCTTCCAGCGCGCCCGCGGGCGCAGCGTGCTGATGGGCTTCGGCTTCGACGCCTTCGGGCTGCCCGCCGAGCTGGCCGCGATCGAGCGCCAGGTGCCCGCCGCCGAGTGGGTCGTGCAGAGCGGTGAGCGGATGCTCGAGCAGATGAAGCGGCTCGGCTACAGCTTCGACTACGACCGCGTCTTCTACAGCTCCGACGAGGCCCAATACCGCTGGTCGCAGTGGCTCTTCGTGACCCTCCACGAGATGGGCCTCATCTACCTCGACGACGCAACCGTCGACTGGTGCGACACCTGCCAGACGACGCTGGCGACGATCCAGGTCGAGGAGGGCGGCACCTGCTGGCGCTGCCACAACGAGGTGCGGTTGATCCGCCGGCCGACCTGGTTCCTGAAGATCACCCCCTACCTGGAGGAGAACGACGCCAACGAGGCGAAGCTGGAGCAGCAGCCGTGGGACGAGCTGGCGCTTGCCACGCAGCGCTACATCCTCGGGCGGAGCGATGGGGTCGAGTTCGAGCTGGACGGCCCGACCAGGCCGCTGACCGTCTTCACTCCGCACCGCGACGCCGCCGGGCTCGCGGCCTTCGTGCTGCTCTCACCGCGGCACCCTGACGTCGACGCGTGGATCGTCGAGGACGGGGTGCGCGAGGAGCTCGAGCAGCTTCGCTCCGGCGGCTGGGAGCGGAGCGCCCGCGACGCCAAGTCGGTGCCGGTGGTCGACACCGGGCGCTCGATCCCCAGGCCGGACGGCGCGGAGCTGCCGGTGCTCGTCTCGCCGCTGGTCGACGCGCGCTTCGGGCCGACCGCGGCCCTCGGCATCCCCGCCGTGGACGAGGCCGACGCCGACATCGCGGCGCGCTTCCCCGGCCGCATCCCCGGTGTTGACGGGCCGAAAAGCGCTGATATAGAGCGCTTTTCGGCCCG
>DASXMH010000044.1:0-1799 GCA_036495785.1 Solirubrobacterales bacterium
CGGCGTTGCCCGCGATCAGATCCCAGAAGCCGCCGCCGAAGTCGGCGCCGCCGAAGATCGCATAGAAGGTCGCGCCGACCCAGAGGATCACCGCCGCCGCCGTGCTCATGCGGTCCCCTCCCCATCCGCCTGGCTGTTCCTTTTGCCGGCCGTTCCGGCAAAAGGAACAGCCGGGGCGACTGCGGGGCCGAGCGGCGAGTAGGGCCCCGGCGCTTCCTCGGCGGTGCCCTCGCCGCCCTCGCGCCAGCGCCGCGACATCCGCCGGAGGACCATCACCGCGATCACGCCGATCGTGACGTAGAGGAGCAGGGTGAAGATGAACGCGGCCCAGATGCCGCTCGCGTGCGTCACCGCTTCCGAGGTTTTCATGTACTTGTAGACGATCCACGGCTGGCGCCCGACCTCGGTGACGATCCACCCCGACCACAGCGCCAGGATCGCGCCGATGCCGGAGATCGAGACCGCTTTGAGGAACCACGGGCTGGTCGGGATCTCGCGCTTCTTGTAGACCAGGTAGAGGAGCCACAGCGCCAGCAGCAGGAGCGCCGAGCCGATCCCGACCATCGTGTCGAAGGCGAGGTGGATGAAGGTGTTGTCCGGCGGCCGTTCGTCGTTAGGGATCGAGTTCAGGCCGGTGACCTTGGTGCTCGGGCTGAACCCGACCAGGAGCGAGTCGAGGTCGGGGATCGGGATCGCCAGCTTCACCCCGCTCGAGGTGCAGATGCCGCCGAGGTACTCGGTCTGGTGGCCGCCGGTGTCCTGGATGCACTCCATCGCCGCGAACTTCGACGGCTGGTGATGGGCGACTTCGCGCGCCGCGGTGTCGCCGACCAGGAGCTGCAGCGGGGTGGCGATGCAGGCGATCGTCAGCGGGATGATCAGGCCGAGGCGGTGCAGCCGGTCGCGGCGCCCTTTCAGCATCCCGACCGCGTAGATCGAGGCGACCAGGAATCCGACCACCATATACGCAGCGAGGATCATGTGCGGGACCTCGTACGGCGTCGCCGGGTTGAAGATGACCTTGAGCGGTTCGACTTCGGTGACCTTGCCGGCGGCGTCGAGGGCGAAGCCCTGCGGCTGGTTCATCCACGAGTTCGCCGCGACGACCGAGAAGGCGCCGCCGATCCCGCAGACGAACATCGGCACGCCGGTCCACCAGTGGAGCCAGCCGGGCAGGCGCTTCCAGCCGTAGATGTAGATCGCCAGGAAGATCGCCTCGAGGAAGAAGAAGAGCCCCTCGATCCCGAAGGCGATGCCGAAGGCGGCGCCGAAGCGTTCCATGAAGTGCGGCCAGAGCAGGCCGAACTCGAAGGAGAGGACGGTGCCGGTGACGGCGCCGACGGCGAAGGTGACGGCCATCGCCTTCGACCAGCGCTGCGCGAGCTCCATCGCGTCGTGGTCGTCCTTTTTCAGCCCGATCCAGTTGGCGACCAGGATCGTGGCCGGCAGCGCCACGCCGAGGCACGCCAGGACGATGTGAAAGGCCAGCGTGAAGGCCATCTGCTCCCGCGCCGCGAAAAGGTTGGTCGTCGCCGATGCAGCCAGCGGAATCGCGCCGGAGAGGGGCATGGGAGCAAGGTAGCGCTCCCCTCGGCCCCTGTCTGTGCCGTTAGTCGCTCAAGTGCGGTCGATTACAAGGAACGGCCGAATAATCGGTCAGACGCCCTGGCGCATGTTCCGGTAGCGGCGGATCAGCGCGTTGGTCGAGCTGTCGTGGTGGAGCTTCGGCTCCTCGCCGGCCTCCAGCTCGGGAATGATGGCTTTCGCCAGTTCCTTGCCGAGCTCGACGCCCCACTGGT
>DASXMH010000045.1:0-11588 GCA_036495785.1 Solirubrobacterales bacterium
CGCGCAAGGCGCGCCCATCCCCTCATGACCGCCAGAAGAATGAGGGGATGGGCGCGCCGAGGTCCCGCGGCGGTCCGGGCGCGCCGGGTGCTCGGCACGTGGCCGGACGGGGCCGCGCTCAGCCGCCGCAGCGGCTGTAGATGATCCAGCTCTCGTTGCGGGCGACTTCGCGGAAGCCCGCCGGAGGGTGGATGTTGAACTTGGTCGTGTCGTTCGGGTCGAGGATGTAGTTATGGATCACGAACCGGCTGGCGGGTTGGACCCAGTAGCCGACTTCTCCGAGCTTTTCTTCTTCTTCGCCGGAGACCGCCTCGCTGGCGCTGACGATGTCGGTCGGCTTCACTTCGAGCCCGAAGGCGAGTCGGGGCACCGCGCGGTGGTTTGGCACCGCGATCGGCCCGCATTCCGGTGAGAAGGCGCCCTCGTTGACGAGGTCGGTGAGGTCGTTCTCGATCCTTCCCTGGTTGCTGAGGTCGGTGTGGACCTGCTTGTCGAGGTTCCACTGGTTCGGCAGCCAGACCAGGACCATCGCGAGGACCAGCACGGCGAAAACCTGCCACCAGCGGCGCCACCGGTTCTCGCGATCGAGGAAGCGCCAGCCGAGCAGGGCGAGCGCAAAGAAGATCGAGAGAATCGCGCTCGCCAGCATCGTGTAGCGGGCGATGATCGCCAGGCCCGCCGCGGCGAGGAAGGCGAAGGCGAGCAGCGAGAGGACGACCGCGGCAAAGCCGAGCGCCGAGCGCCGCGGCAGCAAGGTGATGCCGAGCACCAGCCCGCCGAAGCCGCCGACCATCCCCGGCCACTGCATCACTTCGCCGAGCCGGCGCGGCCCGTAGAGGACGAGGTCGACCGGCCCGGTCTGTCGTTTCAGGTCTTCGACCGTTTCCTGGGTGCCGGTCAGCGAATAGAGCGGGTTGCCGGTGGTGATCGCGTCGAAGAGGACCCAGATGATCAGTCCGCCAAGGGCGAGCAGCGCCAGCCAGGCGAGCTCCGTCGTCCCACGCTCCCCCCGCCATCCCACCTCCCACCCGAAGGCGTCAAAGATCCGCCGGAACCCCGTGTTGGTGGGCCGAAAACTCAAGCCCTCCTGGAGTTTTCGGCCCGTCAACGTGGCCGGATCGGCGCGGCGGACGTCGAACGCAAGCCAGAGCCAGTAGACGATCGCGAAGCCCCAGGCCTCGGGGCGCAGGAGGCCCGCCGGGACGAGGAGGGCGAGGACCGGCCAGCCGGCCCGCGGCTTTCGCGCCTCGATGTAGAGCGCGCCGAGGCAGAAGGCGATGTAGGGGAGGTCGACGTAGGCGCGCAGGCCGTTGGAGAGGAACGGCGCCCGGGTGAGGACGATGACCGCGGCGAGGACGCCGATCCATTTGTCGAACCAGACCGTCCCCAGCCGGTAGACGAAGTAGGCGATCAGGCCGAGGCTGACGTAGGCGAGGATCATCGTCACCGTGATCGGCGCTTCGCCGAACGGCGAGGTGACCAGCCCGAGGAAGTCGATCAGCGGATGCGGCGTGGGGGGCAGGGCGGCGCCGTAGTCGGGGCTCATCCCGTGCGCCAGTTCGCGCCCCCAGACCAGGGCGTAGATCGTGTCGTAATTGGGGAAGCCGACCGGGAAGACGATCAGCAGCACCGCGCTCACCGCGGCGACCCAGGCGACCGGCGTGAGCCGGCTGGAGACCCTCGGGGGCACGGCGGGCAACCTACCGAGCGCGCCTGAAGGGCGCCTCCGGGCCGTGGATACACTGGCTGGGCGCCCTTTATGAGCACCGAGTCCACGTCCCTTTACCGCCGCCACCGCCCCGGCTCCTTCGACGAGGTGGTCGGCCAGGCCCACGTCGTCCGCACTCTCCGCAACGCGGTCGAGCAGGACAAGGTCAACCACGCCTACCTTTTCGTCGGCTCGCGCGGGACCGGCAAGACGTCGATGGCGAAGATCCTCGCCCGCTCGCTGAACTGCGAGCGGGGCGGCCCGACCGTGACGCCTTGCGGCGAATGCGAGTCGTGCGTGACGATCGCGGCCGGGACGTCGATGGACGTGATCGAGATGGACGCCGCCTCGAACCGCTCGGTCGACGACGTCCGCGACCTGCGCGAGCGGGTCGCCTACGCGCCCTCCGGCGGCCGCTGGAAGGTCTACATCCTCGACGAGGCGCACATGCTCACCAAAGAGGCATGGAACGCCTTCCTGAAGACGCTGGAGGAGCCGCCGCCGCGGACCGTCTTCGTGCTGGCCACCACCGAGTCGCACAAAGTGATGGCGACGATCGCCGACCGCTGCCAGCGCTTCGACTTCCAGCGCCCGAGCCTCGAGCAGATCTCCGAGGTGCTGAACCGGGTCGCCGCCCAGGAGTCGATCCAGGTCGAGGACGGGGCGGTGGCGATGATCGCCCGCTCGGCGCAGGGGAGCTTCCGCGACGCCCTCGGGACGCTCGACCAGCTGGTCGCCTTCGGCGGCGATCAGGTCGGGCTCGACGAGGTGCTGGAGATGCTCGGCGCGGCCGACGCCGACCTGCTCTTCGAGGCGGTCGACGCGGTCGCCGCGGCCGATCCGAAGGCGGTCCTGCTCGGGGTCGAGAAGATGGCCCGCTCCGGCCGCGACCCCTCGCAGTTCGCCCGCGATCTGCTCGCCCACCTGCGCCACCTGCTGGTCACCCAGACGACCGGCGAGGTGCCGACCACCTTCGTCGTCACCGCCACCGACACGGCGCGGATCCAGCAGCAGGCGGGCGCCGTCGGCGCCGCCGCGCTGGTCCGCACGATCGACGAGTTGGCGGCGGCCCTGACCGCCGTCCGCGAGGGCGACGACGCCCGGATGGCGGTCGAGATCGCCCTGCTGAAAGCCGCCCGCCCCGACCTCGACCCTTCCACCGAGGGCCTCCTGCGGAGGATCGAGCGGCTTGAGGCGCAGCTGGCCGGCGGGAGCCCCCCGCCGGAGCCGGCACCACCTGCGCCTGAGCCACAACCGGAGGCGCCTGAACCTGAACCGACCGAAAGCGCCCCTCCCGCGGGTGGCGCGCCGGCGGGGGCCCCCCGCGGCGCGCAGGCGGCTCCGCCGCCGAGCACCGTGGGGGAAACCGGGGCGACAGGACCCGCGGCCGCAGACCCTCCGTCCCTTGCCGGTAGTTCCCCGGCCGCAGACCTTGAGTCCCTTGACCAGGTCACCCGCATCTGGCCGTCGATCCTCGACAAGCTCGCCGAGAAAGCCCCCGCCCTCGCCGCGACCTTCGACGGCGCTCGCCCCGTCGCCTTCGACGACGACGGCCTGGCGATCGGCTTCGCGCCGGACCAGCCCTTCAACAAACGCAAGGCCGAGTCCCCGGATCGCCGGCAGGCGTTGATCGAGGCGTTCGAAGCGGTCACCGGGGAAGGGGTCTCGCCGCGCTACGTGATGCTCGAGGAGGACGAGGCGGCCGCCGCGCCGCCGCCGCCCGACACCCCGGCGCCGGGCAGCGAGCGCATCGACGAGGATGAGTTGGTGGAGCGACTGAAGAGCGAGTTCGACGCGGAGGAGGTCAGTTAGGTGGCACGAGGCGGCGGTCCCGGGGGCTTCGACGTGAACGCCCTGATGAAACAGGCCCAGCAGATGCAGGCGCAGATGATGGAGGCCCAGGAGAAACTGAAAGACGAAACGGTCGAGGCGAGCGCCGGCGGCGGCATGGTGAAAGTGACCATGGGCGGCGACCTGACGCTGCGGTCGATCACGATCGACCCCGAGGCGGTCGACCCCGAAGACGTCGAGCTGCTCCAGGAGATGGTGCAGGCGGCGGTCAACGACGCGCTGCGCTCCGCCCAGGAGCTGGCCGGCTCCAAAATGGGCGACGTGACCGGCGGGCTGGGCGGCGGCCTCGGCGGGATGCTCGGCGGTTGAGCAGCCGCCGTCCACGGGGGGCACGCGCTTGAGCACCGAGGGCCCGGCACCGCTCGCGCGCCTCGTCGCCGAGCTCTCGCGCCTGCCCGGGATCGGGCAGCGGACCGCGCAGCGGCTCGCCTTCCACCTGCTGCGCGCCCCCGACGAGGAGGCCTTCGCGCTCGGCGAGGCGATCCGCGAGGTGAAGGAAAAGGTCGGACTCTGCGAAGAGTGCTTCAACCTCGCCGAGGGCTCACTCTGCCGGATCTGCTCCGACATGAATCGCGACCGGACGACGATCTGCGTGGTCGAGGAGCCCGGCGACGTGATCCCGATCGAGCGCACCCACGAATACCGCGGCCTCTACCACGTGCTCGGCGGGGCGCTCTCGCCGATCGACGGGATCGACGCCGAGGACCTGAAAATCGCCGAGTTGCTGGTCCGGGTCGGGCGCGGCGGCGTCAGCGAGGTGGTGCTCGCCACCAACCCGACCACGACCGGCGAGGCGACCGCCCTCCACATCGCCGAACGGCTGCGCGGACAGGCGACCGTGACCCGGCTGGCGAGCGGGCTGCCGGTCGGCGCCGACCTCGAGCACGCCGACGAGGTGACGCTCGGCAAGGCGCTCGCCGGGCGCCGCAGCCTCGACTGAGCGCGCCGCGTCCTCGACCTACGGTCCAGCACTGGCACAAAAAGCCGGTAGATGGGCCCTGTTTGGACGAATGTCACCCGGCAATTTGGGCTTTTCCGCGTCTTCGGTGTCCGGTGGGTTCGACAATCTGCCGCCCGTGGCCGGAACTCCAGAAGATTTGAATGGCCGGCTGCCGGAGCCTGGCGGACGCCTCCACCGGCCCGGCCGGATCGCGATCGAGGTCGCCGAACGCCACGCCTCGCTGCTGAGCGCGCTGCGCGAGGAGCTCGGCGACTCGGCCGGTGAGAAGTTCGCGGCCGCCGCGCAACGGCTCGCCGAGGACTTCGGCGAGGTCACCGCGACCGCGGTCGAAGCCGCCTACGAGACGGTCCGCGACGCGAGCGGGGCGGGCGCCGCGGTCGAGTTCATCCACTCGCCGCGCGAAGAGCTGCCGAGCCTCTACCGGCCCGGCCACATGCGACGCCGTCTCGACCAGCTGATCGAGACCAACCGCCGCTACGGCCACCCCTTCGGCCTCGCCGTCTTCGACACCTCCGGCCCGGACACCAAAGACGGGGTCGACGCGGAGATGGCGCTGGCCGTGGTCAGCGCGGCGCTGCGCGACAGCATCCGCATCGTCGACGAAGCCTTCCGACTCGAGGAGCAGGCGATCTGCGTGCTCGCCCCGAACCTGCGCACGGTCGAAGGGATGCAGATGTGCGAGCGCCTGCTCGGCCAGCTCGACGAGCTGGAGCAGGCGGGCGGCCTGCGGATCGCGGTCCACGCGGGCGTCGTCGCCTGCCCCGACCACGGCGCCGACGCCGATCAGCTCCTCCACAAAGCCGACGCGGCGATGTGGCGGGCGCGGGCGGTCGGCCAGCCGGTGGGCGTCGGCGGCCTTCACCAGGATCGCTGAGCGGCTCCGCCTCCGAGGCCCGTCGGGCCCCGAAAGGATTTGCAAGATTGCTAACGGTTTCGGCGAATTTGCCGATAACTGCCGTAAACCTACGAATCCGCTGTCAAGATTTCGCCACACATGCCGGGTATACGCACCAATGCCGCCGCCGAAGTTCTGGGCGTCAGCCCCAACACGCTCCGTAGCTGGGAGCGCCGCTATGGCTTCCCGACGCCGAAGCGGACGGTCGGCAACCACCGCAACTACGACCTGATCGAGCTGCAGACGCTGCGTGACGCGCTCGCCCAGACCGGCAACATCTCCTCCGCGGTCGAGCTGGCCCGCCAGCGCCAGGCGGCGCCGGTCGGCGACGACTCGCTGCTGGACGCCTTCCAGAGCTTCGACGAGGCCGCCGCCGACCGCGCGATCGAGGAAAGCCTCGCTGTGCGGCCGCTGGAGCGGACGGTCGAGGAGCTGCTGCTGCCCGCCGTCGACCGGCTCGCCGCCGACCCCGGCGCCGCGGCCGAGCTCGAGTTCGCCGCCCGCTGGGCGACCGGCTGGCTGCACGGCGCCCGCCGCCTCGCCGCGGCAGCCTCGCGTCCGGCCGGGATCCTTTTGATCGATTCGAGCACGGGGCTCGACGCCGAGGAGGTCCACACCCAGGCACTCGACCTCGCCCTGCGGCGGGCCGGCTTCCGCGTCCTCGTCCTCTCCAACGAACTTGGTGACGAGCGCCTCGAGCGGGCGCTCGGCGCGCTCGACCCGACCGCGATCGTCCTCTGCGGCCCCAACGCCGAGACGCAGGACGCGGTCCGGCTGGTCCGCAAGATCCGCGACCTCGGCTTCGTCGCCCCGCTCTTCGGCTTCCGCGCCAGCGGCCTGATCGGCGCCGCCGTCCCCTCGGCCGGCGAGACGCCGAGCCAGGTCACCGGCATGCTGAACGCGGACCTCCGCCGCCGCGCCTCCCAGGCTTTCGCCTAGCTGTCGGGTCCACGGAGGGGCGTTGTTCGCGGCCGGGGCGGCCGTCCGAGGTGCGTCCAGGGCGTCTCGTGGCGACCCCGGCAGGGTGTGGCCGCCACGAGACGCCCGGGACGTGGGGGGTTCGTGGGGAAGGGGGCGCAGGGATCTGAGGAAGTCGGACTTCCGTGACCGTCTTGCCCGAGAGTGAGGCCCGGGACGCCCGGTCGGTGACGAAGACGCCGGGAACGTCACACCTCCCGGCCCTCCGAGGGCCGGAATCGAGGCCCCCAGACGCGCTGGGTGCTTTTCGGCCCCTATAGGGGCCAAAACGATGGTCACGTGTTCGTAACGTCCGAGGAAGACGCCAGGAAGGGTGACGTTCCCGGCGTCTTCGTGACGATCCCCGGCCTGCGACACGGATCTCCCACATTCCCCGCACCCCCGGCCGTCTCGGCCACGGCCACACCCTGCCGGGGTCGTGGACGAGACGGCCGCATCCCTTCCCCGGGCGCCAGCTTCCCCGGGCCACATCCCTTCCCCGGGCGCCAGCTTGAGACGGCCGCATCCCTTCCCCCGGCGCCAGCTTTGCGATGCCCACACCCCTTCCCCCGGCGCCAGCTTTGCGATGGCCACACCCCTTCCCCGGCACCAGCCCGGCGTGGAATCAACCATCAGCCTCGGCCTGGCGTTCGTGGGCAGCTTCGCCGTCGCGCGCCCAAACAAGAACCGGCGCGAGGCCCGAAGGGCCCCGCGCCGGCGGGAACTGCATGCGCCTCGCGGCGCCGGATCGAATCGCTTAGAGCGAGGCGATCGCTTTTTTCGCGGCCGTCAGGACGACCTTCGGCAGCGGCGCGAAGTCGAGCGCGGCGCCGTAGGACTGACCCTTCGTGATCGCGTAGTTCAGGAACTGCTGCAGGAACTGCTTCTGCGGGGCGCCGAAGGGCACGATCGCGTACGTGAACGTCGAGATCGGGTAAGCCTTCGAGGCCTTCTTCGGGGGGTTCGTGATGCTGATCCCGGTGTTCGGCTTGGCCGACTTCACGACCGAGGCCGCTTCCTCGATGTTGGTGAGGTTCGGCAGCTCGAAGTTGCCGGCGTTGTTTTCAACGGCGGCGGCACCGAGGCCCGCGGCGATCAGGTAGGACGCCGAGATGTAGCCGATGGCGCCTGGGGTTTTGGTGACCGTCGAGGTCACACCCGCGTTGCCTTTGGCACCGACACCGGCCTTGAAGCCGACGGTGGTGGCGTAGCCGACTTCCGACTTCCAGGCGGGGCTGATCTTCGACAGGTAGTTGGTGAACGCGTAGGTGTCACCGGAGCCGTCGCTGCGGTAGACCGGGGTGATGGTCAGGCTCGGCAGTTTGACTTTCGGGTTGACTTTGGCGATCTTCGGGTCGTTCCACTTCGTGATCTTGCCGAAGTAGATGCCGGCGATGATCTTGCCGGTCAGGTTCAGTTTCTTCACGCCGGGAACATTGAAGCCGAGGCCGGTGGCGGAAAGGGCCCACGGAATCGTCGCGCAGCCGTTGCAAGCAGCGGCCTGTTCAGGGGTCATCGGGGCGTCGGACGCGCCGAAGTCGACCGTGCGGTTCGAGATCTGTTTGATGCCTTCGCCCGAGCCGACAGCGGCGTATTTGACCGGAATGCCTTCTTTGATTTCGAAGCCATTGATCCAGTTCGCCATCAGGGGGGCTACCAACGTCGAACCCGCGCCGGTGAGGCCGGCCGCCGAAGCGCTCGCGGTAGCGACGGCTGCCGTGCCTCCAACCGTTCCCCCGACCGCGATGAGGATTGCAAGCAACCTATTGCGAATCAAAAGTGTTCCTTTCAACAAGGGTGGGATTATCGGCGCGTAGGTTCTCCCTCCCGAAACCCAATTTTGTTTCATTCTCGTGAATAACTTCGGTAACAAATCAGTAACAAGCCCTGTTACAACTCTGTAACGAAACTGTCACGGTGGCCCAGACGCGGGGCGTGGCCCGAAGTGTCAAACGTCGAGTTGTTTCAATCTTGTGAAAATCGGCGTGAGGCGGTGTCGGCGGTTCCTGCCCTCGATTACATTGGCGACGATGAGCGCCACCCCGCCCGCCGGCTCGGCGTCGCTGAAACTGGCGCGATCGAACCGACAGAGCTCCGCCCGCAAACGTGCCGATCGCTTCGGCGACCTGGCCCTGTTCCTGATCTGCCTCGGGGCCACCGTGCTCGCCTTCGTGGTCATCATCCTGATCGCCAAGGAAGTGATCGAAGGGGCGCACCCCGCGATCTCGAAGTTCGGACTCAGCTTCATCACCCACAGCGAATGGGCGCCGCCGCTGGAACAATTCGGCGGCGAGGGAGTGATCCTCGGCACCCTGATCACCTCGGCGATGGCCCTGCTGATCGGCGCCCCGGTGGCGATCTCGATCGGCATCTTCCTGGCGCTGCTGGCGCCGACCTCGGTCCGCAACGTGATCTCGCCGCTGGTCGAAATGCTCGCCGCGATCCCCAGCGTGATCCTCGGCTTCTGGGGGCTGATCATCCTCGGCCCGGTCCTGGTCAGCACGGTCGAGCCGTTCCTGCACAACAACTTCGGCTTCATCCCTCTTTTCGGTGCCCCCCAGACCACCGGCAACAGCGTCTTCAACGCCGGCCTGATCCTCACGATCATGGTCATCCCGATCATCGCCTCGGTCTCCCGTGACCTCTTCATGGCGGTACCGCAGGACCTGCAGGATGGCGCCGCCGCACTAGGCTCGACCCGCTGGGAGGTGATCCGCGGCGTCGTCCTGCCGAGCACCATCTCGGGGATGACCGCGGCGTGCCTGTTGGGTCTCGGCCGCGCCCTCGGCGAGGCGATCGCGGTCGCGCAGGTGGTCGGCGGTTCCACCGAATCCCACGTCTCGCTGTTCAAGCCGGGCGGCACGATGGCGTCGCTGATCGCGCTCCAGTTCAACAGCGCCGTCTCCAAACTCCACACCGCGTCGCTCTACTACCTGGCCGCCCTGCTTCTCGTGATCGGGATCTTCTCCAACCTGCTCGCCAGCTGGGTGGGGCAGCGCTTCGGGGCCGCCGGGGGGGTCATGCGATGAGGCTGTTCCGGCGCGAGGCCCCTGAGGAGTTCGATCCCACGCAGCCGCTCGTCGCGACCGGCAACCTGCGCCGTCGCCACGCCACCAGCCGCGTCGTCCAGGGCCTCGCCGTCGCCGCGGCGCTGGCCGCGGTGGCGGTCTTGGTGATCGTCATCTGGGCGGTGGTGTCGCACGGCGCCGGCGCAATCAGTTGGGACTTCATCACCAAGGGTGCTCCGGAAGGAGTGGGCCCGTTCCTGGTCGGCACCGCGGAGATCGTCGCGATCGCCACCTTGATGGCGATGCCGTTCGGGGTGCTGATCGCCCTCTTCCTCAGCGAGTACGCGGGCAGCCGCAGCACCCGTCCGGTGCAGCTGGTCATGGACGTGATGAACGGCCTGCCCTCGATCATCATCGCCGTGTTCGTCTACCTGCTGATCGTCGCGCCGACCCAACAGGAGTCGGGGATCGCCGCCTCGTTCGCGCTGGCGATCATCGAGGTGCCGCTGATCGCGCGCGGGACCCAGGAGGTGCTGAACCTCGTTCCCGGCGCCCAGCGTGAAGCCGCCGACGCGCTCGGCGTCGCCAGGTGGCGGAGCATCCTGACCATCATCCTGCCGTCCGCCATGGGCGGCATCGTCACCGCGACGCTCCTGTCGGTGGCCCGCGCCGCCGGCGAGACGGCACCGGTGCTGCTGATCAACTCACTCGCCAAAGGCGATGTCGTCCAGCTCAATCCCTTCGCGGAAGTGCCGAACGTGCCGGTGCGTATCTTCCAGTTGTCCGAAGAAGCGAACCCCGAAGGCTTTACCGAAGCCTGGGGGCTCTCGCTGATCTTGATCGTGATCATCCTCGCCCTCGGCCTCGGCTCCCGCGCCCTCCTCAACCGCAGCAAGAGAAAGTTGACCCGATGAGCACCGACGACCAGACGTTCGAATCCCAGCCGGCGACCAACGGCAGGGCGCAGGCGCCCGGCCGGGTGCGCATCCGCACCGAGTCGCTGCCCGGCGTGATCGGCTCGCCCGCGGCGACCGAGAGCGCTCTCGACGGTCATGTCCACATCGCCCCCGAGTCGGTCTTCGAGGCCGACAACGTCGGCATCTTCTATGGCAAGAAACAGGCGCTGATCGACGTCTCGATGCGCATCCGCCGCGGCCAGGTGACGGCGCTGATCGGCCCCTCCGGCTGCGGCAAGACGACCTTCCTGCGCAGCCTCAACCGGATGAACGACCCGATCCCCGGCTTCCGCATCGACGGCCAGCTCCGCTACCACGGCCACGACCTCTATGGCTCCAACGTGGACACGGTCGAGGTGCGGCGGCGGATCGGGATGGTGTTCCAGAAACCGAACCCCTTTCCGAAGTCGATCTACGACAACGTCGCCTGGGCGCCGAAGAACCTCGGCATGCGCCGCGGGCTCTCCGAGCGGGTCGAGAAAGCCCTGCGCGGCGCGGCCCTCTGGGACGAGGTCAAGGACCGCCTCAAGGACTCGGCGCTCGGCCTCTCCGGCGGCCAGCAGCAGCGCCTCTGCATCGCCCGCGCGATCGCGATCGAACCCGACGTCCTCCTCCTCGACGAGCCCGCCTCGGCCCTCGACCCGATCGCCACCGGCGCGATCGAGGACCTGATCCACAGCCTCAAAGGCCGTTTCACGATCGTCATCGTCACCCACAACATGCAGCAGGCCGCGCGCGTCGCCGACCGCACCGCGTTCTTCAGCCTCGAGACGCGGGGCGAGAAACCGATCGGCACGCTGATCGAGTTCGACGAGACCGAGAAGATCTTCGGCTCCCCGCGCGATCCGCGGACCCGGGACTACGTGACCGGCCGCTTCGGGTAGCGGGCGGGGGCTGGGCGTCGCCCGGACCGGGGGGGGCGTGGCCGGTTCAGGACGGCGCGGCCGTCCGAGATGCGTCCCGGGCGGGCGGCCGTCCGAGGTGCGCCCCGGACGTCTCGTGCCGGCCCGGGCAGGCTGTGGCCGCCACGAGACGCCCGGGACGTGCGGGTCTTTCAGGGGAGTGGGCACAGGGACGGCACGAAGTCGGACTCCCGTGACCCTTCTGTTCGAGTTGGTCGCCGAGGACGCCCGGTCGTCGACGAAGACGCCCGATCGGTGACGAAGATGTCCGGAACGTCACAATCTCCGGCCCTCCGAGGGCCGGAAAAGAGCCCCTGAGACGCGCGGCGTGGATTGACCACACCATGGTG
>DASXMH010000046.1:0-2795 GCA_036495785.1 Solirubrobacterales bacterium
AAGATCATGCAGCTCTACGAGGGGACCAGCCAGATCCAGCGCCTGGTGATCGCCAAAGAGGTGCTGCTGCCGCGCAACATCGACGAGGTCACCCCGGAGGCGCAGGCCAAGGCGGCCGACGCCGCCCGCGACTCGCAGGCCGAGCAGGCCGCGGCCACGGTCTAGCTCCCTCGGTGTTGACGGGCCGAAAAGCGCTCCATATCAGCGCTTTCCGGCCCATCAACGAGACGGGCGCACGGAGGCAGGTCGACCGCGCACGCGGGTGTACCGACCGCGCACGGGAGTGCGTCGACCGCGCAAGCAAGAGTGCCGCCTCCCGCGCGCTTCCCGGCGAAGGCCGCACGCAGCCGTGCCGTCCGCGCGCCCCGGCCCGGTCCCACGGAGTGCGTTCGCAGTCAGCGACGCCATTTGTCGTTAAGTGCGAACTCACCGCTGCGGCCCCCGAGCGCGTTCGCACTTAACGCCAATATGTGTCGTCAAGTGCGAACGCACCGGCCGGGCCCCCGCTGTGAGTTCGCGGTTATCTGCGCTATGCGACGAGAACTGCGAACTCATCGCGGGAATGCGACCGAACCGTCCCCGGACCGCCACCGGACACGCGCGAGGCGCGCCCATCCCCACCTAACCAGCCGAACCTAGGTGGGGATGGGCGCGCCGGGCCCGGCGGTCCGGCCGCGCCGGGAAGGGATCGGCGCCGGGCGTGAATCAGTCGGCTACCGCGGGGCGGCGTCGCGGCGCTTCGAGGCCTTCAGGCGGGTCACTTTGTCGAGGATCAGCTTGCGGAGGCGGATCGATTCGGGGGTCACTTCGACGCACTCGTCGTCGCGCAGGAACTCCAGCGAGGCTTCCAGGGTCAGCCGCGTCGCCGGGGCCAGGCGGACCAGCACGTCGGCGCTCGCCGCGCGCATGTTGGTCTGCTGTTTGGCTTTGGTCGGGTTGACGTCGAGGTCGTCGGAGCGGGCGTTCTCGCCGATGATCATCCCTTCGTAGACCACCTCGCCCGGCCCGACGAAGAGGGTGCCGCGATCCTGCAGGCTCATCAGCGAGTAGCCGGCGGTCTGGCCGCGGCGGTCGGCCACCAGCGAGCCGGTCTGCCGGGTCCGCAGTTCGCCCGCCCACGGCTCCCAGCGGTCGAAGACGTGGTGGAGGATGCCGGACCCGCGCGTCTCGGTGAGGAACTCGGTGCGGAAGCCGATCAGCCCGCGGGCCGGCACCAGGTAGTCCATCCGCACCCAGCCGGTCGAGTGGTTGACCATCTGCTCGAGCCGCCCTTTGCGCGCGGCCAGCATCTGCGTCACCGCGCCGACGTGCTCCTCGGGAACGTCGATCGCCAGGCGCTCAACAGGCTCGTGCACCTTGCCTTCGATTTCCTGGGTGACGACGCGCGGCTGCCCGGCGGTCATCTCGTAGCCCTCGCGCCGCATCATCTCCAGCAGCACCACGAGCTGCAGCTCGCCGCGCCCCTGCACCTCCCAGGCGTCCGGGCGCTCGGTGTCCTTGACCCGGATCGAGACGTTGCCGACCAGCTCGCGGTCGAGCCGGTCGCGGATCTGGCGCGCGGTCAGCTTGTCGCCGCCGCCCTGCCCGGCCATCGGCGAGGTGTTGATCCCCAGCACCAGCGACAGCGACGGCTCGTCGACGGTGATCACGGGCAGCGGGCGCGGGTCCTCGGCGTCGGCGAGCGTCTCGCCGATCGTCACCTCTTCGATCCCGGCGACGGCGATGATTTCGCCCGGCCCCGCCTCTTCGGCGGTGACCCGTTCAAGTCCTTCGGTGACGTAGAGCTCCGAGACGGCCGCCCGTTTCACCGTGCCATCGGCGCGGCACCAGGCGATCTGCTGCCCGTTGCGGATCGCCCCCTGCCGCACCCGGCAGACCGCCAGTCGCCCGACGTAAGGGGAGGCGTCGAGGTTGGTGACGTGCGCCTGCAGCGGCGCCCCCTCGTCGTAGGTCGGCGCCGGGATCTTCTCCAGCATCAGGTCGAGCAGCGGCATCAGGTCGGTCCCCTCGACCCCCTCCTCGAGCGCCGCCCAGCCCGCTTTCGCGTTGGTGTAGACGATCGGGAAGTCGATCTGCTCGGAATCGGCGTCGAGGTCGATGAAGAGCTCGTAGACCTCGTCCACCACCTCGGAGATCCGCGCGTCCGGCCGGTCGACCTTGTTGACGACGAGGATGATCGGCAGCCGCCGCTCCAAGGCCTTGCGCAGCACGAAGCGCGTCTGCGGCAGCGGCCCCTCGGAGGCGTCGACCAGCAGCAGCGCCCCGTCGACCATCGTCAGCGCCCGCTCCACCTCGCCGCCGAAGTCGGCGTGGCCCGGCGTGTCGACGATGTTGAACTTGACGCCGCCGTGCTGGACCGCGGTGTTCTTGGCGAGGATCGTGATCCCCTTCTCGCGCTCCAGGTCCATCGAGTCCATCACCCGCTCGGCCACGTCCTGGCCTTTGCGGAAGGTTCCGGTCTGCCAGAGCATGGCGTCGACGAGCGTCGTCTTGCCGTGGTCGACGTGGGCGATGATCGCGCAGTTGCGCAGGTCGTCTCGTGTTGCGGTCATGGGGAGGGAAGAGGGTAGGGAACTGGGGAGGCGGGCCTCGGGGAGGCCCCAGACAAGACGAAGCCCGCCAGTGGCGGGCTTCCCAGACTGTCTATGAGCGCTGCGCTCTACGAAGTCTGCTGAACGCTGGCCGCGGCGGGGCCCTTCGGGCCTTCCTCGGACTCGTAGCTCACCTTGGCGCCCTCGGTCAGGGACTTGAAGCCCTCACCCAGGATGGCGCTGTGATGAACGAAGACGTCCTTC
>DASXMH010000047.1:0-4343 GCA_036495785.1 Solirubrobacterales bacterium
CGTGCGCTCGGCCTGGTCGGGGTCGACCTCGACGAAGGAGAAGCGGTGGAGGACGCGGACGTCGTGGACGGCCTCGTCGGGGAGGACGGCGCCCTCGCGGAGGGCCCAGCGGAGGTCCTCCTCGTCGATGCCGCTGCGCTCACCGCGGTTGACGAAGAGCTTGGTGGTCTGCGGTTTCTTGTCGCCGTCGGCGGCGCGATCGCCGTCGCGCTCGGAGGCACCGTTCGCTGCCGCCTCGGCCGTCGACTCGGCGGCGGACCCGTTCTCCGACGCCGCTGCCTCGCGTGGCTCGCGCCGGCGCCGCTCGCGTTTGCGCGGCCGCGGCGCGTGCTCGAGCCGCTCCTCGGGGCTCTCCCACTCACCGATCGTGGTGTTGACGTCGCGCTCGATGCGGCCGATCTCGTCGCGCTCCTCCGGCGTCACGAAGGTGATCGCGCGGCCGGTCCGGCCAACTCGGCCGGTGCGCCCGATCCGGTGGACGTAGACCTCCGAGGAGTTCGGCACGTCGTAGTTGATCACGTGGGTGACGTGCTCGACGTCGAGCCCGCGGGCGGCGATGTCGGTCGCCACCAGGAGCTTCACACGGTGGTCCTTGAAGGCGATCATCACGCCGTCGCGCGAGCCCTGGCTCATGTCGCCGTGCAGCGCTTTCACGTCGAGGTTTTTGTCCTTCAGCGTCCGCTCCAGCCGCGAAGCGCCGATTTTGGTGCGGGTGAAGATGATCGCCTGCTCGGGTTCTTCGGTCTTCAGCAGCTCGACCAGGCGGGAGGCCTTCTCGCGCCCCGGCACCTCGACGAAGGCCTGCTGGATCGCGTCGACGGTGAGGGTTTTCGGGGTGATCCGCACCGTCACCGGGTCGTACATGTAGCCCTCGGCCAGCTTCTGGATCGGCGGCGGCATCGTCGCCGAGAAGAGCGCCGTCTGCCGGCCGCTCGGGCACATGCGGAGGATTTTCTCGACGTCTTCGATGAAGCCGAGGTCGAGCATCTCGTCGGCCTCGTCGAGCACCACGTATCGCGCCGCGGTGAGCACCAGCGAGCGCCGCGACATCAGGTCCATCATCCGTCCCACCGTCGCCACCACGACGTGGGCGCCGGAGCGCAGCTGCGACTGCTGCGAGCGGATCGGCGCGCCGCCGAAGACGGCGACGATCTCGATGTCGAGGTGCTCGGCCATCGAGCGCAGCGCCTGGGTCACCTGGATGCAGAGCTCGCGGGTCGGGGTGAGGACGACCGCCTGCACCTCGTCGTCGGCCGGGTCGAGGTACTGCAGCAGGGGCAGGCCGAAGGCGGCGGTCTTGCCGGTTCCGGTCTGCGCCTGGCCGATCACGTCGTGGCCCGCGAGCAGCTCGGGGATCGCCTCCTCCTGAATCGGAGTCGGGTCCTCGTAGCCGAGCTCGTCGAGCGCCTGCTGGATCGCAGGGGAAAGTCCGAGGTCTTTGAACGTTGTCATCTGGAGGGGTCGAGGAGGAGCTTGCCGGTGGTGGCGCGTGATTCGAGGGCCTGGTGGGCGCGCGCCGCTTCCGACAGAGGGTAGACGCCACCGATCGTCACGCGCAGTCCGCCCGTCGCCAGCGCCCCCATCAGCTCGCCGATCAGCGGCACCGCGAGGTCGCGGCGGAGCAGCACGTGGACGAGCCAGAAGCCGATCACCGCCTTCGATCCGTGCATCAGCGCGCCGGTGGAAACCTCGCGGTTCTCGCGCGAGGCGTTGCCGAAGACGACCATCCGCCCGAGCGGCGCCAGCGCCGCCAGCTCGGCGTCGAAGGCATCGCCGCCGCTCATGTGGAGGACCGCGTCGACCTTCTGCCCGCCGTTGCCGTCGAGGATCGCCGCGCGCAGGTCCTCGCTCCGCGAGTCGACCGTCGCGTCGGCACCCAGGCCTTCGACCAGCTCGCGCTTCTCGGCGCTCGAGGCGAGCCCGATCACCTTCGCCCCCGCCGCCTTGGCGATCTGCACGGCGAGCGTGCCGGTGCCGCCCGCGGCGGCCTCGATCAGGATCGTCTCCCCCGCCTCGATCCGCGCCATCCGCTTGACCAGCGCCATCGCGGTCAGCCCCTGCAGGAGCGCCCCCGCCGCCTGCTCGTCGTCGAGTTCGTCGGGGATCGGGATCAGGGACGACTCGGGGACGACCACGCGCTCGGCGTAGCCGCCGGTCCCGACCAGGGCGACGACGCGGCGCCCGTCGGCGGTCCGCCCGGCCACCTCGGCGCCCGGCACCAGCGGCAGCGCCTGCTCGGCCAGGTAGTCGTTGTGGGTCGCGTGGGTGTCGGCGAAGTTGACCCCGCAGCGGGTGACGTCGAGCAGGACCTCGCCTTCGCCGGGCGTCGGGTCGTCGATGTCGACGTGCTCGAAGGCGTCGGCGCCGCCGAACTCGCGCAGCTGGATCGCCCTCATAGTCCCTCCCCTCGCCGGGTCATCGCCGCCATCCTCGCAGACCCCGGCCGCACGAATCCAACTAGTCTGCGCTGCGTATGGCGCTCACCGTGGTCGGTTCCATCGCCTTCGACGCCGTCAAGACCCCGTTCGGGGAGCGCGAGCGCATGCTCGGCGGCGCCGCCACCCACTTCTCGCTGGCGGCCAGCTTCTTCACCAAGGTGCGCCCGGTCGGCCCGGTCGGCGACGACTTCGGCGCCGAGCACTTCGAGCTGCTCGAAGCGCGCGGCATCGCCACCGACGACATCGAGCGCGTCCCTGGCGGCCAGAGCTTCTTCTGGCGCGGCCACTACGACTTCGACCTCAACGTCGCCCACACCGACGACACCCAGCTCGGCGTCTTCGGCGAGTTCGAGCCGAAGCTCTCCGAGGCGGCCCGCGCCGCCGACACCCTCTTCCTCGCCAACATCCAGCCCGACCTACAGCGCCAGGTCCGCGCCCAGAGCGACGCCGAGTTCAGCGGCCTCGACTCGATGAACTACTGGATCGAATCCGCCAAAGACTCGCTGCTGGCGGCGATCGGCGAGGTCGACTGCCTGGTCGTCAACGACGCCGAGGTCCGTATGCTGACCGGCGAGTCGAACCTCTCGCGGGCGGCCCGTGCGGTGATGGAGATCGGACCGCGGGCGGTCGTCGCCAAGCGCGGCGAGTACGGCGCCGCCCTCTTCACCTCCGACCCGGACGGCGAGGGCGGCAACTTCTTCGCCGTGCCCGGCTTCCCGCTCGAGGACGTGCGCGACCCGACCGGGGCCGGCGACAGCTTCGCGGGCGGCTTCTTCGGCTACCTCGACGGGGTCGAGGGCGACCTCGACGAGGCGAACCTGCGGCGGGCGATGGGCTACGGCACCGTGCTGGCGTCCTTCAACGTCGAGGAGTTCGGCACCGAGCGGGTCTCGCGGCTGGAGCGCGACGAGATCGACGAGCGCTTCGAGGCGCTCCGCCGGATGACCCAGTTCGAGGGCGTCCCGGCGCCCCGCGACTAGGCTCCCGCGCGACGCCCTGGCGGCGCCCCGAAGGCGCCCGTTCGTACCCATCTCGGCAACAGGTCGGCGCCCCCGAACTGCGATACTGGACGCTCCCCAGAAAGCAGGAGAGAATCTCCCGAGGACGCAGGAGAAGGAGGGTGATGGCCACCGAGCAGCAGACCAGTGGCGCCAGTGCCGAGAATGGGGTTGCGGGCGGGGCGGAGACGCTGACCGTCACCGACAACCGGACCGGCAAAACCTACGAGCTGCCGATCACCGACGGCACCGTACGCGGCATGGACCTTCGCCAGATCAAGGTCGACGAGGACGAATTCGGCCTCATGTCCTACGACCCGGCCTTCACCAACACCGCCGCCTGCCGGTCCTCGATCACCTACATCGACGGCGACGCGGGCATCCTCGAACACCGCGGCTACTCGATCGAGACGCTGTGTGAGAACTCGACCTTCCTCGAGGTCGCCTACCTCCTGATCTGGGGCGAGCTGCCGACCAAGGCCCAGCTGGATCGCTGGACCTTCGACATCACCCACCACACCTTCGTCCACGAGGACCTGAAGCACCTGTTCGAGGGCTTCCGTTACGACGCGCACCCGATGGGGATGCTGCTGTCGGGCGTCGGCGCCCTCTCCACCTTCTATCCGGACGCCAAGCAGATCAACGACCCGGAAGAGCGCTACATGGCGGCCGTGCGGCTGATCGCCAAGGTGCCGACCCTCGCCGCCTTCTCCCACCGGCACAACATGGGGCTGCCCTACGTCTACCCGGACAACGACCTCACCTTCGCCGAGAACTTCCTCTCGATGGTCTTCAAGAAGACCGAAGAGAAGCACATCCCGAAGCCGGAGCTGACCAAGGCGCTCGACGTCCTCTTCATCCTCCACGCCGACCACGAACAGAACTGCTCGACCAACGCGGTGCGCGG
>DASXMH010000048.1:0-7011 GCA_036495785.1 Solirubrobacterales bacterium
CAGCGCCTCGCCCTCGCGATCACCCTCGCCGGCCGCCTCGACGGCGACGGCGTCCCCGGCCTCGTCGCCCTCGACGAGCCGACCCGGGGCATGGACCGCGACCGCAAGGACGACCTCATCGCGCTGATCGACCGCCTCGCCGCGCAGGGCGCCGCGGTCGTCGTCGCCACCCACGACGTCGAGTTCGCCGCCGAGTTCGCGCGGCGCGTCGTCCTTCTCGGCGACGGCGTCGTGATCGCCGACGGCCCGAGCGCCGAGATCCTCTCCGGCGGCTGGTACTTCGCCACCGAGGTCGCCCGCGTCTTCGACGTCCCCGGCGTCGTCACCGCCGAGCAGGGCGCGGCGCTCCTCGACGGGGCGAGCCGATGAGCTGGCAGCTGGTCAGCTTCCTGATCCTCGCCGCGGTCCTTCTCGGCGGCTTCGCCTGGTACGAGCGCTCGCGGCCGCCCGCCCAGGTCGTCGCCCTCGTCGCCGCGCTGGCCGCGCTGGCGATCGCCGGCCGGATCGCCTTCGCCGCCTTTCCCAACGTCAAGCCGACGACCGACATCGTCATCTTCGCGGGATACGCGCTCGGCCCGGCGGCGGGCTTCGCGGTCGGCGCCCTCTCGGCGCTGATCTCCAACTTCTGGTTCGGCCAGGGACCGTGGACCCCGTGGCAGATGGCGGCCTGGGGGCTTTGCGGCATCCTCGGCGCCGCGCTGGCGCTCGGAACCCGCAACGTGGGACGGCTGACGCTGGCCGCGGTTTGCGGCCTCGCGGCGCTCGGCTACGGCGCAATCCTCAACTTCTCGCTGATGGCGAGCTACGGCATCGAACCATCCTGGGCGTACTTCTGGGTGCTGGAGGGACGCGCGGTTCCGTTTGAAGCCGCGCATGCGATCGGCAACGTCGCCTTTGCGTTGGTCGCCGGTCCAGCGATGATCCGCATGTTGATTCGATTTCGTGAACGTTTCGAATGGCGCCGCGCCGAAGTCGCGACGATCGCCCCGCCCGGCGAGGCACCGCCGCGCGCGGGCATCGCCGGCACCGGCCGACTCGCCGCTCTGCTCCTCGCCGTGCTCCTGGTCGGCGCCTTCGCCTCGGCCCGCGCCGAGGCGGCGACCTCCGCGGGCGGCCCGGAAGCCGCGGTCGCCTGGCTCAGGTCGGCACAGAACGAAGACGGCGGCTTCGGCGAAGGCTCCGGCACCAAGTCGAGCCAGGAGATGACCGGCTGGGCGATGCTTGGTCTCGAGGCGGGCGGGGCCAACCCGCAGGACGTCGTCAGCGTCGCGGGCAAGTCCCCGGTCGACTACCTGCAAGCGGTCGTCTCCACCGTGCAGAGCCCCGGCGACCTCGCCCGCACGATCCTCGCCCTGGAGGGCGCCGGGGTCGAACCGCGCGAATTCGGCGGCCGCAACCTGGTCGCGGCCCTGCTCGCCAAGCGGCGCCAGGACGGCTCGTATGAGGGCTGGCCGAACTCGACCGCCTACGCGGTGCTGGCGCTGCGCTCGGCCGGGATCGCCAACGTCGCCGACTCGGTCGAATGGCTGCGCGAAGTCCAGAACGAAGACGGCGGTTGGGGCGACGTCGCCGGCTCGCCGAGCACCGCCGACGGGACCGGGGCGGTGCTGCAGGTGCTCTCGCCGTCCTCTCAGGCGGCGAACCGCGCGGTCAACTACCTGCGCCAGGAACAGCAGAAGGGCGGCGGTTGGCGGCTCGGCGGCAACGGCGCGCTCAACACGCAGTCGACGGCCTGGGCGATCCAGGGGCTGCTCGCCGCGGGGGGCAACCCGGCCGACTTCAAGCGCGGCGGCAAGTCGGCCTACGAATACCTCGAAGGCAACCAGGCGGGCGACGGCCACTACCGCTACTCGTCGAAGAGCGACCAGACGCCGGTCTGGGTGACCGGCGAGGTGCTCGTCGCCGCCGCCCAGAAGCACCTGCCGCTGGAAGCGCCGCCGCGGGCGCCGCAGCCGAAGGTGACGCCGACGCCCAGCCCATCGCCGACGACGGAAGCGCCGCTGCCGTTGCCGCTGCCCGAAGAAGGCGGGGTGGCGGCGAGCCCGACGCCGGTGTTCCCGGCCGAATCCTCGAGCGCCGGACCGAGCCCTCACCGCGGCAAAGGCGGCGGCAAGAAAAACAAAGGCAGGCAGCGGATGAAGGGCGCCCCAGGCGCGGAATCAGGTGGGACGCCCGGCGCGACCTCCATTCCCCCGACCGAAGTCCCGGTAGAACCGACGCCGGTCGAAGAAGGTACCGGCGAATCGTTCGTCACCGGGGCGCCCGCCGACAACTCGGACTCCGGCTCCGGCAGCTCGGTCCTCGGCTCGATCATCGCCGGGCTGCTGGCCGGCGGCCTGCTCTTCGCGATCGGCTTCGGGCCGTTCCGCCGCTGGCAGGCGAGCCGGGCAAGGCGGCCCGGCCCGACCCCGCCGGCCGCGCCGCCGCAAGGAGGACCTGCTCCCGCGACCAATCCGACGGTCCCGCAGGCGCTGGCGGCCCGGCCGCCCGCGATCTACGGCCCGGGGCCGTCCGGCCCGGTGGCCACCGCGCCGCCGGCCTCGCCTCATCCCCCGGCGATCAACGGCCCGGGTCAGTGGCCGCCGGGTGCCCAGCCGCCTTCGCCCTGACGGCCGGGCCGGCCGTATACCCTCGGTTCATGGACCTCGGCAGGGCGAACCAGGTCGACGCGGCGCCCGGACGGGCGGGGCGATGCTGACCCGCGCGGCGGCCATCGAGGCGATCGCCGGCGCCCACTTCGAGGTGGTCGTGATCGGCGGCGGCATCACCGGTGCCGGGGTCGCCCTCGACGCCGCCTCGCGCGGCTACTCGGTCGCCCTGCTGGAGCGCGACGACTTCGCGGTCGGCACCTCGAGCCGCTCCTCGAAGATGGTCCACGGCGGCCTCCGCTACCTGCAGAACTTCGACCTCGGCCTGGTCCGCGAGGCGCTGTTGGAGCGCCAGCTGCTGGTCCAGCTGGCGCCGCACCTCGTCTACCCGACCCCGTTTCTGGTCGCCACCCTCGGCGAGGACCGCCGCGACCGCAAAGTCGGGCTCGGGCTCAACATGTACGACGTGATGGCGACGACGCGGGTCGGCCGCGGACGCCGCGAGATGCGCTCCTCCCACGCCGCCGACGAGGACTTCTACTGGTCGCCCGACCGCCACCGGACGATCGACCGCGACGAGGTGCTGAAGCTGGTCCCGGCGCTCGCAGCACGCGATCCCCATGACGCCTACCTCTTCTACGACTGCCAGACGGACGACGTGCGGCTGGTCCTGACGGTGCTGGGCGAGGCGGAGCGCTACGGCGCGGTCGCCCTCAACGGCGCCGACGTCGTCGAGGTCACGGGCGGGGCCGGCCGGGCGGGCGGGGTCGCCTTCGTCGAGGCCGATTCGGGCGAGCGGATCGAGGTCGGCGCCGACCACGTCGTCAACGCGACCGGCGTCTGGGCCGACACGATCCGCCCCGAGGTGGTCGAGGAGGAGGATGTGCCGCGGATCGCGCCCAGCCGCGGCACCCACCTGGTGGTCGACGCCGCGAAGCTGCCGATGGGGGCCGCCGCCTGCATCGTCCCGGCCGGCGAGGGGCGGATGGTCTTCGCGCTCCCCTGGTACGGGCGGACGCTGATCGGCACCACCGACAACGACTTCGACGGCGACATCCGCCACCCGAGCCCGGCCGAGGCCGAAGTCGAGTATTTGCTCGACGCGGTCAACGCCTTCTTCGGGACGGCGCTCGGGGCGGGCGACCTGGCGGGCGCCTACGCCGGGGTGCGGCCGCTGATCTCGACCGGCGACCCGCGCAAGTCGGTCGACATCTCGCGCAAGGAGGAGCTGTACGAGACCTCCTCGGGAATGCTGACGATCACCGGCGGAAAGCTGACGACCTACCGGCGGATGGCGAAGGTGACGGTCGATCGGCTGGTCGAGCGCGAAGGGCGGGAGGCGCCCTGCCGGACGGCGGAGATCCCGCTCGGGATGGAGGCGCGCCCGGCCGACCTCGAGGCGCCCGACGAGGTGGGGGAGGAGGCGCTTTCGCAGCTCGCCTTCCGCTACGGACACGCGACGCGGCGGGTGCTCGACCTGGCGCGCGAGCGCCCCGAGCTGGCGGCGCCGATCGTCCCCGGCCGTCCCGACCTCCTGGCCGAGGTGGTGCTGGCGGCGCGCTCCGAGCAGGCCCGCTCGCTCGCCGACGTGCTGCTGCGGCGGACCCGGCTGGGGGTCCTCGCGGCGCCCGCGCTGCGCGACCCGGAGGTGCGACGGCCGATCGCCGCGGCGCTGGGCGGCGAGCTCGGCTGGTCGGAGGCGCGGGTCGAAGCGGAGATCGCGGCCTGGGAGGACGTCGCCGCGGCCGAAGGGGTCGACCCGGCGCGCGATCTGGGCGGCGGATCCGGCGACGCAGGTTCCGCCGCGGGCGGTGCGACGCCCGCCGATGCGGCGAGTGCGGGGGCCGGCAGGCCTGGGGCGACCGGGGCCACCGTGTCCTCGGCCGAGCGCGTTGACTAAGGTGGCCGTCCGATGACCAAGACCGAGCTCGAATCCAAACACCTTGCAGATCTCCACCAGCTCGCCGCCGCCGCAGGCGTCGAGCGCTATCGGATGCTCAGCCGCGCCGAGCTGATCGAGCGGCTGAGCGACGGCGACGGCAATGGCGACGACGGTGACGCCAAGCCGCGCGCCGGCTCGGATGGCGACGAGGAGCGCGGCGAGCGCCCGCGCCGCCGCCGGCGTCGCTCCGGCGGCGGTCGCGAACGCGAGGCGCGCCTCGACGTCGAGGAAGAAGAAGAGGTGTCGCCGCGTGGGCGCAAAAGGAGCGGCGCGCAGGCCGCGCGCCGTCCCGAGGCCGCGGACCGGGACTCCGAGGCCGAGGACAAGGACTCCGAGGCCGCCGTGCGCGCCTCCGCGCCCCCTGCGCGCGACGCCGAGCCCGCGGACAAGGGCTCCGACGGTGACGAGGAGGCCTCGCGCCCGCGTCGCCGGCGTCGGCGCCGCCGCTTCGGCCGGCGCCGCGAGGGCGTCTCGATCCAGGACCTGTTGCTGCCCGCCGAGGCGGGTCGCCAGGCGGTGCTGCTCGCCGAGAGCCGCGAGGTGGCGACCGAGCTCCTGCGCGGCGTCGCCGCCGACCTCGCGTCGGCCTCCGAGGGCCCCGATCCGGTCGCCCTGCTGATCGACCCGAGCCCCGAGGAGCTCGCCGACTGGAAGCGTGAGGCGCCGCAGGCGGAGCTCGTCTCGGCCGGCCAGGCGCGCCACGCCAGCGACGCCCTCGCGCAGGCACAGCGCCGCGCCGCCGACGGCGAAGACGTGATCCTCCTGATCGACTCGCTGACCCGCCTCGCCGAGTCGTTCGGCGACGCCGACGGCGCCAAGGAGCTCTTCGACGCCGGCCGCGCGGACGCGGCATCCGGCAGCGGCTCGCTGACGGTGGTTGCCGCGCTAGAGCGTTCCTGACCTGACTGAGGTCGTCAGACCAGGCAGTTCAAGGACCGAGGACGCCGAAATGCGCCGGTCTGATGGCCTCAGCGCCGGTAGGCGATGCGGCGCCACGACGGCTCCTTGGAGAGCTCGATGAGCTCGGAGCTGCGGTCGGGCTGGACGTAACCGAAGGTCTGGGTGCGCTCGTCGAAGACGATGTCGAGCTCGCCCTCCTTGACCCGCTGGTCGAGCCAGGCGCCGCGGAAGACGAGGCGGCGGATCCAGTGGACGAGGCTGCGGTTGGAGGGGCCGACCAAGTCCTCCCAGTTCTCGTTGATGTGTTCCCCGAGGGGGGAGCTGGGCTCGGCGATCTCGCCGCTCACCGCGAGGTCGAGCAGGTCGTCGAGCTCCTCCTGGGTGAGCCCTTGGTCGACGAAGGCCAGCTTCACCGCGGCCTGCTCGACGCGCTGGGCGAAGTCCTCCTCGTTGAACGCGAAGCGGAGCTCTCCGTACTCCAACACGTAGTCGGAGCCAGACTCGTAGTTACCTCTGCGGGTCGTTTTCTTATCCATGAGTTGAAGCCGATGCCGTGACGTAAGCCCGTC
The DNA here is from genome assembly GCA_036495785.1 of Solirubrobacterales bacterium. Classification (GTDB taxonomy): domain Bacteria; phylum Actinomycetota; class Thermoleophilia; order Solirubrobacterales; family 70-9; genus VAYN01. The sequence continues at coordinate 6,000 of DASXMH010000048.1, forward strand.
GTCGCGGCGGGGTGCATCTTGCCGATCATCCTAGTTCCGTGCCTTGCCGGGCACACCCCTGAACGCGGGGTTGCACCGAGAAGGGATTTTGGCGACGAAGTCGTGTGAGTTTCGGGAGGCCCGGGTGGGCGATCGGCCGGGGGGAGAGTTTGGGCCGCCCGGGAGCTTGATAGAGCGATGGTCGATTCCCGCGTCGAATCGCTGCCGCGCCGCGTCGTCGCCGGGCGCGAAGTACCGGTCGCGGTCGGCTTCCGCGCCCGGTCGCTGGGACTGGCCCTGCTCGACCGCGCCGAGGCCGGGCCGGGCCTCCTGATCCCGCGCTGCGCCGCGGTCCACACCTTCGGCATGAGGTTCGCCCTCGATGTCTTCTTCCTGGGGGAGGACGACGAGATCCTCTCCGCGCGCCGCGCCGTGCCCCCGCGCCGCTTCGTCGCCCACCGCGGCGCAACGGCCGTCCTCGAGCTCCCCGCCGTCTAATACTCGACTCTACGGCTGACCCGCATAGCGGGACGACCCCATCCTCCGGCCGGAGCGAGGCGCGCCCGTCCCCACCTAAGGTCGGCTGGTTAGGTGGGGACGGGCGCGCCCGGGCGCCAGCGGCGTGACGGTCCGGGCGCGGTCCCGAGTGCCTTCCGCGGCCGCTCTCCGTTGACGGCCGAAAACTCAAGACCATGCTTGAGTTTTCGGCCCGTCAACCAGGCGGGCGCGCGGATGCAGGTCGACCGCGGACGTAGGTGCGCCGACCGCGCGCATGGGTGTGCCGACCGCGCAAGGAAGCGTGTCGCCTCCCGCGCGCTTCTCGGCGGAGGACGCACGCAGGCGTGCCGTCCACAAACCCCGGCCCGGTCCCGAGTGCGTTCGCACTTAACGACACATATTGGCGTCAAGTGCGAACGCGTCGGCCGGCCCCTCGAGTGCGTTCGCACTTTGCGACGTAATTTGTCGTCAACTGCGAACGCACGGGTCGTGGCCCAAGGTGAGTTCGCAGTTATCTGCGCTATGCGACGAGAAC
>DASXMH010000049.1:0-77608 GCA_036495785.1 Solirubrobacterales bacterium
AGCGGGAGCGGGAGGCCCGCGGCCATCGCCAGGGGCCGGAAGAAGACCTCGAGATCTGAGTCCGAGAGCCGGAAGGTGTGCCGGTCGAGCATCGTCCGCAGCGTCTTCACGCCCGGCATGCCGACGTAGGCGTCGAGGGCCATGCGGAGCGTCTCCGGGTCGACCAGGTCGAGCTTGTCGGCCTCGTTGACAGCGCGCTCCAGCCGCATGATCTTCAGCTCAGTGGCGAGGTCGATCAGCGTCTGCACTGGCGTCGTCACCGGTATCCCGAACCGCCGCACCACGCTCCGGCCGGGCAATGACGGCCGACAGCGCACCTTGATTCCGCGGCGCCCGAGCCTGCTCCGCCGCCTGATGCTGACGTCGATCCGTCCCGCCTCCTCGTACCCGAGCCCCCACAACTCCGCAGCGCTCCGATGACTGAGCACGGCGTCGTCCCCACAGGCGAGGACCGCCGCCATCCACCGTCCATGCGGCGTCAGCTCCGGGCGCCCCACGGCGTAGACCCCGTTCGCCAGCGGGTGGAGCCGCCCGGTCGAGACCCGATGCTTGATGCCCTTGGCGCTGAACCCGAGCGCCAGCAGGTCGCCCCGCGTCAGCACCCCCCGCTGGGCCCGCGCCAGGCGCCACGCCGCCCCGCTTCGCGCTGCATGAGTTTGGTCCCCCATAGGGGCCCAAATCCGTGCAGGGCTTCGTTCTCTCCCCCGCCTGGGCCGCTCCGGCCCCGATTACCTCGCTACGTGGGCGACTTCGCCAGGGGGCGGAGGCGGGTCTTTTCCACCTTCGCCAGCTTCTTTTTCAGGCGCAGGAATTCGCGCTCTTGGACCGGGGTGCGTTCGTAGCCGGAGAAGGCGAGGTTGACTTCCTCGTAGGGGTCCGTCTTGAGGTCGTACATCTCCCACTGGGGAGGTTTGGGGCCCGGCTCTTCGGTGATCGCGCCGGTTTCTTTGTTGACGGAGACGCGGACGTCCGAGTACTTGGCCAGCTTCCAGCGCGTCTCACGGATGCTCGTCACGTGGTTCGGCTCTTTGGGGTAGGGACCGTGGGACTGGCCGGACTGGAAGTCGTCGTAGGTGAAGGCGACGTAGTCCTGGGCCGAGCCGCCGCGGTGGGGGTTGAGGACGATGTCGGAGTAGTCGACGCCCTGCCAGTTGCGGCGTGCCGAGGCCGGCGTGCCGGCAAGGCTGGCCAGCGTGGGGAGGAGGTCGACGTGGGAGACGAGCGCATCGGAGGTGACCGGGCGCGGGAACATCTTCGGGTTGGAGTAGATGAGGGGGACTTTCAGCGTCTCCTCGTAGAAGTTGAAGTTCTTCTGGCGCAGGCCGCCGTGGGCGAGGCCCATCTCGCCGTGGTCGGAGGTCCGGATGATCAGGGTGTCGTCGATCAGGTCGTGTTTTTCGAGCCGGTCGAGGACTTCGACCACGTAGTTGTCCGAGGACCGCATGAGGTTGCCGTAGAAGTTCAGGTAGCCGCGCTTTTCGGCATCGCTTTCGGGCTTGCCGGTGAGGTTGAAGATGCGCAGGAACTGTTCCTGCACGGTCGGCTTGGTGCCGAGGTCTTCTTCGTTGGTCTGCGGCAGTTCGATGTCACCCGCGAGCCAAGACTGGTCGTAGCCCGATTCTTCGAACGTCTTGCTCGGGTAGAAGAGCACGTCGTGAGGGTTGACCAGTGAGATGACGAGGAAGAACGGCCCTTCTTTGCCGGCGATCGAGTCGAGGTACTGCAGCGCGCCTTCGGCGGCCTGCTGCGCGTTCCCCTCCGATTCCATGATCCGGCCGTCGTTGTTGGTGACGCCGCCGCCCGCCTCGGTGACGTTCTGGTTGGCGCCCGCGTCCGGCGGGTCCCAGCGGTCGAAGCCGTACTTTTCGAGGTCCGCCGGCACCGCCTCTTCGCCCGCCGGTTTCGAGCAGTGCCACTTGCCCTTGTAGACGACTTTGTAGCCGGCGGCCTTCATCACCGTGCCGAGGTTCGGCAGCGTCGTCGGCAGGTCGACCTGCGGGTATTCGGTCGCTTCCATGTTCGACTCGAGCGTGTATTTCACGCCGTGCTGGGCCGGGAAGTAGCCGGTCATCAGGCTGGAGCGCGAGGGCGAGCACATGCAGGCCGCCGTGCAGGCCGATTCGAAGGAGAGGCCGTGGCGCTTCAGCCGCCGCATCCCCGGCAGGTTCTCCCGCATCCAGTTGGGCGGGAAGTGCTGAATCTCCCGCTCCTGATCGGTGAGGAAGAGGATCACGTTCTTGCCGTCGAGCCCCTTGCCGCCGCCCTTGCCCGCGCCGAAGGCCTTGTCGAGCCCGAGTGCCGGCGAGAGCATCGCCGCCGCCGCGGCCCCCGCCCCGGTGCCGAGCAGCTGTTTGCGGGTCAGGCCGCCGTCGTCACGGGACTCATCACTCATTCGATCCTCCTGAAGATGTCGACCGCGTTGCTCAGCGAGCTGGTCGAGTAGACGTTGCGGCCGTCGGGACTGACGACGATCGAGCCGGTCCCCTTGAGGGCGCGGCCGAGGGTGCAGCCGTGGACTTTCGCCGGCGCGACGCACCCGCGCGGGCCCGGCTTCTGGGCGACGACGCCCGATTCGAGGTTGCGGTCGAAGACGTCGATCGCGCCGGTCTCGAAGGCGGTGACGTAGACGCTCGACCCGTCCGGGGAGAGGGCGAGGCCCTCGGGCGCCTGCATCGCGACACCGAAGGCGCAGCCCGGCGAGCGCAGGAAGACGGTGCAGCCGTTCGGGCTCGGCGTCCCTTCGGCCGCCGGCACCGTTTCCTTGCCCGGCCCCTTTTCCTTTTCGATTTCCCGGTCCGGGCCGGGCGGCTGGCTGAGGCCGACGCCACCGGAGATCGGGCGGAAGGTGGTGAGGCTGTTGCTGGTCAGCGAGGTCGCGTAGACGTCGCCGCCCTTGGGCGCGACCGCCAGCGCGTTGACTCCCTTGAACTCGTAGCCGAGGGCGCAGCCGGTGACCGCGGTGTTGGTGATGCAGCCGCTCGCGCCGGTGCCCTGGGTGAGCGCGCCGGTCGAGCGGTCGCGGGCGAAGACGCCGACCGCGCTCGATGCCGCCGCCGCGGTGTACACGGCGGAGCCGCTTTCGCTGATCGCCATCCCCTCGATCGCGCCGATCTCGACGCCCGGGGCGCACCCTTCGGTGCCGCCCAGGTTGATGCAGCCGGCGGTTCCTCCGAGCTGGGTCAGCGCGCCGGCTCTGCCGGCGCGGGAGAACGAGGCGACCCCATTGCCCGCGAAGGCGCCGACGTAAACGTTCCGCCCGTCAGGAGAGATGACGACCACGTCGGGGTCCGCCAGCCCGCGGCCGGGGGTGCAGGTGGGGAAGCCGATGCCGGAGATGCAGCCCGATGCCGACGGCGGCAGCTCGCGCAGGGCGCCGGTGGCGCGGTTACGGAGGAAGGTGGTGATCGAGGAGCCGCCGCGTGAGGTCGCGTAGACGTTGCGGCCGTCCGGACTGACCGCGACCGAGTTGGGCCCGATCAGGCCGATGCCGAGGGCGCAGCTTTCGGCGGCTTTGGCGGCGACGCAGCCGGCATTGCCTTTCGACTGGCTCAGCGCGCCGGTCTTGCGGTCGCGGACGAAGATCGCGATCGAGTCGCTTTTCGAGGACGCGACGTAGACGTTGCGACCGTCCGGGCTGATCGCGATCGCGCGGGAGCCGAAGCCCACGCCGGGGTCCTTCAGCGCCCGCGCCTTGCCGCAGAGCTGGATCGACGCTTTGCCCTGGGCGAGGCAGCCGAGCCGGCCGGGCAGCTGTTCGAGGCCGCCTTCGCTGGTTTCCACCGGCGGCTGCACGTGTTCGGTGCCGCTGCCGCCTTTCTTCGACGGCTTCGCCGCGGCGCCCGCCGGGAGCGCGAGCAGAGCAAGGACCGCCAGGAGCCCGAGGCAGAGGGACGCGCGATGGAGGAGACGTTCTGGCATCTGCCGGTGGCGGCCGCCGACGCCCACCGCCGCCGACCGACGGCCGAGATCTTCCTCCCGGCCATCGGACGGAAATTGCGGCTTCATTACTTCCCCGCGCTACCGACGAGGTTGCCGATCACGCCGATCCGGAACCCGAGCCACGGATACGTTGCGGTGAAGAACGTGTTTTTCTGAGGCTGCAGGCCGATCGCCGAGAGCCAGAGCTGGTAAACGGGCGCGTTCGGGACGCCGCCGTGCAGCCGCCGCCAGACGCGGTGGCCCTTCGCCCCGAACGGGGGCGGCGTGATCGTGTCGGTCCACTCGACCGCGTTGCCGCCCTGTTCGAGCGTGCCCCACGGGGAGAAGGTCCCGGCCTGGCCGACCGTGTTGAGACTGCCCTGGAAGGCTTTCGCGTAGGCCTTCGGCGGCAGGTGGAGCTGGTTGACCTTTTCGCACGCTTCCTGGGTCTGGTTGGACGGGCACCAGGACGCCGCCGGCTGTCCTTCGGCGTGGAAGTTGGCCAGCGGCTGGGTGCTCGAGTTGGCCACGTCGCCGGTCAGCGGGTTGAGCTGCGCGGGGAAGGGCGCCGCGGGGTTCGTCGCAGTGATCGTGCCGAATTCGCCTTCGTTGGTCGGGTACTGCCAGTAGGAGTATTTGCCGCCGCCCTTCGGGTCGTAGTAGGCGGCCTTGATCCACTCGTTCTGGCTGGGGATGACGAAGCCCGATTCGCTGGTCCGTTCCGGGGCGCGCTTGTGCATGTCGTACATCCCGGTCCCGGGCCTCCGCGACAGCCGCACCTTGTAGGTGACGTAGTCGAAGCCGTTCGAGCTGGATTCCTGCCGCGACAGCACCTTGCCATTGGCGACCGCGTTGTCGAAGCGCGCGGCGCGGAGGAAGTTGGCGAAGCCGTAGGGCTTGTCGTTCCATTCCGGCGCCGCGGCGGTGTAGTGCCTGCCGACTTGCGCCGATGCCGAGTAGTCGATCTGGCCGAAGCGCGGCCAGGCGGCGCCGCTCTCGTTTTCCGAGTAGAGGTCGAGCTGATTGCGCCCGAACGGGTCGACCGTGTTGAGGAAGGCGACGTACTGTTCGACCGTCACTTCGACCTCGCCGATGCCGTATTCGTAGCCGACGCCCCCGACTTCCTGGCAGGGGTCGGGCAGGTTGGTCGGTTCGACCTTCGGTTCCGCCGGGGCCGCCGCGCAGTTGGCGTAGATCGCGTTGCTGAAGGGCACGATCGCGACCGAGGGGTTGCCGGGCTTGCCGACCTTGGCGACCGTGAAGCTCAGCACTGCCGGTTGGGGCGGCGAGGGATTCGGTCGGGCGCCGGCGAGCGCCGGAGCGGCGAGCGCAAGGAGCGCCGCGACGCCGGCGATGAGACCGGCGAGGCGGCGCACGGACAAGGATTTGGGCACGACGCGAGGCTTCTGCATGGCCCCCCATCGCCAATCCGGCAAGGAATCTTTAACGGTGCCCGGAGTTGCCTGCGCTCAGCCGCTCACCCGGCAACTGCGGACGAGCGTGTCCGACACCGTCTGCTCGCCGACGAACTCATAGGAGGCGCGGACCAGGGGGAAGGTGACGCTGGGGAACCCTTCCGGCGCGGGGCAGCCGGCGCTCAGGTAGCTGCGGCGTTCGCCGTCGGTTTCGTAGACGCGGTGGAGGCGCAGCGAGAAGGACGTGATGTGGGCGGTGCGCCGCGTCTTCGCCGGCACGGTGGCGACGAGGCGGGTGCCGAAGGTGCCGTGGGCGCGGCCGATGCTGAAGGCGAGGACGAAGGCGAGCGGCGCCGGCCGCGAGGTGTAGAGGTGGGCGAGGATCCCCGGCCGGCCGTCGGGCAGCCGGCCGTTGAAGGCGACGACGCGGCCGCCGAACGGGGTCGGGACCTGTTCGGGCAGGACGAGGACGCCCGCGACCCGGCCTTCGCCGACCAGCGCCGCGCGGCACGCCTCCAGCGCGTCTTCGGTACTCGAGCCGCGCAGCCGCCCCAGCGGGCAGGCGGGCAGGGCGACCCGTTCGAGCACCCCGAGCCGGTTGACTTCGATCGCGATCCGCCGCAGCGAGGGCGGCGGCCCGTCCGTCAGGCTGCGGACGTGGCCGCGGATCGTGACCGAGATCGGCGTCGTCCCCGTGCGCGGCAGCAGGTGCGGCGCGACCGAGCCGCCGAAGGACACCTGGAGGGCGCCGTCGCGAACCGTCTCGGCGCCGGCGCCGCCGACCAGGAGCGCGCCCGCGGCGAGCACGGCGAGCACGGTGACCAGGCAGGTCGTCGGAAACGTCACAAGTCGCCCGTGGCGTGGCATCCTCGGTCTTCCCCCTTTTAATAGACTGCGCGACCGAGCGGCAACCGAACGTGGCAGACGACGCGGACAACATCAACCAGCCCTACCGGGCCCCCGAGCAGGTACGGACCGAACCGCCTCCCCCTGGCTACTTCGAGGGCGAGTCGATGACCCGTCGCAAGGTCTTCACCATCGCGAGCCAGGCCCTCGGCGGCCTGGCCGGCGCGGCGATCATCCTGCCCGCGGTCGGCTTCGCCGTGGCGCCGATCTTCCACCGCGGCAAGGAGCGCTGGGAGCAGATCGGCCCGACCGGCGACTTCACCGAAGAGACCTACCGCCAGGTCGTCTTCACCGAAACGCCGGGGATCGGCGATGCCGGCAAGACGCTCGCCTACGTGCGCAAGAGCTCCAAGGAACTGGGCGAAGAACCGAACCAGTTCGTGGCGATCTCGAACCGCTGCGCCCACCTCGGCTGCCCGGTCCGCTTCGTCCAGGCGGCCGGCAACTTCATCTGCCCTTGCCACGGCGGCGTCTACGACTTCCAGGGCAAGCGGATCGGCGGCCCGCCGGTGCGCCCGCTCGACCGCTTCCAGACCCGCGTCACCAAGGGGCAGGTCGAAGTCGGCCCGCGCTACAGCGTCACCTCGCAGCTGAAGCCGGTACGCGCCCGCGACCCCGGCGAGTTCACCGGCGGGGTCTGGGAATACCTCTACCCGCCGCGGCCTTCCACCTTCCCGCCCCCGTGATCTAGATGCCGAAGCTCTCCGACCTACTCGTGCCCGCGCCGTTGCGCAAAACGCCGAAGCCTGGCGAAGCCGGCGTGCCGAAAACCCCTGCTCCGCAGGATCTGAAGACGAGCCCGCCGGAGCGCCCGTCCGACCTCGGCCGGATGGGCGAAAAAGCACTGGAAGCGCCGGTCGAGTCGCTCGCCTGGATCGACCAGCGGCTGGCGGCGAGCGGCTTTCTCACCGGGATGCTCTTCCGCAAGGTGCCGAAAGGGACCAACTGGTTCTACACGCTCGGCTCCGCCACCCTTTTCGCCTTCATCGTGCAGGCGGTCACCGGGGTGTTCCTGGCGATGTTCTACACGCCGTCGACCACCCAGGCCTACACCTCGATCGCCCACATCAACAACGACGTCTTCCTCGGCCAGTTCGTGCACGGCATGCACAAGTGGGGCGCCAGCGTGATGGTGATCCTGATCTTCCTCCACATGGGGCGGACCTTCTTCTTCGGCGCCTACAAGTACCCGCGCGAGCTCAACTGGGTGATCGGCGTGGTGCTGCTGATCCTGACGATGACGATGGCCTTCACCGGCTACCTGCTGCCGTTCGACCAGCGCTCCTACTGGGCCTCGATCGTCGGCATCAACATCAACGGCACCGGGCCGATCGTCGGCCCCTACCTGAGTGACTTCCTGCGCGCCGGGCCGGAGCTCGGAGCGACGACGCTGTCGCGCTTCTACGCGATCCACATGCTGCTGCTGCCGGGGGCGATCATCGCCCTGATCGGCGCCCACCTCTACCTGGTGGTGAAGCTGGGGACGACCGCGCCGCCCTGGACCAAAACCGACAAACCGCGGGTCGCCGAGCCGACCTTGAACCTCGACGCCGGCGTCTCCCCCAACGGCTATCACCCGAACGGCGCGGGCGCGACGGTCGCGGGCGTGCAGGTCGACGGCCATAACGGCGGGGGGGCGGCTGCCCGATGAAGGCGCAGGACAAGCAGGCATATCTCGAGGAATACGAGCTCCTCAAGAAGAAGGGGAAGCCCTTCTTCCCCTACGCGGTCCTGAAGGACTCGGCGATGGCGCTGATCGTGGTCGGCGTGATCATCGCGATGTCGCTGATCCTCGGCGCCGAGCAGGGGCCGAAGGCGGACCCGACGACGACCACCTACGTGCCGCGCCCCGAGTGGTACTTCTTCTTCCTCTTCGAGGTGCTGCGGGTGATCAAACCGCCGGAGCTGGTGCCGGTGGCGACGATCGGCGTCCCGACCGTCTGCATGGTCCTGCTCCTGCTGCTGCCGTTCTACGACCGCCGCCCGGAGCGCCGCCCGGAGCGCCGGCCGCTGGCGACCACCGCCGGGATCCTGACCATCCTGGCGATGGGCTACCTGACCTACGCGGGCGCCACCGCCGGCTCGCCGACCGAGATCGACATGAAGGTCCCGCCCCAATACAAGGCGGGGTCGGAGATCGTCGCCGGCTCCGGCTGCCTCGCCTGCCATAAACTCGGCGAGAACGGCAACAACGGCCCGGGTCCCGAACTGACCCACATCGGCGCCCGCATCCCGCGCGCCGCGATCATCCGCTCGCTCGAAATCGGCCCCAGCATCATGCCCTCGTTCCGCGAACTGCCGCCGGAAAAGCTGAACCAGCTGGCGGACTTCCTCTCCTCCCTGCACTGATTCGGCGCCGTTGCGGCGGGTGTCGGTAGGCGGAGGACGAGTAACGTCCTGATTGTCGATGGACACGATCAACGACAACCGCTCCTCGCCCGACTTCGCCGGGCAGGTCAACCGGATGTTCGACCGGGTCGCCGGCCACTACGACGCGCTGAACGGGGTGATGACGGCGGGCCTGCACCACCGCTGGCGCGAGCGTGCCGCCGAGGAGGCCGGGCTCGGGCCGGGCGAGTCGGCGCTCGACGTCTGCTGCGGGACCGGCGATCTCGCCCTCGAGCTGGCCAAGCGCGTCGCGCCGGGCGGCCGCGTGGTCGGCTGCGACTTCTCCGAGCCGATGCTCGACCTGGCGCGCGAGAAGGCGGCGGGGCGCGGCGTCGAGGGGGTCCGCTTCGAGTGGGCGGACGCGCTCGAGCTGCCCTACGACGCCGAGCGCTTCGACGCGGTGACGGTCGGCTTCGGGGTCCGCAACCTCGCCGACCTCGACCGCGGCCTGCGCGAGATGGCGCGGGTGCTGAAGCCGGGCGGGCGGCTGGTCATCCTCGAGATCACCCAGCCGAGCAGGCCACCGCTCTCGACCTTCTTCTCGCTCTGGTTCGACCGCATCGTGCCGCTGCTCGGCGCCCTCTCCGACGAGCCCGAGGCCTACAGCTACCTGCCCGAGTCGGTGCGCAGCTTCCCTTCGCCGCACGGGCTCGCCGAGAAGATGGACCGGGCGGGCTTCAAGGCGATCCGCTACACGGTGTTGGCGGGCGGGATCATCGCGATCCACAGCGGCGCCAAGGGTCCGCTGCGGGGCTGAGATGGCCCCCGGGTCGGCTGTTCCGCCGCCGGTGACGGCGGTCCTCGACGCCTCCCAGCGGTGGCTGCCGGTGCGGCTCGGGGAGGTCGAGGACCAACTCCGCGCGGCGATCGCCGGCTGGGGCGGGCCGCTCGGCGAGGACGCGGGGGCGACGCTGGCGGCCGGCGGCAAGCGGCTGCGGCCGATGCTCGTCCTGCTCTGCGCGGGCGAAGCCGGAGGCGAGGAGGCGGTGCGGGCGGCGACCGCGATCGAGCTCGTCCACATGGCGACCCTGGTCCACGACGACGTGCTCGACGAGGCACCATTGCGGCGGGGACTGCCGACCGTGGCGGCGACCTCGGGTCGGGCGCGGGCGTTGGCCACCGGTGACCTGCTGCTCTCGCGCGCCTTCGCGCTGCTCAGCGAGGCGGGAGACCGGCGCTCGGTGCTGTTGCTCGCCGACGCCGCGGTGGCGCTGGCCCGCGGCGAGCTCGCCCAGCGCCAGGATGCCTTCGACCTCTCGATCACCGAGGAGCGCTACCTGCACCGCTGCAGGCTGAAGACCGCGGCGCTCTTCGAGTGTGCCGTCTCGCTCGGCAACGAGGACCCCGAGCTGCGGCGCTTCGGCGTCGAGGTCGGGCTCGCCTTCCAGCTCCTCGACGACGTGCTCGACGTGACCGGGCCGCCGGAGCGGACCGGCAAGGCGCGCGGCACCGACCTGCTCGACGGGACCGTCACCCTGCCGCTGATCGTCGCCGCCGGGCGCGACCCGGAGCTGCGGCGGATCGACCTGCCGGCGCTCGACCCGGCGGGCGCCGAGGCGGTCTGCGGCCGGATCGCGGCGACCGGGGCGCTGCAGACGGTGCGGGCGCGGGCGCTCGACCTGGTGGCAGAAGGCAAGCGCGCGCTGGGGCGCACCGGGTTCGACGCCGAACAGCGGCGCCTCCTCGAGCTGGTCGCCGACGGCGTCGTGCAGCGCTACAGCTGATCCACGGACGGCCAACCCCCGTTACCATCAAGTAGATGCTTGGAAATATCGGCCCCCTGGAGATCATCGTCGTCCTGGTCATCGCGTTGATCGTGTTCGGCCCTAAACGGCTGCCGGAGCTCGGCAACAGCCTCGGCAAGGGCATCCGCGAGTTCAAAGACTCGGTCACCGGCGACAAGGACGACGATCACGATGACGACGCGAGGGCGATCAGCGCGTCGAAGGCGGCCGCCACCCCGGTCGAGCAGCCCCCGACCAATCCGGTCGAGGCTGACGAGGCCGAGGTCGCCCACGACAAAAACGGCTGAGGAAGGGCTGAGGGATGCCGCGCCGCGTCCGGGCGGTCTCCCACGAGGATCGCCTCTCCCTCGTCGAGCACCTCGACGAGCTGCGCCACCGGCTGATCGTCTGCCTGGTGATCTTCGCGGTCGCCCTGGCGCTCTGCTTCTGGCAGAACCACCTGCTGCTGGAAATCGCCCAGCACCCACTGCCGAGCGGCCACAAGAAGCTCAGCACCTTCGGGGTCACCGAGCCGTTCACGACGACCCTGACGGTGAGCGCCTACGGGGCGGCGATCCTCTCCGCGCCGTTCATCCTCTGGGAGCTCTACGCCTACATCCTGCCCGCCTTCAGCCCGCGGGAGAAACGGGTGGTGCTGCCGATCCTGCTGCTCTTCCCGATCCTTTTCATCGGCGGCGTCGCCTTCGGCTACTTCGCCGTGATGCCCGCCGCCCTGCACTTCCTGCTCAACTTCAACAATGAAGAGTTCTTCGTCCAGGTCAGGGCGAGCGACTACTACAGCTTCTTCTCGATGACGATGCTCGCCTGCGGGCTGATCTTCCAGCTTCCGATGGCGATCCTGGCGGTGACGCGGCTGGGGATCGTGCGGGTCGAGCAGCTGACCAAGAACCGCCGCTACGCCTACCTGCTGATCGCGATCGTCGCCGCCGCGCTGCCCGGAGTCGACCCGATCTCGATGCTGATCGAGATGGTCCCGCTGCTGGTTCTCTTTGAGTTGAGTATCTTGCTTGCTCGTTGGTTTGGCCGACCGAGCGAAGGGGCAGGCGCGGCCGAACCCACCACGCAAGAGTAAGACGGGGCAAATGGCGCAGGGCAAGAACGAGCACCGAATGGTCTTCGACATCCGCGGCCGCAGGCGGCACGTGGTCAAAGTCGTCTACGCGATTCTCGCGGTGCTGATGGCGGCGAGCCTCTTCCTGGTCACCGGCGCGATCAACATCAACTCGATCTTCGGTGGCAACACGGGCGGCGAAAGCGCCGCCTCGAGCTTCGAAAAGCAGGCCGAAAACATCGAAGTGAAACTGGCGAAAACGCCTGGCGACGAAGACCTGCTGGCGAGCCTCACGCGAACCCGCATCAACGCCGCCAACTCGATGATTACCAACGGCGAAACCGAATCGCAGAGCGGCGTCGAAAAGGCGAAACAGCAGCTTGCCTTCGCCAGCGAAGACTGGTCGAAATACGTGGCCGCGTCGAGCGAACCGAGCCCCGGACTGGCGATCCAGGTCGCCCCGGCCCTCTTCCAGCTCGCCGAAATCTCGGCCAACGGCCAGGAAGCCCTGGAAAACGTGAAGGCGGCGTCCGAAGCGCAGGAAATCGTCGCCAAAGGGCGGCCGAGCCTGAACAGCTACAGCACGCTGGCCCTCTACCTGCTCTTCACCCAGGACTACAAAGCGGCCGAAGAAGCGAAAGAAAAAGCGGCGAAATTCGCCAACACCAAGTTCGAACGCGAATCCTTCGAAAACAAGTACGAAGAAGTCGAAAAGAACGCCAAAACGTTCGGCAAACAGATCAAACTCGAAGAAGCGTCGAAGAGCAAATCGGCCGGCAAAGAATCACTCGAAAACCCGATCCAGGGTCTCGGTGGCGCCACCCTCGGCGGCGGCTAGTCCGGCCGTCCGCCGCGCCCGTACCCGCTCCGCTTAACTCCGCTCGCGCTCGCGCCGTTCGACCTCGGCGAGGCCGTTGCGGGGGATCGCCCCGAGCCGCGACCAGTGGCCCGCGCAGCGCAGCACCAGCCCGCGGATCCGCGACTGGGCCGGCAGTTCGGCGGCGAGCAGTCGATGGAACTCGGCGAGCTGCCGCGCGGCCTCGAGGTCGGCCTCTTCGAGGCCGTGGTCATCCCGGCCCTCGGTGCTCGGGCCAGGCCCGTCGCCGTGATGGGAGACGAGCCGCATGTCTTGAGCTCCCTCTTCCATGCTCAAAAGATCCCAGTCGCTACTGATACTAACTTCTCAGTAGCGCCATGGCCGGATGTACGGCCGGCGGGCGTCGAGTGGGCCGTGTTGGGCTCGAACCAACGACCTTGAGATTAAGAGTCTCCTGCTCTACCAACTGAGCTAACGGCCCCGGACGGCGGATTATAGGAAGCCCAGGCCGCAGGGGCGGGGGCGGCACTCAGCGCTGGGCGCAGTACTTTTCGAGGCCGACGCCTTCGATCACCAGGCCGTTGGCGAAACTGAAGATGCCGTGGCTGCGGAGGATGTGGTCGCTGCAGCGGGCTGACACGTAGCTGCGCTTCACGCCGCCCGCGGTGTAGCGGCGACCGACCTTGACGCTGATTCGGGTGAGGGCGCCGAGGCCGCCGGCCAGCGGCGGGATGTTGAGGGTCACCCGGTAGCGGAATTCGCCGGGCCGCTTTTCGATCGGCACGAGGAAGGCGTAGGTCTGGGTGGCCGGGACCTTGGTCTGGGCATGCACGAGGACGGTCGGGTGGCCTTCCATGGGCGGGCCGTTGAAGAGGGTGATCGGCGAGCTGGTCGGGACGGTGCCCGAGCCCAGGGCGACCAGCGCCTGGAGTTCGCCGGTGCCGACGATCGCGTTCTTGCAGAGGCTGCGCGCTTCATCGACGCTTGCCGCGGCGATCCGTTCCGGCCGGCAGATCGGCAGGCCGGCGACGTCGAGGCGGCCGTCGCGGTCGAAGTCGAGGACGATCTGCTGCAGCGCCGGGGGCTGGCCGCCGCCCGGCCTGGCAACGTCGAGGAAGCCCTGGAACTGGACCGGCGCGAAGCTCTTCTTCGGCAGGCTCAGCGGCTGGAATTTGGCGTCCAGCTTGATCCGGATTTCACGGGTTTCGACCAGGGCCGAGGCGGCCGCCCCGGCCGCGAGCGCGGCGCAGAGGAAGGCGACGAGGAAGACCGGGAGGGCGCGTCTCAGTCGTGCGTGTGACATGGCGAGGTCAGCAGCGACGGCATGAAGCTGCCATCGGCGAAGATCAATTTCCCGTAGACCTGCAGGCGGCCGCCGACGCATTCGGCTTCGGCGTAGCCGACCTTGTGGCCGTGGCGCGTGTAGGTGCGGCCGAGGTTGGCTTCGGCAAAGGTCGCGGCACCGTCACCGCCCGCGATCGGCGGCAGTTCGAGTTCCGCCCGGTAGCCGTAGCGGCCGTGGTGGATCCGTTCGATCGTGAAGGGGACGAGCAGCGCCTGCGGCGAGGGCACCGTCTCGTAGGCGTGGGCGATCAGCGCGGGCCGGCCGCCCTGAGGCGGCGCGTTGAAGATCGAGATCGGCGAGCTGATCGTGAAGGGCGGTTTGCCGGGCATTTCGACTCGCGCCTTGCCGAGCCCGGTGCCGACCAGCGCCCCGGCGCAGCGCTTGCGGGCTTCGCTCGGCGTCGTCCCTTCGAGCCGCGCCACCGTGCAGGTCGGCACGCCCTCGAAGTTGAGCTTGCCGTGCTTGTCGAATTCGAAGACCAGCGTTTTCAGCGCCGGCGGCTGGTCGCCGTCGACGGTCTTGATCCGGACGATGCTGGCGAATCGGGCGGGCAGGGTGCCGTGGGGCGGGAACTGGCGCGGCTGAAATTCGGCCGTCGCCGAAATCTTGAGGTTGCCGATCTGGGTGGTCACGGCGACGGCGACGGCGGCGCAGACGAGGACCGCCGCCGCCGCGACCGCCAACGCCGCTGCGGTGCGGCCCCTCAATCGACCCCCTTGCAGGGTTTGAGGATCAGTCCCTGGAGTTTGGTCGAGTCGGTGAATTCGACTTCGGGTTTCGCCTGCAGCTTGCCGCTCGGGCAGCTGGCGTTGACGTAGCTCTCCTTCTTGCCCTTGAAGGTCCAGTGTTTGCCGACCTTCAGGCTGCCTTCGAGCGGGATCCCGTAACCGCCCGCGATCCTCGGGATCGTGGCTTCCACGCGGAAGCCGAACGGCCCGTGGTGGACCCTTTCGATTTCGACCGGAACGATGTAGGTCGTCGGCGCGGGCACGCCGAGATAGGCGTGGGCGAGCACGGTCGGGTTGCCGTTGTGCGGCGCCGCGTTGAAGATCGTGATCGGCGAGCTCGCTTTGAACGGTTTCTGTTCAGGGAACGCGATCACGGCGGTCCCCCGGCCCTCGCCGACGATCGAACCCGCGCAGGCCTTGCGCGCCTGGACGCTGGTGGTCGCCGCCAGTTTGCCTTTCGTGCAGTAGGGCAGGCCCTTGGTGACGACCTCGCCGTGTTTGTCGTACCAGACCGTCAGCTTTTTCAGGATCGGCGGCAGGGTGCCGTCCGTGGTGCCGATCTTGCCTTCGCCGTGAAAGGTGATCGGCGCAAATTCGTGGCGCGGCAGGGTGGTCGGCGAAAAGCCGCCTTCCGCGATCACTTTGATCGGTCCCGCCCGCAGTACGATCGCCAGCGCCGCGCCGCTCATCGCCAAAAGGACAACGACCGTCAGGATCGCCGTCCTTAACACATTCTTCCGCATAGGTTCGCTCCTCCCGTGGCCCCTGACCGCCAAACTACCACGGGTGGGAAGCAGCAGGAGCAGGGGAAGCGAGGGGCCCCGCGATTCAGGCGAGCGCCGGGATCCGTCCTGGCTGCTCCGGCACCCGCGCGAGGTGCTGCTGTTCGCGGCGATCGTCCTCGCCGCGCTGGCCGTGATCGGGATCGGCGTCGACTCGCGGCTCGACCCGACCACGCTGGACGTCCCTGGCAGCGCCTCGGCGGAAGCCAACGCGATGCTGGAAGAACACTTCGGCCCCTCGGCGCCGTTCGCGATCCTGCTGGAGGGCCCGGCGGCGGCGCTCGACGAACAGGGCCCGCGCCTGGTTCACGCGCTACGCCAAGACCCAACCGTCTCGACCCTCTCGCCCTGGGACAAGGGCTCGGTCGAAGGGCTGCGGCCCAGTCCCGAAAAGGCCCTGATCCTCAGTGACTTCCACGTCGACACGAAAACCGCCGTCAACGAAGTCGTGCCACGCCTGAACGGACTGCTCGAACGCAAGGTGACTGCGCCGGTGCGGGCGACGCAGACCGGCTACGCGTCGCTCTCGAGGGCGATCCAGAAGGAATCGATCGACGCGGCCGAGCACGACGAGCTGGTCGCCCTGCCGATCCTGCTGATCATCCTGCTGCTCGTCTTCCGCTCGCCGGTGGCGGCGGCGATCCCGCTCGGGTTCGGCGCGATCACCGTGCTCGCCTCGCGAGGGATCCTTTACTTCCTCACCTCGTGGTTCTCGATCGACGCCTTCGCGCTGACCGTCTGCACGATGATCGGGCTGGCGCTGGGGGTCGACTACTCGCTGCTGATGGTCTCGCGCTTCCGCGAGGAGCTGGCGGGCGGGGCCGAGCCGCTGGGGGCGGCGCGAAGAACCCGACGCCACGCCGGGCGGACCGTGGCCTTCGCGGGCAGCACCCTGCTGCTTTCGATGCTGGTCTCGTTGCTGATCCTCCCGGGGTCGCTCCTGGTCTCGCTGGCCGGGACGGTGGCGATGGTCGTCGTCCTCAGCGTCACCGTTGCCACCCTGGCGGGGCCGGCGGTCCTCACCCTGGCCGGGCACAACGTCAACCGCTGGCGGATCGGCGCGCCGCCGAACGCCGAGCGCTCGGTGCTGATGCGCTTCGTCAACGCGGCGCTGGGCCGGCCGCTCGCCGCGGCGCTGGTGATCGGGGCGATCCTGCTCGCCCTGGCGGCGCCCGCGGTCGGTCTCAAGCTCGGTCCGCCGAGCCCCGAACAGCTCGCCAAGGACGCGCCCGCGCGGCAGAACGCCGAACTGGTCGACCGGGCGATCGGGTCCGGCTGGGACGCCCCCTTCCAGATCGTCGCCACCAACCCGAACGGGCCGATCACCGACCCCGGCAGCATGGCGGCGCTCGAACACTTCCAGCACAAGGTCGCGGCGCTGCCCGGGGTGAAAGTGGTGATCGGGCCGCAGGCGGCGACGAAGCGGGTCGAACCGCTGCAGGAACTCGGCAACTCGGCGCTTGCCTCACGCGGCAACCTCGGCCCGGTCAAGGAACTCGGCCACCTGGGCAAGGAACTGAACGTCGCCGCGGGCGGGGTGGGGGACCTGCGCGAAGGGATCAGCGAAGCGAGCGACGGCGCCGGTCTCCTGGCGCTCGGCTCCGACCACGCCGCCGAAGGGGCGCAGTTGATCGCCCGCGGGCTGGGGCGCGCGGCGGGGGGAAGCCAGCGGGCGATCAACGCGCTTGAACGGTTCGCGAAGGGCACCGAAAAGCTGGTCGAATTCGAGCTCCAAGCGGCGATCGGAATGCAGCAGATCCGCGCCGCGACGGAGACCTTCGTCGGTCCCACCCTCCGCTTCAACGGCCTCCAGAAACAGCGGCAGGTGGTCCGCAAACTCCTCGCCGAGGCGAAGGAAACGCTGCCGAGCCTGCTGGCGCCCGCCCAGGTGACGGTCGAAAAGCTGCAGGCGGCGGAAGCGAAGCTGAAGGAAGCGGCGCCGGGCGACCCGACCGCGGCCGCGGCGCTCGAATCGGTGCAGCAGGGCCTGGCCGCGCTGACCGGCACCGACCCGGCGACCGGGGCGCCCTACGAAGAAGGCTACGCGGGCCTGGTCACCGAACTCGAAGGACTCGAGCGGCGGCTCGGCAAAGATGGCGAAGAAGCCCACACGGTCGCCACCTTCATCAACTCGACGATCGTCGAAATGCACCGCATCTCCAACGAAATGGGGCGCCTGATCGCCGGCCTCTACAAAATCCACAAAGGGACCAATACGCTGGCCCACGGCGCCCGCAAGCTGGCCAACGCGGCGAGCGGGCTGGGCAAGGGGATCGAACGGCTGGGCGCCGGCGCCGCCTCGCTGGTCTCCGGCCTCGACCGCCTCACCGGCGGCGCCGAAGCGCTGGAAGAAAATCTGGCCGCGGCCCCGGGCGAAATCGAGCCGCTGGAAAGCGGGCTCGAAGAAGCGAGCGTCAAGGTGCTGGAAGGCAAGGCGGAAATCCGCCGGCAGGCGGGCGAAGTACAGGAACAATCGCCGGGGCTCTTCAACTCCGGCTACTTCGTGCTCTCGGCCCTCGACGGGGCGCCGCCCGGGCCGCGCGAAAAGGTGGGCGCGACGATCGACCTGAACCGCGGCGGGCAGGCCGCCTCGATGCTGGTGATTTCGCGCTACGAATTCAACTCACCCGGGTCGATCGAACTGAACGAAAAGCTCGACACGGCGACGGGGGAACTGGGCGAAGACGCCGCCCTCCAGACCGGGGTGGCGGGCGGCGCCGCGCAGCTCAACGACTACAGCAAGATCACCCGCGAACGGATCCCCTGGATCATCGCGATCATCACCCTGGCCACCTTCCTGGTGCTGGTCGTGGTGCTCCGGGCGCTGCTCTTGGCGGTGATCGCGGTCGGGCTCAACCTGCTCACGGTCGGCGTCGCCTTCGGCGTCCTCACCCTCTTCTTCCACATTCCCGCCGACTGGCCCCTGGGCGGTCACAACTACGTCGACGCGGTCGGCGCCTGCATGATCTTCGCGATCGTCTTCGGCCTCTCGATCGACTACGCGGTCTTCCTCCTCAGCCGGATCCGGGAGCGCTACGACGCGGGCGATGACAACGCCACCGCGGTCCGCTACGGGCTCGAGAAAACCGCCCGGGTGATCACCGGCGCCGCAGCGATCATGCTCGTCGTCTTCGGGTCCTTCGCCGGAGCCTCGATCGCGACGGTGAGCCAACTGGGAATCGGGCTCACCATCGCGGTCATCCTCGACGCCACCGTGGTGCGGATCGTCCTCCTGCCCGCCCTGATGCTGCTGCTGGGCGACCGCGTCTGGTGGCTGCCGCGCCCGCTCGCGCGGGTGCTGCCGCGGCTGAGCGTCTAAAGCGCCAACGGCGCTATTTCACCTTCGGTTCGGCCTTCGGCGTGCAGGTCTGGGTCGCCCCGGCGTCGATCGTGGTGCCGTCCGCGAACGTGAAGGCGCCGCGGTACTTGAGTTTCTTCGAGGCCGGGCATTTGGCGTTGACGAAGCTCATCTTCTTGCCCTTGTACGTCCAGGTTTTGTTGATCGTCACCTTGAAATCGGTGATCGCGCCGGAGCCGCCGGCGATCGGCGGCACGATCACGTCGAGGCGCGGGCCGTACCCTTCCTTGCCGTAGTCGGAGACGGTCCCGACCAGGACCAAGGTGGTCTGGATCGGCGAGACGCCGTATGCGTGCAGGAGGACCACCGGTTTGCCGCCCTGGGGGGCGCCGTTGAAGGCGGTGACCGTAGCCGGCTCGGTGAACACGGTGCTCGGGGTCGGCAGCAGGGTGATCGCCGAACCGCTGCCGATCTTCGCCTTGCCGCAGGCCCGTTCGGCCGCTTCGGTGGTGGTGTTCTGCAGCTTCACGGCGCTGCAGGTCGGCAGCCCCTTGGTCGCCAGCGAAAGGTTCTGGTCGAAGTCGATGACGTCGTGGGTCGCCGGGCTCGGCACCCCGTTGGCGGCGGTCGTCGTCCCGGTCTTCACCTCGACCTTCAGGGTCGCCGGCGAGGCCTTCTTCTTGAAGAGGGCCTTGGGCGAGACGCTCGCTTCGAGCGACTGCGTATTGCCGTCGGGGCCCGAGACGGTTTCCCCGGCGAGCGCCGCCGAAGCGGGGATCGCGATCGCCACGAGGGCGGCAAGGCTCGCGATCAAAGTGAAACGGTTTCGCATTGAGTTGCTCCTGGATCGGAAATTTTGCGGATCGCCTCCCATTCCCCCAACCGGTCCGCGGCGCCAGAGTAGCGCGTTGATTTCCAGTTAAGTCCCCGCTCGGGCGTCGTTTGCCGGGGAACGCCTCGGATACGATTCCCGCGCCCGTTCCGCAGGGTCGAGGGGGCCAAAGGAGGGGCAGGCGACGACCTGTGGCTGCGAAACCCCAAGGCGAGGAGAATCGCTCGGCTCCGAGCCGAGGGACCACCCCAGCCCGCATCGCGGCGATCGGGGCCCTCGCGGTCGTGGTGATCGTCCTCGCGATCGTGCTCTTCTCCGGTGGCGGCGGCCACAAGTACACGTTCCTGTTCCAGAACGCGGGGCAGCTGGTGCCGGACAACCAGGTGATGGTCGGCGGCTCGCCGGTGGGGACGGTCGCCAGCATCGAACTGAGCCCCGACAACCTGGCCGAAGTCAACGTCGAAGTCGAACAGGAGCTGCACGAAGGGACGACGGCGGTGATCCGCGCCACCTCGCTCTCCGGCGTCGCCAACCACTACGTCTCGATCAGCCCCGGCCCGAACAGCAGCCCGGCGCTCGAAGAAGGCGCCGAACTAGGGCTCTCCTCGACCACGACCCCGGTCGACATCGACCAGCTCTTCAACAGCTTCCCTCCGAAAGTGCGTGAAGGGCTGCAGAACTTCATCAAGGGCAACGGGCAGATCTACGCCGGTCGCGGCAAAGAAGCGAACGAAAGTTACAAGTACTTCGGCACGGCGCTGAACCGGGCGACGGCCTTCGCCTCCGAACTGAACGCCGACGAACAGCTCCTCTCCAAGTTCCTGGTCGGCTCCGCCAACCTGACCAGCGCCGTCGCCGGCCGCGGTGAAGCGCTGTCGAGCGCGATCTCCAACGCCAACACCGCCTTCAAGGCGATCAGCAGCGAGAACGTGGCACTGGAAAAGTCGTTGGAAGAGCTGCCGCCGGTGATGCGCCAGTCGAACACCACCTTCGTCAACCTGCGCGCGGCGCTGGACGACGTCGAACCGCTGATCAACACCGCCAAGCCGGCGACCAGGAACCTCGCCCCCTTCCTCGCCGAACTGCGCCCGGTGTTGAGCAAGTTCATCCCGTTCACCCAGAACCTGGGCCTGGCGCTGAACCGGCCCGGCCCGCACAACGACACGACCTCGCTGCTGAAGGAAATCCCGGCCGTCCAGCGCCTCGCCTCGAACGCCTTCCCGCACGCCGAAGACGCGATTGCCGCCTTCCAGCCGCAGCTCAACTTCGCCCGCTCCTACACGCCGGACCTGTTCAACGCGCTCGGCAACCTCGGCGCGGCGGCGGGCGCCTACGACGGCAACGGCCACTACGTCAAGGCCTCGATCTCCGCCCAGAATCTCTTCAAGTACGAAAACGGCAAGCTGGAGCCGATCACCCGCGGCGAACAGTTCCACGGCTTCACCTCGACCGCGACGCCGCGCCGCTGCCCGGGCGGCGCCACGCAGCCGGCCGCCGATGCCTCCAACCCCTACGTCAACCCGCCGCACGGCGGCAGCTCCGTCAACCCGTCCGAATGCAACCCGAAACAAGGGACGGGCGGATGAAAAAGGTGATCGCCGGACTCGTCGTGGTGGCGGCCGTGGTGGCCGCGATCCTGCTGATCTCCGCCGGCGGGTCGAGCAACGGCTACGTGGTGCGGGCGATCTTCGACAACGGCTCGTTCATGGTCAGTGGCGAGCAGGTGCGGGTCGCGGGGGCCAATGTCGGCACGATCAAGTCGGTCAGCGTCTCGCTGCCCGGCGAGCCGACCGCCGAAGAAAACGGCAAGCTGGTCGACGTCCCCGGCAAGGCCGTGATCGCGATGGAAATCGCCGACCCGACCTTCCAGGACTTCCGCAAGGACGCCAGCTGCCTGATCCGGCCGCAGTCGCTGATCGGTGAGAAGTTCGTCGACTGCCGGCCGACCCTGCCGCGGGCCCCGGGCGAGAAGCCGGCCCCGCCGCTGACCAAGATCCCGGAAGGGGAGACCGGGGAAGGCGAGTATCTGCTGCCGCTGGGCAGCAACCAGACCAGCGTCGACCCCGACCTGATCAACGACATCAACTCGCTGCCCTACGCGCAGCGCTTCCGGCTGATCTTCAACGAACTCGGGGCCGGGCTGGCGGGACGGGGCGAAGACCTCGAGGCGGCGATCAAGCGGGCGAACCCGACCCTGCGCGACGTCGACAAGCTCTTCGGGCAGCTCACCGAACAGAAGAACCAGCTCGCCCAGCTCGCCGCCGATTCGCAGGAAATCCTCGAACCGCTGACGCGCGAAAAAGAACACGTGGTCGGCTTCCTCGCCCACTCCGGCGAAGCGGCGGAAGCGAGCTCAGAACACGGCGCCGAACTGGAAGCGGCGCTGCAGAAGTTCCCCCGCTTCCTGGTCGAGTTCCGCCAGACGATGAGCAACCTGAAGGAGTTCTCCGACGCGGGCACGCCGCTGCTCGAAGACCTCGGCGCCGCCGCTCCGTCGCTGACCGACGCGACCCGCACGCTGACCCCGTTCTCGGAAGCGACGACGGTCGCGCTGAAGAGCCTCGCCACCGCCGGCGAAGCGTCCGGCCCGATTTTCGCCCAGGCCGACCCGGTGGTGAAGAAGGCGAGCAAGCTGGCGACGACCGGGGTCGTCCCGACCAGGGAACTCGCCGCCCTCTTCGGCAGTCTCAAAGAAACCAAAGGCTGGCAACGGCTCACCGAACTGATCTACAACTCGACCGGGGCGTTCAACGGGTTCGACAAATACGGCCACTACGGCCGGGCCCTGGTCACCCTGAGCAACTGCCTCGAATACATCCCGACCGCGGCCGGCACCTCCGGCTGCTCCTCGCGCTTCAACGGCAACAACGCCGCCGAACCGCAGGAAGCAAGCGCATCGATCGCCGAGCTTCTGCAGCTCCTGGAAGAGAACCGGGCCAAGAAGAGCGGCGGCACCAGCGCCGGAACCGAAGGCGCGGGCGCCCCGACCACCGGCCTGGGGCAGGCGGAATCGACCAAATCCTCGAGCCCGGCCGAACGCCTGCGCGCCGAACGTGAAGAAGAACCGGGGCTCGGCGAAGCCACCCAAACCGAAGGCGGCACCGAACCCCTTCTCGACTACCTCCTGGGCCAATGAGGAACCGGAACGGAGGATTCGCGGTGAGCCCCGTGCTGGTCGGCGCGGTGACCGTGCTGGTGATCATCGTCGCGGTCTTCCTCGCCTACAACGCGAACAACGGGCTGCCGTTCGTCTCGACCTACGACCTGAAGGCGCGGGTGCCGAACGCCGACGCCCTGGTCAAAGCGAACGAGGTGCGGATCGGCGGCGCCCGGGTCGGCGTCGTCAAGTCGGTGGTCCCGGTGCAGCTGAAGAACGGTGCGGTCGAGGCCGAATTGACCCTCAGCCTCGACAAGAGCGCCGAACCGATCCCGAAGGGCTCGACGCTCTTGATCCGGCCGAAATCGCCGCTCGGCCTGAAGTACCTGCAGATCACCCCAAGCGACTCGTCGGAGCCGATCAAGGCCGGCGAAACGATCCCGGTGCGCTACGCGAAACCGGAACCGGGGGACATCGACAAATTCTTCGACATGTTCAACACGCCGACCCGCAAAGGGATCCAGCGCAACCTGGCAGGCTTCGGCAACGCGCTGGCGGGCCGCGGGCCGCAGTTGAACGAAGCGATCGGGGCGCTGCGCGGCCTGGTCGAACAGGGCGAACCGGCGGCGGCCAACCTGGTCTCGTCGAGCACCAACTTCGCCGGCTTCTTCAAGGCGCTGGAGGCGTTCTCGGCGACCGTCGCGCCGGTCGCCCAGCAGCAGGCGAGCATGTTCCGTGTCCTCGACCAGACCTTCGCCGCCTTCGCCCACGTCTCCCGCCCCTTCATCCAGGAAACGATCGAGAAAAGCCCGCCGACGCTCGACACGGTGAACGCCGGGCTGCCGAAGATCGACCCCTTCCTGCACGACACCGCGCGCTTCTTCACCGCGCTGCGGCCCGGCGCCAAGGCGCTCGAGGAAACCTCGCCGATCATCGCCGAATCGCTGCACGCCGGCGTCCCGGCGCTGAACGCCTCGCCGGTCCTCAACAACCAGCTGCTGCCGACCGCGGAAGCGCTGCTCAAGTTCCAGCAGTCGGAAGGGGTGTTCAACGGGCTCGGCCTGCTCACCGACACGAACAAGGTCCTCAAGCCGTCGCTGCAGTTCATCGTTCCCGCGCAGACGAGGTGCAACTACGTGACGCTGCTGTTCGGAAATCTCTCCAACTCGAACAGCCAGGGGAACAAGTACGGCAAGTGGCTGAACGTGATCGGCTTCCAGCCGGCCGAGGGCCCGAACAGCGAGGCCGGCCAGGCCTCGGCGCCGGCCGACGGCCCGAAGGGCAACCACCTGCACTTCAATCCGTACCCGCAGACCGGCGCGCCCGGCCAGAAGAACGTCTGTGAAGCCGGCAACGAGAAATACGTCCCTGGTCAAACGGTGATCGGCAACACCGAAGTGTGGGGGACGACCACCCGCGGGCTGGAAACGGCGGAAGAACAATGAGCCCCGCCAAACCCGCCAAATCGAACGGGGCCGCCCCCAAGTCGAGGCGCCGCACCAACCCGCGCGTGCCGAACTGGGTGATCGCGGTGATCTTCATCCTGATCTTCACGGTCGGCCCGTACCTGGCGTTCACCAAACACATCCCCTTCACCAGCTACGGCTACGAGCTGAAGGCGACCTTCACCAATTCGGCGAACATCGCCCAGAAGTCGCCGGTGCGGATCGCCGGGGTCGAAGTCGGCAAAGTGATCTCGACCGAACGCCTCGGCGACGCGACCACCGTCACCTTCACGGTCGACGACACCGGCCGGCCGATCCACAATGACGCGTTCGCCTCGATCCGGCCGCGAATCTTCCTCGAGGGCAACTTCTTCATCGACCTCGACCCCGGCAGCCCGGGCGCGCCGGAACTGGCGAGCGGCGGCACGATCCCGATCAGCCGCACCTCGACCGCGGTGCAGATCGACGAAGTGCTGACCGCGCTGCAATCACCGGTCCGCGCCGACCTCGGCCGGTTGTTGGAGAGCTACGGCAAGGCGCTGACCCACGAACCGACCCCGGCCGAAGACCTGACGCAGCTTCCGCAGGTCCAAGGCCTCTCCGGCGGCCAGGCGCTCAACCTGACCTTCCACTACGGCGGCGAAGCGGGCAAATACAGCGCCCAGGTGACCAACGCCCTGACCGGTACCCACAAGCACGACCTCGCCAGGCTGGTCGCCGGCGCCGGGCGCACCTTCAATGCCTTTAGTGCCGACCAGGCCGCCCTCCAGGGGCTGATCGACAACTTCAACGTCTTCACCGGCGCGCTCGCCAACCAGTCGGAAAACATCACGACCACGGTCCACGAGCTGGCGCCGACCCTGCAGACGACGCACACCTCGCTGGTCAGCCTCGACCGCTCGCTGCCGCCGCTGCGCACCTACGCGATCGAGCTGACCCCGGCGGTCGCCGAGCTGCCCGGGCTGATCAACGCCTCGAAACCGTGGCTCTCCCAGGTGCGCCCGCTCCTCTCCGGCAAGGAGGCGGGCGGTGCCGTGAAGCTCCTGGCCGAATCGACGCCGGGCCTGGCGGGGGCGACGCAGGCGAGCAAGTCGGTGACGCTGCCCCAGTTCAACCAGCTCAGCCAGTGCACGACGAACGTGTTGGTGCCGACCTCTGAAGAGACGATCAACGACCGGTTCGGCTCCGGCGGCCCCAACTACCGCGAGTTCTGGTACCTGCTCGCCGACCTCGCCGGCGTCAGCCAGAACTTCGACGGCAACGGTCCCTACGTCCGCGCCCAGGGCGGCGGCGGCCCCTTCCTGCTCGAAGAATTCAACCCGACCTTCGAAAACGTCCCGCAGCAGCACCAGTTCACCCGCGCGATCGAAGCGCCGCTGGGCGTGCAGCCACAGCTGGCCGGCCAGCCGGAAGCGAAGCCGGAAGTTCGCTGCGACACCAACCCGGTGCCCGACCTGAACAGCGGGCCGGGCCAGGCCGGCGCGACCGGCGTAAAGGTGGTGAGCGGACCCTGATGGCCACGCAGACGCCGCAACAGCCGACGCCGCCGACGCCGCCGACCGAACGCCGCTCCCGGCTCCGCCACTTCCGCGCCTGGATCAGCAGGCAGGCGCGCGGCCACCGCACGGACACGATCGCGATCCTCGTCCTCGGCTTCGTCGGGCTCGTGATGATGCTCGGGATCTTCACCCAGCAGAAAGCCTCGCTGCCGTCGTGGCTCCCCTTCGTCGGCGAAGAATTCGAACACATCTCGGCCCAGTTCTCGACCGCGCAGGCGGTCACCCCCGGCCAGGGCCAGGCGGTCGATGTCTCCGGCATCCAGATCGGCAAGGTCGCCTCGGTCGAACTCGAAGACGGGCACGCGGTGGTCGGGATGGAGATCGAGCCGAAGTACATGAAGCTGATCCACCCCGACGCGCAGTTCCTGCTGCGGCCGAAAACCGGCCTCAACGACATGATCGTCGAGGTCGAACCAGGCACCGGCAGGGGCGAGGTCGAAGACGGCCACGTATTCCCGCTCTCGCAGACCGAACCGACCGTCCAGCTCGAAGCGCTCTGGAACAGCCTCGACGCCGACACCCGTCAGTACATCCAGCTCCTGGTCGCGGGCGGCGCGCAGGGGATCGGCGGCCACGGCGTGCAGCTAGGCAACGCCCTGCGCCGCTTCGAGCCGTTCGTCGAGTACAGCGCCAAACTGAATAAAGCGATCGCCGGCCGGCGCACCGAGTTGGCCAAGGTGATCCACAACTTCGGCGAACTGACCACCGAACTCGGCAAGCACGACGCCCAGATCCGCCGCTTCGTCGGCTCCTCCGAAAAAGCGCTCGGCAACTTCGCCAACCAGCAGGCGGCGGTCGAAGAAGCCTTCGAACAGTTCCCGGAAACGCTGAAGGTCGCCCAGGAAGGGCTGGCGAGCTCGAACGAATTCTCGACCGTGGCGCTGCCGACCCTGACCAAGCTGATCCCGCAGGCGCAGGCGTCGACGCCGGCCTTCAAGGCGACCGAGCGGCTGTTCAGGGAAACGACGGCGCCGATCGGCGATGGCATCCGGCCCTTCTCGCGCGAAATTCGTCCGCTCCTGACCCACGCGAACGAAGCGTCGGGACCGTTCGAAAAGACGGTGCGGAGCTTCGGGGAAAGCCTCGCTGGGCTCAACTCGTTCTTCAACGAACTGTCCTTCAAGCCGAAGGGCAAACAGAGCTACCTCTTCTACGTGCCGTGGATCAACCACGACTTCAACGCTGCCCTCAACCTCGAAGACGGCGGCGGCCCGGTGTTGCGGAGCCAGGTGATGCTCAGCTGCACGGGCGCGTTCCTCGGCTACGGAACGGTCGAACAGATCAAAGCCGAACAGGTGCAGACGCTGCTCGAAATGATCGGCGCGCCACGGGCGCCCGAACTGCCGAACCCGTTCGGCGAACCGGGCCACTGCACGGTCAACAAAGGCGGCACCGAATGAGCAAGCGTGCCCCCAGCACCACGCAGCTCGTCGTGATCACGGCCTTCGCCCTGTCCTGCTTCGGCATCCTGCTCTTCCTCTGGATCACCTTTGGTGGGCCGACCCCGTTCAAAGCGAAGAGCTACCAGATCACGGTTCCGTTCACGGAGGCCTCGCAGCTGGCCGAACAGTCCGACGTGCGGATCTCGGGTGTCGACGTCGGCAAAGTGGAAAACATCGAACTGGGGCAGAACGGTCACGAATCGGTGGCGCTGTTGAACATCGACGACAAGTACGCGCCGCTGCCGGGTGGAACCCGGGCGATGCTGCGGACGAAGACGCTGCTCGGCGAGACCTACGTCGAATTGACGCCGGGCTCGAAGAACGAACCGCCGCTCGAAGACGGCGGCACGCTGCCCGCCGCGCAGGTCGCCGAATCGGTCCAGCTCGATGAGATCTTCCAGGCCTTCAACCCGGAAACGCGCCGTGCCTTCCAGACCTGGATGCAGGAAGCGGCGGTGGCGATCGAAGGCCAGGGGCAGAACCTCTCCTACGCGATCGGCAACTTCGAACCGACCTTCAAGGAATTCGAAGGGCTCTTCCGGGTCCTCAACAGCCAGCAGCTGGCGGTCACGAAACTGTTCAGCAACGGCGCCAGGACGTTCGAAGCGCTGCGCGGGCGCGAAGGCGAACTCGCCAACCTGATCCGCAGCTCGAACGAACTGTTCCAGACGACGGCGAACCGCAACAAGGACATCGAAGCGCTGTTCCGCGCCTTCCCCACCTTCCTCGACGAGTCGCGCCTCACGGTCGCCCGGCTGCAGGGCTTCGCCACCAACGCCGACCCGCTGTCGAAGCAGCTGGTGCCGGTCGCCGAACAGCTCTCGCCGACCTTGATCAAGTTCGGCGAACTGGCGCCCGAAGCGAAGGCGCTGTTCGAAGCACTGCCCGCGGTCGAGAAGGAGGCGCCGACCGGCTTCCCGGCCCTGCGCAAGATCTTCCGCGACCAGTTCCCGCCGCTCCTGCGCGCGGTCGACCCGTTCATCCGCAACCTGAACCCGCTGCTGACCGGCCTCGGTCTCTACAAAAACGAGGTCACCTCCTTCTTCGGCAACCTCGCTGCCGCCTCCAACGGCGAACTCACCGAAACCAACGCGGCCGGCCAGAAGATCCACTTCCTCCGCGCGCTCGGTCCGATCAACGCCGAATCGATCGCCAGCTATCCGTCCCGTCTCGGCCTGAACCGGGCCAGCGCCTACAGCCCGCCGCTGTGGGCCAACGAAATCCTCCACGGTCTGCCCAGCTTCAACACCGCCAACTGCAGCTCCGGTCTGATCGCCGAAATCGACCCGGAAACCCCGAAGTCGGCGGCTTTCCTCGAACGTATCCAGAAGCACAAAGAAGAAGGCACGGCTGAATTCACCGAAGCGGAACGGATCACCAAAGCCGAAAGCCTCTTCAACCGGATCAAGAAATACGCCTTCGGCGAACAGTCGAGCACCGCTGCCGCCCCGACCCCGGCCTGCAGGCAGCAGCAGCAGCTCGAATCGATCTACGGCACCGGCGAAAGAACGCAGTACCAGCACACCTTCGAACAGACCGGCCGGTAGCTCTTTCAGGCGGTCCGCTCGTAGGTAAGCAGCTGGATGCCGGCGCCCATCGTGCGTGCGTCGGTCAGCGTCAGCGGCACCTTGCGGCCGTCGTCGGCGAAGATCCGCTTGCCGCCGCCGAGGACCACCGGGAAGACCATCAGGCGGAGCTCATCGAGGAGGTCGTTGGCGATCAGGCCCTGGACGAGGGTGGCCGACCCGGCGACGAGGATGACGCCGTCGACTTCGTCCTTCATCTTTCCGATCGACTCGGCGAAGTCGCCCGACAGGATCGTCGAGTTCTGCCAGTCGGCCGACCCGAGGGTGGTCGAGTAGACGTACTTCGGCATCCCGTTCATCTTCTCCGCGAAGCCGACGTCATCTTCCATCGACGGCCAGGCGGCGGCGAAGCCTTCGTAGGTCACCCGCCCGAGCAGCTGCGCCTCGGCCTCTTCCAGCTCGCCCAGCTTGAACTTGTCCCCCTCCTCGCCGCGGTCGATCTCGAAGGTCCAGCCGCCGTGCGCGAAGTCCTCGGCACCCCCCGGATCCTCGATCACCCCGTCAAGCGAGATGAACTCGGTGGCAACGATCTTCCCCATGATGTCCTCCTTGTGGTCGTGGCGGGCGAGTCTTCTCCCGCCCTTCTACCGGAGCGACGAACTCAGCGGTTCGAAATCGACACGCTCTCGATCAGGTCCGCCGCGAGCTCCGTGCCTCGCGCGGCCTGGAGACGCCGCGAGGTCTGCGCAAGGCGGTCCGCCAGCTTGCCATCGTCGAGGAGGCGGGCGATCGCGTCGCGCAGGTCGTCGGGCTCGTGGGCGTAGGTGTCGATGCGGACGCCGAAGCCGGTCTCGTCGATGCGCTGGGCGTTGTCGTGCTGGTCCCAGAAGATCGGCAGCACCACCATCGGCTTGCCGAAGTAGAGGGACTCGGTGACGGTGTTGTTGCCCCCGTGCGTGATCACCAGGTCGACCTGCGGAAGGATCGAGGTCTGGGGGAGGAACTCGGCGCCGACCATGTTCGGCGCCAGCTCATATTCGTCGGCCTGCGGGCCCTTCGAGACGATGAAGCGGTAGGGGGCCTCGGCGAGCTCCCTCACCAGGGTCCGCATCAGCTCGACGTCAGCGGAGCCGAGCGAGCCGAGGCTCAGGTAGACGAGCGGCTCCTCGCCCCCGGCCGGCTCCTCGGGCAGGTGCCAGTCCGGGTCGGTCGCCCGCACGCTCGCCCCGAGGTTGTGCCAAGTGGGCCCGAGCGGCTCGCGGCGCGGGTAGTCGACCTCCTCGGGATAGAGGTAGAGGTTCAGCACCGGGCTCTCGTGGATGAAGTCGTCGCGGGGGAGCGGCGGGGCGCCGCGCTCGCGGCAGAACTCGTCGAAGTCGGCGTGCATCTCGGCGTGGGCGGCGCGGTAGGCGTCCCAGAAGTCGGCCCAGCCGGAGCGATCCTCGCTCGGCAGCCCGGAGAAGACCGGCGGCAGGTCGGGGTCCTTGATCTCCAGCGGGTTGCAGGAGTCGATCCGCGCCCAAGGGCGGCCGCTGGCAAAGAGCGCCGGGAAGGTGACGACGTTGTCGCAGGCGACGAGGTCGGGCTCGAGCTCGCCGAGGATCTCGGTGAGGCGCGCGTCGACGTACTTGGCCCCGTCGATCAGCGCCTGGAAGGTCGGCGCGATGAACTCGCCGAGCTGCTCGATCGTCGGCTTGCGGAAGACCGGCGCGGTGTCGCGGATGAAGTCCTTCCAGAACTGCCCCGGCGCTTCCTCGGTCTGCGGCGGCGGGGTCAGCCGCATCAGCCGCTCCTCGAAGCCCTGCGCCTCGAGCGTCCCGGCGAAGGACTCCTCGACGATGAAGACGACCCGGTGGCCCCGCCGCCGCAGCACGTCGCCGATCCCGACGCAGTTGTTGGTCGGCCCGAACGCCCCCTCCGGAAAGAAGACGATCGTCGCGCCCCGCTCGCTCACGCTGCTAAACATACGGGGGGACATGGACTTCGGGATCGGATATTTCCCCACTGCCGACGCGGTCGGCCCGGGCGAAATCGCCGCCTTCGTCGAGGAGCGCGGCTTCTCCTCGCTGGTGTTCGCCGAGCACACCCACATCCCGGCGAGCCGCGAGTCCCCTTACCCGGGCGGCGGCGATCTGCCCCGCAAGTACACGGCGACCTTCGACCTCTTCGTCGCGCTGACCGCGGCGGCCCTGGCGACCACGCGGCTGCGGGTCGGCAGCGGCATCAGCCTGGTCATCCAGCGCGACCCGATCATCACCGCGAAAGAGGTCGCCTCGATCGACGTCCTCTCCGGCGGCCGCTTCGACTTCGGCGTCGGCGCCGGCTGGAACCGCGAGGAGATGTCCCACCACGGCACCGACCCGCGCACCCGGATGCGGCTCTTCGCCGAGCGGGTCGAAGCGATCAGGACGATCTGGACCGAGCGCGAGGCGACCTTCCACGGTGACTTCGTCAACTTCGACCGCGTTCTTCTGGAGCCGAAGCCGGCGCAGCGGCCGCACCCGCCGATCCTCGTCGGCGGCCTTGGGCCGACCGTGATCGACCGCGTGCTCGCCTTCGGCGACGCCTGGTTCCCGAACTGGACCCCGGACATCCTCGACCGCGCCGCCGAGCTCCGCTCGCGCGCCGACCGACCGATCGACTTCATGGCGATGGGACCGCCGGCCGACCCGAAGGTGATCGAGGCGCTCGCCGAGGCCGATACGCGCCGGGTCTCCTGGTGGCTGCCGAGCGCCGGCTACAGCGTGATCGAGCCGGCGTTGGAGCGCATCGAGCGGGCGATCGCCGAGTTCACCGGCGAGGCGTGACCCCGGCGGAGGCGCGCGCCCGGTTCGCCGCGGCCCGCGTCGCCCGCCTCGCCACCGCCGACGGGGCGGGCCGTCCCCACCTCGTGCCGACCGCCTTCGCTGTCGCGGACGACACGATCTACAGCGCGGTCGACGCGAAACCGAAGCGATCAAGGGCGCTGCGCCGGCTCGCCAACGTGCGGGCGAATCCGGTGGTGTCGCTGCTGGTCGACCACTGGGACGAGGAGGACTGGGGGCGCCTCTGGTGGGTTCGCGCGGACGGCCGCGGTCGCGTCCTCGACCCCGGCGACCCGGAGGCGCGCCGCGCGGTCGAGCTGCTGCACGAGCGCTATCCGCGCCAACGGGCCGAGGGGGAGGTGCTGGCGGTCGAGGTCGAGCGCTGGAGCGGCTGGGCCGCCACCGAGGGCGACGGCTGAGCCGCACCGCTTGGCGTCGCGGCCGGCCCGTAGATTGGCCGGTCCATGGAGGCCCACCGTTCGGTCGAGCGCTTCGAGTCCGGGCACCGCGCGAGCGGTGAGCTCGAGACGCCCCACTTTGCCCGCCAGGCGGCGCTGATCGTCGCGGTGATGGCGGCGCTCCTCGCGCTCGCCACCTTTCTCTCC
Organism: Solirubrobacterales bacterium; assembly: GCA_036495785.1. Taxonomy (GTDB): domain Bacteria; phylum Actinomycetota; class Thermoleophilia; order Solirubrobacterales; family 70-9; genus VAYN01. Next base: position 31,704 of record DASXMH010000049.1, read on the forward strand.
AATGAGGCGGTCAAAGAGGTGATCACCGGCGAGACCCACCGCGCCGACACCTCCTCGCGCCTGGAGAGCAACCAGCTCAAGATCGATGTCGCGGGCGGCAACGCGACGATGCTGAAAGTGCTCGCCGACGGCCCCCACGACGAGGCCGAAGCGGCGGTGGCGGCGGGCCTCCACCAGCGTCGCATCGAGAGGGAGCTTGTCCCCGCCGACCACGCACTGGTCGAGGAGATGAACCACGACGAAGAACACGTCGACCACTACAACGCGAAGCACCTCCTCTACGAGCTGGCCGAGGTCGGCCTCGAGGTGGGCATCGTGCTCTCGACGGTCTCGATCATCGCCCACCGCCGCTGGCTCCTCGGCGCCGGAACCGCGGTCGGAATCATCGGCGCCATCCTCCTGGTCGCCGGCGCCTTGACGGTCTGAGCCTCACCCGGCAGGGTCAGTCGCGCTCGGCCCGCCCGCCCACCTCGGCCTCGATGCCGGCGAGGAGCCACTCGAGGCCGACCTCGAACTTCTCGGCCTTGACGCCGAGGGTGAGGTCCTTGCCGATGAACTCGCTCAGGTGGGGGTACTTGCCGCTCGCCGCCTGGGCGGAGATGTAGGCGTCGATCTCCTTGGCGTTCGGCCCTTCCTCCGCGTGGCCGCCGCAGTGGGAGGCGTTGTCGACGAAGGACCTGACCTCCCAGCCGACGAAGCCGAGCGTGTAGGTGTCGACCGCGAGGAGGACGGCGCGCTTGCGCTCCGGCGCGAGGGGGAGGGAGGAGACCGCGCCGAGTGACTGGTCGATGTGGCGGATGGCGTTGGGGCCGAGGGTCGGGCGGGCGAAGGCCGTGGCGATCATCCAGGGGTGGGCGCGGGCCATCTCGCGGGTGCGGCGGGCGATCTGCCGGAGGGTGTCGCGCCAGTCGCCCTGCTGGGCGTCGTCGGGGAGGAGCGCGCCGCCCATCACCTCGTCGACCATCAGGTCGATCAGGTCGCCCTTGCGCTCGATGTGGGAGTAGAGGCTCATCGGCCGGGCGTCGAGCTTGGTGGCCAGTCTCCTGATCGAGACCGCCTCGAGCCCGTCGGCGTCGGCGATCTCGATCGCGGCGGCGACGATCGCCTCGCGCGAGAGCGGCTGAGGCCCCGCGGCCTGCTCGTCGTCGCGTGCCCAAACGGTGTCCATCCCCGCTGCCATGGGGAAAGCATAACGGGGCGATACGCCGTACGAGGTTTTGATACGGTGTACGGCGTGAGTCAGCCCGAGGCCGCAACCGCCCCCGCCGACCCCAACGCGCTTGACCGCGAGACGATGGTCGTCGCTGCCGTGGTGCTGCTCGGCGCGATCATGTCGATCCTCGACACGACGATCGTCAACGTCGCGATCGACCGCCTCTCGATCGACTTCAACGCCTCGCTGACGACGATCCAGTGGGTCGTCACCGGCTACACGCTGGCCCTCGCCGCGGTCATCCCCGCCACCGGCTGGGCCGCCGACCGCTTCGGCACCAAGCGCATCTACATCACCTCGCTCCTCCTCTTCATGCTCGGCTCCGCGCTCTGCGCGGTCGCCTGGAGCGCCGACTCGCTGATCGTCTTCCGCGTCCTCCAGGGCGTCGGCGGCGGCATGATCATGCCCGCGGTCATGACGATCATGACCAAGAAGGCGGGCCCCCACCGGATGGGCCGCGTGATGGGCATCCTCGGCGTGCCGATGCTGATCGCGCCGATCCTCGGTCCGATCCTCGGCGGCTGGCTGGTCGACGACGTCTCCTGGCGCTGGATCTTCCTGATCAACGTGCCGATCGGCGTGATCGCGGTGATCCTCGCGTTCATGGTGCTCGAGCGCGACCGGCCGGAACCGTCCCACCGCCTCGACTGGCTTGGCATGGCGCTCCTCTCGCCGGGCCTGACGCTTTTCATCTTCGGCCTCGCGGAGTCGGCGAGCGGCGGCTTCGGCCAGTTCAAGTCGTGGGCGCCGATCCTCGCCGGGGTGGTTCTGATCGGCACCTTCTTCTGGCACAGCTGGCGCAAAGGAGGCGGCGCCCTGATCGACATCCGCACCTTCACCCACACCCGCGCGGGCGCCTCCGCCGGCGTCTTCACGCTCTTCGCGATCGCCTTCTTCGGCGCCCTGCTGCTGATCCCGCTCTACTACCAGACGGTCCGCGGTGCCTCGGCGCTGGAAGCGGGCCTGCTGCTCGCCCCACAGGGGATCGGCGCGATGATCACGATGCCGCTGGCGGGCAAACTGACCGACAAATACGGACCGAACCGCCTGCCGGCGTGCGGCATCCCCCTGCTGGTGATCGGCCTCGCCCCGTTCGCCTTCGTCACCGCCACCACTTCCTACGTGCTGCTCTGCTCGTTCAGCTTCATCCTCGGCCTCGGCATGGGCTTCTCGATGATGCCGACGATGACCGCGGCGATGCAGGCGGTCCCGGCCGCGGCGATCGCCCGCACCTCGACCGCGATGAACATCATCCGCCAGGGCGGCGCGTCGATCGGCACCGCGATCCTCTCGGTCATCCTCACCGCCGAGATCACCTCCAACCTCGGCTCGGTGGCGAGCGGCGGCAACGGTCTCGAAGAAATCCGGACCCTGAGCCCCGCCCAGCAGGCAGCGGCCCAGGGACCGTTGGCCAGCGCTTTCGCCTCGACCTTCGTCTGGGCCCTGGTCCTGCTCGGCCTCGCCTTCATCCCGGCGCTGGCAATGGCGCTCGGCCAGTGGAAGACCACCGCCGACGCGCCCGAGTCCTCGGCGCCCGAGGGCGCGCAGATCGTCCTCGAGTAGCCGCCCAGCCCTGTCGACGGGCCGAAAACTCAAGGAGGGCTTGAGTTTCGGCCCACCAACATCGCTCGCGGGAGTAGCGTTCCGGGCATGGAGCAGGACGCCGCCCTCGAGGCGGTCTTCATGCCGGTCCAGCCGCCCAGCACCTTCGAGGAGACGGTCGAGCGGCTCGGCACCGCGATCCGGCTCGGGCTGCTCGTGCCGGGCAGCCGCCTGCCCCCCGAGCGCGACCTCGCCAAGCAGCTCCGCATCTCCCGCTCGACCCTGCGCCAGGCGCTGACCACGCTGGTCCAGAGCGGCCACCTGGTCTCGCTGCGCGGCCGCAAGGGCGGCACCTTCGTCGCCGACGAGCCGCCGTTGGTCGACCCGATCGGCGAGCCGCTCGACGTCGGCGCCTGGGAGGTGCTCGACCAGCGGGTGGCGATCGAGGCGGGCTCGGTGCTGCTCGCCGCCGAGCGGGCGCGGGCGCCGCGGCTCGACCGGCTCGACGAGCTGATCGAGGCGATGTCGGAGCAGACCGAGGACTTCGAGGAGTACCGGCGCATCGACCTGCGCTTCCACATCGGCCTCGCCGAGGCGGCGGGGTCGCCGCGCCTGGTCGCCGCGATGACCGACGTGCAGGGGCAGATGACCGATCTGATCGCGCTGATCCCGCACCCGCCCGAGGTGCTCGGTCGCTCCAACGAGCAGCACGGCCGGATCGTCAAGGCCTTGCGCCGCGGCGACGGCCCGCGCGCGGTGCGGCTGATCCGCGAGCACACCGAGGGCACCGAGCACATCCTCGCCGGCCTCCTGCCGGCCCGGGCTCAGGACCTGATCCGCTCGCCCGCCTGATCGAGGAGCGGCTCGGCGGCGACCTCACCCTCGACCCACCGGCCGAAGATCTCGATCGCCACCGCCGTCCCCGGGTCGGCGAACTCGGCGGACACGTAGGCGTAGGCGATCGAGCGCTCGACCGTGTAGCCGTAGCCGCCGGTCGTCACCCGGCCGACCACCTCGCCCGCCACCCGCACCGGCTCGTTGCCGAGCGCGATCGAGTGGGGGTCTTCGAGGACGATGCAGGCGAGCCGTTGTCGAGGCCCCTCCTCCTTTGCGGCGGCCAGAGCCTCGCGGCCGACGAACTCACCCTTGTCGAGCTTCACGCAGAAGCCGACCCCGCCTTCATACGGCGTCTCGTCCGGGGTGATGTCGGCTCCCCAGACGCGGTAGCCCTTCTCCAGCCGCATCGAGTCGATCGCCCGGTAGCCGCCGGCGACGATGCCGTGCTCGGAGCCCGCCTCCCAGATCGCCCGCCACAGCCCGAGCCCGTACTCGGTCGGGCAGTAGAGCTCCCAGCCCAGCTCGCCGACGTAGGTGACGCGGAGCGCCCGCAGCGGTACGTCGCCGACCGTGATCTCCCGCAGGCTCATGTAGGGGAAGGCGTCGTTGCCGAGGTCCGCCGGGGTCAGCGGCTGGAGCACGTCGCGGGCGTGCGGTCCCCAGACCCCGAAGCACGCCAGTTGCGAGGTGACGTCGGCGATCCGCACGCTGCCGTCCTCGGGCAGGTGCCTGCGCATCCACTCGCGGTCGTGGTTGCCGAAGGCGGTGCCGGTGACGATCCCGAAGCGCTCCTCGCCGAGCCGCGAGACGGTGAAGTCGCACTCGATCCCGCCGCGCCGGTTCAGCATCTGCGTGTAGGTGATCTGGCCCACTCCGCGGGCGACGCGGTTGTCGCAGAGGCCTTCGAGGAAGCCGGCCGCGCCCGGCCCCTCGATCTCGAGCTTGGCGAAGGAGGACTCGTCGAAGATCGCCACGCGCTCGCGGCAGGCGCGGTGCTCGGCGCCGATCGCCGGCGACCAGTTCCGTCCCGCCCAGCCGCGCGGCCGCAGGCCCTCGTCGCCGGCCGCGGCGTTCGGCTCGTACCAGTTGACCCGCTCCCAGCCCGATTTCTCGCCGAAGGCGGCGCCGTGGTCGCGGTGCCGGCCGTTGGCGGTGGAGACGCGGAGCGGCCGGCCGGCGCTGCGCTCGTGGTTGGGGTAGCGGATGTCGTAGTAGGTCTCGTAGGTCTCGCGGATCCGCTTGTGGGTGTAGGACGGCGAGCGGTAGGCGGCGCCGAAGCGGCGGATGTCCATGTGCCAGAGGTCGAGGCTCGGTTCGCCATCGACGATCCACTCGGCGACGACTTTGCCGATCCCGCCCGCCCCGGCCAGTCCGTGCGCGCAGAAGCCGGCGCAGACGAAGAAGCCCGCCACCTCCGACTCGCCGAGGCAGAACTCATTGTCGGGCGTGAAGGCCTCGGGGCCGTTGATCAGTTTCGTCACCTTGATCTCCGACATCGCCGGCACGCGGCGCTGCGAGTTGCGGGTGATCTCCTCGAAGCGGTCCCAGTCCTCTTCCAGCAGCCGGCCGTTGAAGTCGGGCGGGATCGCCTCGAAGTCGCCGGTCCCGTGCGGCAGGAACGCGGGCCGGCTCTGGCGCTCGTAGCCACCCATCACGAGCCCGTCACCGTCCTCGCGGTAGTAGACGAGCAGGTCGGGGTCGCGCAGCGTCGGCAGGCTGCGCCGAGCCTCGCCCGAGCCGCGCGCGTCGCGCACCGCGTCGAGCGGCTGCGTCACCAGGTACTGGTGGGACATCGGCAGCAGCGGCACCCGGACCCCCGCCATGCGGCCGATCTCGGCGGCGAACATGCCGCCCGCGTCGACCACCACCTCGGCGGCGATCTCGCCGCGCTCGGTCCTCACCCCGCGCACCCGGCCGTCGCTCACCTCGATCCCGGTCACCCGCGTGTCGGTGAAGATCCGACAGCCGCCGCGTCGCGCCCCGTCGGCGAGCGCGTAGGTGAGCTGCGAGGGATCGATGTAGCCGTCGGTCGGCAGCCAGGCCGCCCCGAGCACGCCCTCGGTCGACATCAGCGGGAAGAGCTGCTGCGCCTCCTCGGCCGAGATCAACTCGAGCGGCAGCCCGAAAGTCTTCGCCCAGCCCGCCTGGCGGCGCAGCTCCTCCATCCGCTCCTCGGTCGAGGCGAGCCTGATGCCGCCGCATTCGGTCCAGCCGGGGTCGAAGTCCGACTCGCCGCCGATCCGCCGGTAGAGGTCGACCGAGTGCATCATCATCTTGGTCAGCGAGACCGAGCCGCGCAGCTGCCCGACCAGGCCCGCCGAGTGGAAGGTCGAGCCCGAGGTGAGCTGGTTGCGGTCGAGCACGACGACGTCGTCCCAGCCCAGCTCGGCGAGGTGGTAGGCGAGCGAGGTGCCGCCGACGCCACCGCCGACGATCACGCAGCGGGCGGCGTCGGGCAGCTCAGCGCGCGGCACCGGCGGCCTCCAGCAGCGACTCGAACCGAGGGTCCTCGGCGGCGGCGAGCAGGCGGTCGAAATGCCGCCTCGCGTAGCCGTCGAAGTCGAAGTCGAGGTCGGAGATCGCGGTCTGCACGACCCCCCACATCGCCTCGCGGAAATCGGAGATCAGCCGCATCAGGCGCAGCGCGGCGAGGTCGGCGGGCGCGGGCGGCGCACCCAGATAAGCGGTCAAGAAAGCCTCCTCCTCGGCCGGGCCGAGCTCGTTGTTGACGGCGAAGTTGCCGAGGTCGAACCAGCGGCTGCCCATCCCCGCGTACTCCCAGTCGACGATTCGGATGCCCGTCGGGGAGGCGATGAAGTTGGCGGCGAGGAGGTCGTCGTGGCAGAGGACCGGCGCGCCGTCGGCGAGCGCCGGCGCCGCCTCGATCCGCGCCGCCACCGCGTGGGCGCGCTCGTAGGCCTCCGGCACCGTGCCGCCCCGCCCCCGCGTCGCCGCCGCGTAGTCCTCGACCAGGCGGAAGGGGTCGAAGCGGGCGGCGATCGCGCCGCAGCCGTGGACCCGGCGGAGCGCCGCGCCGACCGCGGCCGGCACCCCCGGCTCGCGCAGGTCGGCGGCCTCCATCGCCGGCCCCTCGACAAAGGCGGTCACCAGCGCCACCGGATCGTCGAATGCCGCCACCACCTCCGGCGCCACGCCCGCCGCCGCGGCCAGCGAGTTCGCCTCGCGCTCCCCCGCGCGATCCGATCCGAGCAGCTCGGTGTCGTTGCCGGGCAGCCGCACGACCACCTCCTGCCCGCCGAACCGCGCCCGGAAGTTGTGGTTGGTGATGCCACCGCCGAGCACCGTCGGCTCGCCTTCGGCGACGCCGAGCAGAGCTTCCAATCTCTCCGCGATTTGTGCCGGTAGGGCCAAGGATTTCAGGAGAACTTTCTCCAAGTTGGCATTGACACGATCCCGAGGCCGAGACTAATCTCGCCTCAAGCCGTTAGGTCGGCTCGGCACACCTTTTACCGCAAAGGGCGACTACCTCAGGGAAGAGAGGGTCCATGGAGAGCAGCAGCGTCCCGATCCACGACAGCGATGAGAAGCGACTTGCGGAACTCGGCTACAAACAGTCGCTGAACCGTGCCTGGAGCGGCTTTTCCAACTTCGCCATCTCCTTCACGATCATCTCGATCCTGGCCGGCTGCTTCACGACCTATGGTCAGGCCTGGAACAACGGTGGCCCGATCGCGATCTCGATCGGCTGGCCGCTGATCTCGATCCCGATCCTGATCATCGGCTTCTGCATGTCGGAGCTGGTCTCCGCCTACCCGACCGCGGGCGGCATCTACTGGTGGGCGGGGCGGCTCGGCGGGCCGGTCTGGGCCTGGTTCACCGGCTGGTTCAACCTGATCGGGCTGATCGCCGTCGTCGCCTCGGTCGACTACGCGGCCGCGACCTTCCTCAACGTCGTCCTCGGCCTCTACGAAGTGAACATCTTCGGGATCAACTTCGGTGACGAATCCCACGTCCTCGCCGAGGTCTTCCTGCTCTTCGTCCTGATCCTGCTGGTCCACGTCTTCCTCAACGTCCGCAATACCCACCTGCTGGCTCGGATCAACAACGTCTCGGTCTGGTGGCACGTGATCGGCGTCGCGGCGATCGTCGTCGTGCTGATCCTCGTCCCCGACGGCCACCAAAGCTTCAGCTTCGTCTTCGGCCATCGGATCAACCAGAGCGGCTTCAGCGACAGCATGTTCTGGTTCTACGTCCTGCCCCTCGGCTTCCTGCTGACCCAGTACACGATCACCGGCTTCGACGCCTCGGCCCACATATCCGAGGAGACCCACGGCGCCTCGACGGCGGCGGCGAAGGGGGTTTGGAGATCGATTTTCTACTCGGCCGTGATCGGCTGGATCGTGCTGCTGGCGATCACCTTCTCGGTCACCAACGTCAACGGCGCCAACGAAGCGTTCGGCTTCGCGCCGACCCTGCTGACCGAAGCCCTCGGCACCGGCTGGGGCAAGTTTGTCCTGATCATCTCCGTTGTCGGCCAGCTCTTCTGCGGCGCGGCCTGCCTGACTTCCGCGTCCCGCATGTGTTACGCGTTCTCGCGCGACAACGGCTTCGGCAGGCGGGCCTCGGCGAAACTCTCGACCGTGAACGAAAAGCGGGTGCCGATCTACGCGGTGCTGATGATGGCCACCCTGGCGCTGATCATCACCCTGCCGGCGCTGAAGGGGAAGTCGAACGGCGAAGCCGTCCCGTTTGCCTTCTTCGCGGTCGTCTCGATCACCGTCATCGGCCTCTACATCGCCTACGTGATCCCGATCTTCCTGCGCTGGCGCAAAGGCAGCGAGTTCCAGACCGGACCTTGGAACAACGGCCGCAAGTACAAATGGATGAACAGCTTCGCGACCATCTGGGTGATCCTGATCACGATCATCTTCTGTCTCCCGTTCACGCCGGAAGCGGTGCCGTGGAACAGCGAATTCAGCTGGGAGGCGTTCAACTACGCGCCGCTGACCGTGGCGATCGTCATCGCCGGCGCGGCGCTCACCTGGCTGATCAGCGCCCGCCATCACTTCACCGGACAGATCCGCGAGATCGAGATCGAGGAAGCGATCGGCGAGAATCCCGACCCGCTGACCTCGGCTCCGTAGTGTTTCGCGGGTGACGATCGAGGAGCTCGAAAAGGCGGTCGCCGACGGCGCGGTCGACACCGTGCTGCTGGCGATCGCCGACATGGAGGGGCGGCTGCAGGGCAAGCGGCTGACCGCCGGGCACTTCCTCGGCGAGGTGCTCGAGCACGGTGCCGAGGGCTGCAACTACCTGCTCGCGGTCGACGTCGACATGGAAACGGTCGGCGGCTACGCGATGTCCTCCTGGGACACCGGCTACGGCGACTTCGAGATGGTCCCCGACCTCTCGACCCTGCGGATGGTGCCGTGGCAGCCGGGGACGGCGATGGTGCTCGCCGACCTGCAGTGGGCCGACGGCGCCGAAGTCGCCGCCTCGCCGCGGCAGATCCTGCGCCGCCAGATGGAGCGGCTGGAGAAACGCGGGATGAGTGCCAACGCCGCCACCGAGCTCGAGTTCATCGTCTTCCGCGACACCTACGAGGCGGCCTGGAAGAAGGGCTTCCACGACCTCGAGCCGGCCAACCTCTACAACATCGACTACTCGCTGCTGGGGAGCGCCCGGGTCGAGCCGCTGATCCGGCGGATCCGCAACGAGATGGGCGGTGCCGGGATGACGGTGGAGAACTCGAAGGGGGAGTGCAACCTCGGCCAGCACGAGGTCAACTTCCGCTACGAGGGCGCGCTGCGGAGCGCCGACAACCACGCGATCTACAAGAACGGCGCCAAGGAGATCGCCGCCCAGGAGGAGATGGCGATCACCTTCATGGCGAAGTTCAACGAGCGCGAGGGGAACTCGTGCCACATCCACTGCTCGCTGGCGAACGCCGACGGGACCAACGCCTTCGCCGCCGACCAGAGGCTGTTCGAGAGCTTCGTCGCCGGGCAGATCGCCTGCATGCGCGAGTTGACCCTGCTCTACGCGCCGCACGTCAACTCCTACAAGCGCTTCGCCGCCGGCTCCTTCGCGCCGACCGCGATCGCCTGGGGCAAGGACAACCGCACCTGCTCGCTGCGGGTGGTCGGCCACGGCGAAGGGCTGCGGGTGGAGAATCGGCTGCCGGGCGCCGACGTCAATCCCTACCTGGCGCTGAGCGCGCTGATCGCCGCCGGCCTGCACGGGATCGACAACGAGCTGCCGCTGGAGCCGGCCTTCGAGGGCGACGCCTACAAGTCGGACAAGCCGCGCGTCCCGCACAACATCTACGACGCGCGGGACGCCTTCGCGGCGAGCGCGGTGGCCGCCGACGCCTTCGGCGCCGACGTCGTCGAGCACTACCTGAACCGGGCCAAGGTCGAGATCGACGCCTTCGAGGCGGCGGTCACCGATTGGGAGCGCTACCGGGGATTCGAGCGGCTTTGAGCGCCCCCGTGGTCGGCATCTGCGCCGCGGTCGAGCGGGTGTCCTGTGGAGTCTGGGACGGCTACGAGGTGACGCTGGCGCCGCGCAACTACGTGCGGGCGTTGCAGCGGGCGGGGGCGATCGCGCTGGTGCTGCCGCCCGACGATGTGGCGGTCCGCGAACCCGACGTGCTGCTCGACCGGATCGACGGTCTGCTGTTGGCGGGCGGCGCCGACATCGACCCGTCGAGCTACGGCGCCGAGCCGCACCCGGAGACGAAGGGCACCTGCCCCGACCGCGATCGCTTCGAGCTGGCGCTGACCCGGCGGGCGCTGGAGCGCGACATGCCGGTGCTGGGGATCTGCCGCGGCATGCAGCTGATCAACGTGGCGCTGGGCGGGACGCTCGACCAGCACCTGCCGGAGTCGATCGGCGACGGGCGCCACCGCTCGGTCGCGGGGAGCTTCGGCACGCATGAGGTGCGCCTCGCGCAGGGCACGCTCGCCTGCGGCGCGGCGGGGACCGACGGGCTGCTGGTGATGTCGCACCACCATCAGGGCGTCGGGGAGCTGGGGGAGGGGCTCGCGGTGAGCGGCTGGTCGGTCGACGACGACATCGTCGAGGCGATCGAGCTGCCCGACCGTCGCTTCGCGCTCGGCGTCGTCTGGCACCCCGAGGAGGACGAGGCGAGCGAGGTCATTCCGGCGCTGGTCGAGGCGGCGCGTGGAGCGTCGCGTGGTGACTTCCTCCCGGATAGCGGGAGCAACTCTCCACGGGCCGAGGACCAGGCGGCGTGAGCGCCCTCGCGGTGATTGAGCCGGCGACGGCGCGGCCGATGGCGGAGGTGCCGCGGGCGGAGGTGGAGGAGACCGACGCCGCGGTGGCGCGCGCCAAGGCGGCTTTCCCCGGCTGGCGCGACGTGACGCCGGGCGACCGGGCGGCGCTGATCCGACGGCTGGCCGACGCGATCGAGGGCGAGTTGGAGGACCTGGCGCGCCTCGAGGCGCGGAACGCCGGCAAGCCGATCGCCGACGCGCGCGGCGAGATCGGGATGGTGGTCGAAACCTTCCGCTACTACGCGGGGGCGCCGGAGCGGCTGCTGGGCAAGACGATCCCGGTGGCGGGCGGCATCGACATGACCTTCCGCGAGCCACTCGGCGTGGTCGGGCTGATCGTCCCTTGGAATTTCCCGCTGACGATCGCCTCGTGGAAGGTCGCCCCGGCTCTTGCCGCCGGCAACGCGGTCGTCCTGAAGCCGGCCGAGCTGACCCCGCTGACCGCGATCGAGTTGGAGCGGATCGCGCTCGAGGCGGGGCTCCCGGAAGGGGTGCTGAACGTGGTCGTGGGACCGGGGAGCGTCTGTGGCCGGCGCCTGGTCGAGCACCCCGACGTCGCCAAGATCGCCTTCACCGGCTCGACCGAGGTTGGCCGCGGGATCGCCGCGGGCGCAGCGGCGACGATCAAGCGGGTGACGCTCGAGCTCGGCGGCAAGTCGGCCAACGTCGTCTTCGCCGACGCCGACATCGAGGCGGCCGCGGCCGCGGCGCCGATGGCGGTCTTCGCCAACGCGGGCCAGGATTGCTGCGCCCGCTCTCGGATCCTGGTCGAGCGCGAGGTCCTCGACGACTTCCTCGCCGCGCTGAAGCCCGCGGTCGAGGCGATCGCGGTCGGCGACCCGCTCGATGAGTCGACCCAGATGGGCCCGCTGATCTCGGCGGGGCAGCGCGAGGCGGTCGCCTCCTTCGTCCCCGCCGACGCCCCGGTCGCGATCCGCGGCAGCGCCCCCGACGGCGAGGGCTACTGGTTCGCGCCGGTCGTCCTCTGCCCGGTCGACAACGAGGACCGCGCCGCCCGCGAGGAGATCTTCGGTCCGGTCGTCAGCGTCATCCCGTTCAGCGGCGAGGCGGAGGCGATCGCTCTCGCCAACGCGACGATCTACGGGCTCTCGGGCTCGGTCTGGACCCGCGATGGCGCCCGCGCGCTGCGGGTCGCGCGGGCGATCGAGACCGGCGTGATCTCGATCAACTCGAATACCTCGGTGCGGGTCTCGACCCCGTTCGGCGGCTTCAAGCAGTCGGGCGTCGGCCGCGAGCTCGGCCCCGACGCGCTCGAGCACTACACCGAGCTGAAGAACGTCTACTACGCGACCGCGGAGGGTTGAGATGGCTGGAAGGTTGGCCGGCAAGGTCTGTGTCATCACCGGGACGGCGAGCGGGATCGGCGCCACCTCGGCACGCCTCTTCGAGCATGAGGGCGCGACCGTGGTCGGGATCGACCTCGACGCCGAGCAGGCGGTCGGCGGCCTGACGATCGCCGCCGACGTCGCCGACGAGGAGCAGGTGCGGACGGCGATGGCGACCGCGGTCGAGGAGTACGGCCGGATCGACGTGCTGATGAACAACGCCGGCATCAACCCGACCGACGACAGCTCGGTACTGGAGACCAGCCTCGAGTCCTGGCAACGGGTCCAGGACGTGAACCTGCGCGGCGTCTTCCTCTGCTGCAAGCACGGCATCCCGCACCTGCTGGAGGCGGGCGGCGGCTCGGTGATCAACGTCGCCTCGTTCGTCGCGGTGATGGGGGCGGCGGTGTCGCAGGGCTCCTACACGGCGTCGAAGGGCGCGGTGCTGTCGCTGTCGCGCGAGCTCGGGGTCGAGTTCGCGGGCCGCGGCGTACGGGTCAACGCGCTCTGCCCGGGCCCGGTCAACACGCCGCTCTTGAAGGAGCTCTTCGCCAAGGACCCCGAGCGCGCCGCGAAGCGCCTCGTCCACGTCCCGATGGGCCGCTTCGGCGAGCCGCAGGAGATCGCCAACGCCGCGCTCTTCTTGGCCAGCGACGAGTCAAGCTTCGTCACCGCCTCGACCTTCCTCGCCGACGGCGGACTGAGTGCCGCTTACATCACCCCGGGACAGGTCGACTAGCCTTCGCCCCGTGGCGACGCAGGTCGACTACGACACCCACGGCCGGGATTACGCGCAGCGGCGGCGCGCCGACCCGCGGTTCGAGGCCGCGATCGAGGCGGCCCTCGGCGACGCGCGGACCGTCCTCAACGTCGGCGCCGGAGCGGGCTCCTACGAGCCGCGCGACCGCTGGGTGCTGGCGGTCGAGCCGAGCGCGACGATGCGCGCCCAGCGCCCCGGCGACGCCGCCCCGGCGCTCGCCTGCGCGGCCGAATCGCTGCCGCTCGACGACGACTCGGTCGACGCGGCGATGGCCTGCGTCACGATCCACCACTGGGAGGACCGCGCCGCCGGCCTCGCCGAGCTGCGCCGCGTCGCCCGCGGCCCGGTCGTCGTCTTCACTTTCGAACTGGACGACCTGATCGGCTGGCAGCGCGACTACTTCGCCGAGGCGGTGGCGATCGAGCAGCCGCGCTTCGGCACCCTCGAGGAGGTCGCCGCCGAGCTCGGCGGCAAGGTCCGCGTCGAATCCCTGCCGACCCCCGCCGACTGCACCGACGGCTTCTTCGAGGCCTACTGGAACCGGCCCGAGGTGCTGCTCGACCCAACCGTGCGCGCCTCGCAGTCGATCTGGCAGCTGCTCGAGCCGGGCGTCGAGGGGCGGATCTTCGAGCGGCTCGCCGCCGACCTCCGCTCCGGCAAGTGGGACGAGGAGCACGGCGCCCTGCGCGGCCAGGACAGCTACTCGGGCTCGCTGCGCCTGGTCATCTCCGACCCCGCCTGAGCTTCCTCACCAGCGTCCCCATGTAGCCCTTGGTCGCCGCCAGGCCGCCGACCGGGGTGAAGGTGAGCTGCAGGCGGAACCGAAGCCGCCCCGATTCGGCGAGTAGCTTCTTCGCCGCCCAGGTCGGCCGGATCGGCAGTCGCACGGTCTGCGCGCCGCCCGTCTGCACCGCGGCGGTGCGGATCAGGATCGGCCTTTCGTTCGGGTTGTGGCGAACCGAGGCGATCGCGACCTTGTGTCGCGCGTCGAAGACGCTGAGCGTTCCGGGTCCCGGCACGGTGACGGCCAGCCGGGCGCTGCCGTGCCTGCGGTCCCGGGCCAGCTTCCCCGCGGCGAAGAAGTTGGAAGGCGCCGGCGGCGGGGTCGGCGGGGCGGGCAGGGTGGAGGCGAGCGGCGAGCTTTCGATGGTGACGCCGTCGACGCCGACTTCCATCGGCCCGTCCTGGACGGCGACGGCGATGCGCAGCCGCACGGTCTGGCCGGCGAGAGCTGAGAGGTCGGCGCTCAGCACGGTGGGTTCGAGGACCTCGGGGTCGCCCGGTTTGCTCGCGTAGACCGTCGCCAGGACGTCGTTCGGCGAGAGCGATTCCAGCGGCGCGTTCGGCCTGAGGACGTCGACGCGGACCTGCTGGTTGGGGGGCGCCAGGGGCGATTCGGAGGTGAAGAGGCTGTTCGGCGTCGGGACGGAGATCGGCGCGAAGGCCGAGTAGTAGAGGTACATCGAGAGCCGATCGCTGGACGCGGGCGGCAGCGTGACGTTTTGGTAGAGGTAGGAGGTCTCGGGCGTGGGAAGGGAGTTGGAGACGCCCGCCGCCCATTCGCCGGACGGCGGCGGCCCGGGCGTGAGCAGCCCACCTTTTTCCTGCGTGCGGCTGTAGGCGAACCACGCGCCTTCGCCGCCGGGCTGTTCCGCGTGCGTCCAGCCTTCCAGCGACCCGGCCTCGAAGTCGCCGTTGGCGACGATCGCGGCCGAGGCAGAGGCTGCAACGCCGAGTAAGACGGCGGCGAGGAGGAGGGCGGCGAGCGAGAAATGTCGAAGTACTCGATGAAGCACGCGCGCCGGAGGCTAGCTGCGGGCCGCCGCCACGTCCAGCCAGCGTCGGCAGAGGTCGCGGCCGAGCTCGTTGAACGCGCCGATCTTCGCTTCGATCTCGATCGCCAGGGAGGTCGGCTCGATGCCGATCCGCACCGCGTCCGGATCTGACTCGAAGTCCTCGGTCCAGCCGAGCGCGTCCGCCTTGCTCACCTCGGGGTGGAACTGGATCGCCCAGGCGACCTCGCCGATCCGGACGGCCTGCAGGCAGACCTCGCTGCGGGCGAGCGCCACCGCGCCGGGCGGGAGTGGGAACTCGTAGCTGTGCCACTGGAAGGCCTCGAAGCTCGGGGCGAGCGGCCCGAGCAGCGGGTCCTCGCGGCCGGCCTCGGTCACCTCGACGACCTGCCAGCCGATCTCCGGTCGCACGGCGCGCCGCGGCACCGCGCCCGCCGCCGCCGCGACCATCTGCCCGCCGAGGCAGAGGCCCATCAACGGCACCTGATGCTCGAGCAGCTTGCCGAGCAGCCCGCGCTCACCCTTGATCCATCGGTGCCGCTCGCCTTCGTCGACGTTCATCGACCCGCCGAGGACGAAGGCCGCGTCGTAGCCGAGCGGGTCGGCGGGCGGCTCCGGCGCCTCCGGCAGCAGCCACTCCTCAAGCGTCGCGCCCGAGTCCCGGATCGCCTCGCCGAAGACCCCCGGCCCGGCGTCGGCCTGATGGACGATCGCAAGCACCCTCATCCCGTCAGTCTCTCGCAACACTCCCGTCACCAACTTGGCTCACCCGCGTCTTGTCCCTCGCGCATTTCCTCCCGAGGGTGGGCTACATGGACAAGCAACACATCTGGGAGCCACTGCTGGAGCTGGCGCCGGAGGACATCGATGCATTTATGTGGATGTTCGAAGGGGAGCTCGAGGATTGGACTCCGGTGCAGGCCTATAAGCATCGGTGGACCCGGCAATACATCTATCTCGACCACGAGGGCCACGCCTTCGATGAAGTTCGGCCCAATCGCTTTGAGGAGGTCGAGCCGCGCCTGCTTCTCGAGGAGGTCATGGGGGTCTGGTCGTAGGATGCGAAAGGTGCGAACCGTCGTCGCGTCGCGTCGCTCGTTCACGGCTTTGGCCTTGGCTCTGGGCCTCGCGCTGATCGGCGGCGCGATCGCCTCGGCCGCCGGGGCGCCGGAGCGGCCGACCGAACCGTTCTTTCCGCGCAGCGGCAATCGCGGTTACGACGTCAAGCACTACGACGTCAGCCTCGGCTACCAGCCCCGCAGTGGCATGCTTACCGCGCGCGACGTGGTCGAAGCCCGGGCGACGACCAAGATCAGGCGCTTCTCGCTGGACCTCGACGGGCTGAAGGTGACCTCGGTCAGCGTCGACGGCGAAGCGGCGAAGTTCGTCCGCGGCCGGGGCAAGGTGAAGATCGTCCCGGCGACGCCGATCGCGAAGGGCGGCAGGTTCACCGTCCAGCTCCGCTACCAGGGGGTGCCGCGCAAGGTGATCGACCCGGACGGCTCGACCGAGGGCTGGTACCGGACCAAGGACGGGGCGGTCGCGGTCGGCGAGCCGGTCGGCACCGCCGCCTGGCTGGCCTGCAACAACGCGCCGCGCGACAAGGCCAGCTTCGAAATCCAGATCAGCGTCCCGGCCGGGGTGAAGGCGGTGTCCAACGGCCGGCTCGTCTCCCGGCGCAAGGTCGACCGGCGGGTCCGCTGGTCGTGGTCGGAACCGAAGCCGATGGCGAGCTACCTCGCCCTCGTCGACATCGGCGACGGCAAGCTCGTCCTGGGCCACGTCGGCAAGCTGCCGACCTGGACGCTGATCGACCCGCAGCTGGTCAGGCGCTCGCGGGCGGCGATCGGCTCGCTGCCGGAGATCATCCGCTGGGAGTCGCACATCTATGGGCCCTACCCGTTCGCCGCGGCGGGTTCGGTGGTCGACGTCGCCAACCTCGAATACGCGCTGGAGACCCAGACGCGGCCGATCTACGCGTTCGCGCCCGACCGCACCACGGTCGTCCACGAGACCGCCCACCAGTGGTTCGGCGACTCGGTCAGCCTCGAGCGCTGGCCCAACATCTGGCTGAATGAGGGCTTCGCCACCTGGACCCAGTGGTACTACGCCGAACGGCACGGCGGCCGCAGCGCCCAGTCGGTCTTCGCCGAGCTCTACCGCCGCCCCGCCTCGGAGACCGGTTTCTGGAACCCGCCCTCAGGCCATCCCGGTCAGGCCAAGAACCTCTTCGCGGTCTCGACCTACGTGCGCGGCGCGATGACCCTGCAGGCCCTGCGCGACAAGATCGGCACCAACGACCTGCTCAGCATCCTGCGGACCTGGGCGATCGAACACCGCTACGGCCACGGCGACATCGAAGGGTTCATCAACCTCGCCAACCGCATCTCCGGCCGCCACCTGCGCGGCTTCTTCCACCGCTGGCTGTTCGAGCGCGGCAAGCCCTGACCGGCGTCGCACTCATTTGCAGCGGGCAGGCGCGAGCGAGGTCAGTACCACTTGCCGCGGGCGAAGCCGCCGAACGCGATCAGCCCGATCAGCAGGACGATCAGCCCGACCCAGAAGCTCCAGACGATCATCAAGACGATGCCGACGATGACCAGGATGCCGCCGAGCGAGATGCCGCCGACGCCACCCCCACTGTGGTCTCTAGCAGCCATTCCGTTCCTCCATTCCAGTCGGGGGCTAGACCTAGGCAATACCCCTGGATCGGACCCGTCAACCAATGGCGGCCGCGCTCCGGCCGATGGCCGGCAAGAACGCCCGTTTTGAAAACCGGAACGTCGGGTACAAATGGTTGTTTTCTTAGGAACTGGTCAGGTACATTGATTTAATGATCAGTAGGGACCGGACTCCCTCGGCGGCACGAACTGCAGTTCTCAAGAAGCTCAAACCGGGACCGGGGCTACCACGCCACGTCGTCGCGATGGACCAGAAACGCAGGCTGCGCGTTGCGCTCGCGAGCCTGACGGCGGAATCGGGCTATGACGCGTTGACCGTCCGGGCCTTGATTCGCCGAGCCAACGTCTCGACCAGCACCTTCTACAAGCACTACCGCGGCATCGACGACTGCTTTGCCGGCCTCGTCGGAATGACGATCCGCAGTCTCGGGGTCGATATCAGGCAGAGCCAGTCCACCCGTGGCGATGTCATCGGCGGCCTGCGAACAGCCGTCTGGTTGCTGATGGACCGCCTGGCGCAAGGACCGGAGATGGCCCAGACGGTGTTCATCGAGTCGCATGCGGCTGGCCCACAAGTGCTGGGTGAGATGAACTCAGCTGTCGGCGAGCTCGAGGTGCTCCTCGCCCAGACCTTCACCGTCGCCCCTCGTCCGGCCGCAGCGACGAGGCACCTGGCAGCAGGCCTGGTCGCGGGCGTTGTGGGGATCGTCCGGAAGACAGCCCGGGCAGGAAGAGCGGGCGAGCTTCCGGGCCTGGCGGACGAGTTGACGGACTGGATGCTCTCGGTTGCCAATGAGGATGTCGTGGCCTTCTGTGTCCCCAGGTCGCGGCCCACGAACGAGATCGTTGATGACGAACTCTTGGGGTTGGCCGCAGTGCCTACGACTCGGGAGTCGGTCGGCAACGCGGGCAACCGGGCGATGATGACCGCGGCCCGGCTGGCCGCCACCAGCGGGCTCGCCAGCCTGACCAGCGTCAGGATCCGCAAAGAGGCTGGTCTCTCCCGTCGCGAGTTCGAGCGCTATTTCACCGGCGTCGAGGACTGCTTCCTTGATGCGATCGAGTCGGTCTCGCGGGCGGCCGCCGACGCCGCCCGAGGGTCCGCCGCCGGGGCCGGAACTTGGGAGCGATGGATGTACAAAGCCATGAACAGCCTCTGTTCCTTCGCCGCCGACGACAGCGATCTCTCGCGATTGGTCCTGCTTGACATCACGGCACCCGGCCGCGCCGGCCTACTCCGTCGCGAAGACCTGATCGATCGCGCGGCCGAGTTCATCCGCGCGCAGGCATATCCGGAACGACGGCTCTCCGAGGTCGCCGCTACCGCATCGATCAGCGCGGTCTGGCGGATCGCCGAAACAGAAGTCGCGTCCGGGCGACACGCCGAGCTGCCGCGTGTCGCTCCCGCGTTCGCGTACATGGTCCTCGCGGCTCGCTGCCCTATGGATCGGCCACCGCGGCCACGAACTGCCGAACCGACCGAACATCTGGGAAGCGCCGTGACGCCTCCCCTCGCGATCTCCCCTGTCTGACCCCCAAGCGGCGCAACCCATCGGCGCTAGTGTGCCCGCCGTGGACCTCCTCGACCGCAGACTCGCCTACGAGGGCCATGGCGTCGACGTCGAGATCCGGCGCTACCGGCGCCTCGACGGCACCGAGGTCGAGCGGCAGGTCATCGACCACCCCGGCCCGGTCGCGATCCGAGCCCACGACGAGGAGTCGTCTACCTGGTCGCCCAGCCGCGCGAGGCGGTCGAGGAGGACGCCCTGCTCGAGATCCCGGCGGGCACCCTAGACCGCGAAGCGGAGTCCGGGCTCGACGCCGCCAGGCGGGAGCTCGCCGAGGAGGCGGAGCCGGCCGCCGCCGGGTGGACCGAGCCGACCAGGGTCTACGCCCGCGACGCCAAGACGCTGATCGGCCTGATGGCGCTCCGCGACCGCCTCCTCGGCAGCGACTAGCTCTTCTCGAGGTCCTTTCGGCATCCAGACGGCGCCCGAGTCCGAACACTCGAAGAAGGCCTCTCGTTGACTTCTCAAATTGCTCGATTAGTCTTGATTGACTGCGATGGGATCGAGCATCGACAAGCAGGGAACGGTCACTCTCGTGACCCTTGGACCGACGGGAACCTGCCATGAGCGGGCCGCGAGGGAGTACATGGCGTTCCAGGAGGTCGAGAACTTCGAGATCAAATTGATCGATGATTTCTTTGACGGGCTGGAGTGGATCCGTGGGAAAGACAGCGCTTTTCTCGTCCAGTGCAGCGCCCACCCGAAAGTCCACGAGGTCACCGAGCGCCATTGGTCCGAGGTGTTCGTCGTCGACACCTTCATCTACCCGACCAAGGCTCTGGCGGTCCTGAGCCGCCGGGAGGTCGAGCGACCCAAAACCCTCGGCCTGGTTCCGGCGACCGCCGGCTACATCAACCGCGAGGACTGGGACGAGATCGTCGAGGTGCAATCGAAGCCGATCGTCGCCCAGGAGCTTCTAGCGGGCCGCTACGAGGCCGGCCTCACCCACCTCGAGCACTTGTCCGCCCACCCCGACGAGCTGCGCCTGGTCGAAGAAATCGGTGAAATCGACACGACCTGGGTCGTCTACGGAACGCGGAAGCGTTTCCGCGGCGAGGTGATCGGAATCCGATCTCCCGATCTATTCGCGGCGCCGGCCACGGTGAGCTCCTAGCTCCTGCCGCGCCTCGACTTTTGTACAGCAATCCGCTACTGCTCAGAGAACTATGTATGCTTCGCAGATGATCAAGCAGTCACTTCGCTTGTCCATGGCGCTCTGCGTCCTTATCGCGTTGGCCGCCCTGAACGCCGGCTGCGGCGGATCGGGTAGTTCCCAGACTGCGACGGAGGCCGGGTCGACTGCAAAGGCCGCCTCCGGCGCCGAACCAAGCTCTGCCTTCCCGAAGAATGAATTAGTCGAATTTGGACACGAAGCGTCTGCCTCGGAACGGGAAGCCGCCTCTAAGGTGCTCAACAAGAACCTCAAGGCGCGCGAAGACGCTGATTTCGCGACGCAGTGCGCGACCCTGTCGCAGTCCTCAATCGAAAGCGTCGCGGTTGGAAAAAAAGGGGCGGCTGCCGTTAAGGCATGCCCGACGGCACTCAAGGTACTTGGGACGCCGCTCAGTCGCACGAAGCCTTTCCGAATCGACACCCTCGATGGTGAAATCGCGGTCCTTCGAGTCAAAGGCAAGGAAGCGCAGGCCCTCTATCACGGCAACGACGGACACGACTACTCGATGCCGTTGACCAAAGAACACGGTCACTGGACGGTGGGAGCCATCCTGACCACTGAACTTACTCCGTCGGAAAAGGGCAAACCCTCTTCAGGCGCCCAGGCTAATAAGTAGGCTGCTGCGCCGGGCGGCTCGATCGAACTCGAAGATGTCGCGGGCTCAAACCGGCGAATTCGCTGAACCCGGCTGCGCTGGGCAAGCGATGTGAGGCGCCCGGGAACCGAGATAAAAAATACCCCCGGCGGGTTCTTGACCGCCGCGTTTCCGCTGACCGAAGGTGCCCCGAGACGCCACGGTCAAAAAGGGCGTCGGAATGAACATCCGAGCCGACGCATGGCAGATACGGGTTGGGTCGGCTCGCTAACAATGGGAGAGGAACTCAGCCAATGGGCCTCAAGAAATTCAGCCTAACCATCGTCGCCGTGTTGGCGATTGGAGTCGTGATGGCGAACACTGCCTCGGCGACGGTGTCAACAACGGGAGCCACGTTCTTCGTCGAAGGCGCGGAACTCACCGGTTCCAAGACGGTGACCGGCAAGGCGGTCACCAATGGGAGCCTAGACACAGAAATCGGCAGCACGCACACAAAACTCGAATTTCCGAAACTCAGCTGTGAAGGCTGCAAAATCGAAAATGCTGCGAAGACAGAAAAAGCGGGTGCGATTGCTGTCGGCGAAGTCAAGATCGTGTTCGAAGAAGTAAAAGTGATCGAACCGGCGAACTGCACGGTGACCGGCGAAACCGGCGTCCTCGGCAAGGTGCCGACCAAACTGCTGGCGATCCACGGCGACTGGATGGATACGGTCGAAGCCAACAAACACGCCTTCGTCCAGTTCCTCCCGCTATCCGGAGGGACGTTCTTCCAGTTCGAACTCAGCGGGACTGGCTGTGCGGCGGTTAGCGGCCCGAAAAACGTGACCGGATCGCTGTTCGCCGAATCGAAGCTCAATACAGGTGAATCGTCAGCCAAACAGGAACTGGTGTTCAGCCCGACGGTCCAGAAAACAACGAAAGCAGCTCTCCTTGTTGGCATCAAGGAAGCGGAACTGTCCGCCACGGGTGCGTTCGAACTCAGTACCGGAGAAAAATTCAACATCCATTAGGAACCCCGTTCCTCCAAATGCGGAGAGAGAAGGGCAAGCAGGGGAGGGTGCCCGCTATCCGGGCACCCTCCCCACCCGGGCCCACGACCGGCGCCCTTCGCTGGCCTGGACCTGCTGACCGCGCCTGATCAGGGCTTCTCACCCGGTGGCGCGGACCGCGATTACGGACGCCGGCCGCGGAAATCGGACACCCCCCTCCTCAGCCGTTCAGTAGGTCGTGGATGCGTCAGTGAGCCGGAATGTTTGCGACAGTCGATCGTCCCTGTCCGAGGTGCCGAGTCCTACGCGGCGAGTTAAAAAACATAGGTCGCAATTTCTTGAGCACTCGTGGTCTGTGCCCGAAAGTGCCTCCGGGACGCCTCGATCAAACGGGGCGTTGGGATAAGAACACTCGAGCGGGTCCTTCGCAGGTAGGGGTTGGCCGGCTCGCTAACAATAGGAGAGAGGAACTCAACTAATGAGCCTCAAGAAATTCAGCTTGGCCATCGTCGCCGTACTGGCGATCGGAGCCGTCGTGGCGAACAGCGCCTCGGCGGCGGTGTCAACAACCGCGGCAAAGTTCTTCGTCGAAGGCGCGGAACTCACCGGCTCCAAGACCGTGACCGGCTCCGCCGTCACCAACGGCGTGCTGGAATCCGAAATCGGCACCACGAAAATCAAGCTGCAGTCGACGGCATTCAGCTGTGAAGGCTGCAAAATCGAAAACGCCGCGAAGACAGAAAAAGCCGGCGCGATCGCCTACGGCGAAGGCAAGATCAAGTTCGAAAACGTGACCGTCCTCGAACCGGCCAACTGCACGGTGACGGGCGAAACCGGGATCGTCGGGACGCTGCCGACCAAACAGCTCGCGATCCACGGCGACTGGATGGACACGAACACGGCCAACCAGCACGCCTTCGTCCAGTTCCTCCCGCTGTCCGGAGGGACGTTCGCCCAGTTCACGCTCGGCGGAACCGGATGCGCTGCGATCAGCGGCACCAAAAATGTGACCGGCTCGGTCTTCGGCGAATCGGTACTCAACACAGGCGCAGAAGCGGCGACCCAGGAACTGGTGTTCAGCCAGGCCGTCCAGGAAACAACTGGTGCGAGCCTCCTGCTCGGCATCAAGCCCGCCAAATTCTCCGGCACGGGCGCGTTCAAACTCAGCACCGGGGAAAAATTCAACATCCACTAGGGCCGGATTCGCAGAGGTTGTCGCCGCTTCCGTCGGAGGCGGCGATAGCGACATCCAGCAGCAAAGCGGAGGAGCCGGTGCTTGGCTCCTCCGCTTCTTTTCGAAGACGCCCCGCGATACCGGATGCGTGCCGATCCAAGACGACCAGGTTGACACCGGGAGCCACGCTCGTTTATTGTGCGCGGACGACACTGCCGAGAGGGAGCTTTAGAGGTAGCTGTCGATTTAAGGCGCCGGGGAGGGTGTCGAAGGGACTTAGGGGATTCAGCCTGATGACGGGAACGACAGCGCAAGGCCCGTCCGGCCCGGGATCATCCAAGCCCTCTGGCCCTCACAGGGAGACAGCAAGGAGCAGCAGTTGAGACAGAGGAAGCTCATCAATCGGACCGTTGGCCGCTGTGGTGCCCTGCTGGGGCTCGTCCTAGCGGCTGCAATGCTTTTAGCAGCGCCGGCCTCCGCCGCCGAAGTCTATGTGCATACGGCCACCATCGGTTCTCTAGGCACCGGTAACGGACAGCTGACCCTTGGCGCACACAGCGCCGTCGTGGTGAACGGAGCGGTCGGCGACGTATACGTCGCCGACACCGGCAACGGTCGCGTCGAGGAGTTCGAAGCCGACGGGACCTTTGTCAGGGTCTTCGGCTCTTTCGCCTCGCCGGCCTTTCTGGCGATCGATGAATCTGGAGTTACTCCTACTGGCGACGTCTACGTCGCGGACACGGTCGCCGGCACGGTGTCCAAGTTCGCCCCCGACGGCTCACCGATCAGCACCTGGGGAACCGGCGGGCAGCTCGTTGGTTTCGCGAGTTTGAGCGGGATTGCGGTCGGGCCGGACGGCGATCTGTACGTCCTGGACGGCCAGACCGTCCATCGCTTCGATCCTGCGACTGGCTCTCCGGTGGTCGCGCCGTTCGAAACCCTGTTTGGAACCACCCCGATCGGGTTCGCCGTGGATCCAGAAGAACACCTGTACAAGGCGGCCGGTGGAGAAATTGCGAAGTTCAGCAACACCGGCTCGGTCCTCGCAGAATCACTGGACGCCCGAAATGATGCGACCGCGTTTTCGATCGACCCAAACTCGGGCGATCTGTACGTCACGCAAAAAAACCAAGGCAACCCGATCGTCACTCACTTTGCTTTGAACTGCGGGAACAGATGTGCTCCTGTTGAATCATTCGGGCTGAACGAACTCTCCTCGCCGTCAGGGATCGCGATCGGCCCGGCGGGAGTGCGCTATGTCGCTGATGCGGGGACCTCGACCATCAAGGTATTCACTCTTGCGACCGTCGAATTACCAGTGGCGATTATGGGTCCTGTATCCGCTATCACGGGCACGAGCGCGCATCTCAGCGGCGAAGTAAATCCGAACGGCTTCCCCACCAGCTGCAAATTCCAGGTTGTAACCGATGCCCGATTTGCCGAATCCGGGTTCGCACAAGCGACCTCCGTGCCTTGCGCTGCAAACCCAGGATCCGGTTCTAGTCTCGTGCCAGTGGAAGCCGACGCCAACGGGCTGACCGCTGGAACCACCTATCACGTCCGGCTCGAGGCCTCCAATCCGGCTGGGCCGAATCCTTCGGCTGAAGCGACCTTCACGACCGAACCCATCCCCCCCGTGATCGACGGCCAGTCGATAATCGCCGTGGGCCTGACCGAAGCAACGGTCGGGGCGACCATCGACCCTGGGTCGGCGGCGACGACCTACCACTTTGAGTTCTTGGATGAGGCGGCTTTCGAAGCCGAAGGTTTCGCGAGCCGGGCCACCCGCTCGACGCCTGAGTTCGGGCCCTTGCCGGCGGACAATGCGGGCCACGAAGTCTCAGCCACCCTTACCGGCCTGGAGCCGAATACGACCTATTTCTTCAGGGTCGTCGCCACGAATGCCGTCGGCTCCGTGGCGGGGTTCCCACCACCAAAATTCAAAACGCAGGCACAGACGCTTCTCCCGGGCGGGGAATGTCCGAACCAGGCTCTTCGCACCGGGTTCGCATCGCTTCTTCCAAACTGCCGTGCGTACGAACAGGTGACGCCAGTTGATAAGGGAGGCCTGTATATAGAAGGCTTCGCCGACATGGTGGGCGCTGCACCGGACGGCTCCGCAGTGACCTACATCAGTGGCCTCGGATCGGGCTTTCCGGCTTCCGGAGGCGGACGTCAAGAAACCACCACCTTCCTCGCGTCATCGGCCGGGGGGTCATGGTCGAGCCAGCGGCTGTTCCCGCCGGAACAGTACGGCGAAAAAGCCGGATTCCTCGGTGCGTCGGGAAATATGCGCTTCGTACTCGTTGAAGCAGGCAACGTTGTCCCGGGCAAAAGCCCCGCTATCAAACCCGGGCTCTTCCTGATCGATACTGTGACTCAGGCCGTCACGCAGATCGTGCCATACCAGAGCGAAGCACCTGAAGATGGAGTGACCTTCGCCTACGACGCGATCAGCAATGACGGTTCCCGAGTCTTCTTCGAATCTCAAATCCAGTTGACGGAAGAAGCCGCGCCCGGGTGGGACAACCTCTATATGTGGGACCGTGCTACGGGCGACACGTCGCTCGTGGGACTCCTTCCGTCGACCGAAGGCGGGAATGCACCTCCAGCCGGTTCCTTCGCCGGGGCGTATGCCTGGTATGACGAAGAAACGACCAAAGGCGGAACGTTTAAGGACCTCTATGTCGAAGCGGTCAACGCGGCATCGTCCGACGGAGACCAGATCTATTTCACCGCGGGCGGGACGGGTCAGATCTACCTCCGTCGTGGTTTGGCTGGATCTACCCCTGTGACCGTCAAAGTCTCGAAGGCCAACGAAGGCGTGGAAGACCCAATTGTGGAAGAAGCAGGGGAAGAATTCCCTGCAGCATTTCAGGAAGCCACGCCGGACGGTTCCCGGGCGTTCTTCATCTCCTCCCAGAAGCTGACCGCTGACGCATCGACCGGGCCATCTGACGTTTTTGGGAAAGACCTCTACCGATACGACGAGCAAGAAGGCAAGCTGGTTGACATCACCGGGAATCGGGAAAGCGCAACGAATCCGAACGGTATGGTGGTAGAGGGCCTGCTTGGAGCCAGTACGGATGGATCGTCGGGGTACTTCGCGGCCAAAGGCGCCGTGGATGGTGGCACGGCGGGCAAGAACAATATCTATCGCTTTGAAGAAGACGGCCCGGGTCACTTCACCTTGACCTTCGTCGCCACGACTGACGAAGGCGCACTATGCAATAACCCCTCGGGTGCGAGGAATTGGGCGCCAAGCAGTTACTGTGGGCCAAAAATCGCGGATTACGTTGGCAAATCGTCGCGCGTCACGTCCAACGGGCAGACGTTGGTGTTTACGAAAGACGCCAACATCTACGACTACAACGCTGCGAGCGAAGAAGTCACCTGCATTTCTTGCCTTTCTACCGAAGCGCCTTCGGCGGGCGAAGCGGAACTGACCGCTGGGTTCTTCAACGCTAACCAATTCGCGATTCCCAATGTACTCCCGGCCCCACGGTTGACCGAGAACGTCTCGGCAGACGGCACGCGGGTCTTCTTCCAGACGCCGAATTCACTTGTAGCCGAAGATGCCAATGGGACCCCGAACTGTGGGTTCTTGATCGACAATCCGCTCATCGGGAAGAAACGGCCGCTGTGCGTCGACGTCTATGAGTGGGAGGCACCGGGAGCGCCGGGGGGCTCATGCACGAAAGCCGAAGTCAACGGAGGCTGTCTGTATCTACTCTCAACGGGTAAGAGCAACGAAGCCTCCTACTTCCTCGACGCCTCCAGCGATGGAAGGAGCGTGTTCATCGCTACGACCGATCAACTGGTACCGGTTGATCGGGATGACCTTTACGATGTCTACAACGTGCGCGTCGATGGCGGAATCGCTTCGCAGCATGTCCTGCCTGGCGTTCCGTGTACGGACGAATCGTGCCGAGGAGCGGCTACCGTTCCCCCGTCGTCTTCCACCGCAGGTACGTCTTCGTTCAACGGCCCAGGCAATCCGAAACCTCAAAAGCCGAAAAAGCCAAAGCCTCACAAACACAAGAAGCACAAGAAAAAGCAGCACAAAAAGCATAAGCAGGGGAATCACAAAAACGGTCACGGCCGTTCGGGCAAGGGGGGGCGGAAATGAGGCGGCGCATTCGCGCATACGGTCAGTGGTTGACGGCTGGCATTATCGCGTCGGCTATCGTCGCCGCCATCTACGCCCCTGCGGCGACGGCAGCGTCCCCAGCAACCGCCTGGGAGATCAACCAGGCGTCGTTCCCCACCAACCTGGTTCCGGGGAAGGAAAGCCACGGAAACGGCCCGGCGTACACGATGTTCATCACGAATGTGGGGGGAGCTCCTGCCTCAGGTCCTGTGTTCGTCACTGACACCTTGCCTACTGGGCTGACCGTGTCCGGGGCGGAAGAACCGAAATTCAAGTACCGAGGCAATACCAGCATTACCGAAGAAGGCGCCTGTGAAGTGACGGGACAGGTGGTCGAATGTGCGCTCTTTTCGACGGTTCCTGCAAGCGCCGGCCTTACGCTATACATTCCACTGAAGGTCGCGAATATGCCACCGACGACCGTGACCAACGACGTAACCGTAAGGGGCGGAGGAAACACGACGTCTAGCTCGCTCGAAACCTTGGTGACCGCGACCGAAGCGCCGTTTGGCATTCTTGGCGGTCCCGGGCTCTCGGACGTGGTGTCTGACGAATCCGGCAACATGCCAACGGCTGGCTCGGAACCATTCCTTACCACGTTCAATATAGGTGTGTCCAAGGTGCACGACGGCATCCCCGCTCAGGCAATGCGGTCCGTGACGACCGAACTGCCACGTGGGATCGTGGTGAATCCGAGGGCCACGACGAAGCGCTGCAGCATGAGCGTACTGGCCCATGCGTCGGCGACCAATCCGCAGAAGACGTGCCCGCCCGAGTCGCAGGTGGGGCAGGCATTTATCCAGCCCGGTTCCCAAGCCGACCGTTTCGGCGCGCCGGTATACAACATGGTCCCGACCAGAGGAGCTCCCGCGGAGCTCGCCTTCGAAATCGCGGAAGTTCTTGTCGTCGTCCGCGGTGGACTCTCTGGCGGTTTCCGCTTGACCGCCGCGAGCGCCGAACTGATCTCAAGATTCCAGATCTCCGAAGTGATGTTCACGCTGTGGGGAAACCCGTCCGATCCGCGTCACGACACCCTGCGAGAGGGCGGAGCACAGGGAGAAGGCTGCCTGAATACGCCTCTCGGATGTTCGGTCCCTCCTTCGTCCACGCGGTTTCTCAGCATGCCGACCTCATGCACCGAACCACTTGAATTCGCGGCCACGGTCGACTCTTGGAAGGGTGCGACCGCCACGGCCTCTGCTCCGTTGACCGACCGGGAATTCGTGCCGGATCCAGTTACCGGATGCAACCAGCTTGCCTTCGAACCGACGATCAGCTCGCAGGCGACGACCAACGCCGGAGAAAACCCGTCGGGCCTCGAATTCTCGATCCACCAGACCCAAGACGAGTCCGTCGGCGGTCGCTCCACTGCGCCGTTGAAGGACGCCACTGTCAGCCTTCCGGAAGGCGTGAGCTTGAATCCCTCGGCGGCCAACGGGCTCGACGCCTGCACCGAGCAGCAGATGGGCTACGCGCCCGAAGGTGGGAAAATCCGCTTCGCCACCACCCCGCAGAGTTGTCCCAATGCGTCCAAGGTAGGGACTTTGGAAGTGACGACGCCGCTGCTTGAAGAAAAGCTCCCGGGCGCGGTCTATGTCGCCAAGCCGTTCGACAATCCGTTCGGGTCGTTGTTGGCGATCTATCTGGCGATCGAAGATGAAGAAACGGGCATCATCGCCAAGCTCGCCGGCAAGGTGGAACCCGATCCGAAGACCGGCCAGCTCACGGCAAGGTTCACGGAAAATCCCGAGTTGCCGATCGAAGAGATCGAACTGCACTTCTTCAAGGGCGTCAGAGGTGTGCTGACTACGCCGCTCACCTGTGGCACGAAGACGACGACCTCGACGCTGACGCCTTGGTCAACCCCGGAAGGAATCGACGTGCATCCGACGGGGTCGTTCGCGACGACGGCGGGATGCTACGGCTCCGAATCGGAAGCCCCGAAGGACTTTTCCTTCACCGCCGGCACCGAATCGCCGCTCTCGGGCGCCTACTCGCCGTTCGTCCTGCGTCTGTCCCGAAAGGACGGCACGCAGCACCTCACCGGCCTGGAAACGACCCTGCCCGAGGGCCTCCTCGGCAAGCTAGCCGGGATCAGTTACTGCCCGGAGTCCGGCATCGGCCAGGCGATCTCGCGGGAAGTGCCGGAAAAGGGGAAGGAAGAGCAGGCCTCGCCGTCCTGTCCGTCCTCGAGTGAAGTCGGCAAGGTGAACGTCACCGCCGGCTCGGGGATCAGCCCGATCCCGGTATCCGGCCACGTCTACCTGGCCGGCCCCTACAAGGGCGCGCCTTTCAGCTTCGTCGTGATCGTCCCCGCGGTCGCCGGTCCCTTCGACCTCGGCACCGTGGTCGACCGGGCAGCCGTCTACATCGGCGAATACGACGCCCGACCACGCGCCGTCGCCGACCCGTTGCCGACGATCCGTGACGGCATCCCTCTCGACGCCCGCTCGATCGAAGTGAAGCTCGACCGCTCGCAGTTCACCTTGAACCCGACGTCCTGCGAAGCCATGGCGATCGAAGGATCGGCATCGACCCAGGCCGGCCAGTCGGCCTCCCTGAAGAATCGCTTCCAGGTCGGCGAATGCGGACGCCTCGCGTTCAAGCCGAAGCTTCAGATCTCGCTGAAAGGTCAGACCAAGAGGACCGGACACCCGGCGCTGAAGGCGGTGGTCACCTACCCGAAAGGCGGCGTTTACGCCAACATCGCCCGAGCCCAGGTCAACCTGCCGCATTCCGAGTTCCTCGACCAAGGGAACATCGGCAAGGCGTGCACCAAAGTGCTTTTGGCCCAACAGGCCTGTCCCGCCAAGTCGATCTACGGCAAAGTCAAGCTTTGGACGCCGCTCCTCGAAAAGCCGCTCGAAGGCCCGGTCTACTTGGCCGGCGGCTATGGCTACAAGCTCCCGGCCTTGGTCGCCGAACTGAACGGGCAGATCCGCGTTCTCCTCGCCGGCAAAGTCGACACCGGCAAGAACAAAGGGATCCGCAATACGTTTGAAACGGTGCCCGATGCTCCGGCCGAACGATTCGTGCTCGAAATGAAGGGCGGCAGGAAGTACGGGCTGCTCGAAAACTCAGAAAACATCTGCAAGAAAAAGCAACTCGCGGGGGTTTCGTTCACCGCCCAGAACGGGAAGCGGCTTCAGCTCTCCACGACGATCGCGAACAGCTGCGGCAAGGGCAAGAAGAAGTCCGGCAAGGGTAAGAAAACGCACGGGTCGAAGCACTGAGTTGAGGTGAACCTCCCGCCTAGGGCGGTGACCAGTGGAGCCGATCAGTAAAACTGGGGCGGCGCACAGATACGTTGTAGTGATTGCGGCGCTCGTCGGGCTTTCGATGCTTTTGCCCGGCCGCGCCGCAGCTGCACCTCCGCAGATCGTTTCCACGGCG
Source organism: Solirubrobacterales bacterium (assembly GCA_036495785.1). GTDB lineage: Bacteria > Actinomycetota > Thermoleophilia > Solirubrobacterales > 70-9 > VAYN01. The sequence goes on from DASXMH010000049.1 coordinate 62,178, forward strand.
GTCTCCTCGGTGACCGCCACGAGCGCCAACTTGGTTGGTCGGATCGATCCGAACGGCCTGGCCACCACCTATCGCTTCGAATACCTGACCCTCGCCGCCTACGAAGCCAACCTGGCGGCCCAGCCCGCTCGCGATCCTTTCGCCGGGGCTGCCGTCCCACGGATTCGAGGCACGGGCTCCGCGGGGGCCGGAACCTCTCCGAACACCGTGACCGCGAGCGTGGTCGAACTCACGCCGGAAACCGCCTACCGCTATCGGCTCGTGGCGACGAACTCGGCGAATGAATCGGCGTCCACCGGCGCCCTGCCGTTCGGTACCCAACCGGCAACCAACGCCTTCGAGCTCCTCGACCAGCGCGGCTGGGAGATGGTCTCCCCGATCGGAAAAGCCGGTGGCGCGGTCCAGCCCCCTGGCGCGATCTCTGGCGGCGGGGTGTTTCAGGCGGCCGCCGGCGGTGGCTACTTCATCTTCAGCTCCGCCGACTCATTCGGAGCAGGTGCCCAGAGCGCGCCATCGGGTAGCCAATACGTCGCCGGCCGCTCGAGCGCCGGTTGGGCAACGGCGAACATCACCACGCCGATCCTTTCAGGCAGCTACGGGAGCGATCCGGACGGCGTCCCCTACCAGCTCTTCTCGAGCGACCTCGGGCTCGGCCTGCTCTCCAACGGAGAACGCTGTCGGGGCGTGGCGGGGGGCGAATGCCCGGTGGCCAATGCCGCCCTTCCGGGCACCGGGGCTCCCAGCGGCTACCGCAATTACTATCGACGAACCGCCTCCGGAGGCTTCGAATCGATCCTCACGGCGGCCGATGTCTCCCATACCGTCCTCGGGCCGCAACAGTTCGAAATGCGGCTCGTCGCGGTCACGCCCGATCTTGCCCATCTGGTCCTTTCGAGTTGTGCGGCCCTCGCGGTCGGCGCGACCGAAATTGCCGCCCCCGGCGGGTGCGACCCTGCCGCGCAGAACCTCTACGAGTGGTCCGGCGGGGCGCTGTCGCTGATCAACTTCCGGCCGGGCGAAACGACCGGGACTCCCGGTGCTCAGATCGCCGGCCCGAATGGCTCGATCTCAAGCAACGGGTCCCGGATCTATTTCACCGTAGGCGGCAATCTCTACCTGCACGAAACGAGTGGTACGACGAAGGCGGTTGGGAGCTCGGGCGCCGAATTCGCCGTTGCATCGGCCGACGAATCGGTGGCCTACGTGATCGAATCGGGGGCGCTCAGGAAATACGCGACCGGGGCGGGAAACTTCACCACGGTCGATTCTGGCCCGGGGGTCGAAGGAGTCCTTGGCACCTCAGCCGACGGCTCGAAGGTCTACTACGCCCGGTCCGGCGCCGTCTTCCTGGATAGCGGTGGCACGGTGACCGAAGTCGCCTCCTCAGCTCTACCGAGCAACTGGGTCCGGGGCGAGGAAGCCGCGCGGGTGACTCGAGACGGGTCGCGCCTGCTCTTCGTCTCGGACGGGGAATTGACCGGCTACCCGAGCGAAGGGAACACCGAGGTGTTTCTCTACGGGCCGGCTGCTGGCAGCGCCTCATCTCTTGTCTGCGTCTCCTGCAATCCGACCGGCGAAGGGCCCCTGGGTGGGGCGGCGATCCCTGAGGTCCGCCACAACGGGGCAGGCGCGGAGGCGCTGGCCGTCTACAAGCCTCGCGATCTTTCCGCCGACGGGAGCCGGGTCTTCTTCGAAACCGCCGACCGACTCTCCTCCCAGGACACGAACAACGCGGTCGATGTGTATGAGTGGGAGACCGACGGCGAGGGGACCTGCACCAAGGCGGGCGGCTGCGTTCAACTGATCTCCGGGGGCCGCGATTTGGCCCCGTCCTACTTCCTCGACGCCGATGAAGATGGGGGCGAAGCGTTCTTTCTCACCGCCGCGTCCCTTTATCCGTTGGACCCGGGCTCTTACGACGTCTATGACGCGCGCGAAGGAGGCGGCTTCGCGGTGCCGGAATCGCCTATCCCGTGCGTTGCGGATGCCTGCCAGGTGCTGCCGGAAGCTCCGGAAGACACGACCCCCGGCACCCTGGTGCCGAATTCCGGCAACCCACCGTTGAAGATCCAAGGAAGCTCGAGCAAGCGAGGCAAGACCAAGAAGCCAAAGACGAAGCACAGGAAGCACAAGAAGAAGCGCCACACTCACCACGCCAAGGCGAGCGGCAAGCGCGGAGGTGGGAAGAAATGAAGCGGTCCGCCGTCCTCCTCTGCCTGGCGCTGCAGGCAATGGCCCTCCTCGCCTCCCCGCCGTCCGCGGCCTCGGCCGCATTCGGGCTGCGGGCCGGCAGCGAAGGATTCTCGGTGAGCGCGCGTGAAGAAGACGGGTCCGTCGACCACCGCGCCGGCTCACATCCCTACGAGATCACCACCACGATCAGCCTCAACCTGGCCGGCGAATCGCCGGGAGAACCCGGCGTGCCGTTCAGCGATGGTGACCTGCGCGAACTGCGGCTCGATCTGCCGCCTGGGCTGATCGAAAACCCGGCGACCATCGCGCGCTGCAGCCTTGGCCAGTTTCACAGTCCGCGTTCCTCGCCATTCGAAGAAAGCGCGTCGGGTGAGAGCTGCCCCGAAGAGGCACAGATCGGCGTTGCCACGGTGACCTCCTCTCACGCCGGGGGCCCGCGCACCTTCGGTGTCTTCAACATCGAGCCACCGCCGGGAGCGCCGTCGGAGATCGGGTTGAACCCGTACGGGTCCCCAATCGTCTTTGTCGCCGAAGTCCACCAGGCCGGCGGCGAATACCAGATCAGCGAGCGGGCGCAGAACATCCCCCAGCAGGTGAACATCAGCGGCCTGCGGATCACCCTCTGGGGCGCGCCCGGCGACATCAGCCACAACTTCGAGCGCGGGAATTGCCTGAACGAGTTGGAACCGGCTACGCCGTGGGACAACGGTTGCGGCAATGACAATCCGTTGGTTCGCAACTCTCGGCGCCTCGCCTACCTGACGCTGCCCTCGAGCTGCAGCGAACCCGTGGTCTACGGGGTGTCGGCGACCTCTTGGCAGCAGCCCGGGACCGTCGTCCGTCGCCAGTTCACCCGTTTCAACGAAGGTGAACCCATTCGCCTCGAAGGGTGCGGGGCGCTCGGCTTCTCCCCGACCGCAGAAGCCTTCGTGGCGAATCCACGGGCCTCCTCTCCGAGCGGCTTCGATTTCAACCTCGACGTCGGCACCGACGGCCTTTTGCAGTCAAAGAGTCTGAATCCCGCCGCGGCCCGCCAGGCCGTGGTCACGCTGCCCGAAGGAATGACGATCAATCCTTCTGTCGGCGCCGGTCTCCTCGGCTGCACCCCCGCCCAATACACCGCTGAAACCGTCTACTCGCCGCCGGGCGCCGGCTGCCCGAACGGATCGAAGATCGGGGAATTCACCGTCAAGAGCCCCCTCTTCGAAAAGGCGATCGAAGGCTCTGTCTTCCTCGCTGCGCCGTTCGACAATCCCTTCGGCACGCTGATCGGCCTTTACCTCGTCGCCAAGTCGACCGAACGCGGGATCTTGGTCAAGGTCCCGGGCAAACTCGACGCGGATCCGGGCACCGGCTCGCTGATCGCCACCTTCGCAGGACTGCCGCAGCTGCCTTACACGGATCTCAAAATCGAGTTCCGCGAAGGGCAGCGCAGTCCGCTCGCGACGCCGGCAGTTTGCGGCGCCTTCAGTACGGAGGTTTCACTGACGCCGTGGAGCGACTCCGGCGCGGAAGTGAGCGCCTCCCTGCCGACCCCGATCACGAGCGGGATCGAAGGGTTGCCGTGTCCACAGGGGATGCCGTCGTTCAACCCGCAGGCGCAGGCGGGCAGCATCAACCCACAGGCGGGCGCCTACACCCCCTTCTACATCCACCTCACCCGCAGGGACACCGAGCAGGAGATCACCTCCTACTCGACCGTTCTGCCGCCGGGACTGCTCGGGCAGATCGCCGGAATCCCGTATTGCTCGGATGCGGCGATCGAATCTGCCCGACACCGCGGCGGTTTCGAAGAGGCGGAACATCCGTCATGTCCCGCGGCCAGCGAGATCGGCCGCACGGTCTCCGGCTATGGGGTCGGCCCGGCGCTCGAGTACCAACCCGGGGGCCTCTATCTTGCCGGTCCGTTTAACGGCTCTACCTTCTCGATCGTGGCGATCGACTCGGCGACGGTCGGTCCAGTCGATCTCGGCACCGTCGTCGTGCGCTCGGCGATCGACGTCGACCCACAGACCGCCCAGGTCTCGATCGACTCGACCGGCTCCGATCCGATCCCCCACATCATCGACGGGATCCCGATCCATCTGCGCGACATCCGGGTCTACATCTCGAAGCCGCACTTCACCAACAACCCGACCTCATGCGAACCGTTCAAGGTGCGGTCGCGGCTGACCGGCTCGGGCGCGAGCTTCGCGACCTCGGCCGATGACACGGTCGCATTCGCCGACTCCCCATATCAAGCCTTCGGTTGTCGATCGCTGCCGTTCAAGCCGCAGCTCAAGCTTCGGCTGCGTGGAGGCACGCGCCGCGGCGATTTTCCGGAACTCCGCGCGGAAGTCAGGCCGCGTGACGGAGACGCAAACATCAGCTCCGCGAAAGTGACCCTCCCCGCCTCAGAGTTTCTCGAACAGCGCCATATCAAGACGATCTGCACCCGGACCCTGTTCGCGACGGAAAATTGCCCTGCGGCCTCGGCCTATGGAACCGCGCGGGCGTTCAGTCCTCTGCTGGCGCAGCCACTGGAAGGCCCGGTTTATCTGCGATCGGCGCCTGGGCGTAAGCTGCCCGACCTGGTCGCCGACCTCCACGGTGGTGGGCTCGGCTTGCGGATCGAAGTCGTCGGCCACATCGATTCGATCCACGGGGGCCTCCGGGGCACCTTCGAATCGGTCCCAGATGCACCGGTATCGCGCTTCGTGATGAATCTGAAGGGCGGGAAGCGGGGCCTGCTTGTCAATTCACAAAACCTTTGCGGCGCGAAGCAGTTCGGCGACGCCCTCTTCATCGGGCACAACAACGTGGGCATCAGGTTGCGACCGCGGATGGAAGTGAACTGCAAACAGCCGAAGAAGAAGCGACAGGGGAAGCACGGATGAAGTCGAGCAGATGGATAGTCTGGACCCTGGCGACCGTCACGGCCTTCGTCGTGGTCGGCGGCCTCGCCGGGGCCGAGGTCGTCCAGAAGGGTGATATCAGGGTCAGTTTCAACGGCAGGCTCGCTCCAAAGTCCTTGCCTCGTGCCGGCGCGGTGCCGGTGAAGGTGGCGGTCGGGGCGAAGGTCGATGCGCTGGCGGAATCGGACCCTCCGAGGCTGCGGCGAATCTCGATCGCGATCAACAGCGCCGGAAAGTTCTCCCCCGGGGTGCTTCCGGTCTGCACGATGCGGGACATCCAGCCTTCGACCACGCGGAACGCGCTGAAGGCGTGCGGCTCTTCGCTGGTGGGCGTCGGCCGGTTCGCCGCGAAGGTGCTGATCCCTCAACAGGCGTCGTTCCCGGCCGAGGGCAAGCTCTACGCTTTCAACGGCCGTTTCGAAGGGCACCCCGCGATCCTCGCCCACGTCTACGGGACCGAGCCGGTGCCGACCTCCTTCACCCTGCCGTTCGTGATGACCACCCGCAAGGGTGAACTGGGGACGGTCCTGAGCGCCGCGGTGGCCGAAGCCGCCGGAAAGGGCGGCTACATCACCGAACTGTCGTTGGAACTCGGTGGGGCAGGCAGCCCCTATCTGGTGGCCGGATGCCCCGCCCCCAAGGGCTTCGGCGGCGCCACCTTCCCATTCGCCAAGGCGACCTTCGACTTCGGTCGGCGCAAGGTCGGCTCGACCCTGACGAGGAACTGCACGGTGCGCGGATGAGGCGCGTGCTCGTCTTGGCGCTCTGTGGTCTAGCCCTCTTCGGGTCGATGGTCGCCCGAGCGGTCGCGGGAACCGTAGAAGGGACCGTACTTCCGCTGAGTGCGGCGCAAGAAGTCGAAGTGTGCCTCGCAGAAGCCCCGCCGGAGCTCTGTGTCGCCCCGAAGGCGGATGGCTCCTATGTCTTCCCGGGATTCAAAGAACCAGGATCGGTGAAATTCGAATTCGTCCCCACCTACAGGTCACGCCTGCTCACGCAGTTCTACGACCACAAGGGCAACCTCGCCGAAGCGGATTTTGTCAGCGTCGGGGAAGGAACGGTGAAAGGGATCGATGCTGACCTGATCGAAGGCGGCGTGATCACGGGCACCGTGACCGCCGCATCAACTGGTAATCCGCTGTCCGAAGTCGAAGTCTGCGCCGTCTCGGCCGTGCCGCCGCCACTCAAAAGCTGCGATGAAACCGGGGCTGGAGGCGGCTACGAACTCCACAGCCTGCCGACCGGCTTCTACCGAGTCGGGTTTCACGGACGCGGAGCCAGTGCGGGATATGCGCCTTGGTACTACGACGACAAACTGACCCTCGCCCAGGCGACGCCGATCTCCGTGACTGCTGGCGCTACCACCACGATCGACCCCGCGCTCGTCCAAGGTGCCCAAGTGACCGGTGTCGTCACCGCCGCCGCGAGCGGGGCGGCGCTCGAAGGTATTTCGGTATGCCTGTTCATGTCAGGTGCCGCGGCTGCCGACCGTTGCACCGAAAGCGGACCCGGGGGTGGGTACTCATTCGAAGGGCTTACCGAAGGTCTCTATCAAGTCGGCTTCGCCCTCGGAGGTACGGAGATCGGCGGCGGAGCCGGTAGCGGTGTCGATGGCTACCTGCCGCAGTTCTACGATCGGGTCGGGACCCGCGCCGAAGCGCAGACTTTGCTCGTGAGCGGTTCCCAGATCGTCACGGGCATCGATGCCGCGCTGGCCGTCCCAGTAGTGGGCGCGCCCATCTCGCCATTGCCTCCGGCGAGCAGCATCGCCGCCCCCCCTCCGACTGTCTCCGAACCCGTGAAGCAAAAGCCTCGACGGTGCAAGAAGGGTTCCGTGAAGAAGAAGGTCAAGGGCACCGAGAAGTGCGTCAAGGTCAAGCCTAAGAAGCAGACGAGACCGAAGCACAAGAAGACGAAGCACAAGAAGAAGGCGGCGTCCCCCGGATAGCGGGCACAACGCTGCCGTCTAAATTCGGTACTCAAAAGTTGTATTTTTCCGGTCAACACCTTGACATCGGTCGGTACCGCTGCGGTATGCTCAGGGAGCGTTGAACCGGCGGAACCGGCCGCAGGGCTTGATGCTGGGTCTATGGGATCAGGGATTCCGTGCTGGGAGACGCGGACACGGGTGGCCGCCGCACACGCGGTGGCCGGTTCGTCATAGGGAGGAAGGGAGCGGGAGGACGGCAGGCGTAACAGCGTTGTTGGTCAACGCGTAGCGGCAGCCATTCCCTGCTGCACCTTCTATCGACTAGCCGGTCGGCCGTGGCGTTTGTGTAGTGGTGACCGGCAGAGAAAGATCAGATAAGGAGCAGCGAATATGCGAGAGCAGATAAGCAGGCCTAGATTCGTAGTCTTGGCCGCGGTGGTCGCAGCGTTGGCCGTGATGGGGCTAGCCTCGTCGGCGTCAGCCCACAGCGGGCTTTACGCACGGTTCGACAACTGTCCGTCGACCAATCCTACGGTGAAAAAGTGCATCCAGGCTGTCACCAACGGCGGCGAAGTCCTCCTCGGTAAAAAAGCGGTGCCGATCGTCAATCCCGTCACGCTGCAGGGTGGCGTCAGCGCGGAATTCGAAAAAGAAGAACACTTCTTTAACAATTTCATCGCTGCTACGCCTGGCCCGACGCTGACCCCCGTGGCTCAGCCGGTTCCAGGTGGCCTCACGGGTCTGGTCAACTGCAAAGAAATCTCGAACTTCCTGGTCCGCTTGGGCTGCGAAGCTGTCTTTGAAAATGGTCTGACCGGAGTCAACTCGACGCTCGAACTGGCACGGCCTGCGAGTGAAATCATCGTCAGCGAAGAAAACCTCGCCTTCGAATTGGGCTTGGCAATGCAGCTGCCGGTGAAAGTGCACCTCGAAAACCCGCTGCTGGGTAGCACGTGCTACATCGGCTCGTCCAGTTCACCGATCATCTGGAACCTCACTACCGGCACCACCAAACCGCCGGCGGGTACCAGTCCGATCACCGGCACCGCCGGGATACTGCATCTCCTCGAAGGCGGCGATATCGCCGAATTCGAAAACGCCAAGTTGGTGGACAACACCTGGTCGGCGCCCGGCGCTACCGGCTGTGGTGGGTTCGGTGTCGAACTGATCCTCGACCCGATCATCAATTCATCCGTCGGTGTGCCGTCGGCTGCCGGCAAAAACGCCGCGATCCTGGATAAAACCCGGATCTCGGTGGCCCTGGCCGAATCGGTCAACAAACACTAGAGCCGACATTCGGCTCGATCGCGGGGTGCTGCCGGACGGCAGCGCCCCGCGTTTTGCTGCTGAGATCCGACCTGGCTATAGACCGGCTGGGTGCCGCACCGCGAACTTCGGCAGGATGCTCGCTTCTGGGGCGGCCATCTTCCAGCGGGGACCGCTGATGTGTTCGGGGTCGTTGCGGGTGTCGAAGCGGAGGCCGGCGACGACCATGAAGACATGCTCGGCGTTGGCGTAGATGGTGATCCATCTGCCGGGGCCGGGCTCACTCCAGTTTGCGAGTTGGCCGGAGACCATCGTGTAGCCGAGAAGGCCCGCGCCGTGGAGGGCGTAGCTCACTGCTCCTGAGCAGTCGTAGCCTTTCGAGATGAAGCTGGCATGGCCACCGCCCCACACGTATGGGCGGCCGTCGATTTCGTTTGCGGCGGCTATCACGCGCTTAACCACCGGCGGGGCGCCGGGCGGGGGGACCGCCTGGCCGTCGACCAGGGCCGCGCCGCAATTCGCCGCGGTGCGCTGGGCCGGGCTCGAGGCCGGTTCGCAGCCCGCTCCCCACGGCACGTTCGGCGCCCAGGCCGGGTAGCTCGAGGCGCCCGCGGCTGCGGGCGCGCAAAGGGTTGCGCCGACGGCCGCAATGGCGACGAGCGAGAGTATCCGCCGAGGAAGGATTCAGGGAGGGTAGGGGAGATCGTGCTCGCCGGTGCGCGATGCGGCCGGATTGACTAGGCGATCCCGGATGGGCGCCGCCAGTTGATGGCGCCCGGGATCTCCTCGAAGCCGAGGCGCTCCAGGTTGGTCGCGGCCGCCGGGCTCACCCCATGTTCGTCGCAGACCTCCGCGACCACGACCTCGCACCCCTCTCTCGCGGCGTCGGCCAGTCGCCTCCTCAGCAGCGCGGTCTGGGCGCCGTGCGCTCGGGCGTCGGGAATGGTCGCGTCGAGTCCCAACAACGCGACCCTGCCGAGGACCAGCATCGACCCGCACGCCACCTCTCGCCCGTCGAGGCCGGCTCCGTAACAGTGCCACCCGTCCCGCGACGGCAGGCCCAGCATCAGGATCGTCGCCAGGCCGGAGAGGCCGAGGGCGTCGCCGAAGATGTGGCTCATCCCTTCGGTCTCGAGCGGGGCGAGCTCGCGGATCTGCAGAGGGGTCGGGTCGACGGCTCCCTCTGTCCCAGGATGTAGGAATCTGCGCAGTCTGGCCCCGCGCTCGTAGCCGCGCCGTTCGAGCCACTCCGCGGCGCGCTCGGTCCCCGGGCGATCGTCGGTCACCGAGACCAGGTAGTCGACCTCGCGGGAGCGCACCCATTCGATTGCCGCGGCGAGGTGGCCCTCTTCGACCGCGTCTGTCTCCGCCGCGCCCTGGACGAGGTTCATCAGGCTCACATCGGGCAGGTCGCCGAAGACCGTCGCCAGGATCGGGCCGAAACGGCGATAGCGGACTTCCGCCTCCTCGACGGCGTCCTTCGGCGCGGCGCGCCATAGATCCTCTCTGAAGCGGAGCTCGGCTGCGGCTATCGCGGCCCCGTCGTACCTCCAGGTGCCTCCCACGGCGTCCTTCCCCCTTGTGCCGGCTCGACCACTATAGGTAGAGGGAACTTGTGCATCAAGCAGTCTTTTGAGTATTTGGCCGGAGGGATGAGGAAGGGGGCGGAAGGGCGAAAACGTCGCCAAGCACGAAGAAGGGCGGCCCGGAGGCCGCCCTTCCGCACTGCGCTCTCGTCAGGAGAGCTTTGCCTTGAGGCTCTACTTCTTCGGGGTGCAGGCGCGGATGATTTCCGTTTCCGCCTTGGTCCCGTCTTCGAACTTGCCGAGGACGTGGACTTTGAGCTTCCCGTCCTGGCAGGTCGAGCTGATCGGGTTCTTGCCCGCGACCTTCCGTTTGATGTTGAGGTTGAACGAGGTGATCGAACCGCTGCTGCCGGTGATCTGCGGGATCTTCGCCCCCGCGAGGGTGCCGAAGCGGCCGTGCTTGTGCTTGGTGATGGTCACCGTGGTGACGATCGCGCCCGAGATCGGGTTCGAGAAGTAGGCGTGGACGAACATGGTCGCCTTGCCGCCCTTTTCGCCCCCGCTGAAGACGAGCAGCTTCGAGGGGACGCTGATCGGCTTCTGTTCGGCGAACGCCACCTGGGCGGTCGTCTGGCCTTCACCGATCAGCGCAGGCTTGCATGCCTTCAGCGCTGCAGCGGTGTCGGTCGCCTGCAATTTGCCCGAGGTGCAGGTCGGGATGCCCTTGAGGTGGACTTCGCCTGCTTTGTCGGCTTCCAGGATCACTTCGCGGATCGCCGGCGGGTGGGAACCGTCGGCCTCTTTGATTGCGCCGGACGCCTTCAGTTCGATCGGCGTCTGCTTGGTCTTCGAAAGCGCCTTCGGGCTGAAGCCGCCGTTCGCCGTCAGTTCGAGATTGCCGACTTTGACCGTGACCGGCTTTTCGCCTCCTGCCGCGGTCGCGATCCCGACCGCCGAAACGGCGATCAGTGCCCCCAAGGCGAGGACTATCAGCACGTGTTTGCGCATATCCCTATATCTCTCCTTTGCGGCCTGCCCATCGGGGGCGATGGCCGTCGAAAGCTTGCGTAAAACCATGGAACGGTTTGTGCGCGGGGGAACCTATACCACCCGCCCGCACTCTATAAACCCGATAAAGGGCCGAAAGAAGCGGTGGGCCGCGCGCTTTTGGTACACCTCTATCTCGATGACGAGCGGGATTGCGCGCCCTGCGCCAGTTGCTCCCAGAGCGCTGCGACCCAGGCCTCGACCCGGACCGGAGGACGAGTCTCTGCGGCCGGCGGTGTCATCGCGCTACAGGCCATCGCGAGCTCCGAAATCAGAGTTTCGCGGCATGTGAGCCCGTCGACGCCGGCTTCGACGATCTGCTTGAAGGTGAGGCGGGCAGCGGCCGGATCGGAGGCCGCGCGTCGCGATGCCCGATGGAGTGCCGAGAGGACCGACGCCCGGGGAGGGGCGTCGGCGTCCCCACCTTCTGTGAGCTCGATGAAGAACGATCTGCATGTTCGGCGGATTGCGGTGAGGTAGCCGTCGGCGAGATTGGTGAAGTGGCGACGGAAACGGGCGGTCGGGAGGCCTGCTGCTGCGCACACGTTGCTCGAGGTGAGGCCGTAGAAGCCATCCGGGCGCGCGAGTCGCAGGACCGCGGCCAAGATCAGGTCCTCTTCGTCGCGGTCGCCGGTCGCCGACCTTCCCGGCTCCCACGTCATTTCTATCGGCCCAGAGGGCGGAGACGCGGCCGATGGAACAGGCAGTTCCTCTTTCTCATCGACGACGTCACGCGCCCATTCGATGAGCGCGTCGGTCCTCGGGGTTACCTCGTCGGGCGAGGTATCCATGAGCTGAACTCGGGCGCAGCGGAGGACGGCGGCGACGATGGCGGAGGCGACGAATTTCGGGAACCGAACGCCGCGCCGATCGAGAATTTCGCGGAGCGCGTATTCAAGCTTCCGTTCTTCGGCGGCGATCGCCGTGACGGCGGCGGGGCCGCCGGCGTAGATCTCGATCAGAGCGAACCGGGCAAGGTCGCGATCGTTCAAGAAATGCCCGAAAAATGCTTCAAGCGCCAGTTCGACCTGGTCTGCGGGTGCGATCTCGGCGGCGCGGGTGGCGGAGATCCGACTGGTCGCCGCCGCCATGATCTCCCGATAAGTGGTCAATACACAGTCGTCGGTCCCGGAGAACCGGGTGTAGAAGGCCGCGGTGGAAACCCCGGCGAGTTTGATCAGCCTGCGGACGGTGACGGCCCCGAGTCCATCTCTGGCCGCGATCTCGATCAGTGCTCGCTGTAGTCGGGCTCGTTGACTTGCGATCACATCGAGTCGCGACTGGCTCGGCCCCGGCTTTAGACGTCTGTAATTACGAAGACTGGCGGGATCCTCACGGAGAAGCCCCGCCTGAGGCGTGCGTACGCTCAAATTGACCCTCCCAAGCCGTGGTCCATCCAACCTGCCCAAGATTCATCCAGTGTTCAGTCAAGAACTCTTGCGCACAGGGGAGGATACCGCGTTGAATCTCCTTTCGCCAACCGGTCAGTCGATCCAGACCACTTGGTCCCGAGAGGGGCCGACGCCGGCGACCTTGATCGGCACGTCGACGTACTCGGCGATGAAGCCGAGGTAGTCGCGGGCCTCGGTGGGGAGGTCGGCGAAGCTGCGGCAGGAACCGATGTCGACGTCGAAGCCGGGGAGCTCCTCGTACTCGGCGGTCGCCGAGTGGAGGATCGACTGGTGATAGGGGAACTCCTCGAGCACGGCGCCCTCCTTGGAGCGGTAGCGGACGGCGACGCGGAGGGGGCCGATGCCGCGGAGGACGTCGAGCTTGGTGATCGCGATCGCGTCAAGGCGGTTGAGGCGCACCGCGTAGCGGAGGCCGACCAGGTCCAGCCAGCCGGCGCGGCGGCGGCGGCCGGTGGTGGTGCCGAACTCGTGGCCCTGCTCGACCAGCTGGTCGCCGACCTCGTCGTGGAGCTCGGTCGGGAAGGGGCCGGCGCCGACCCGGGTCGAGTAGGCCTTGACGATCCCCCAGACTTCGTCGATGTCGGTGGGGCCGACGCCCGCCCCGACGGTCGCCGCGCCGGCGATCGGGTTGGAGGAGGTGACGAAGGGATAGGTGCCGTGGTCGAGGTCGAGGAGGGTCGCCTGGGCGCCCTCGAAGATCACCGTCTCGCCGCCGTCGAGCGCGTCCCAGCAGAGCTTCGCGGTGTCGGCGATGTGGGGCTCGAGGCGGTGGCCGTAGCTGATGTGCTCCTCGACCATCGCGTGGAGGTCGGGGCGGGGGTCGACGACGCCGCCCATCGAGCCCTCGGCCGCCGCTTTCGCCTCGTCGCCCGCTTCCTTGCGCAGTTTGCGCCGCTGCACCGAGAGTTCGCGCAGCGCCTGCTGCTTCGGCTCCAGCGCGGCGCGGATCTTCGTCCGCAGGATCTTCTCGTCGAGCAGGTCCTGGACGCGGATGCCGAGCCGCAGGGCCTTGTCGGCGTAGGCGAGGCCGATCCCGCGCCGCGTCGTCCCGATCGAGTTCTTTCCCAGTTTCGTCTCACTCGCGGTGTCGAGCAGTACGTGGTAGGGCATGATCAGGTGCGCGTTCGCGGACAGTTTCAGGTTGGCGACGCTCACCCCGGCGCGTTTGAGGCCGTCGATCTCGCCGAGCAGCACGCGCGGATCGACCACGACCCCGTTGCCGATCACGCAGGTCTTGTCGGCGTGAAGGATCCCCGACGGGATCAGGTGGAAGGCGAACGTCTCACCGTCGCGGACGATCGTGTGGCCGGCGTTGTTGCCGCCCTGGAAGCGGACGATCGTGGTAGCGCGCTCGGCGAGCAGATCGACGATCTTGCCCTTGCCCTCGTCGCCCCACTGGGCGCCGACTATCACAACGCCCGGCACTGGCTGGATTCTGACGGGTACGGGCGGCGGGTGCGGTGCGGGGCCGCGCCGCGGACGCGTCAGGCGACGCGCGAGATCGAGCCGTAGCGGCGGTCGTCGCCGAACAGCGGCACTTCGTCGCAGATCTGGGTCAGGCGGGAGACGGTTCGCGAACCGATCTGCTCCTCGAGCTCCGCGTGGCCGAGGTTCGTCGTGATCACCACCGAGCGTTCGGTCTCGTAGCGCTCGTTGACCAGGGCGTAGAGCTGCTCCAGCACCCAGTCGGAGCGTTTCTCGGCGCCGAGGTCGTCGATGTGGAGGAGGTCGACCGAGGTCAGCTTGTCGAACAGCGAGAGGTAGGAGTCCCCGCCCGGTTCGGCGTCGTAGGTGCGGCGGATCCGCGCCAGCAGTTTCGGCAGCGAATAGATCGCGACGCTGCGCCCGGCCTCGAGCGCCGCCTTCGAGATCAGCATCGCCAGCGTCGTCTTGCCGGTCCCGGTGTCACCGAAAATCCACAACCCGCGCCCCTCGGCGAGCCGGCGATCGAGATCGTCGACGAAGGTGTGGACCTCGGTGATCGCCGCCTTGGTCTGCAGGTCGCGCGCCATGTCAGAGACCGGCGGGCGGTCGAAGGAGACGCCGCGGTAGCGGGCCGGGATCACCGAGGAGATGCCGCGGTTGTGGCCGCGGCTCAGTCGCTGGGCCCGGCAGTCGCAGGGGCGGGCGACGTCTTCGGGGCCGAGGATCCAGCCGGAGCCGTCGCAGATCCCCAGCGTGCAGACCTGATCGCGGAACGGTTCGGAGCGGGCGACCGCGGGCACTAGGGAGCTCCCATCAGAACTCGGGGCCCGCCGCGGCGGCCTCGTCGTACGGCGGCGGATCTTCGCCGACCGGCTGTCCGATCGGCGCGTCCTGGCCGCTGTAGTCGGCGAACTTCGGGTAGCGGTCGAGGAAGACCAGGTCTTTGGTCGCGATCGGGCCGTTCCTATGCTTCGCGATGATCAGGCTGGCGAGGCCGTCGGGCTCTTCGTCGGGATCGCGGTAGTAGTCCTGCCGGTAGAGGAAGGCGACGAGGTCGGCGTCCTGCTCGATCTGCCCGGACTCGCGCAGGTCGGAGAGCTGCGGCTTCGGCGGGGAGCGCTGCTCGGGCGCGCGCGAGAGCTGCGAGATCGCCAGCACCGGCACCTGGAGCTCACGGGCGAGGATCTTGAGGCCACGGCTGATCTGGCCGACCTGCTCGACCCGGTTGGCGCGCGGGTCGTCGGAGCGCATCAGCTGCATGTAGTCGAGGATGATCAGGCCGAGGCCGCCGCGGTCCTGTTCGGTGGCGTGGAGGCGGCGCGCCTTCGCCCGCAGGTCGAGGATGCCGAGGTCGGAGGAGTCGTCGAACCAGAGCGGCGCCTGCTCGAGCTCGTTGCAGGCGCGGACGACTTTCGGCCAGTCGCGGGGGGAGACCTGGCCTTTGCGCAGCTTGTCGCCGGGGATGCGCGCGCGGCAGGCGATGAAGCGCTGGGCGAGCTCGACCTCCGACATCTCGAGCGAGAAGAAGGCGACGGGCTTGTTGCGCTTGACCGCGACGTTTTCGGCGATGTTGGCGACCAAGGCGCTCTTCCCCATCGCCGGGCGGGCGGCAACGATGATCAGGTTGCCGGGCTGGAAGCCGCCGGTCACCGCGTCGATATCGCGGAAGCCGGAGGGGGTGCCGGTCAGCTCGGTCTCGCCGGTCGAGAGCTTCTCGAGGCGGTCGACCTCGTCGTGG
>DASXMH010000050.1:0-2973 GCA_036495785.1 Solirubrobacterales bacterium
CGTCGCGCAGGCCGTAGTTGACGTGCAGGGCGATCACCCCGTCGCGCCCCGCCCCGCGCACCGCCAGATCGAGCATGCAGACCGAGTCTCGACCGCCGGAGAGCATCGCCACCAGCGGGCTGCCCGGTGTCACCAACCCGTCGGCAAGCACCCTCTCCAGCATCCGGTCGGCGTCCACGGCCCGAGTTTAGGAGCGCCGGCTCAGCGAGCCGCGCGGACGACGAAAAGATCGGTGGGAGTCGGGAAGCCCTTGAGGCTGACCTGCCCGATCGGCTCGAGCGCCAGCCGGTCCCGGGTCTCGATCGCCGCCGCGACCCGGTCGGTGACGAGGACCTCGCCCGCGAGGGCGCGGTTGACCACCCGGTGGGCGAGATTGACCTGGCTGCCGAAGTAGTCGCCATCGCAATAGACCGCCTCGCCGCAGTGGATCCCGACCCGCGGCTGCGGGCGCTGGGGGAAGCGACCGAGCAACCCGACCGCCCACTCGGTCAGCGAGGCGGCGTCCGGGGAGACCACCATCACCTCGTCGCCGATCGTCTTCACGATCGTCGCCTCGGGCGGCAGCGTCGACTCCACGGTGGCGACGAAGTTCTCGATCACGTCGAGGGCCTCCATGTCGCCCTCCTCCTCGGTGTAGCGGGTGAAGCCGGTGAGGTCGATGAAGCAGAGGGTGACCGTGATCTGGCCCAGCTCGATTTCTGCGGTGTCGGCGCTCAGCCCGGCCTCCATGTGGCCGACCACGTCCTGCTCGATGAAGAAGCGCAGGTAGCGAGTGTGCAGGTACGCGGTCAGCGGGGCGGCGAGGGGAAGGATGTCGGCGGCGAGGTCCCCCATCTCCGCGGCCATCTCCAGCTCCGGGACGGCGTCGCGGATCATCGGTTCGTGGACGTAGAGGTGGAAGAGGCGGACCTCGGCGTCGGCGATGCGCCGCATCGACTGCACGTAGACGCGGACCAGTTGCAGGAAGGCGACGAGGGGGAGGCCGGCGGCGAGCACCCGGGCGCAGTGGCGCAGCGCCTCGGCCTCGTCCGGGGTGAGGCGTCGCCGGCGTCCCTTGGGCGTGCCGAGGATGACCAGTATCCGCTCGATCAGCTCCGGCTCCAGGCCGGTCTCCCGCGCCACCTCCGTCACCGAGATCCTCTCGTCGGTCTCCGAGAACAGCTCCTCGGCGAAGCCGAAGGCGAGCCGGCCCTCACGACCGGCGCTCTTCAGGTCTTCGAGCGAGTAGCCGCGCTCGCGCATCCGCGCCACGACCCGGGCCTGGGCGGCGGCGGTCGCCGTCCAGCGACCGCGCCGCACCGGCACGATCTTTTCTTCGGCCCAGCGTTTCAGGGTGCTGGCGGGGACCCCGGACCTGCGCGCCGCCTCGCTCAGCGATATGCGCTCGTCGGCCATCGCCGAGCGAGGCTACTCGTGCGACTGGAGCACCGCCTCGCCGCCCTCGCCGGTGCGAATGCGGAGACGCTCTAGATCACTGATTCCTAATCGCCTACGGCGGCAAGGAACCCGATAGGGACGAAGCAAAGGCCGTCGAAGGTCGGTGTGTTCCAGCAACTCCGACCACACGGAGGTGGCCACAGTGCCCACCGACCTCGACGACCTTCTCACCGCACTTTACGTGCAGGCCGACGATTTCCTGCCCGAGCGAGATCCTTCCCGCCCCGGCCGCAGGCCCCGTATCTCAGATGCCGAGGTGATTTGCCTCGCCGTCGCCCAGATCCTGCTCGACTGCGCCAAGGAGCGGCGCTTCCTGCGCTTCGTCAAGCGCCGCCTCGGCCACCTCTTCCCCTACGTGCCCGGCCAGTCCGGCTACAACAAGCGGGTCCGTGACCTCGCTCCGCGGATCGTCTGGCTGCTCGGACGCCTGGCCCGGGTCTCGCCCTCCTGGTGCGATGGCCTACGCCTGGTCGACGCCACCCCGGTCCCCTGCGGGCAATCACGTCAGACCGTGGAGCGCTCGCAGTTCGCCGGCCACGCCGCCTACGGCTACTGCGCCGCGCACTCGCGCCACTTCTGGGGCTTCAAGCTCTACTTGCTGGCCGCCCCGGACGGGATGCCGATCGCCTTTGAGCTGGCCCCGGCCAACCTGCCCGAGCGCGAGGTCGTCGCCGGGCTGCTCGAAGAAGTCGAGCTCCGCGGCTACACGGTGATCGGCGACAAAGGGCTCTCCGGCGCTGAGATCGAACAGCTCGTGGCCGGGCTCGGGGGTCTCTTTCTGCGTCCCGACCGCCGCGACGAGGCGCCTCGCTTCGGCAACCTCGGCGGCGCACGCCAGTGGATCGAGGCGATCTTCGACCAGCTCAAGGACCAGCTCTCACTCGAGCGCCACGGCGCCCACACGATGCCCGGGCTCAGGGCGAGAGTCGCCCAGCGCCTACTTGCCCTCGGAGCCTGCGTCTGGCACAACTGGGAGATCGGCGAGCCGGGCCGCAGCCTGATCGCCTACGACCACTGAGCGGGGTGAATAGGAATCAGTGATCTAGAGCGCCCGCTGTGCCGCAAACCGGGTCGCTACGGGCGAGCGCCGCTCATGATTCGACGGTGACCAGGGTGCCGACCGGCGTGTAGGGCCAGATCGCGGCGGCGTCTTCGAGCGTCATCTCGACGCAGCCGAGGCTCTGGGGGCTGCCGTAGGAGGCCCGATCGAACTGGTGCAGGGCGTCGCCGCCGTAGAAGTAGGAGACCCACTTGATGCCCGGGTCGCTGTAGTGCGAGCCGTCGGGGTTTTCCCCGCTCATCGTCGTTTCTTCGTAGCGGAGGTAGACGTTGTGGGTGCCGAGCTCGGTTTCGGCGCCGGGGATGCCGGTGTTGGCGGAGAGTTCCTTGAGCACGAACTTGCCGTTGTGCCAGACGTTCACCGTCTCCGGTTCGGTCTTGTTTACCCAGACGTAGGAGTAGCCGTTGCCGGCGCCTTCTTCGGGTTTCACTTCGCCCCCGATCAGCGCCTTCATCAGTTCTTCCCAGACAACCGGG
>DASXMH010000051.1:0-4569 GCA_036495785.1 Solirubrobacterales bacterium
CGAAGGTGCCGACGTAGGTGCGGTCGCCGCGGTCCAGCAGCTGCAGCTGGGCGTCCTCGGAGACCTCCTGGCTGAAGCGCACGCAGCGGTAGCAGAGGATGCAGCGCTCGCGGTCGATCGCGACCAGCGGCGAGAGTTCGATCGGCTTCTCGAAGTGGCGCTTTTCGTCGATCACCCTCGATTTGCCCGGGCCCCAGCCCTGGGTGATGTCCTGCAGCGGGCACTCGCCGCCTTTGTCGCAGACGGGGCAGTCGAGCGGGTGGTTGACGAGCAGGAACTCGACCACCGCGTTCTGGGCCTTTTTCACCTGCTCGGTGCGGGTGTGGACGACCATCCCGTCGCGGACCGGGGTCGAACAGGAGGTCTGCAGTTTCGGGATCCCCTCGACCTCGACCAGGCACATCCGGCAGGCGCCGACCGGCGCGCCGAGTTTCGGCTCATAACAGAAGACCGGGATCTCGACGTCGCCCTTGCGGGCCGCGTCGTGCAGCATCTCGCCCTCGATCGCGGTCACCTCGCGGCCGTCGATCGTCAGGGTCACCTCGCGCTTCTCAGGGCTCACGTCGCCGCTCCCAGGATCTCGGGCGGGGCGTCGACGACCACGTGGGGGTCGATGCCTTCGGCGGCTTCCGCCATCATTGCGTCGAACTCGCCGCGGAACTTGCGCACCATTGCCGCTACCGGCATCGCCATCGAGTCGCCGAGCACGCAGAGGCAGTGGCCCATGATGTTCTCCTGGACCGAGCTGATGATGTCGAGGTCCATCGGCGTCGCCTCGCCGCGGACGACCCGCTCCAGCATCTTCACCGTCCAGTTGGTCCCCTCGCGGCAGGGGGTGCACTTGCCGCACGACTCGTGGTGGTAGAAGCGCGCCGTGCGCAGCGCCATGTGGGGGATCGAGACCGTGTCGTCGGCGACGATCACCGAGCCGGAGCCGAGCATCGAGCCCGCTTCGGCCATCGCCTCGAAGCTGTAGGGGAGGTCCATCGCCTCCTCGGCGGTCAGGACCGGGGAGGAGGAGCCGCCCGGGTAGATCGCTTTGACGGTGCGGCCGGGCAGCGGGCCGCCGGCGAGGTCGAAGATCAGGTCGCGGGTCGGCAGGCCGAGCGAGATCTCGTAGTTGCCGGGCCGTCGCACGCAGCCGGAGACCGAGACGACCTTGGTGCCGGGGCTCTGCTCGGTGCCGAACTGGCGGAACCAGTCGGCGCCGTTGGCGACGATCCGCGGCACGTTGGAGAGCGTCTCGACGTTGTTGATCAGGGTCGGCCCGCCGTAGAGGCCTTGCACCGCCGGGAAGGGCGGCTTCAGGCGCGGGTTGCCGCGCTTGCCTTCGAGCGCGTCGAGCAGCGCCGTCTCCTCGCCGCAGATGTAGGCGCCGGCGCCGCGGTGGACGACCAGCTCGAGGTCGCGGTGGCAGCCGAGGATGTCCTTGCCCAGGTAGCCCGCCTCGTAGGCTTCGGCGACCGCGGCGTCGAGCACGTCGGCCTGCGAGTCGTACTCGCCGCGGATGAAGATGAAAGCGTGGCCGGCGTCGGCGGCGAGCGCCGCGATCGCGATCCCCTCGATCAGCTGGTGCGGGTTGCGCTGCATCAGCTCGCGGTCCTTGAAGGCGCCCGGCTCGGACTCGTCGGCGTTGCAGCAGAGGTACTTGTTCATGTCGCCCCGCGGCAGGAAGCTCGCCTTTTTGCCCATCGAGAAGCCGGCCCCACCGCGGCCCCGCAGGCCCGAATCTTCGAGCTCTTTGAGGACTTCGTCCTGCTCCATCTGCTTGTAGGCGCGTTCCATCGAGGAGTAGCCGCCGACCAGGTCGACGTAGCCCTGCAGGGTGGCGAGGCGCGGGTCCTCGGCCTTGTCGAGCAGGACGCGGGTCTCGAGCTGGTGCGCCATCAGGCGGGGCCCTCCACGTCCCCGGCCAAGGGCCGCTTCTCGATCGCCTTCTCGGGCAGCACCGCGTCGCCCGCCAGCAGCTGGTCGATCGCCGTCCGCGCCTCGCCCGGCTCGAGCGGCCCGAAGTAGCGCTGGTCGATCGAGGCCATCGGGGCGATGTCGCAGGCGCCGAGGCACTCGAAGCCGGTGACGAACACGTCCTCACCCTCGGCGGCGGCGCCGAAGGCGTCGAGCAGCTCGTCGCCGCCGCGCATCCAGCAGCTGATGTTGGTGCAGACCTCGATCCGGTGCTCGCCGACCCGGGTCGTGTGCAGCAGGTCGTAGAAGCTGGCGACCGACTCCAGGTAGGCGGGGGTGACCCGCATCACCGCGGCGGCCTGGCGGATTCCCTCCGGGGTGCACCAGCCGTAGCGCTCCTGCACCGCCCAGAGGGCCGGAATCGAGGCCGATTTGCGGTCCGGGTAGCGGGCCATCAGCGTCTCGATGCGCTCCTTCAACTCCGGCGGGCAGTCGACTTCGACCAGCTCCGGGATCTGCTCGGGGTTGGTGGTTGGCACCCGCCCCTCGGTGACCGCGCGGTCGACCGGCAAGTTCGGGTTCGAGACCCCCGCGCCGTCGACCGGGCTCATCGATCGACCCCGCCGAGGATCGGGTCGAGCATGCCGAGGCTGCAGATCATGTCGGCGACGTAGGAGTCCATCGCCATGTCCTTGAAGGACTGCAGGTTGACGAAGGAGGGGTCGCGGAAGTGGACGCGGGCGGGCTTCGAGGAGCCGTCGGCGAGGACGAAGCAGCCGAGCTCGCCGCGCGGGCCCTCGATCGCGTAGTAGATCTCGCCGGGGTCGACCCGGAAGCCCTCGGTGACCAGCTTGAAGTGGTGGATCAGCGACTCCATCGAGGTGGAGAGCTCCGAGCGCGGCGGCAGCACGTACTTGCGATCGTCGGAGATGAACGGCCCGCCGGGCAGCGCCTCCAGCGCCTGGCCGATGATCTTGGTCGACTCGACCATCTCGGCGACCCGCACCCGGTAGCGGTCGTAGTTGTCGCCGACCGTGCCGACCGGGATCTTGAAGTCCATCTCCGGGTAGGCGAGGTAGTCGAAGGCTTTGCGCAGGTCCCAGGGCTCACCGGCGGCGCGGAGCAGCGGCCCGGTGACGCCGAGGTCGAGCAGCCGCTCGCGGCTGACGATCCCGACCCCTTTGGTGCGCTGCAGGAAGACCTCGTTGCGGTCCAGCAGCGCTTCGTACTGGCCGACCCGGATCGGCATGTCGTGGACGAAGGAGCGGCACTTCTCCTCCCAGCCGAGCGGGATGTCCTCGATCACGCCGCCGACCTGGAAGTAGCGGGTGTGCATGCGCTGGCCGGTCGCCATCTCGAAGAGGTCGAGGATGCGGTCGCGCTCGCGGAAGCAGTACCAGAGCATCGAGATCGCGCCGAGGTCGAGCGCGGTCGTCCCCAGCCAGACCAGGTGGCTATGGATGCGGTTCAGCTCCAGCATGATCGTCCGCAGGTACTTGGCGCGGGGCGGGATCTCCATCCCGATCAGCCGCTCGACCGCGCCGCAGTAGGCCTCCATCTGGAAGAAGTAGGAGACGTAGTCCATCCGCTCGACGAAAGGGATGACCTTCCAGTAGCTCTTGTCCTCGCAGGACTTTTCGATCCCGGTGTGGACGTAGCCGATCACCGGCTTGAGGTCGCGGACCACCTCGCCTTCGAGGTCGACGACGAGGCGCAGCACGCCGTGGGTGGCCGGGTGGTGCGGGCCGATGTTGACCGTCATCACCTCGGTGGTGCGGTCGGAGTCGAGCTCGCCGTAGAGATCGGCGACGGTGGGGAGCGCCGGGTCCTCGTCGACCAGGCTTTGGGGGAAGGTGCGCTGGTCAGCCATAGCGCTCTTCGCTGTAGGTGAAGGTGACCGGCTCGCCGCCGACCGGGAAGTCGCGGCGCTGCGGCCAGCCGACGTAGTCCTCGGGCAGGAGGATGCGGGTCAGTTCGGGGTGGCCGCGGAAGACGACGCCGAAGAAGTCGAAGGCTTGCGCTCCTGGAAGTTGGCGGTCGGGAAGAGCTCGACGCAGGAGTCGATCTCGGGGCCCTCCGTCGGGAGCATCGCTTTGACCCGGAGGCGCTCGCAGCGGTCGCGGTTCAGCAGCTCGTAGTGGACGGCGAAGCGCGGTTCGGCGGGCAGGTAGTCGACGGCGTGGAGGCTGGAGAGGAAGCGGTAGCCCTGGCCGGGGGTGTCGCGCAGCCAGCCGAGCACGTCGAGGACGCGGGCCGGGTCGACGATCAGCGCCGCCCGTTCCTTTTCGTAGGAGGTGGCGAGGACGGCGCCGGGGGCGTCGACGTCGATTTCGCCGCGCAGCAGCTCGAGTCCGGGGCCGTCAGGCACGGGACGGCTCCTTGATCGCGAGCTCCCGCGCGATCTCGTAGGCCTCGGCCGCCTCGACGCTGGGCTTCGAGGCGGGGCCCCCGCGCGCCCACTCCTCGGTGCCGGCCGCGTTGTAGCGCGCCCGCCAGCCCTGGTCCGGGTTCCCCATGATCTTCCGCTGCAGCTTGTTGAAGCCGTACATGACCGCCTCCGGCCGCGGCGGGCAGCCGGGGATGTGCATGTCGATCGGCATGAACTTGTCGGCGCCCTGGACGACGGCGTAGTTGGCGAACATGCCGCCGGAGGAGGAGCAGGCG
>DASXMH010000052.1:0-34155 GCA_036495785.1 Solirubrobacterales bacterium
CGCGCCGACCAGCGGCGCCGCCCGCACCAGCGCCCGGTGGCGGTCGTAGACCGGTGGCGGCACGATCAGGTTGACCGTCCCGCGCTCGTCCTCGAGCAGCATGAAGACGATCCCGTTGGCGGTCTCGGGGCGCTGCCGGGCGACCACCATCCCGGCTACCTCGACGATGGCGCCGTCGCCGGTCACCGCCAGGTCACACGAACGCAGGATCTTCGGGTCGAGACCCGGCCGCAGCATCTCCAG
This sequence comes from Solirubrobacterales bacterium, assembly GCA_036495785.1. Lineage (GTDB taxonomy): Bacteria > Actinomycetota > Thermoleophilia > Solirubrobacterales > 70-9 > VAYN01. The sequence goes on from DASXMH010000052.1 coordinate 244, forward strand.
CGGGTGGCGTCCCAGGGTGAGGCCGGTCGAGCGGTAATCGGCGATCAACTGCCCCCACTCGCCCAGCGGCTCGAGCTCCGGCGGCTCCGGCGGCTCGATCGGCAGCGCCAGCTGGGTGGCGCCGCCCGCGCTCCGTCCCGCCCCGGTCACCCCGACCCGCCAGAGCGCTCCGCGCCGCTCGCCGTCGCCGTCCGCGGGGATGCCGTCGAGCGCCCCCGCCCAGGCCAGCTTTTCGAGGCTCGGCAGCCCCGCCCCGGAGCGCGAGGCGAGTTCGGCGATCCCCCGGTAGGGCCCGCCGCGCTCGCGCTCGGCGGCGAGCGCCTCCATCTCCTCGGAGCGCACCCCCTTCACGTAGCCGAGCCCGATCCGCACCACCAGGCCGCCGCGCACCTCCGGGTCCTCCCGTGGCGATTCGACGTGGCAGAGGGCGCGGCTGCGGTTGGCGTCCGGCGGCGCCACGCGGATGCCCCGTCGCTGCGCCTCGTGGACCAGCGAGTCGGGTGGGTAGAAGCCCATCGGCTGCTCGTTCAGCAGCGAGCAGAGGAACTCGGGGCCGCGGTGGACCCGCAGCCAGGCCGACTGGTAGGCGAGCAGGCCGAACGCCGCCGAGTGGGCCTTCGGGAAGCCGAAGCCGGAGAAGCCCTGGATCTGCTGCCAGACCCGCTCGGCGATCTCCGGCGCGACGCCGCGCGCTTCCGCCCCCTGCACGAAGTGCTCGCGGTGCTCCTCGATCGCCTGCAGCGAGCGCTTGCGGCTCATCGCCCGCCGCAGCCCCTCGGCCTCCGCCGAGGAGAAGCCCGAGAGCGCCATCGCCACCTCGATCACCTGCTCCTGGTAGACGATCGTCCCCAGCGTCTCCTCCAGCACCGGGCGCAGCAGCGGATGCTCGTAGGGGACCTCGTAGGTCGGGTCCTCGCGCAGGCGCTTGCGGCGCTCGATGTAGGGGTGGACGGCGCCGCCCTGGATCGGCCCCGGCCGCACCAGCGCCACCTGCACGGTGAGGTCGTCGAGGTTGCGCGGCCGGGTGCGCGGCAGCATCTGCATCTGGGCGCGGCTCTCGATCTGGAAGACGCCGGTGGTCTCGGCGGCGCGGATCGATTCGTAGGTCTGCTCGTCGTCGAGCGGGATGCGCGAGAGGTCGAGCTGCTCGCCGCGGGTGCGCGCCACCTCTTCGACCGTGCGCTCGACCGCCGAGAGCATCCCCAGGCCGAGCAGGTCGATCTTCAGGAAGCCCGCGTCGCCGCAGGAGTCCTTGTCCCACTGGACGATCTGGCGGCCGACCATCGCGGCGGGAACGACCGGGCAGACGTCGATCAGCGGCCGGGTCGAGATCACCATCCCGCCCGGGTGCTGGGAGGGGTGGCGGGGCAGGCCCATGATCTCGGGCGCCAGTTCGAGCAGAACGCGCCAGCGCGGCTCGGCGCCGCGCTGCGGGCCGAGCGCCGCGACCAGGTCGCGCTCGATCTCCGCCGCCGACTCGTGGAAGCCGACCGTCTTCGCGACCACGTCGATCTCCTCCGGCGGCAGGCCGAGCGCCTTGCCGAGGTCGCGCACCGCGCCCTTCGGCCGGTAGGTCGGGAAGGCGGCGACCAGCGCCGAGTGCTCGTGGCCATAGCGCTCGTGGACGCGGGGGATGAGGACCTCGCGGATGTCGCGGGGGAAGTCGAGGTCGATGTCCGGCATCGAGGTCGCTTCGTCGTTGAGGAAGCGGCCGGAAAAGAGATCGGCTTTGACCGGGTCGACGTGGGAGAGGCCGGTGAGGTAGCAGACGATCGAGCTGACGCTGGAGCCGCGGCCGCGGCCCGGGGGGAGGACGGCGCGGGCCGAGTCGGGGCCGCGCACCTCGAGCGCGACCTCGCGGGCCAGCTCGAGCATGTCGCGGTGGAGGAGGAAGAAGCCGGAGAGGTTGAGCCCGCGGATCGTCGCCAGCTCCTGGGAGAGACGGGTCTCGGCCTCGGCCCGGCGCGGGTTGCCTGCGTAGCGCTCGGCCAGTGCGTCGCCGCAGACGCGGGCGAGATTCGCATCGGCGGCCTCGTCCTCGGAGCCCGGGTAGCGGTAGCCGAGCCCGGCGGTGAGGTCGAAGGTGAGGCGCTCGGCGAGGCGGACGGTCTCGGCGACGGCCTCGGGGTGCTCGGCAAAGCGGGCGGACATCGCGGCGGGCGAGGCGAGCGCCGAGGTCGAGTTGCCGCGCCGCAGCGGCTCGCTCGACTCGAGCGTCTCGTTCAGCCCGATCGCGACCAGCGCGTCCTGGAGGTGGGAGCGCGAGCGCGCGTGGACGTGGACGTTGCCGGTGGCGACGGTGGGGACGCCGAGTCGCTCGGCGAGCAGCGCCAGCCAGCGGTTGCGGGCGCGGTCGCGCCGCCAGTAGGGCCGCTGCAGCTCGACCCGGAAGCGGTCGCGGCCGAAGGCGGCGAGGAGCCTGCGCCCGAGCCGCTCGCCGCTCGCCGTGTCGCCGCGCTCGAAGGCCCCCGCGAGCGCCCCGTCGCGGGCGCAGCCGGAGAGGCAGACGAGCCCGTCGGAGTGCCGCTCGACCTCCTCGATCGTCGTCCAGGCCGGTTCCGCGGTGCGCGCCGTGTTGTCCCGCGTATGCGCGTGCGCCGCCGTCAACAGCCGGCAAAGGTTCCGATACCCCCGCTCGTCCTCCACCAGCAAGGTCAGATGTTGATGGGCCGAAAACTCCAGGGGGGCTTGAGTTTTCGGCCCATCAACACGGAGGGTCAGCTCGGTGCCGGTGATCGGGCGGAGGCCGAGTCCCTTGGCGCAATGGGCGAACTCCATCGAGCCCCAGATGCCGTCGTGGTCGGTCAGCGCCAGCGCCGGGTAGCCGCGCGCCGCGGCGGCGCCCGCCAGCTCGAGCGGCGTCGAGGCGCCGTCGAGGAAGGAGAAGGCCGAGTGGGCGTGCAGCTCGATGTAGGGCGGGGAGCTCATGGTCCCCCCTCAGGCCCGCTGGCGGAACCAGCGCCCGGTGCCGGGGTCGCGGAAGACGGTGAGGGCGCGCCCGTCGGCCATAGCCACCTCGAAGTAGTGGCGGCGCAGCGGGCGCGGCGTCCACCAGCGGTCCTCGACCAGCCACTCCTCGCGCACCGCCTCGACCGCGACCGGGCCGACCGCGCGCGGCGCCCCGTCGTCTCCGGCGCGCACCGCGACCGCGCGCGGCTCGTTGAGGCGGCGGGGCCCCGTCATCAGAGCTCCGGGAAGGGGGTGAGGAGGTGACGGCGCTCGGGCACGCGCGAGGCGGCGTCGACGGGGAGGACGCGGAGCAAGGCGTCGGCGCCCTGGGCGGCGCGCACCTCGCGCACCGCCTCGCCGAGCCGGCGCCGCCGCGGCTCCGAGCCGCCCACCTCCATCACCATCTGGTCGGCGGCGGGCGGGCCGCAGCCGAGCGCCCGCAGCCGCAGCGCTTCCGCCGGGCCGGGCAGGCCCTCCAGTTTCGGCACCAGCAGGCGGCGCAGGCTCGACGCCGCCGCGGTGGGACGACCGAGACCCTGGTCGACGCTCCAACTGCCGCCGCCGCAGAGCCGCGCGCCGAGGCGCACCCCGAGCAGCGTCCGCCCCTTCCGGGCCGGCGCCGCCAACAGCCGGTCGACGAGCAGCCCGAGCGCCCGGTCGAGCTGGCTCCCCGCCACTCCTTCGGGCAGTTCGATCTCCGAGGCCAACTCCTCGTGCGGGACGCGTGGGCGCAGCGGCTCCTCCTCGCCGCGGGCGATCTTTAGGGCGCGCAGGCCGAGCGGCCCGAAGCGGTCGGCGACCTGGTCGAGGGTGAGGCGCCGCAGCGCCCCCAGCGTTCCGATCCCCAGCCGCTCCAGCGAGGCGACCAGCTCCTCGGCCGCGCGCGGCTCGCCCAGCCGGTCGACCAAGACCGCGGTCGGCAGCGAGCCGAGAAAGCCCGCGAGCCGCGCCGGCGTTACCGGCGGCAGTCCGCGCTCGGCGGCCGCCCGGGCGGCAGTTCGCGTCGGCGCCACCCCGATCAGCGTCGGCGCCCCGACCGCGCGCCGCGCCACTCCGCCGATCTCGCCGCCGTAGAGCCCGCGCAGCCCGCCGACCGCGAAGAAGATCTCCCCGGCCCACTCCCTCTCGACCGCGGCGCCGATCCCCTCCAGCGCCCGCGCCATCGCCTCGGTCAGCTCCGCCGCCGCGACCGGATCATCCAAAAGCTCGCGCCCGGGCCGAAGCCCCCCGGAACGGCCCGGGCGCTCAGGAGCCGCCAGACGACAGTCGATGACGCAAGCGATCTCCATACGAACGTATGTTCGCACGAACTGCCGTCGCCGGCATCAGACAAAAGATTTCGGCGAAGACCGACTAGCGCAAGAAATCGCCCGCGAGGTCCTCGCTCAGCTCCCAGAGGCGGCGGCGGGCCTCGGGGTCGTAGGCCTGGGATTCGGCACGGGCCTCGTTCTCGCGGTCGAAGAAGCGGCCGGAGATGTGATCGAGCTCGGGGTCGAGGGCGAGGCGGACGGTGGAATCGACGCCGCGCTGCAGCTCGTCGACCGAGGTGCCACGCTCCTCGAGCACGATCTTGGTCGGCATGAAGGTGGCGGGGTGGAGGGAGTTGACGGTGACGCCGGCGTCGGGGCCGAGGCGGTCGGCCAGCTCGTTGGCGAAGGAGATCTGGGCGAGCTTGCTCTGGGCGTAGGCGCGGCGGCCTTCGTAGAGGGAGCGCTGGAGCTGGGGGTCGTCGAAGTCGAGCGCGGCCTGGCCGAGGGAGGCCACCATGACGATGCGCGAGGGGGCCGAGCGTTCCAGTAGCGGCAGCAGGCGGGTGGTGAGGACGAAGCCCGCCAGGTAGTTGACCGCGAAGCGCAGCTCGATCCCGTCGGCACTCTCCTGGCGCTCCGGCGAGTCGGGCAGGCCCGAGCCGATCCCGGCGTTGTTGACCAGCAGGTGGAGGGCGGGGAGGGCTTCGATCTCCTCGGCGAGGGCGCGCACCTCCGCCAGCGAGGCGAAGTCGGCGCGGTGGACGGGCAGGCGATCGTTGCCGGTCGCGGCCGCGATCTCGCGGGCCGCCGCCTCGAGCTTCTCGGCGGTGCGACCGTGCAGGTGGACGGTCATCCCCAGCCCGGCGAGCCGCTCGGCGACGGCGCGGCCGAGGCCGTCGGTAGCCCCGGTGACCAGCGCGACGGTGTCTTCGTAGGAGCGGCTCATGGAACTCGGAGGACGATCTTGCCGGCCCCATGGCTGGTTTCGGCGTGACGGTGGGCGTCGGCGGCGCGCTCGAGGTCGAAGGCCTCGTCGACCTCGATCTGCAGCTTGCCGCACTCGATCAGGTGGCAGAGCCCCGCCAGGCCGACCGGGTCGGGCTCGACCAGGATCCCGGTCGAGCGCACCTTCTGCCGGTTGGCGAGCTCGTGCAGCTCCGGGTCGACGCCGCTCGGGACCGAGACCAGGGTGCCGCCCGGCCGCAGCACCCGGAGCGAGCGCTCCCCGTAGCGCCCGGTCAAGTCGATCACCGAGTCGAGGTCGCTCAGCAACCGGTCGAAGTCGTCGTCGCGGTAGTCGATCGTGCGGGTCGCGCCGAGCCCGGCGAGGAAGTCGGCCTGCTCGCGCCGCGCCGTCGCGATGACGGTCGCCCCCCGCGCCGCCGCGACCTGCACGGCGAGGTGGCCGACCCCGCCCGCGCCGCCGTGGATCAGCACGTCGTCGCCCTCCTGCACGCGGATCGTGTCGACGACGATCTGCCAGGCGGTCAGCCCGGCCAGCGGCAGCGCCCCCGCCTCCTCGGTCGAGAGCGCGTGCGGCTTGTGCTCGAAGTGGCGCGAGGGCGCGGTGACGAGCTCCGCGTAGGCGGCCGCTTCGCGCGGGAACCACGGCATCCCGAACACTTCGTCGCCGACCTGGAACCGGGTGACGCCGCCGCCCACCGCCGTGACCTCGCCGCAGACGTCCCAGCCGACCGTGAACGGCGGGTCGCCGAGCACCGCGGCCATTCCCCCGCCTTCACGCGTCTTCAAGTCGACCGGGTTGACCCCGACGGCCTGGACCTGGACCTGGACCTCGGTCGGGATCGGCTCCGGCGCGGCGACCTCCTCGAGGCGGAGCACCTCCGGCCCGCCGACCTCGTGCTGGACGATCGCCTTCATCAGGCCGATCTTAGGACTCCGCCGCCGAGGTCGGCCGCTCCGACCCGGTCAGGCAGAGCCTCGGGGACGAGGCCCTCGAAGCGAGTGAGCTGATCTGAGCTTCAGCGGACGCCGCGGGCTCTGGCGTCCTCGTAGTTGATCCGCATCAGGGCGATCACGTCGGCGACATCGGCGTCGTCCTCGATCCGGCGCGCGGCCGGGCCGTGGCGGCCGGGGAAGACGGGGTGCTCGACGATCCGGCCCTGCCGGGCGAGCTCCTCCCAGACTTCCGGCGGGAAGAAGAAGTGGGCGGCATGGTCGCCGTGCAGGTGGCCGATCTCGCGGCGCCCGAGCCGGAAGGCGAACTCGCCGCGCTTGCCGGGCCCGGCCTCGACCCCGTCCCAGCTGGTGACCTCCTCGGTGATCCTCGCGCTCGCGCTCGCGGTGGTGGTGCTCATCTGCGTCGCCTCCTCGGTGGGGAATCCGTCCCTGATCCCGGGACCGTCCGCCGACCGTACAAGTTCAAGTGAGCTTGAAGTCAAGGCCGAATCGTGATTCGATCCCCGGGTGGCGCCCCTGCTCACCATCTCCGAGACGGCGCGGCGCAGTGGCGTCGCCGCCTCCGCCCTGCGCTATTACGAAGAGCGCGGCCTGATCTCGGCGGAGCGCGAGGGCTCCAGCCACCGCCGCTACCCGCGTCCGGTGTTGCGCCGGATCGCCTTCATCGTCTTCGCCCAGAAGGTCGGACTCAGCCTCGAGGAGATCGCCGCCGAGCTCGCCAAGCTGCCCCCGCACGGGGTCCCCAGCCGCCGCGACTGGTCGCGCCTCTCGGCCACCTGGAGCGGCCGCATCGACGAGCGGATCGCCGAGCTGGAGCGCCTCAAGGTCGGCCTCACCGAGTGCATCGGCTGCGGCTGCCTCTCGCTCGACCGCTGCAAGCTCGCCAACCCGCACGACCAGGCCGCGGGCCTCGGCGCCGGCCCCCGCTACTGGCTGGGCGACCCGCCCGCCCGGGCGGCCCGCTCCGCCGCTAAAGGTTGACGATGCAAAGTCGCGGATTGAAGCCGCCCCGCTGCCGGGTAGCGGAGGGCATGCAGGCGATCCGGACCGACCCCCTCCACGCGGGCTTCCCGCTCGCGCCGCTGCGGGCTCGCCGCCTCGAGTTCGGGCTCGACGACCTGCACGACCTCCGCGCCCTGGTCGCCGCCACCGCCACCGCGAGCGGCCTCGGCCCGGGCCGCACCGAAGACCTCACGGTCGCCACCTCCGAGCTCGCCGCGAACAGCATCCTGCACGGCGGCGGCCGCGGCCTGGCGACGGTCTGGGGTGCGGACGGTGCCGTCTTCGCCGAGGTCGCCGACGCGGGCACGATCACCGACCCGACCGTCGGCCAGGTGCGCCCCGGTCCCGCCGCCGAAAGCGGCCGCGGCCTCTGGATCGCCGCCCAGCTCTGCGACGGCTTGGCGATCGACAGCGGCCCGTCCGGAACGCGGGTGCGCCTGCGGATCGACGCCGGGCTCGCCTAGACGCGCCGCATGGCCAGCAGCACGATGTCGTCGTGCAGGACCCCACCTGAACGGCTGAGCGCGTCGCCGCGCAGCCGCGCGATCATCTCCTCGAGCGCCAGCGACGCAAGGTATTCGGCCAGCCGCGCCAGCTCCTGCGGATCGCGGTGCTCGGACTGCGGCCCCGCCTCGAGCCAACCGTCGGTGCAGAAGACGAGCGTGTCGCCGCGCTCGAAAACGGCGTCGTGGCGCTGCACCCTGGCGTCCTGGAGCGCCCCCAGCACGGTGCCGCCGCCGAACAGCCGGGCGGCGCCTTTGCGCACGAGGACCGCCGGCGGGTGCCCGGCGCTCGCCGCCGCCAGCGTCCAGCCGCCCTCCGTGTCGCGCAGCCGCACCAGCATCGCGGTGGCGAAGTCGTTCAGCCCGGTCCCCTCCAGCAGCAGCTCGTTGACCCGCGCCAGCACCTCCTCGGGCTCGTCGACCTCGCGGGTCAGGCCGCGCACCGCGTGGCGCAGCGCCACCGAGACCCCGGCCGCCGCCGACCCCTTGCCCGCCACGTCGCCGATCAGCACCCAGCAGCCGTCGTCGGTCGGCAGCACGTCGTAGAGGTCGCCGCCGATCTCGATCCCGCGCCCGGCCGCCTCGAAGACGACCGCCGACTCGAGCCCCTCGACCCGCACCGGCCGCGGCGGGCGCAGGCCGCGCTGCAGGTTGCGGGCGATCGCGTCGCGCTCCTGGTAGAGGCGTGCGTTGTCGATCGCCAGCGCGGCGCGGTCGCCGAGGTCACCGAGGAACTCGAGCTCGGACCGCTCGTAGCGGACGCTGGCGTTGGTGTGGAGGAAGGAGAGCGCGCCGATCTGCCGTCCCCGCGCGACCAGTCCCACCACGGCCGCCGATTCGTAGCCGGCCTCGTCCATCAGCTCCCGGTGCTCGTCGGTCTGGGCCACTTCCTCGACCACGTCGGGCCGTTTCAGGTCGCGCCAGATCATCGGCTCGCCCGCCCGCAGCACCTGTGCCACCGGGTGGTCGCCGTCCGGCTCGAGCGGCGAGTCGCGGCGGATTTGCTCCAGCCGCTCCGCCGCGCCGGGGATCGCCGAGGCGGCGACCGAATCGCCGATCCGCCCGTCCTCGCGGACGAAGTCGATGATGCAGACCTCGGCCAGCTCGGGGACCGCTTTGGCGACGATGTTGCGCGCCGTCTCTTCCGGGTCGAGCGAGGCGTCGAGGTCGCGGGTGGCGGCGATCAGGAAGTCGCGGGCGCGCCGGCGCCGGCGCTCGCTGGTGATGTCGCGGGCGATCACCGAGGCCCCGTAGAGCCGGCCCGCGGTGCTGATCGGGGAGATCGTCAGGGAGACGTCGATCACCGTCCCGTCCTTGCGGACCCGGCGCGTCTCATGGGTTTCGATGTGTTGGTGGCGGCGGATCGCGGCGAGGATTTGGTCGGCTTCGTACTTCAGCTCGTCGGGCATCAGGAAGGAGACGTGGCGGCCGACCGCCTCCTCGGCCGTGTAGCCGTAGAGGTGCTGGGCGGCCGGGTTCCAGGTGGTGACGACGCCCTGCAGATCTTTCGAGAAGAGGGCGTCGCGGCTCCCGGCGACGACCTGGTCCATGTGCGCCCGGGCGCGGTCGATTTCGACCCGGTGGCTGACGTCGCGGGCGATCACCGTCGGCCCGTAGCCCTCCTGGGGCGCGCGGATGATCGTCAGCTCGGCGCGGAAGCCGGCGCCGTCGCCCCGCCGGACGGGCAGTTCGATCCGCCGTCCCAGCAGCTCCGCCTCGCCGGCCGGCGGCTCGCCCTCGCCGCCCGCGAAGCAGTAGCGGACGCTCGCCTGCAGCTCGGCCGGGACGATCAGCTCGACCAGGTCACGGCCGATCGCTTCGGCGCGGGCGATCCCGAAGAGCTCCTCCGCCGCCGGGCTGAACTCGACCACCGTCTCCTCGGCGTCCAGCACCAGGACCGCGTCCAGGACCGAGGTCACGACACGGGTTCGCAGCTCGTCTCCCGCGCTCTCCCCGAGCGGCTCCCTAACCGAGTTCACTACACAAAACTACTGAGGCTGCCGCCGCATTGGTAGCGTCGATTTCGTGAAGAAGGCCAACATCGGGAAACCGGACTTCGCCTGGGACGGGACCGACCCGGAGGGCTTCCGCGCCGGGATGGCGCGGCTGGGCGGCCTGCTGGGCGCCAAGGAGACCGGGATCAGCGTCTACGATCTGCCCCCCGGCCAGGCGATCTGCCCCTACCACTACGAGTGCGGTGAGGAGGAGTGGCTGCTGGTGATCGCCGGCAACCCGACCCTGCGCACGCCCGAGGGCGAGGAGCGGCTCGCGCCCTGGGACGTCGCCTGCTTCCCGCGCGGGCCGCAGGGCGCCCACCAGATCCGCAACGACGCCGAGGAGCCCGTCCGGGTGCTGATGTTCTCAACCGTCGTCCACCCGACCCTGACCGTCTACCCGGACTCCGACAAGGTCGGCGTCTGGGCCGGCGACCCCGACGTCGACATGACCGTGCGCCGCTCCTCGTCGGTCGGCTACTACGACGGCGAGGGCTGAGCCTGCCGACGTGCCCGAGGGCGGCTATGCTCACTCGCCCGATTTCGCCCCGGATCCCGAGCAGGTCCGGCTGGTGTTCACCCGCTGCGGGCCGCCGGACCGTCTCGATCCCTGGCCCCGCGAATTCACCCGGGGGCGATGAGTTCTCGTCCCCCGACCGGTCCTATCCACATGACCACGACTTCCCCACAACAAAACCGTTGGCTCGCCCTCTACGTGCTCTGCGCGGGCATGCTGATGATCGTCCTCGACGCGACGATCGTGAACGTCGCGCTGCCCTCGATCCAGGAAGACCTCGACTTCTCGCAGGCGAACCTGGCCTGGGTCGTGAACGCCTACATGATCCCCTTCGGCGGCCTCCTGCTCCTCGCCGGCCGGCTCGGCGACCTGCTCGGCCAGCGCCGCGTCTTCCTCGTCGGCCTCGGGATCTTCACCGTCGCCTCCGCCTTCTGCGCCGCCTCGCCCGACCAGGTGGTGCTGATCGGCGCCCGCTTCATCCAGGGGATCGGCGGGGCGCTCGCCTCGGCGGTGATCCTGGCGATGATCGTGCGGATGTTCCCGACGCGCGCCGAGCAGGCGAAAGCGATCGGCGTCTACGGCTTCGTCGCCTCGGCGGGCGGCTCGATCGGCCTGCTGCTCGGCGGCGTCCTCACCCAGGCGATCTCCTGGCACTTCATCTTCGTGATCAACCTGCCGATCGGGGTGCTGGTCGGCTGGCTCGCGCTGCGCCTGGTCGACGACCCGCAGGGGCTCGGCCTCAAGCAGGGCGCCGACTTCCCCGGCGCCGCCCTGGTCACCCTGGCGCTGATGCTCGGCGTCTTCACGATTCTGCAGATCACCGAATGGGGCTGGGTCGACCCGCGGACGATCGCCGGCCTCGTGATCTCGGCGGCGCTGCTGGTCGCCTTCCTCCGCCGCCAGGGGCGGATCGCCAACCCGCTGATGCCGCTGCGCCTGTTCAGCTCGCGCAACGTGGTCGGCGCCAACGCGATGCAGTCGCTGCTGGTCGCCGGGATGTTCGGGATGTTCTTCCTCGGCGCCCTCTACCTGCAGAAGGTGCTCGGCTACAGCGCGCTCGAGGTCGGGCTCGCCTTCCTGCCGACGACGGTGGTGATGGGCGGCCTCTCGCTCGGCTTCTCGGAAAAGCTGATCATGCGCTTCGGGCCCCGCAACATCCTCATCCCCGGCTTCATCCTGGTGACGATCGCCCTGCTGCTCTTCGCCCGCACGCCGGTCGACGGCAACTACCTGACCGACCTGCTGCCGCCGTTCCTCCTGATCGCGGTCGGGATCGGCACCTCGTTCCCGGGGATCATGACCCTGGCGATGTCGGGGGCGACGCCGGAGGACGCCGGGCTCGCCTCGGGACTCGTCAACACCAGCATGCAGGTGGGCGGCGCGGTCGGCCTCGCGGTGCTGGCGACGCTCTCCACCGAGCGCACCGAAAACCTGCAGGCGGCGGGCGAGGCGCTGAAGCCGGCGCTCACCTCCGGCTACCACCTCGCCTACCTGGTCGGCGCCGGCCTCGCCGCCGCCTCGGTGCTGATCGCGATCTTCGTCCTCAAGCCGGTGCCGGTCCCCGCCGCGGCCGAGCACGGCGGACCGGCCGGCGGGCCGGCCGCAGGCGAGCGCGAGGGCGAACCCGCAGCGGTCGAGGGCTGAACGCTCAGATCGGTTCCTGGCATAAGCGTCGAAAATCTTCCCGGCGCTAATCCACCCGGCACTTTCGGCCGAAGAGAACGGTGAGTGCTGACGATCCCCGAGCAGATCACCCAGGCCCGCGCCGCCTTCGCCGAAGCGCCCGACGAGCGCGCCCGCATGGGGCGGATCTCCGGCGTCCTCTGGATGTTCGCGGCCGTGGTCGGGGCGGTCAACGTCTTCGTCCCCGGGTCCCACCACGTCGCCACCCCGCTGGTCCTCGCGCTCGGCCTGGCCGTCTTCCTCTACGGCCTCGCCAGTGTGGTCGGCTGGATCCCCTGGGAGCGCGCCTCGATGAACGCGCTGGCGATCGGCATGGTGCTGACGATCCCGGTCGCCGGCCTGGCGATCTACATGACCGGCGGCTCGCTCTCCTACATCGAGCCGCTACTCGTCTGCCCGCTCCTCTACGCCGCCTTCTTCTTCCCCGAGCGCTGGGCCTGGCCGCTGACGGTCGAGCTGATCATCGCCGCCGGGGGCCCGCTGGCCTACGACTCCAACGCGATCGACAACGCCTTCCTGCCCCGCTACATCGCCCTCGCAATCGGCTTCCTCGTCGCCACCTGGGTGATGGTCGGGCTGAAGAAGCGGCTGGTCGCCGCCGAGGTGCGCCAGCGCGAGTTCGCCAACCGCGATCCGCTGACCGGAGTCGGCAACCGCCGCTACTTCGACGCGACGATGAAGCGGGAGGTGGAGCGGCGGACGCGGCCGTTCGGCCGGCGCGGCCTCGACGCCAGCCCGCTGGCGCTGCTGATTCTCGACCTCGACGACTTCAAGGGCGTCAACGACCGCCACGGCCACCAGGTCGGCGACGCGGTCCTGCAGGAGGCGACGGCGCGCGCGCTCTCGGTGCTGCGCTCGACCGACACGATGGCGCGGATCGGCGGCGACGAGTTCGCGATCATCGCCCCCGGCGCGCACGGCGAAAACGCCGCCGGGCTGGCTGAAGCGGTGCGGACCGCGGTCGGCCTCGGCGACCCCGAGAGCGAGCTCCCCTCGCCGAGCACCTCGGTCGGCTGGGCCGTCTTCCCCGACGACGGCCAGGACTTCGAGACGCTGATGCGCTCCGCCGACGACCGCATGCTGCGGGCCAAGCGCTCGGACCGGCGCCGCGAAGCGCCGGTCCACCTGTAGCGGCCCGCCGCAGCCGCCCGCCCTTCCCGTCAAATCGGCCTGAGTGGCGAAGCGCCCAGGCGGGTACCGGAGTCAATCGGCAGGTGAGCGCGAACGTCGAAATCGAGTCCCGGCACCGTGGGGACGCGTCCCTCAGCATCGGCGAGGCGGTCGCCGCGACGGGCGTTGGGGAAGCGACCCTGCGCGCCTGGGAGCGGCGCTTCGGCTTCCCCTCGCCGCGCCGCGAGCCCTCCGGCCACCGGCGCTACACCCCCGAGGAGGTCGAGCAGATCCGCGCCGTGATGCGGGAGCGCAAGCGCGGCCTCTCGCTGGCGGTGGCGATCGAGCGGGTCACCGCCGAGCCGAGCGGGCCGCCTTCGCTGTTCGCGCCGCTGCGCGAGCGCCGTCCCGACCTGCTGCCGGTGGCGATTCGCAAGCCGCAGATGCTCCACCTCTCGCGCGCGGTCGAGGAGGAGAGCGCCGCCCGCGCGGAGCGGGCGCTGATGATCGGCGCCTTCCAGCGGCCGGAGTTCTACCGGGCGAGCGAGCAGCGCTGGCGGCGGCTCGCCCGCGGCGCCGGCCTGACCTTCGTCCTCGCGACCTTCGAGCGGGCGCGGCGGCCGCGCGACGCCCCGGTCGAGGTGCCGATCAACACCACCGCGCCGGCCGCCAACGAGTGGGCCGTGATCTGCCTCGCCCCCGGCTACTCGGCCTGCCTGATCGGCTGGGAAACGGTCGGCGCCGCCGAGCAGGCCGACAAGGATCGGACCTTCGACGCCCTGCTCTCGGTCGAGCCCGCGGTGGTCCGCGAAGTGGCGGGCTGCGCGGTGGCGATCGCCGCCGAAGGCGAACCGGAGGTCGCCGAGCGGGCGCGCGGCTACATCGACCGCATCCCCGATTCGAGCGGGCGCTCGCAGCTCCGCCTCGCCGGCGCGATCACCGCCCGCGCCTTCGCGCGGATGCCCTAGCGTGGCGACTTTCTTCGGCCTGGCCGAGGTTTCCGACCGCGCTAGTTGCCGAGCGACGCCGACTCGAGCACGCCGAGCAGCTGCGTGACCCGGCAGACCAGCAGGCGCTCCTCGTCGACTTCGACCCAGGCCCCGGCGCTGGCCGGGAAGACGACATGGTCGCCGACCTCGACCGGCATCTCGACCCCGGCCCCGGCCCACCAGTCGAGCCCCGGCCCGACCGCGAGCACGATCCCCTGTTCCGGCGGCGGCTCGTGCGTCCCGGGCGGGACGACCAGCCCGGAGCGCCGCACCCGGTCCTGATCGAGCTCCTTGATCACGATCTGGTCGAAGAGCGGCCGCAGTTGGTGGCGGACCGACTCGATCGGGTCCGGGATTCGGGATGAGGCCATGCCTCAAGTCTCGCAGGCTGCGCGAAGTTCCGGCCCCGCCGGGGGAGAGTCACCGCGAGCGGTGCATTGACGGTGCGATGACCCCGCGAATGCACCAGTCCTGGGCGGGCGATGCCTGGGCGCTGACCCGCGCCCAGCACGGCGTGGTCGCTCGGGCGCAGCTTCTCGACCTGGGGATCTCGCCCGAGGCGATTCGCCGGCGGCTCGCGACCGGCCGCCTGCACGAGGTGCACCGCGGGGTCTATGCCGTCGGACGGAGGGAACTCAGCCGCCACGGCGACCTGATGGCCGCGGTGCTCGCCTGTGGACCGGCGCCCAGTTGAGCCACCGAAGCGGCGCCGAGCTTTGGGGCATCCACCGAAGTGACGACGGTCCGATCGACGTCGCCGTCGGCACCGACTTTCGTCACCGTCGGGCCGGGATCAGATCGCATCGACGGAAGTATCTGCGCAGGCGGTACCGCCACCGGATCCCCGTCGGCGACCCGATCTCGATCCTCATCGACCTCGCCACCTGCCTTCCGGACGAAGAGCTCGAAGACGCGGTCAACGAGGCCGACCGTCGCGGACTCGTCGCCACGGAGCGCCTGCGAAGGGCGCTTGAGGCAGGGCCGTTCGCCGGCCGCCGCGGCAGCGGACGCCTCCGCCGTCTCCTCGACTCGCAGACCTTCAGCCGCGCCCAGAACGCGCTCGAGCGTCGCTTCCTCGCGATCGTCCGGGCCACCGGTCTGCCGGCGCCCGACACCCAGCGCCGCCTCGGCCGCTTCCGCGTCGACTTCTTCTGGCCGGACCTCGGCTTCGTCGTCGAGACCGACAGCCTCCGCCACCACCGGACCGCCGCCGAGCAGGCGACCGACATCGGCCGCGACCAGGCCCACGCCCGGACCGGGCTCCGCACCCTGCGCTTCACCCATTCTCAGGTCTTCAACCGGCCCGACTACGTCCGTGCTGTCCTCATGGACAGTTATCGCCACTTGGCGGGAGGTCAGCCGGCCGCCGCGTGGCCTTCGCCTAGCTAGGTTTCCCGCATGACGACCTCGGCCGCCGGCCGCCACACGCGCACGCCGACCCGCCGTCAACTCGGCATGGCGGCGCTGGCGCTGGGCGCCCTCGGCGTCGTCTTCGGCGACATCGGCACCAGCCCGCTCTACGCGCTGCAGACGGTCTTCTCCGAGGACCACGGCGCGGTGAAGCCGACCGAAGCGGACGTCTTCGGGGTGATCTCGCTGGTCTTCTGGGCGATCACGCTGATCGTCTCGATCGAGTTCGTCATCTTCATCATGCGCGCCGACAACGAAGGCGAGGGCGGCATCCTGGCGCTGATCGCCAAGGTCGAAAGCACCAAGCTCGACAGCGCCAAGATCAAGTTCGGGCTGATCGCGATCGGCATGTTCGGGGTGGCGCTCTTCTACGGCGACGGGATGATCACCCCGGCGATCTCGGTCCTCTCGGCGGTCGAAGGGGTGAAGGTGGTCGAGCCGAGCATCCACTCGCTGGTCGTGCCGGTGACGATCGCCGTGCTCGTCGTCCTCTTCGCGGTGCAGCGCTTCGGCACCCACCGGATCGGCCGCGTCTTCGGGCCGGTGATGCTCTTCTGGTTCGCGGTGATCGGGGCGGCCGGGCTGGGGCAGGTCGTCGCCCACCCGGAGATCGTCAAGGCGCTCTCGCCGAGCTACGGGGTCGAGTTCTTCGGCCGCCACTTCGGCACCGCCTTCATCTCGCTCGGCGCGGTGGTGCTGACGATCACCGGCGCCGAGGCGCTCTACGCCGACATGGGCCAGTTCGGCCGGCCGCCGATCTCGCGCGCCTGGTTTTTCGTCGTCTTCCCGGCGCTGACCCTCAACTACATGGGCCAGGGGGCGTTGATCGTCGGCGACCCGAGCGCGATCTCCAACCCTTTCTTCCTGCTGATCCCGCACTGGGGACGGGTGCCGATGGTGGTGCTGGCGACGGTGGCGACGGTGATCGCCTCGCAGGCGGTGATCTCGGGCGCCTTCTCGGTGACCAAGCAGGCGATCCAGCTCGGCTTCCTGCCCCGCCTCCAGATCCGCCACACCTCGGCCGAGGAGATCGGCCAGGTCTATCTGCCCGCGGTCAACTGGTTCCTGCTCGCCGCGGTGGTCGCGCTGGTGGTCGGCTTCGGCTCCTCGACCAAGCTGGGCTCCGCCTACGGGATCGCGGTAACCGGCACGATCACCGCCGACACCCTGCTCTTCCTGGTGATCGCCCGGGCGCTGTGGAAGAAACCGGGGTGGCTGGTGGGGATCGGCGCCCTCGTCTTCTTCACCGTCGACCTCGCCTTCCTCGGCGCCAACCTGACCAAGACCGCGCATGGCGGCTGGTTCCCGCTCATGGTCGGCTTCGTGATGTTCACGATCCTCAGCACCTGGCGGCGCGGCACCAAGGAAATCCGCGACTCGCGGATCGAGGCGGAGGGTTCGCTGCAGACGTTCGTCGACGAACTGCACGCGGCCGACCCGCAGCCGCCACGGACGCCGGGCACCGCCGTCTATCTCAATGCCCGCCGCGAGACGACGCCGCTCGCCCTCCGCGCCAGCTTCGAACACGCCCACGCCCTGCACGAGTCGATCGTGATCATCTCGATCGAGACGACCCGCACCCCCTACGTCTCCGAGGACGACCACCTCGTCGTCGACCACCTCGGCTACGAGGACGATGGGATCTCCCACCTGACCGCCAAAGTCGGCTTCCAGGAAGCGATCAAAGTTCCCCACCTCTTCTCCCTCGCCTGCATGCGCGGGCTCGAGGGCAACGCGAACGAGGAGGACGCCGTCTATTACCTCTCGCAGGTGACGATCCGGCCCGTCCCGAACACCGGGATGAGCCGCTGGCGTAAGCAGCTCTACATTGCCCTCGCCCGCAACGCCTCCAGCCCCGCCGACTACTTCCACCTCCCCGCCGACCGCACCGTGACGATCGGCTCCGCGATCGACCTCTGACCCCCGCGGGGGTCGTCTTCTCGTCCGCCGGGGGTTTGAAATCAAACGAATCTGAGCATTAATTCTCCTAGGGAAGTCACGGGAGGCAGGGACCACCGTGCAATGGGAAGGAGAAGTTCATGGACGTATTCACCGAGACCAGGCGGCCGGCGCGGGGGCGCACCGTCTTTTTGGTCATGGTCGTGATGGCAGCGCTCGGCGGCTTCGCCGCGGCGAGCGCGGGCGCGGCCACCTACACGGCGCTCGGCGATTCGTATGCCGCCGGGCCGCTGATCCCCAACCAGTCGCTGAACCCGCTCGGGTGCCTGCGGTCTGACCACAACTACGCGCACCTGACCGCCTCGGCGAAAGGGCTGACCCTCACCGACGTCAGCTGCAGCGGCGCGACCACCAATGACATGACCGAAACGCAGAACGTCGAACCGGGGCCGAACCCGCCCCAGTTCAACGGGCTCTCGGCGAGCACCAACATCGTCTCGCTGACGATCGGCGGCAACGACATCGGGTTCTCGGAAGTCCTCGAGAACTGCATCACGCTCAACCCGTTCTCGACGCCGTGCAAGAACCAGTACGACTCGGGCGGCCACGACCAGTTGGCCGAACGGATCGAAAATACGGCGCCGAAGGTGGGCGCGGTGCTTCAGGGCATCCACGAACGCTCGCCGAACGCGCGCGTCTTCGTCGTCAACTACGCGGACATCCTGCCGTCCGGCAGCGGCTGCTGGCCGACCGTGCCGCTCGGCTTCGGCGACGTGCCCTACCTGCACGCCACCGAGGAACGGCTCAACGCGATGCTGGCGACCCAGGCCGCTGCCCACGGCGCGACCATCGTCAATTGGTACAACGCGAGCATCGGCCACGACTCCTGCAAGGGCAGCTCGACCCGCTGGGTCGAACCGCTGGTCCCGGGCGAACTGGCCGCTCCTGTCCATCCCAACAAGGCGGGCATGGAAGGCGCCGCCGCGGTGCTCGAGGCCGCGATCGGCTAACCGCAACCCACCTGTGCGTTCGCAGTGATCCGCCGATAGCGCGGAGAACTGCGAACGCCAGGCGTGGGGTTACCCGCCGTGGGCCTCCCGGGCCAACCAGTCCCACTCTTCCCAGGCGGCCGACCTCGGCCCGGCGGCCCTGGGACCATTGCGGGGTGCGGATCGCCAGCCTCGTCCCCTCCTCGACCGAGATGCTCTTCGCCCTCGGCCTCGGCGAGCAGACCGTCGGCGTCACCCACGAGTGCGACTTCCCGCCCGCCGCCGCGGCGCTGCCGCGCCTGACCGCGACGGTGATGCCGGAGGGGCTCCCGGCGGGCGAGATCGACGCCGCGGTGAAGCGGATCGTCGGCGAAGGCAAGGCGCTCTACAGCCTCGACGAGGAGCGCCTCGCGGAGCTGGCGCCGGACCTGATCGTCACCCAGGCGGTCTGCGAGGTCTGCGCCGTCTCCTACGAGGACGTGGTCGAGGTGGCGGCGCGGCTGCCCGGGCCGCCGCGGGTGCTGCAGCAGGACCCGAGCTCGCTCGCCGAGGTCCTTGCCGACCTGACCCGGCTCGGCGAGGCGGCCGGGATCGGCGAGCGCGCCGGCGCGGTCCGCGCCGCGCTGGAGGAGCGGCTGGCGACGGTCCGCGCCGCGGTCGCGGGCGCGCCGACCCCGCGCGTCGTCGCGCTCGAGTGGCTCGATCCGCCCTACGTCGGCGGCCACTGGGTGCCGGAGATGGTCGAGATGGCGGGCGGCCTCGACATCGCCGGGCCACGCGGCGCGAAGTCGCCCGAGGTGCCCTGGGACCGGCTCGCCGGGCTCCGCCCCGAGGTGGTCGTCGTGATGCCCTGCGGGATGTACGTCGAGGACTCCCGCGCCCAGGCCGAGGAGCACCGCGAGGAGATCGCGGCGCTCGGCGCGGCCCGCGTCTTCGCGGTCGACGCCGCCTCCACCTACTCGCGACCCGGCCCGCGCCTGGTCGACGGGGTCGAGCTGCTCGCCCGCCTCTTCCACCCCGACCGGGTCGAGCCGCCCGCCGGGATCGGCTTCCTCGACCTCTCCGCCGAGTTCGTCGGCGCCTGAGTCATTCGCGTCGCGGAACGGCCCGCCCAGCGACGCTCAGCCGCGCGGGGCGGGCGGCGGCACCTGGGCCGCCATCTGCTGGTAGCCGGCGGCGCTCGGGTGGATGCCGGTGTCGCCGCTGATCACCCACGGTTCGCCGCCGTCGGCCGGGCCGCCGCAGAAGGAGGGGTAGTGGGCGACCTTCAGCTCGGTCTGGGTCGGGGTCGACTGCACGCTCGGGCCGTCGACGCCGAATTCGAAGTAGGAGCAGGTGAAGGCCGACGGGTAGACCGGTTCGAGGCTGATCCCGACGTTGAAGTGGGGCGGCGCGACCACCTGGAGGCGCGTCGAGCTCACTTCCTTTGCGACTTCGGCGATCGTTTCGTTCATCAACTTCCCCATCTCGGCGATCTGGGTGACGCTGTAGAAGATCGCCGAGGAGGGAATCGCGAGGTGGTACTGCATCAGGTAGATCGTCGCGTGCGTCTTTTCCATCAGGTCGGTGTAGAGCTTCTTCAGTTCGCGCCGTAGGTGGACTTCTTCGAACTCTTCCTCGACGCATTCCTGGTAGCCGCCGGTGACGTCGGACTCGAGTGCGCAGGCCGTCGACCCGAGCCCGAACAGGGTGTTGGCGAGGATCGGGTTGGCGCCGATCGTCATCAGGATGTAGTCCGGGTCTTCGGCCTCGATCTGCTTCGTCGTCGTGTAGAGGCTCCCTTCCGGCGCCCAGTTGACCGGTTCCGACCCGCTCACCGCGAAGTTCTTGTAGTTCGTGACGGCGTACTCGTTCGCCCACTGGGCCGCCCAGGAGATGTTGTTCGAGAGGCCGTAGTCGGGCGCGTAGGGGACTTCTTCGAGGCCGTTCTTGGTCGCGGTCGAGTTCGAGGAGCAGGCGTCGTCGAGCTTCGTCCCCACCGGTTTGCATTCGTACAGCGAGAGGATTCCCATCGACGAGCCGTCGCTGTAGTAGCCGAACCCGGCGGTGACCGAGTCGCCCATCGCGCGGACGACCGGGCCTTCGCCTGATGAGGAGCCAAGCGGCGCGCCGAGGGCGCTCCACGGCCGTACGACCTTGACGACGACGGTGGCGTGGTCGAGGCCGATCGTCTCGGTGCCGGGGGTGCGCGGCGCGGTGTAGGTGACCGAGTCGTCGCCCAGGTGGGCGGTTCCCGCGCTCGCGCCGGAGGTGACGCTCCAGCGCACCGGCCTGGTGCAGGCGGGGAGCGGGATCGCCGCGTGCCCGCGCGGCTCGACTTCGACGACCGGGACCGTGGCGCAGGACGGTTGCGCCGACGAAGGGGCCGAGGCCGCCGTTGGGACCGAGGCCACGGACGCCGATGACGCGGCGTCGGACGCGCCCCCGGCCGGGAACGCCAAGAACGGCGGCGGCGCGAGTCGCAGGATGCGCCGCGCGACGCCCGCCCCGATGTCCGGCTTGCCGTCCCGGTCGATGTCGATGCCCGCCTCGGCTTTGACGGTGACGGTCGGCCTGCGTCCTTCGTCCCAGGCCCTCGAAAGGCGGCGCGCGACGCTCGGTTCAAGCTTGATCTCGTGGACGAAGGTGAAGGTGCGACGCCGCTCCGGCCGCCGCGGCGGCCCGGCGCTCAGCCGGTGCAAGACGGCGATGTCGAGCGGCGCGGTGCCCGGCCTCGGCTCGATCCCGACCCCGAGGAAGAGCCGCCGGTCGGCCGCCTGGATCGGGTAGCGGACGGAGACCAGCAGCGCGAGGTGCCGATCAGGCGTGCGGCCGACCTTCACCCCGCCGACCTTGATGGCGGCGGGCGGGTGGATTGCCTTCTTGTGCCTGTGGGGTGCGGCCCCGGCGGACCCGGCCGCGGCGAGCAGGACCGCGAGCGTCCCGAGCAGGGCGACCACGACGATTCTCCGCGGCGACTTCACGCCGCGGAACCTACCGGCGCCGGTGCGACTTCACGATCGGACAGCCGGCCAGAAACGACTGCCATTGCCCGCGGCCGCCCTGTCGCTCAGGATCCGGCCGCGGCCGGCCAGAAGCGCGCCACGCGAGTCGCGGCGGCGTCGGCCACCGGCGTCTCCGGCGCCGTCACCGGTTCGCCCTCCCCGCCGAGCCCACCCATCGTCGCCGCCACCGAGTCGGCGAGCGCGTTTGGCGAGTAGCCGCCCTCCAGCACGGCGCCGACCGGGGCGCCGAGCAGCGTGCCCAGCTCGCGCACCTCGACCGCCATCTGGCCGAAGTCCTCGGCGGTCAGGGCCAGCGTCGCCAGCGGATCGTCGCGGTGGGCGTCGAAGCCGGCCGAGATCAGGATCAGGTCCGGCGCGAATTCGCCCGCCACCGGCGCCACCACCCGGTCGAGCAGCGACAGGAAGACCTCCCGCCCTGAGCCTTCGGGGACCGGGACGTTGATCGTGAAGCCTTTCCCGCGGCCCGTCCCGACATCCTCGGCCGGCCCGGTCCCGGGCCAGATCAGCTCCTGGTGGATGCCGATCATCAGCACGTCGTCGCGATCGCGGAAGATCGCTTCGGTGCCGTTGCCGTGGTGGACGTCCCAGTCGAGGATCAGCACCCGGTCGGCGCCGAGCTCGGCGACCGCCAGCGCCGCCGCGACCGCCACCGAGTTGAAGAGGCAGAAGCCCATCGCCCGCTCCTGTTCGGCGTGGTGGCCGGGCGGCCTCAGTGCGCTGAAGCCCGCCCGCGCCTCGCCCGCCAGCAGCACCCGCGCCATCGCCGTGGCACCCCCGGCGGCGTGCGTCGCCGCGAGCCAGGAGTGCGGCCCGTCGTAGGTCTCGACGTCGATCCCGCCGCCGCCTGCCTCGCTCAGCTCGCGGATCGCGGCGACGTGCCGCGGGGTGTGGACGAGCTGCAGTTCCTCGCTGCTCGCCCGCGGCGCCGGCCGTCGCTCCCAGCCGAGCCAGTCCTCCGCCTCGAGCCGGCGCTCGATCGCGACCAGCCGCGGCGGCGACTCCGGGTGGCCCGGCATCAGGTCGCGAGGGTCGTGCTCGAGGCTCGAAGGGTCGCTGAAGTAGAGCAACGCCCGGCCTAGATTGAGCGCCCGGCGGGCCGCCGTCAAGCCGCGCCCGCGAGGCGGGTCGCGCGGCGGGTCAGGTAGCGCTGCTCGGGGAGGCTCGCGGTCAGCTCGGCGGCGCGCACGTACTCGGCGCGGGCTGCCGCCCCGTCGCCCGCCGGCTCGAGCAGGTGGGCGCGGACCGCGTGCACGCGGTGGTGGCCTTCGAAACGCGGCTCGATCGAGGAGGCGTAGAGGGCGAGGATCTCGGCCCAGTCGGTGTCCTCGGCGCGGCGCGCCCGGTCATGGGCGGCGGCGATCGCGGCCTGCAACTGGCCGCAAACGACATCGGCGCGCTCAGAGGCCGAAATTGGGTCGGTAGGCGGGCGGGACGAGGTCGACGTATTCGCGGTGGCGCTTCAGCCAGTCGTTGACGAAGGGGCAGAAGGGGAGGACGGCGACGCCCCGCTCGCGGGCCTGGTCGAGGGCGAAGCGGGCGAGGCGGCCACCGAGTCCGCGGCCCTCGAAGCGGTCCTCGACCTCGGTGTGGATCAGCGCCAGGAGGCCCTCGCGGGTGCGGTAGACGAGGAAGCCCGCGAGCTCGCCGTCGACCGTCACCTCGAAGCGTTGACGTCCCGGCGCGTCGGCGACGACGATCTGCGCGTCATCGGTCACGCGGGCTCCTCGGCGGCCTGCGGAGGTGCGGCGAGCTCGGCCTCCCACTCGCGCTCCATCTCGTCGGCCAGCTCGGGATGCTCGTAGGGCCCGGGCTGGCGCAGCTTGTCGATCACCTGGCGCCGGCTCAGGTCGTCCTTGTCCTGGCTCAGCTTGCGCTTGCAGACGAAGCGCGTCACCGGGATCCGCAGCCCGACCGTGCCTTTGGCGATCTGCCGTCCCCACTCCTGGTCCAGGTAGAGGGGCTCCTCGACAGCCCGCTCGAAGCGCTCGACCAGCCGGGTCAGCGTCGCGAGGTTCTCCTCTT
Source organism: Solirubrobacterales bacterium (assembly GCA_036495785.1). Taxonomy (GTDB): domain Bacteria; phylum Actinomycetota; class Thermoleophilia; order Solirubrobacterales; family 70-9; genus VAYN01. The sequence goes on from DASXMH010000052.1 coordinate 23,486, forward strand.
CGCCGAGCACCTCCGGCACCCCATATAGGTGAGCGACGCTGAAGTTCCAGGTCGGCGCCCGCGTCGCGTCGGGCCCGTACCAGCTCGGCGACACGTAGCCGTGGCGGCCCTGGACGATCACCATCACCTCCTGGTCGGCGAAGCCGTGGACCTCCTCGTCGGGGCGGCCGACATGGGTGAGGAGTGCCAGGTCGCCGGAGTCCTCGTCGAGCAGGACCGGGTAGTGCGAGGCGATCAACTCGCCGTTGTTGCTGACGATCGTCGCCCAGGGGTTCTGGCGGACGAGGTCGCGGACGACATCGGGATCGGTGACGGCGTGGGCAGGGTTGTACCGCATCGGCCGATTGTCGCGGATCGAAAAAGGGGGCCGACTCCCAGGCGGCCGGCCCCTCCTTCACGGCGGAAGCTAGACGCCCTTCGTGACGGCGGTCGAACCGATGACCTGCGTGGTGGTGGTGATCTTCACTCTCTTCACCCCCCTTCTCCCTGACTTTTTTGCGGCACTGTCCGGTGGGACCTGTTCCACCGTTGGAACAGATTCCAGCAGTACAGGTGGTTCCAGCAATATCCGCTGGAATTGCTCAGAAAGTGCTCTACGATCGAAAGAGCTATCCCGCTTGAGCCAAGGAGACCAACCGAAATGCCCCCCGCCAAAACCGAGACCGCAACCATGGAGACGACCCTTGCCGCGATCGTCGCCCACCCCACCCGCGTGCGCTGTTTCATGATCCTGGCGGAACGGACCGCGAGCCCCGTCGAAATCGCCCAGGAGATCGGCAAAGACGTGGGCCACGTCGGCTACCACGTGCGCAAGCTCCAGCAACTCGAGCTGATCGAGCTGGTCGACGAGCGGCCGGTACGGGGCGCCGTCGAGCACTTCTACCGCGCGATCGAGCGGCCTTACGTCAGCGAGGAGGAATTCGCGGCGCAGAGCGTGGAGGAGCGGGAGGTCTTCACTCGCTACGTTCTCCAATGCCATGTCACCGACATCGCCCGGGCGATGGACGAGCACACCTTCGACTCACGGCCGAACCGGGCCATCCTCCGCACGCCGATGCTGGTCGACGAGGAGGGCTTCCAGGAACTGGCCGAGATCCACAACGAGATGTACGACCGCACGCTCGAGGTCCAGGCGAAGAGCGCCGAACGGATGGCGACCTCCGACGAAGCGGGCATCCCGACGGTTTCGACGTCGATGTTCTTCGAGGCGCCCGAGCGTCGCCGCGGTGCCTCAGGCCAGTCCTAGTGCCACCTGACATTCATCTGTCTACAAATCCGCACGTTTACTCAGCGAGGCGCCTACTCTTTGTAGTCCCATGCTGATCGAGGACCGTTCGACCGCGCCGGACCTCCCACCGCAGGCGCCGCGCCGCTGGCCGAAGCGCCTCCTCGTGGGCGGCATCGTCGGGCTGGTGCTCGCCGCGGTGGCGGCGTTCGTCGTCTCGGCCTTCGCGCTCTCCGGCTCGAGCCTCGAAGAAGACGGCTCCTCGCTTGGCAAGGTCAGCACCGAGGCCTTCGGCGGTGACGTCTCCAGCGTCCGCGCCACCGCGGTGAAGAGCGGCGACGCGATCCCGGTCGAACTGAAGGGCGACCGGATCGTGCCGAAGACGCAGCTTCATCCCGGCGAGCAGGTGACGGTCGAAGCGACCGTAAAGCGGCCGAGCACGATCGGTTGGCTGGCCGGCAGCGAGAAGAAGCTGACGATGACGATGACCGCGCCGGCGGCGAACCTGGAAGCGCGCTGGCTGACCGTGAAGAGCGGCAAGAACCCGCGCCTCCACCTCAGCCGCCCGGTCAGCGAGGTCGCCTACGGCCAGCCCGGCGAAATGGTGCACCGCAGCTTCGACAAGCCGCGCCGCAGCTTCACGCTCGGCAAGCAGCCGTCGGCCGGCCAGATGCTGGTCGCCTTCGCCCCCCAGACGTGGGAGCACCTCGGCAAGCCCAAGACCGTCACCTGGTTCCCGGCGACCGGCTCGCCGATCGTCGCCGCCAGTCCCACCGCGGGCACCACGATCCCCGCCTCGACGCCGCTCGAACTCACCTTCTCGAAGCCGGTGAAGAAGATCTTCGGCTCGGAAAAGCCGACGCTTTCGCCGGAAGTCGCCGGCAAGTGGTCGGAACCGAACGCCCACACGTTGCTCTTCAAGCCGTCCGGCTTCGGCGTCCCGCTCGCCACCGACCTGAAGGTCGAACTGCCCGAAGAAGTCGACGTGGTCCAGTCCGACGGCTCGACCGAAAGCGCCTCCGAGGTCAAGTGGGAAGTCCCCGCCGGCTCCCAGCTGCGGATGCAGCAGATGCTCGCCGAGCTCCACTACCTGCCCTACAAGTGGACCGGCGAAGGCGTCGCCAAGACCCCGGAAGCCCAGGTCGCGGCGGCGACCACCGAAGCGCCCAAGGGCCACTTCGCGCCGCGCTGGAAGAACACGCCGTCGGGCCTCAAGGAACTGTGGACGCCCGGTGAAGAAAACGAGCTGGTCAAAGGCGCGCTGATGGCCTTCGAGGAAGCGCACGGCCTCGAAGTCGATGGCCTCGCCGGCCCGGTCGTCTGGGAAGAAGTGATGAAGGCGGTGATCGCCGGCGAAGTCAAACCGACCAAGGGGGCCGCCGCCGGCTACACCTACGTCTGGGTCAACGAGTCGATCCCCGAGACCGTCAACGTCTGGCACAACGGCAAGATGATCGTCAGCGAAGAACCCGCCAACACCGGCATCCCCGGCGCCGAAACCGAAGTCGGCACCTTCCCCGTCTACCTGCGCTACGAAGAAACGACGATGAGCGGCGAAAACCCGGACGGCTCGCACTACGAAGACCCGGGGATCATGTGGGTGTCCTACTTCAACGGTGGCGACGCCCTGCACGCCTTCGACCGCCCCTCCTACGGCAGCCCGCAGAGCCTCGGCTGCGTCGAGATGCCGCTCGAAGAGGCGGCCGCGATCTGGCCCTACACGCCGATCGGCACCCCGGTCACGATCAACCCCGCCTAGCGACCCGACGCGGCCGCGCGCCCCTCAGCGCAGGCTGAACAGGTCGATGGTGCCGCTGCCGCTGTGGTCGTTGGCGTCGCCCTCCGGCTCGATCACGTGGCCATCGACCACGATCGGGCTGTTCCAATGGCCCGGCGCGCCAGGCAGCTTGGTGATCGCCTTCGAGGAGTCCGGCTCGTAGACCTCGATCCCGCCGCCGGTCGGTTCGTAGACGTAGACGAGGCCGCCCGCGACGATCGGGCTGGTCCCCGCCGTGTCGTTTTCCCAGAGCTTGTGGAGGCGCCCGCCGCGCAGCGCGAAGGCGGCGGTCGCCGAGAAGTCGGCGACGAAGACGGTCGTCTGCCTGCCGTGGTGCCAGACGGCGGGCGCGGTGAAGAGTTGGGTGTGGCCGGGCGTTTCGAGCGTCTGCACTTCGCCGCCGAGCCGCGCCTTGCCGCCCGGGGGATGCCCGTCGAGACGCTTCAGGTCGAGCACCCGCATCACCCCGTCCTTGCCTGCGACCAGCACCCGGTTCCCGCCGAGCAGGGCGGGGGCGCTGGAGCCGAGGTCGAGGTCGTTCGCGTTCAGCTCGGCCTGGTTGCGGGGCGTGTAGGACTGGCGTAGGTGGAGGCCGGGGACGGTCAACTCGAGTACGCTGTCGCCGAAGTAGCGGCGGCCGTCCCAGGTCGCGTTGCCGGTGTCGACCAGCAGGCGCCTGCCGCCCGGCTCGACCACCGCACCGCCGCGCGAGAGGATCGCCGAGTCGCTCTCCGGGCAGCTGCTCGGGACGAAGATCGACCGGCGGTTGGCGCAGAGCGTGTTGAAGACCGCGGCGATCTTGCCGCTCGCGCGGTCGATCAGCACCACGTGGCCCTGGTAGACCGGGATGTCGCCGATGTAGCCGGCGGTGGCGGCGATCACGTAGGGGCCGTCGACGTTCAGCGCCGCGCCCATTTTCTCCTTGGTCGGGTCGCGCGTCACCGTCACCGGCCAGGCACCGGAGCGGACCTCCTTGCCGCTCGCCGGCGCGAGCTTGTGAACCTGGCCGTTCGGCGAGGCGGCGTAGACGAAGCGGTGCTGGGGGCTCGGGTCGAGCAGGGGGCTGGTGGTGGTGATCCTCGCGCTGCCGACCCAGCCCCGGTAGCCGGGCGGCGTGTAGGTCCAGAGGCGCCTGCCGGAGTTGGCATCGAGCGCGAAGGTGCGCCCGTAGCTGCTGGTCACGACGGCGACGTCGTGGGTGCCGCCGCGCACCTTGGCGGCCCCCAGGTAGATCGGCGAGGAGTCGATCGTCCCCGGCAGGGTGACCCGGCGGTCCTGCAGCTTGCCGAGGTCCGCGGCGGTGATCCCGGTCGGCGCGTCGGTCGCGTCGGAGCGCTGCGGATCGAGGCCGAACTCAGGCCAAGCGGCGAGCGTCGCGCCTTCGCCGCCGGCGTCGGTCGCCCCTGCCCGCGCCGCCGCGGCGGCCACGCTTGCGCTGGTGGAGATCGTCCCGATCGCCGCGCTAGAGGTCCCCGAGTCCGACCCGCAGGCGGCGAGCACTACCGCCACCGGCAGCAGGAGCAGCAGGACCCTGGCGCGCGCTCGGTTCACCGGGCTGTTTCTACCCGATGCCGGTACCCCACACATCGGGGGTTGCCGAAGGTCGCCGCGAGGTAAGAAGGAAGAGACGGCGCGGACTTTCGAGAAAGGACGATCAAATGAGCACCTCCATCGCAGCAGCCTCCGGGACCTACAAGCTCGGCAACGATCTCGAGGTCAACCGACTCGGCTACGGCACGATGCAGCTGACCGGCGAGGGCGTCTGGGGCGACCCCGACGACCACGACGAATCGATCGCCGTGCTGAGGCGCGCCGTCGAGGCCGGCGTCAACTTCATCGACACCGCCGACGCCTACGGGCCGGAGGTCGCCGAAGACCTCATCTATGAGGCCCTTCATCCCTACCCGGACGATCTGGTGATCGCGACCAAGGTCGGCTTCACCCGGGCGGGGCCCGGAGACTGGCGTGCGGTCGGGCGCCCCGAGTACCTGCGCCAGCAGACCGAGATGTGCCTGCGGCGGATGGACCTGGAGACGATCGACCTCATGCAGCTGCACCGGATCGATTCCAAAGTGCCGCTGGAGGAACAGGTGGGCGAACTCGTCAACCTCCAAGGGGAGGGGAAGATCCACCACATCGGCCTCTCCGAGGTCGTCGTCGATCAGCTCAAAGAGGCGCAGAAGGTGGCCAACATCGTCAGCGTCCAGAACCTCTACAACTTGGTCAACCGCGACGCCGAGCCGCTGCTCGAGCACTGCGAGGCCAACGACATCGGCTTCATCCCCTGGTTCCCGCTGGCGACCGGCAAACTGGTCGAGGAGGGCGGGCCGCTGGCCGATATCGCCGCCGACACCGGGGCCGAGCCCTCGCAGCTGGCGCTCGCCTGGCTGCTGAAGCGCTCGCCGGTGATGCTGCCGATCCCCGGCACCTCATCCGTCGCCCACCTCGAGCAGAACCTCGGCGCCGCCGAGCTCGAGCTCACCGAGGAGCAGTTCGAGGCGCTATCAGGAGTCGCGTGAGGCTTGGAAGCAGTAGGTCCGGTACGGGAAGTCGAACTCGGTCCCCAGGTGGGGGTCGGCTTCGACCACCCGGCGCACCCCGTCGAGGATCTCGCGCCGCCGCCGCGGGGTCGCGGTGATGATGTAGCTGCGCGAGGCGGCCATCTCGACCAGCAGGTCGGCATCCATCGGCCGCCGCCACTCGGTGACGAAGCTCTCGGTCGGCCCGAACGGCGGGCCGATCTCGACCCCGTCGAGCTCGATCAGCTCGGCGTCGCCGCTCCCCATCACCTCGCCGATCCGCCGCACCCAGTCGATCCGCTCGTCGCGCCGATTCCAGATCAGCCCCAACGTGCCGCCCGGCCGCAACACCCGGGCCGCCTCGGCGGTCGCCTTCTCCGGGTCGACCCAATGCCAGGCCTGGGCGACGGTGATCGCGTCGACGCTGCCGTCGGGCAGCGGGATCTCCTCCGCCGTCCCGGCCACCGCCCGCACCTCGGGGAGCGCCGCCTCCAGGTTCGCCCGCATCTCGGCGAGCGGCTCGACCGCGACCACCTCGAGCCCCCGGGCGACCAGCGCGCGGGTCAGCTTGCCGGTCCCGGCGCCCAGGTCGAGCACCGTCCGCCCGCCCGCCGGCAGCAGCCAGTCGACCGCCTCGTCGGGATAGCCCGGTCGCGCCCGCTCGTAAACCTCGGCGGCCGCCCCGAAAGACCGCGCCCGCGTCGCCTTGTCCCCGTGCAACTCCGGCACGGCCGTGATCCTATGACGCCCGTGCGGCGTCGGCGGCGTCGCCGATCACCGCGACCGCCTCGCGCAGCTCGCGGACGGTCGGGAGGCCGTAGCCGAGGACCAGCGCCGGCGGGTGGGGATGGGCGCGGGTGAAGTCGCCGACGCCCTGGACGCGGACGCCCGCCGCGGCGGCGCGCTCGACCACCGCGGCCTCGTCGACGTCGTCGGGGAGCTCGAGCAGGACGTGGAGGCCGGCGGCGATCCCGCGCACCCGCGCTCCCGGCATCGCCGCGTCGATCGCCTCGAGCAGGGCGGCGCGCTTGTCGCGGTAATGGGCGCGGGCGGCGCGGACGTGGCGGTCGAAGGCGCCGCTCGCGATCAGGTCCGCGAGCGCGAGCTCCTCGACTCGCGGGCCGCCGCCGTCGAGCATGCCGCGGGTGATGGCCGCCGCGGTGACCGCGTCGCCCGGCAGGCAGAGCCAGGCCAGCCGCAGGGCGGGGGCGAGCGTCTTGGAGACGCTGCCGGCGAGGATCACCACGTCGGGGGCGAGGCCCTGCAGGGTGCCGGCGGGCCCGCGGCGGTCGTAGCGGAGCTCGGCGTCGTAGTCGTCCTCCAGCACCAGGGCGCCGCGCCCGCGCGCCCACTCGACCAGCGCCAGGCGGCGCTCGGCGGCGAGCACGGCGCCCGCGGGCAGCGAGTGGGCGGGCGTGACGATCACCGCGTCGGGGTCGGCGGCGACCAGCGCCTCGACATCGAGGCCCTCGTCGTCGACCGCCACCGGCACCACCTCCAGCCCTTCGGCCTCGATCGCCCAGGCGGCGAGCGGGTAGCCGGGGTCTTCGACCGCGACCCGGCGGGCGCCGCGCCCGCGCAGCAGCGCGCAGAAGATCCGTAGGCCCTGCTGGTAGCCGGCGGTGACGACGACCCGGCCCGGCTCGGCGACCGCGGCGCGGACCCGGCCGAGGTGCTCGGCGAGCGCCTCGCGGAGCTCCTCCGTCCCGCCGACCTCGCCGTAGCCGAGCCGCGCGTCCGGCAGCTCGGTGAGCGCCCGGCGCAGGGCCCGTCCCCAGGCGCGTCGGGGGAACAGCGAGAGGTCGGGCGAGCCGGGGAAGAGGTCGATCGCGGCGGCGGCCGCCGCCACCGTGCCCCGGGTCCCGTCGGCCACCGCGCCGTCCGCCGAGGACGAGTCGGAGGAGGACGGCGCTCCCGGCGTGGCAGGCGCCACCCGCGTCCCGGACCCCCGATTCGAGACGAGGTAGCCCTCGGCGGCGAGCTGTTCGTAGGCCTCGACGACGAGGCGGCGGGAGACGCCGAGCTCGGCGCCGAGCGCCCGCGAGGACGGCAGGCGCACGCCCGGCAGCAGCCGCCCGACGCGGATCGACTCGCGCAGTCCCGCTTCGATCTGGGCGCGGCGCGGCGCCGCCGGGTCCCAACGGGGCAGCAGCAGCTCCGGCGAGGCCGGTGAAGTGGTACCCGATATTGCCATCAGATTGGACCTTATCGCCACACCACCATGGCGTTACCCTGGCCGAGCAATCGACCGAGGAGGCACCGCCATGTCGAGAATCGAGCCCCGTCAAGGACCCTTCGCCAACGCCATCGCCTTCGGCGCTCGCAAAGCGTACGGCCGCGACCTCGAGTCGGCGCGGGTCTACGCCCAGCACCCGCGCCTGATGTTCGACTACATGCGCTACAACCGCGCCGCCGAGCGCGCCTCGCACGTGCCGAAGGAGCTCTGCGAGCTGGCCGTCCTGCGCGCCGCGACGATGGTCGGCTGCGAGTTCTGCATCGACATCGGCTCCGAGTTCGCCCGCCGCAGCGGGCTCGGCGACGAGCAGCTGCTGAGCCTCCACGACGCCCACGCCTCCCGCCTCTTCGACGACGACCAGCTGCTGGTCATCGACCTGGCGACCGGGATGTCGGGCACCCCGGGCCAGGTCGACGACGAGCTGATGGAGCGGGTGCGGGCGCGCTTCGGCGTCAAGGGGACGATGGAGCTGGTCCAGCTGATCGCCTGGGAGAACGCCCGCGCCCGGATGAACATCGCCCTCGACATCGGCGCCGAGGGCTTCTCCGAGGGGAAGACCTGCGCCCTCCGCTACACCGCCGAGGGCATCGACTCCATGTCGATCACGAACCGGAACTTGACGTCGCCTGCCAGCATGCGGTCGTAGGCAGCGTCGATCCGGTCCATCGAGATCATCTCGACGTCGGCGGTGACGCCGTGCTCGGCGCAGAAGTCGAGCATCTCCTGGGTCTCGGCGATGCCGCCGATCAGCGAGCCGCTGAGTGAGCGCTGGCCGCGGATGAAGCTGAAGACGCCGGGCATCGGGTGCGGCTCCGGCGGCACGCCGAGCAGGACCAGCGCGCCATCGCGGGCGAGCGTGGTGAGGTAGGCGTCGAGGTCGTGCGGCGCGGCGACCGAGTCGATGATCAGGTCGAGGCTGTTCGCCGCGCCCGCCATCTGGTCGGAGTCCTTGGAGATGACGACGTGGTCGGCGCCGAGCGCGCGCGCGTCGTCGGCCTTCCGCGGCGAGGTGGTGAAGAGCGTCACCTCGGCGCCCATCGCCTTGGCAAGCTTCACCGCCATGTGGCCGAGCCCGCCGAGCCCGACGACGCCGACCTTCGAGCCCTCGCCGACGTTCCAGTGGCGCAGCGGCGAGTAGGTGGTGATGCCGGCGCAGAGCAGCGGCGCGGTCGCGGCCAGGTCGACGTCCTCGGAGACGTGGAGGCAGAAGTCCTGGTCGACGACGACCGCGTTCGAGTAGCCGCCCTGGGTGGTCCGACCGGTCTCTTTCTCGACCCCGCCGTAGGTCAGCGTGTTGCCGTTCTCGCAGAACTGCTCGAGGTCTTCCTCACAGGCCGAGCAGGTGCGGCAGGAGTCGACCATGCAGCCGACCCCGGCGACCTCGCCGACCTCGAAGCCCTCGACCTCCTCGCCGACGGCGGTGACCCGGCCGACGATCTCGTGCCCGGGGACGATCGGCCATCTCTGCTGTCCCCACTCGCCGCGCACGAAGTGGAGGTCGGAGTGGCAGACCCCGCAGTAGAGGATGTCCATCGCGACGTCGCGGGGGCCGGGGTCACGGCGCTCGATCGCGAGCGAGGCAAGGGGCTGGTCGGACGCGTGCGCGCCGAAGGCACTGGTCTGGGGCATGGGAACTCCGATCCGGTGGGAGGTGAGGAAGAGCGCGGCTAGCTTAGGGAACGCCGCACGCCGGCTTCTCGAGCGGGCGACATCTTCTTCGCCCTCACCGAGGACGTGCCCGCCGATCCCACCGCGCCAGCTGTTCCTTATGCCCGGTATACCGGGCATAAGGAACAGCCCAGGAGAGGAGGTGGTCCGCGATCCACCTGCCGAACGGGATCGATTACCACGACAATCTTCGTCCCGGTGGCCGGCCCGCGACCCCGCTGTGCCGTCGGGGAGGTCGTCGGGAGTGAGCAGGTCCTCGAGCATCGCCTCCGTCAGGCCCGGGCAGTGATTGCGCAGCGTGGCAAAGACCTGCGCGGTCTCTCCCGCGCCGCAGACGAGCTCGAACCAGGGGAAAGCCGCTCCCGCTGCCGACCTGGTCCAGGCCACACATGGCAGGGCACCCGTCTGAGGGCCAGAGGCTCGCTCGGCGCAGCCAACTCGGTGCATTCTCGCTGTACATCGTCATTCCCCAGTCCGGTCGCTATCGCCCTCACCTAACGGCGGTACGGGCGCGTATCTTTCGGATACGGATCGGTCACGCACGAGCGAGACTTGAGGCCGGGAGGGAGGCGACCATACGATTCCGTCATCGGAATCGTATGAACAAACATTCTTGTCTTACATGGAGGCGAGAGCTATGTTCTCCTCGGCCCAGACGAAACCCCGCCGATCAACTTGGCTTGGTTCGGACCGGCGGGGCCCCTGAGCCATACAGATCAGCCGTGCCGGATGGCTCGGTCAGAGCCTCCTGCCCGGCATCAACCAATGGGGGAGGACCCAGTCACCATGGCTAAGAAATTGACCCTGCCGTTCGCGGCACTCGCCGTCGTCCTTGCACTCGCAGTTCCGGCGACGGCGGCAGCGGAAGACGTACTGCTGCCGGTAGGTACCACGATCCGCATTTTCACCACCACGACGAGCATCAAATCAAGCACGCTCGGCACGATCTCATGCAAACAGATGACATGGGAAGGGGTACTGAATGAAAACGGCGGAAAACTACTGATCAAAGAAATGCCGGGTTCCGCAAACGAATGCGTCAACGGAACCAACACCGTCGTGATGAACTCGATGGAAATAAAACCGACAAAGATCGAAGAAGCGGAAGCAAAAGAAGAAAAAGGAACCGTTCACTGGCGATTCAACATGACGATCGGGGCCGCCACGAAATGTACTTTTGAAGGCAACGGCACGTTCACTTATACCAAAGGGACCGATAAATCCGCCTTCAAAGAATCCGCTCTT
>DASXMH010000053.1:0-6276 GCA_036495785.1 Solirubrobacterales bacterium
CGCCAGGCCGAGGAGGATCGTCTGGGCCGAGGACCTGCCGAAGACCCGCTCGGGCAAGATCATGCGCCGCCTGCTGCGCGATATCGCCGAGGGGAGGGCGCTCGGGGACGTCACCACCCTGCGCGACCCCGACGTGATGAATGAATTGGAGGCTAAGATCGCGGAGGAGTCCGACGAGGAAAGCTAGCCAGCGCCCTTGCCCAAGCGCCGCCGATGCAGATAATCAGTCGCACCGTCTCGATCCTCGAGGAGGTGGCACGGCGGCCTGACGGTGGGGGGCTCGTCGAGATTGCCAATGCCACTTCGCTGCCGGCGGCGACCTGTCATCGACTGCTGGCCGCGCTCGCCGAAGACGAACTGGTCCAGCGCGACCCGCTCACGCGGCGCTACAGCGTCGGCCCGGGACTGGTGCAGCTGGCCGGGATGGTGACCCAGATCGGCCGCGGCGCCTCGATCGAAGCCGGGATGACGGCGCTGCGCGACCGCTGGCGGGAGTGCTTCTTCCTCGCCTCGGTGGTCGACTGCGCGATCATCTGCGTGCGCTCGATGCCGACCATCGACCCGAACCGGATGACGGTGACGGTGCCGCTCGGCCAGCCGATGGCGCCGAACGTAGCCGGGTCGGCGAAGGCGATCCTTGCCTTCTCGACGCCCGCCGACCGCGAGCGCCTGCTCGCCTCAGGGGGCGGTATGTCGCGTCTCACCGACAACTCGATCGTCGACGACGAGTCCTTCGCGGCGGAGATGGACCTGATTCGCGCGCGCGGCTTCGCGATCTCAGACGAAGAGTCGGAGATCGGGGCGGCCACGATCGCCGTGCCGATCTTGCTGCCGGAGGGCGAGGTGCGGAGCTCGCTGGCGGCGATCGGGCCGCGTGACCGGATCATCGCCCTCGGCGAGGACGGCATGGTCGAGGACATGATCCGCACCGCCGAGGTGATCGCCGGGTTCGAGCAGGACACGATCGCCGACGCACTGGTGCCGGGGCTCTAGCCGGGAGCCGCGCCACCGCGTTCGCGGGCGAGCTTCTCGACCGCGAGCTGCAGCGACTGGAGCTGTTCCTGGACGCTGCGCAGTTCGCGCAGGGCGACCTCCTCGGGCGGGATCTCGCCGTCGCTCAGCTCCTCCTCGATCTGGGTCAGTTCGGGGGCGAGGAAGCGCTGGGCGAAGCCGCCGGTGAGCAGGGCGACGAAGCTGATGCCGATCAACAGGATCATGGTGGAGACGATCTGCCCGCCGATCGTGGACGGGTAGATGTTCGAGCCGAGGGTGGTCATCGTGGTGACCGCCCAGTAGGTGTCCTGCCAGAAGGTGAGGTGCTGAGAGTTCTTCTCGAAGGCCCCGAAGATGGCGCCGCCGCCGACGATCGTCAACAGCGCGAGCAGCGCCGAGTAGCGGAGGCCCTGGAGCGAGAAGACGTCGCGCGAGAGTTGGGCGAGGCGCAGCAGCCGGATCAGGCGGAGCAGGCGCAGCGCCCGCAGGCTCTGGAGGCCGGGAGGCAGGACCGGCGGCGTGAAGACCACGATGATCAGGTCGAGGGGGTGGTGCTTCAGCCAGGTCCAGCGATCGGGAACGACGGCGAGCATGACCACCAGCTCGATCAGGAAGGCGGTCCAGGTGATCCAGTTGAGGGCGAACGCGATCGCCTCGAGCGCGCCGCCCGGGTGCGACTCCGACAGCGCCACGCTCGGAATGACGAGCGCCGCGGCGACCAGCATCGGCGTCGCCAGCCTTTCGGCGACCCGCGTGCTGCGTTCGTCCATCCCCGGCCCATAGCGCTCGGGCGTCTCTTCAACCGCGGAGCTCACCGCGATTCATTCGACAAGTACCGCCTCACCCCCTCTGTGTGCCAACTCTCTGACATCGCTTGAAGTGGGGCGGAGGGTGTGGTTACGGTGTGCGAGCGATGGAGAACGAGCAACGGAAAGACGAGACGCTCGCGGAGTACCGCGACCGATTGAATCGCGATTTCGAGGAAAGGTTCCCGAGGCTCGCGAAACTGTCGGCCCCCGGTCCGTGGGACGAGACGGACGACATCTTTCTCGAAACCGTGACCGGCGAAAAGCTGGAGCGACGCCGTGAGTCGTGAAACCCTGATTTGCGACACCAGCTTCGTCAGCCATCTGGTGCAACGAAGAAAGAGCCCCGACCGCTACTCGCACTGGGACAGCGATGTCATGGGGCGGGTGGACGCTGGCGCCTTGGCAATCAGCATCGTGACTCTCGCCGAGGCCCGAACCGGCTACGTGAACGCCGGTTGGGGCAGTCGAAGAGTGTCGCGGGAAGAACTGAGGCTGGCGGCGTATCGGCCGGTCCTGATCGATGACCCGCACCTGAATGAGTGGGCGCGTCTGAGGGTTGCCGCTCGGCGGAGGGGCGTTTCCGGGCGAAGTCGTGTTTCTTGCGCCGCCGGTCTAGCCCTGACGGGCGGCGGCGACCAGCTTGGCGCTCGGCTTGACCACCTTGCGCGGCACGAAGGTCTTGCCCGCCCGGGAGATGGTGATCGGGCCGACGCTCGGATCGCCGCTGGGCAGGATGTCGAAGCTGCCGGTGATGCCGTTCTTGACCTTGGCGTCGATGACGCCCGAGATCACCGCGGCGCGTGAGCCAGCGGCGCCTTCGAGTGCGGTGAGGGCCACCGCGGCCGCCTGGCCCGCGTAGGGCGCGTACAGTTCGACCGGGCCTTCGACCTCCTTCTTCAGGGCGGCGACAAGTTGCTTGCCCGGCCCCTTCAGGTCCTGCGGCACCAGCCCGGGGACGCTCGCGAACATCCCCTTCGAGGCGGCTCCGGCAAGGTCGATCGTCGACTGCTGGGCGAAGCCGTCGGGAGCGAGCAGCTTGACCGCGCCGCCGTTGGGCCCGAGCATGGCGACCTTGTCCTTGATCAGGCGGGCGCCGTTCTCCTCGGTCAGCCCGGCGAGAAGGACCGCATCGGGTTCGCCGAGGCCGACCCTTTCCATCAGCGCCGTGTAGCTCTTCGCCTTCGCGTTCCAGGCGGTGAAGCCGACCACGTCGATCCCGGCCTTTTCGGCCGCGCCGCGGAAGGTGTGCGCCTGGCCGAGGCTGGTCGGGTCACCGGCGGCATAGAGGACGTAGGCGCGGCGCACGCCTTCGCCGCGCGCGAAGGCCGCCAGCCCGGCGCCCTGATAGGCGTCGTTGGGAACCACGCGAGCGTAGTTGTGGACCTTCGGGTAGAGGCTGCCGGGCGTGCCGCCGGTGCATTCGGGGCTCGGCTCGGTGAGGCAGATCGCCGTGTTGCCGGGCGAGATCATCGCGACGCCGCCCCTGGGGGCGCGGCCGAGGATCGGGATCTCGGCTTCGGCGCAGCCCGAGTTGTAGGTGCCGATCACGGCGAGGACGCCGGCGTCGGCGGCGTAGGCGCGGGCGTTGGCCTGGCAGATCGCCTTCGTCCACAGCCCCGTCTTCGGGCTCGAGTCGTCGCAGGCCTGGAAGCCGACGGCCGTCGAGCCGGCCCGCCAACCGGCCCCTTCGAGGACCAGGCGGATGGCGTCGTTCATCTGGATCGAGCGCTGTCGCGAGTCGCCGCGCAGCGGCAGGTCGGAGACGATCAGCGCGTCGGGAGCCCCGGCGCCGCCGTACTGGACCGGGCCGCAGGCCTTCAACGGCACGGCGCTCGCCCCGCCGGCGCCGTTGGCCGCGCCGGCGCCGAGTGCGGCGGCGAGGCCGACGACGGAGATTGCAAGGACGGGGACGAGCAGGCGGATTCGCATGGGCGCGGATGATCACCGCGCCGGCGGACGCCCTCTCCCGCCCCGCCTACTCGGCCGCGACCGGCGCTTCTTTCCCCAGTTCGACGTGGGCGCGGCTGTCGGAGGTGCGGACCAGGACGAGGGTGGCGATCAGGCCGAGGATCGCGAACGCGGCACCGACCGCGAAGGCGGCCTGGAAGCCTTCGACCAGGCTCTCCGGAGTTTCGGTCGAGCCGATCACCGAGTTGGCGACGGCGGCGAGGATCGCCAGGCCGAGGGCCCCGCCGACCTGCTGGGAGGTGTTGATGAGGCCGGAGGCGAGCCCCTGCTCGCGGTCGGCGATGCCGGAGACGGCGGCGATCGTCACCGGCACGAAGGCGAAGCCGAGGCCGAGGGCTGCGAGGAGGGAGGGGCCGAGGATGTCGGCGAGGAAGCTGCCGCCGACGTCGATCTGGGTGAACCAGATGAGGCCGAGGGCGATGCAGGCCATGCCGATCGCGAGGATCGGCTTGAAGCCGACTTTGGTGACCAGGCCGGAGGCGATCCCGGCGGCGAGGATGATCGTGACCGCCAGCGGCAGATAGGAGACGCCGGCCTTGATCGGGCTGTAGCCGAGGATCTGCTGCATGTAGAGCGAGATGAAATAGAACATCGAGAAGAGGCTGGCGCCGACCAGGATGCCGACGATGTTGGCGCCGGTGATGGTGCGGACGCGGAAGATCGAGAAGGGGACGAGCGGCGCCCGGGAGCGCAGCTCGATCGCGACGAAGGCGGCGAGCAGGAGCAGGGCGGCGACGATCGTGCCGATCGTCTGGAAGGAGCCCCAGCCCGCCGATTCGGCGTCGAGGAGGGCGAAGACGAAAGCCGAGAGGCCGAGCGTGATGGTGGTCGCCCCGGCGACGTCGAAGTGGCGCGTCTCCGTTTCCGCTTTCGTCTCGGCGATCAGGCGTGGGTCGATCGCCGCGGCAAGGATGCCGATCGGCACGTTCACCCAGAGCACCCATTCCCAGCCGATGTATTCGGTGAGGACGCCGCCGAGCAGCACCCCGGCCGCGCCGCCGGAGCCCGCCACCGCGCCCCAGACCCCGAGCGCGTTGTTGCGCTCGGCGCCGTCTTTGAAGGTGACGGCGACGATCGAGAGTGCCGCCGGGGAGAGGATCGCCGCGCCGAGGCCCTGCACCGCTCGCGCCGCGATCAGCTGGCCCGAGTTGGCGGCGAGGCCGCCCGCCAGCGAGGCCAGCGCGAAGAGCACCAGGCCGGCCATGAAGAGGCGCCGCCGGCCGAGCAGGTCGGCGAGCCGCCCGCCCAACAGCAGGAAGCCGCCGAAGGTCAACACGTAGGCGTTCACCACCCAGGGCAGGCTTTCCTCGGAGAAGTTGAGCGCTTCCTTGATCGTCGGCAGGGCGACGTTGACGATCGAGGCGTCGAGGACGACCACGAACTGGGCGACGCAGAGCAGGATCAGCGCGATCCAGCGTTTGTCGCGGGCGTCGGCGACGTCGGTCACGATTCCTCCCCGCCGTGGAATTTGGTCCGCGGCCGAGCTACCGGCTCGCCGTCGAGGAAGGTGTCGACTCGCTCGTCGTAGAAGGCGACCAGCCCGGCGATCGCCGCCACCGCCACGTGCGGGTAGGCGTAGGACCAGGCGATGTCGCGGTGCGCCTTGCCGCCGACGACCGCCGACCAATAGTCGCTGGTCGTCCCCTTGTATGGGCAGTAGGTGACGGTGTCGGTGTGCTCGAGGTGGGCGAAGAAGACATCGGTGCGCTGCACGTAGTGCCGGTTCGGCAGGCCGGTCTCGAAGAGCAGCACCGGGGCGGCGCTTTCGGCCAGGACGACGCCGTCGAGCTCGACCCGGATGTGGCGCGAGGAGCGGATCGCGTCGACCCGCGCGTAGGGGCTGCGCGGGTGGCCGCCGAAGACCTCTTCGTCCTCCTCGAACCAGGAGTCGACCGCGTTCCAGTCGACGTGGACGAGCCCGGCGAACGGGCCGCCCTCGAAGGTCTGGGTCGACTCCAGCGCGATCAGCGCCTCGTCGACGTCCTCGGCCGGCACGTAGTAGGCCGGGTAGTGGGGGACCTCCCAGACGTAGAAGGCGCTCAGCGTGTCGAGCACGGTGACACCGCCGCGCATGGCGCGGATGCGCCGCGGGCAGGGCTGCATGAAGCCTGCCTCGGAGAGGTGCGGCGGATATCGGGACGAGTCGACCACGCGGGCCTCCGCGGGATTCACCCCGCCCACCTTAGTCAAAGTCGTTAGTTTGCTAGGCTAATTACCTAAGCTAACTTTCACATGGCATCCAAGCTCCCCGACAGCACCGTCACCGACACCGCTTCCCACCTGCGGAACGCGATCGTTCGCACCTCGCGCGCGCTGCGCCAGGAGGCGGCGGGGGAGAGCGGGCTGAGCCCGACCCAGACCGCGGTGCTCGCCAGCATCAACCGCTCCGGCCCGCTCACCCCGAGTGAGCTCGCCGAGATCGAGCGGGTCAAGCGTCCGACGATGACGCGGACCCTCGGTTGCCTCGAACGCGAAGGGTTGATCGAACGCACCCCTGACCCGGCCG
>DASXMH010000054.1:0-23424 GCA_036495785.1 Solirubrobacterales bacterium
CTTGCCGATCTTGCCGATGTAGGAGCTCTCGCCTTCCAGGTAGCCGATCCACTTCGCCAGCTTGGCCTCGTCGGCGGCGGGCCCGGGCACCGCCGCCAGCTGCTTGACGGTCTTTTCGAGCGCGGCCTGGGCGCGGGCGAAGTGGGTCGAGGCGAGCTTCAGCCTCCCCGCCTTCACCTCTTCCCTGCCCGGCAGCCCGAGCACCAGCATCATCCGTCTCACCGTTCTCTTCTCCTTCATCTCGATTCCCTAACGGCGCCGGAGATCACCGTCGCCGTGCGCTCGAGCCCGAAGGCGCCCGCCTCCTCGTCGAGCCGCCTTCCTCGCGGGTGCTCGGACCGAGAGCGAGGTCGGCGTGAGGCGCCCCTCCACCCCGGTGCCGATGATGCCGAGGGCGACGACCGCGAGGGACGCCCGGCGAGCGCCAGGCGAGGGCGGCGGAGGCCGTAAGGCACCTTCCCACTTCTGCCGAGATCCGACGACGCCTCCCCCTTCCTTCGGCGTTTCAAGCTTCGGTCCCGGATCTCTCGATCTCGGGACTCTGGTAATGGCGGATGCGCGTGGCGGGGGTCACTTCTTCGCGTCCTTCGGCTTCCCGCCTCTGTTCTTCTTCTTACCGCACCCCGGTTCGACCAGCTGGGAGAAGTGGTGTTCTTTCCCGATCTGGTCGCCATTTCGACGGTAGCCTTGTGCTTGCCCATGAAAATGTTGATCCAGTTGACGATCAGCCTCTTCTTGCTTCCTGCATCACAGGGCCACTTTCGACACCGGGGTGCTGAGCCCGGGGGCCGTCGGCAGACTTCCGCTCTGTTTGGGTCGGCTCGTACGAATGATCCGGGTGCCGCGATTCCTACGCTCCGTCCTGGAATTGTCGGTGGCGCCGTGACAGCGCTCGTAGGGGGCGGTCAAAGTCGGGATCAGCACGGAGTGCTCGCACTCTGTAGGGATCGACCAAGGACGTGGACGGAGGACCAACAACCGGCTTTCCTCGAGGCGAGCGGGACTCCATCAAGGATCTACCCACGTCTACGGGCAACCTGGCACACTGCGGGGTGTCCATCACGGGACGCCCGGAGGATTCCCTGATTGCGACCGGCTGCCGTGCTCCATGCGAACCATTGGAAGCGGCGGCGCCACGTGGAGAGCGGTCGTGCCGTTCCCCATCGGGTCAAACCCCAACTAGTGTAGGGGACGCCACGCTTCCTCCGGCCGAGTCGGAGCGGCTGCGATTCGGAACACCAATCCCGCATGATCAAGCCCACCTCCGATTTCACGTAAGAACCATGTGACACGGCGCTCGTGAGTCTCTGAAACCACTCTGCTGGCAAGCAAGTCCTCGGGCCACTCGGGACAATTCACCACGAATGGCGTCTGGCGTCGGCTATGAGACCTTCACCTTCAATGGCTAACAGAGGCGCCTCGATGGGACCGTGCTTGTACACGGCCCCATCGAGGTTGCCATTTGTAACTTAGTGCACCACCACGGGTTTGCTACCGGAGGTGAGGCTGAATTGTCCCTGCGTCGCGAAGGTGGCATGTCCGCAGTAGCTATGACCGCCTTCTAGAGGAACTGTGCCAGCTATAGAGAACGTGCTGCTTCCTGGGGTATAATTCACCCCAACGAACGCACCTTCTCCCAAGTCGCATTCATCAAATGGATCTGGAAGGCCGGTCTCTGAGCCCGAAAGAAACAGGCGACTTATGCTGCCAAAGCCGAGCGTGCCCGTGAGGTTGGTGAAGGTGACGGGATATTCCAGAAGCGTGAGGTAGCGGCATCCTTCAGTGGACGACGATTTAATAGCGGAGGTCGACCCTTCGGCGGTGTTTTTGATGACCGTTCCTTGGAGCGTGACCGTGCAGGTCCAACTTCCGAAAGTCTGGACTCCTCCAATGTTACCTTTGGCGGTCACAGACGACCCAGGTTTCAGTAGTTTTCCTTCGACCGTCAATTCGCCCGTCGCGGCAGTTGCACCTGCCGGGATGGCAAACGCCACAAGCGCACCGAGCGCCATGGCGACAAGCATGAGCTTCTTGAACATATGTTCCTGCACCTCCTGTGTTGGTCTGTCCAGGCGGCCTCTGGCGCCCGGACAGACTCCTTTGGTACCTACGTGGATCGTCTCAGGAAGGGACCCCGATGCGGGTAACCAATGTGCGACGGTGGGCGGGCCTGTTTGTGCCTTAGACGAGAGGCCGTGGCACCATGGGTGTATGTAGCTTGGCACGTGAAACTGCCGACAGGTCTCCCATCGACTGCAAGGCCAGCGCTGCCTCCAGCTCGGCCGCACACTTGTCGACCCGGCGGCCGAGGCGCTCCTCGATCTTGCGAATCCGGATCGCCACGGTCTTACGGCTGACCCCGAGAGCCGCGGCGGCCGAGGATACGTTGCGCTGGGTGGAGAAATATGCGCGCAAAGTCTGCCGCGAGATCTCACCGCCGTCGCGCTCGGCCGCGAGGGGAGTCAGATAGAGGTCGGTCAAAGACCTGAGCAGGACCTCGTCCTGGAGCATCGAGGCCAGAAGGGCTACGTCGGCATAGCGAACGTGCGGCTGCCCGAGCCGGAGGGCGATCGGCAGGGCGGCGATGGCCTGCCGGTGGCTGAGGCGCCAACCAGAGAGGCCCCGAGCCGGCTCGCCGGTGATGACGCGTGCCCGTGAGCCATCGGAGCGGCGGCCCAGTCCGAACTCTTCCGCGTCAGGTCTGCGGGCGCTGCCAAACCATGCCCAGAGTGCTCCATCTTCGTTGGGCACGCAGAGGAGGTGGAGATCAAGGTCTTTCGCGAGACCGCGCAATGTCTCCTCCGCCCCGGCTCCCGTGGCTATCGCCCCTACGTGCCAGGCGTCCAGGTCGTAACGGAGGGTGCCGGCGTCCAGGGATTCCCCTGCCAGGAGCTTTGCCACGCACTCGACCTCGCGCCGGCGACGGGACCGCGAGCGGGCCTGCTGCTCGTGACCGTACTCGCGCGTGACCGCTTCGACCAGCCGCTCGAGCACCGCAGCCTCGGTCCGCAATCTGTCCCGCGTCGATCGACGCCCGAAGCCGGCCTCTTCGGCCTCCTGGCCGATGAAGTCGGCGAGCAGGCAGTGGCCCGCGATGCAGCGGCGCAGGACCGTGTCGAGGCCGACACCGTTACGCGCGGCTCGGCGAGCTTGTGAGCCGAGCTCATCGGGCACAGGTGCGTCGAGCGCCGCTGGTCCGTCGATCGCCGAAAGCCCGTAGGAGACCGCGGCGGAGACGGCAGCTTTGAGGCCCAGCCGATACTCCGGGTCCGCCAAGTCGGCCGGATCCTCCACCGAGCGGACCCGGGCGAGAATCGCTTCCTCGATCTCCTCTCGGCGATCCTCGAGCCGCTGCACCAGATCGGCGAGCGGCATCTCGCCGGTTACATGGGAGGCGACGCCGCGTCCCACCTACCAGCCAACACCCAGGTGCCGCAGCAAAGAGCTCTTGTCAGCACGCTTGTGTCTGCCGTGGTTCCTTTGCTTCTTGTGGTGCACTTTCTTGGGCTTGCCGCACTGGTTGGTCAGCAGCGGTGACTGGTCGGCTTGCTTGCCATTGTGGCCGACGATCCGCACCGTTGCGCGCCTGGCCTTGGCCTTCGCGGTGCAAAGGTTGGTCGAGTTGACCAAGAGCCCCTTCTTGCCGCCTTGCATGCGCAGGACGAACTTGGAGACCGGCGCGTCCGGGACGAGTTCGAATGAGTTGCGGATGCCGCCGTGCTTCGAATCGATCCGCCCGTCGAGGTCGATCTCGATCGGCTGGGAGGCCGGCCCCTGGAGTGCCACAACCAGGTCGGGCAGCTTGTGGTCGGAGGAGCGCAGGTAGACCGGGCCCGCGAGCTTGTAGTCGAGCAGCGGGCTTTCGGCTTCGGCATAGCCGTAGATCGACTTCGCCGGGCAGGCCCGGGGAACGGCACTGAACTGCACCCGCGTGCAGACGGTGCCGATGTGCCCCTGTTCGAGGAACTCGGAGTGGGGCAGCGTCACGGCGACCTGGCGGATATTGGTCTGACCAGGCTTCTGGGTCAGCGTCGCCGTGAGCGCCGGGTTGTCAGCACGCTTGGTGCCGCCCTTGAGGCTCAGCGTCAGCTTGGGCTTGAAAGCGAGGGCGCGGCAGTTGCCGACCTGGAAGTGGCTGGAGAGATTGGCGGCGCCGCCGCTGTTGCCGTGAGCGGTGACCTCGACCGTCTTCGGTTCGCAGCTGGTCGGGTTGAGGGTCCAGTCGTGGCGGTCGAGGTTGATGCGGATGTCGCGGATCCGTAGCTGCACTCCTTCCAGGAATTCCGGTAGTGGATCCGTCTTCGCGGTTATCTGCGCCGTTTCGGGGTCGACGTACACCGCGGAGCGAATGACCACATCGCCGAGGTCGAGCGGGCCGGCGACCGCCGGAGTGATCGCCACCACACTCAGGGGTGCGCCCTTGTAGGGGCCGGCCAGGTAGAGCTTGCCCGGCGTATAGAAGGGCTTCGGGCCGGCGCCCGCTCCGACCGACGTCGTGCCGACCTGGCTCGCTGCCGGGCAGGACGGATTCGCCTGCTCCTCTCTACCGGTGCCCTGCCGGGCCGCGGCGATCTGCGCCTCCGAGCAGTATGGGACTCCTTTGAGAGTCGCCGTGAAGCCCAGCGGCGTCTTGATGTCGAGGCTACCCACTTCCTGGGCCCCGTCGGGGCGCGTGACGCGGATCGTGAACGGACTGTGCGCGCCGGCGACGGGGGTCGCGCTGCCTGCTTCCAAGCCGAGCCCGAACGGGCGCTGCTCCGGGGTCGCGGCGCACGAGCCGCCGTTCGGGCCTTGGTTGATCTCCATCGTGTCGGCAACGCTCGTCGGCGGACCTGATTCCGGGGCCGACCAAGGCGTAAACGTGGTATTGGTCACGTAGCTGCCGCAGGTCTCGGGATTGGCCAGGGCTGAGCGGTCGCCGCCCTTGAGCTTCAGATTCAAGCCGGAGAATGGAAGCTGCGGCAGGTTGTCGAAGGTCGCCGTCAACTGCCCGCTCCCTTGGTCCGGTTCCACCTCGCCCGGTAGCTTGATCACGATGCCCGTCCGTGGATCTTCGACCACCAGATAGATCGCGAATACCGAGCCGAACGGATTTCCGGCACCCTGGTCAGCGAGGTATAAGGTTCCGTTCAGCGGGCTATTCAGTAGCGGCGTCGTCAACGTCACGATGCCGATCTTCGACGAGTCCGGACACTGGTTCGGATCCTTGCTGAATCGCATCGGGTTGGGCATGGAAAAGTCTCCACCCAGGTAACCGATCTGCTGCAGCGAGCAGGAGGCGAGCCCATCGGCGGCGCTCGGATTCAGCGTGACGCCCTTGGGAAGCTGAACCACCGTCCTGCGGAGATCGGGGACGGCAAGCTTGGTCGGATCCGTCAGACCCTCGGGGGGAACGGTGATATTCGATTCGAACGATGCTGGACTATCCGCGTTGGAGACGGAGGACCGGAAGGTCGAGGTGCCGACGAATTTCAGGTTTGCGCACCCCGTCACCGGCGGCAGGACGACATCTTCGCTGCTGTAGAACGATGGGTGCTCCCAAGTGTTGGTGGTCAGCTTCGTCACCGGCGCCGCGGCGGCCTCTTCAGCGCAATTCGTCGGATTCGTCAGGAAGGCCGTTTCGCCGGCGTCGCTGGAGCCACACCCACTGAAGCCACAGCGGAGGCTGTCGTGGACAGCCGCACCAGGGGTTCCCCAGAAGGTGAAGAAGACATAGAAGACACTTGCGATCTGGGGGGTGTTTGCCGATTCGACGTCGATGCCGTAGTCGCCGTCGCTTCGCAGGCGCGCATTGACGTGAATCAGCTCAGTCAGCGTCTTGAACCTGAATGCGGCCGGGTAGCCGGGAGGCGGTTCCAAATTGACGACCGGCGTGAGCCTGGCGAGGTTGCCGGAGCCAAATCCCAGGCCAGGTTGCGCGGTTCCGACGATCGAATCGAGCGGACATTTCGTCAGGGAGAAGGGTTCTTGGCCTCCACTGTCCACGAGCGATGCGGGGCACGCCGGGATCGCGGTCGGATTGCCAAGGAACCCCGGCGGCAGAGAGACGTTGATGTCTTTGAATTCTCCAACTGGAACGATGTTTCCTAGTGGAGACCGAGTGGTGTTGACCAGGATTCCCGTGCTTGCCGAGTAGGGATGGCCACCAGCCCTGCTGTCCCTGTTCCCTTCTTCGTCGTAGGCGCCTGCCGTGAAGGACTGGAAGCCCGGTTCGGCGATGCCTTCCCCGATCGTCAACGGCATCTCGAAGCTGGCAGGCCTCGCCGCGCCGCCGCCCGAGACTTCAATCGAGACGGTCACTCTTCCCGGCGCAGCCGGTTCCGCCTGGATCGGATGCAGCGGAGTTTCCAAAGTTTCTCCGCCAGGGACCGTGCCCGTGTAGGTGCAGGTGAACGACTTTTCATCGGGGGCGTTGCTGCAGGTCCAGTTAGGGAAACCGGTTTGGGCCGGCCCGTCGAGCCGAACCCCGTCTGGCATGGTCCCCGTCAGGGTGATCGGACCCGAACTGGCGGCGCCACCGACGTTCTGGGCAAAGATCGCCATGGTCGAGGTTCCCAGTCCTCCCTCGACCGTGGTGCTGATGATTACCCCCGCCCCTGGACCGACCAACGCGCTTCCATCGCCACTGATCTGCGGCTGGTTCGAGCCGGCGAGCGAGCCTCCGAAGACGACGACGTATGGGCTTTCCTGTCCCGACGGACCGCCGCGTCCGCTTTCGACCGCGACGCTGCCGCCTGATCCTCCGATCGAGCTGAGTGCGTTGAGGGCCGTCTGGACTTCCGTCGCGGCGGCTTCGAACGGGAGTGCAGCCGTGGTCTGCCCATTGAAACTGAGGGTGAAGGTTCCGCTTTCCGCCCGCACGACGACCGCTTGAATCTCGTTCTCCTGCCTTGGCAGAACCGTCGGGCCGGTGCCCGCGACCGGCGCCCAGGCCGGTGCCGGCGCAGCCGTGGCGGACCCGCAGTACACTCCCAGCCCGAGACAGGCCACCGTCAGACTGAAAATCAAACGGCTGCGGGTAGTCACTTGGAACCTCCGGGGTTGTCGTTTCCGGCCTGGCCGACACCGCGGCTCCTTGAGGCGTCATTAGGCTTTGTCGTTTTGTCGTGGTGCTTTTTGGGGTTCTGCTTCTTGTGGCGTTTCTTGTGATGCTTTTTCTTGTCGTGATGCTTCTTATGTTTCTTCGGTGGCTTTGGCTTGGGGTTGCCCGGACCGGTGAAGCCCTGGCTGGAGACATCGGGTGCACCTGGGGCCGGGGACTCCGGGCCTTGGCACTGACCGGCGATGGGATCACAGGGAGTCGGCGGCGGCGGGGGGGGCGGAAAGCCACCATCGACCCGCAGGTCGTAAAGATCCATCTCGTGGTCGACATCGTGCGGGTCAAGTTGTTGGGGCGTGGCGAGGAAGACATCGTCGCCGCTGGCACTCGAATCCCAGAATTGTCCTTCGCTGACCAGGAGCCTCACCGTCCCGTTCTCCCACTGATAGACGTTTTCGTGGCCTTCGATCGCGCCCGGCGCGAGGGCATCTTCGCTGCTGAAGAAGACCCTGCTCCCGTCAGCATTGATCGAGCGCCCGTAGTGCAGCGAGACTCCGAACGCGCCGGTCATCCTTGGAAGCCGCCTGTCAGCAGTGAAGGGGCGCACCTTCGGCGGGCGTTCGTCAGACCTACACGAAACGCAGCTGATTTGGTTCGAATCGGCGGAGTAGATATAGGCCTCTGAGGCTCCACTGTTTTCGTAGCCGACGATGTTCGATCGTGATTCGAACAGCAGATGGGTTCCCGAGGAATCGACTCTGGCGGTGAGGTTCAAGGGTTCACGAACCAGGCTCTCCTTGACGTCGATGTCGGTGAGATTCGTGACGTATTTCAGCTGGCCGGCGTGGGCCAGATAGATGTTGGCGCTGCCGCCCTGAGCCACGTTCTCGGCGAAGGTCCTGCCACTTCCGGGCAGAAGCTGTCCCTTGGCCGCGAAGTAGACATAAGAGCCGTTCCGCGAGACCCCGATCACTCCTTGGAGAGCCGCCCCCTGCGTGTCGGCCGGGTTGGCGTCGGTAGTGAGATCGGTAAGCGTACGGTCTTCGGCATCGTAGTCGTAGAGATCGCATGCACGGGCGTCCCCTGGTTCGGCGCCTTGCACGCAGCCTTCTTGCGGCCCGACGCCGGCGGGCCCTGCGAGCCCGAGGTTCGCCGCGAAGAAGACATGCGAGCCATCGGGGGAGGCGAGTTCGTACCGGGCTCCGAGGCTCGGGGTCGCCGTCGTCGGCTCGGACACGTCGACGGTGCTGGTGCCGTTCGTCCTCATGAACACCGCCGGCTGGCCGCTGTCGGCGCCTTCGTCGCTCGTCGAGCCGAAGATGAAGTGGCTGCCGTCTTCTGAGACCGAATTGAGGTAGGTGCCCTGGGCAAGGTTGGAGCTACCTAGTCGCGGGGAGGGTTCCGTGGCGGCATTCATTGGCGGCGCAGTACTGCCGTCCGGGCGAATAGCGGCGTCGCGCAAGGACCCGTTCTCCCATTCGTAGAGGCCACTGGTGCCGGGGATCCACCGGTACTCGCTGCTGAAGTAGACGCGGTCGCAGTTCGGCGAGGCGCCGGCGACGGTGGAGTAACTGCCGAAGAGATCGGAGAGGGTCGGATTGATCGGGGCAACGTTGCTCACCAAGGTGAAGCTGCCATCCCCGTTGCGGCGATAGAGGTTCACGACTCGATGATCCCTGTCGAGCTGTGGTACATCGGCGGTCAGCGGGCTCGGCGTCTGCACGAACCCGCAGCCGATGTCCGGGCTGAAGTAGTCGAACCGAGACGGTGCCGAATTGGTTGAGTTGGGCACCAAGGAGGGAGGACTCGCCTGGTGCGACTCCCATCCGTCGGGCCCGCGGTGGCCGACGTAGATGACCTCGCCGCCGGCGGTCGCATCTTTGAGGCCGTTGAGGATCGTGTAGCCGACTGATTCGCCGTCGAGCGCTGCCTGGAAGCTGAGGTTTCCCTCGTTGGCGAGGTTGACGCTGCCCGCCGGTTGCTTGTCCGGCGGCGAGACGAGCTCGAAGGCGCGATTGTCGGGCAGGCCGGTTTCACCCGGCGACGGAGTCTTGAAGGTCTGATCCAGGCTGACGGCTTCGGTGGTTGCGTTTTCGGCGCGCAAGCGGAAGTGGTACAACGTTCCCGGCTGAAGACCGTTCAGAAACTGACCGACGGCCGTGGGTTCGGACCCCGCGTCGAGCGTCCCTTCGGGCACCGGCACGCTGTTGCCATATCCGGTGGTCGTCCCATATTCGAAACGGTAGGTCGCCGCTTCGCTGTTGGGGTTGACGAAGCCGTAAAGGCCGGCCCTGGTGCCGTCTGGATCAGTGGTCGTCGCGGTCGGGTCGCTGACCGTGACCTGGCCGCCAGTTCGGAAGGTTTCATCATCACCATCGATCTCGCCGTTGGTGTCAGCGGCGACGAGGCGGAAGTGGTATCCAGTTTCCGGCGCGAGACCGGTCAAGCTGGCCATGACGGCCTGAGGGGAAGCATCCCCCGAGATAGAGCTGAAGTCCGGATTACAAGGGACGGTGCTCCCGTAGGAGACGGTGGGTCCGTATTCAAATTCGCACGCGGTCAGGCTTTTGCCGTCGGGGTTGACGCTGCCGTTGAGCGTCGCGGCGGTTTCCGAGACCGCCGAGGCGGCACCGGTGATGACGGTGTCAGCGGTGACGAAGGTCTGATCGGCACTGACATTGGTTCCGTTGCCATTGGTGGCGCTGATGCGAAAGTGGTAGGTGACGCCGTTTGGGGCCAGGTCGGTCAAAGAGGCGCTGACCTGGTGGTCGTTGCCATCGGTGGGGATCGCGCCTTCACACGGCTTCGAGTGATCGTAGGCGGTCGTCGTGCCGTATTCGAATTTGCATTCGGTGACGGGGACGCTGTCCGGATTTACAGAACCGTTCAGGGTCGCTTTCGTGCCACTGTTATCGGTGACGGCACCGGTACTGACGCCGGCAACGACGATGGGCGACCCGAAGACTCTGATCGTTTGGCCGTCGGCGACGTAGATTTCATCGCCGGCAGAGTTGACTGCAACGCCGCTGGATTCGGAGAGTTCGCCGGAGCCTATGGTGGCGACCCGGTTCCCGGCGCCGTCGAATTCGGCGACCTGACTGCCCTCGTCGGCGAAGACGTGATCGGATACGGGATCGACGGCGAGAGTGTTTGCCGCGGGGTCGAGTTCGCTGCCGGCGGCTTCCGGTTTTCCGAATTGATCGGCCGGATACTTGTGCAGCCCGCCGGTGTAGGTGGCGGCGTAAACGTTTGAGCCGTCGCCTTGGGCGCCGACGTTGCACAGGCCGATCGGGGCGATCAGGGGAGCGGGGCTGCGGTCCGCGTCGGTCGGCGCGTCCTCGCCGGGTGCCGGGGTGTATTTGTCGACGGTTTGGGAGAAGCGGCCGACATAGACGTTCCCGGCAGAGTCGACGGCAACACCACAGGGCTCTTCGCCGGTGAGTTCGCCGAGGCGGGAACCGTCGGGACCGTAGATCAACAGCGAACTGTTGGTGGCGATGTAGATGTCTCCTGCGGTTTCACCCGAGGAGCTGTCGACCGCGATCTCATTTTCCCCGAAGCCCGCTCCGCCGACGCCGGCGATCTGATTGCTCCCGAGGCCCGAAAAATTAGCTGGTGCGCCGGCGGAATTGAACTTCAGGACAGCCCCCGCGCCACCTTCCGCGTCGGAATCGTAGGCGTAGACGTCCCCGGTGGTCTGATCGACCGCGAGGCCGCCGAGGCGAGAGAAGGTCGGGCCGCCCGCGCCGCCGAACTGGCCAAGGGGGGTGCGGGTCACAGCCGCGGAGGCAGACCCGGCAGAGAGTGCCAGCAGACAGGTGAATGCGGAGAGGACGGTCGCGATCGGAAGGAAGCGACGCCGCGAAGGCGCACCACTCCCTTGGCCGCGGAGAAGATTCGCAAGCGTGGCGAAAACACCTGACTTCGACCTGGAAGCGGACTTGGCCTGGCGCTCTGCGTTTCTCACACTCTCTCCTTTTTTGCCGATGCGCTTGTGGTTGAAGTTGGTCATGCGAGCGCTCGCGATGAGAGATCCGGAGCGCAAGTAGGTTTCGCGTGGAAGAAGACTTGCGTTGTAACGCCGGTCTGGGAGGGCGAGGCGGTGCGGATCCACGTCCGACCTGACCGAGTCGGCGAAAATGCGGTCGCAGTCCGACATCTGCCCTCGTGCGCTGAAGTTTTCACCTTCTCGAGTTCCCTCCGCATCGGCGGACTGGACCACCGGCCCGTTCGAGAACGGCCGACGAACCTCGCCGCAGTTGCTGTCCCTGCCAACCCCCCTGGCTGGCCATCGGGAACCTAGCAGGTTCGGAGGTCAGATGTCTACAAATACATGGGGGACAAGTTCTGCCCAAAAACTTGTCAGGTCCCTGGCACTTCTGACTCAGCGTGTCAGACGCGCCGCCTGCTCACGCCCCAGGTAAGGCGTGAGAACGAGCTCGGTGACTTCCGGAAGAAGCTTTCGGACACCTTCGGAATCGGCGTCGGCCACCGCCTTCAGCACCAATGCCGCAAGGCCTCCGGCCATGCCGTACTCGGCGGCGGGCGGGAGGTGCCGCGTACGTTTGGGCCGTCCCTGGCCGAGGACGCCCACCAGGCGGACGAGGAAGTCCCGGTAGGCGGCAGCCACCTCCCCTCCGGCCGCGGGTGGGGCGGCAAGACAGAACCACACGAGATCGGGATTGGCCGTCACCGTCTCGAGGAGCACCTCCAGCTCTCTGCGCACGCGGGCCGCCCAACCGCCCTTCTCCGCCTTTCCCGCCTCGGCCATGGCCTCGAGAAGGAAGTCGGAGACCTGACGGTAAACATCGAAAAACGCCTCCTGCTTGTCAGCGTAGTAGTTGTAGAAGGTGCGGCGTGACACGCCCGCGGCCGCGACGACCTGGGTGACAGTCGTCGAGATGTAGCCCCGATCGACGACGACCTCAATCATTCCCGCAGCGATCCGCTGCCGTTGATTCTCGACGACGAAGTCTCGAGGCAGGCCATGGCGGCCCGGCGGAAGGCGGGGTAATCCGATCGCCCCTTCCCTAACTTTCTTGCCTGGCGACATCTGCGCAGCTTAAGTGTCTGGACAGTCCGAAGGTCTTCGCACAGAATCGCGCGTCTAGAAAGAGCAGCCGAGCCGTCCGCGGTCGAGGCTTCAGGTCCGCCCGTGCCGGGTCGCCGATCGTCAGCTGGACCTGAGGTCGGGGGGCAACTCGATCGTGAGCTCGGCGCGTGCCGCCTCCTCGCCGAGATAGGGCCTGACTGCCGTATACATGAACTTCGGAAGGTTCCTCGCCACGTCGTGCTCGACGCCCGCCGCCCGCCTGCGCCGTATGGTTTCGACGATCGCCCCGATGGCCAATAGGGAGGCCGAATCCGGGATCGCGGCGGGGTCGGGAGCGGCGGCACGTCCGCCGTCGATCAACTCCGCCCCCCAGACGAAGAACTGATCGCGACGGGCGCGCAGCATGTCATCCACCTCGAGGACTCCGACCATCAGGAACCATGTCGCGTCGGGATTCTCGAGGATGCAGCGCGCGGTCTCATAGGCCGCCGCGCGGAGGTTGTCCGGCCAATCGTCGGCTATGGCGTAAGCGCGGCCGACCCGTTCCTGGAATCGATCGAGATGGGCTTCGAGGATCAGTGCCGTGACCTCACGCTTCCCCGAAAATCGAGCGTCGAACTCTGTACGGGTCATACCGGCGCGCCGCACGAACTCCCCGACACTTGCCTCGGCATAACCGTACTCATGGATCGTCGCGAGCACCGCATCCGCGATTGGCTCGGCGAGGAGGGACTCGGCCTTCGGACGTGCAGGCGGGGACATCAGGGCACCTGGCGGGCCGCCGGCGCCGCGCGGTCCCCGCTTATCGATGAGTTAGCCGACCAAGACGGTCGCTGCCGATGATCGGCTCCAGCAGGAGGCCAGACGTTTCGGAAATTAGTTCGGCCGCCGACGGTCGCCTCGCCGCCAGCAGGCATTGCTGAAGGTAAAAGGCCAGACCCGACACCGAAGCCTGCTCGAAACTCGGCGGCAACTCCGCCGCCTCGGGATGACCCTGACGGCCATCCGAGAGCCAGGCCACGGCACGATCGAGGATCGCGTTGTAGCGCGCGGTGGCCTCGGACCCGGCGCATTGGGCCTCGACCATGACGATCCGGGCTGCCGACGGATCGGCGCAGAAGTACTCGAGCATCGCCGCCAGGCCGAGGTAGGCACGACGGTCCCAATCCGTAACGCCCTCGGTCGCGGATTCGATCCTCTCCTGCGCCTCGACGCTGACGCGATCGAAGCACGCGAGAAAGCAGTCCTCCTTGCCGTCGAAGAGTGAGTAGAAGTTGCCGACCCCGATCTTGCCGGTGGCGAGCAGGTCGTCGACCGTGGTGGCGAGATAGCCGCGCTTGGCGAAGACCGGGGTCACCTTGGCGATCACGCGGTCGCGCTGGTGAGAGGCGAGCTCGGCACGCGTCATGGCCCGCTCCCCCATCGGGGCCCCTCGTAAGTGAGTCGGCAACTCGACCATCAGCCCAGGATACAAACACCCTTCGATGCCACTGTCCAGCCGCCTGCCCTCTCCGGAGGACCGGGCGCCGGAGGGCCCGCGTCTCGATGTCCTGCCTCAGGGTGCGGGCATCGGAGAGTCCTACGCTCTCCACCTCCAACGCCGAGATGGCCGAAGATGTCACTGCGCTCCTCATTGCCGCTACTCCATGTGGTTGCCCGTGGAGCACGTCGCGCTCCCGAGCTTTCATCCCGGTGCGCCAGTCCCCAGACCTGAGGGAAGTTAGTCACATGGGCGCATGAGGCGTCAAGTCACGGAATGCTGTGATCCGATCGCGCAAAAGACGGATCCCGACGCAGAGCCGATTTGGCCGGTTGCAGCCTCGGTTCAGGTGAGAAAATAAGACTGCGGCTCATCTAAGCCGGCCACTCCAAGGCGCCCAAATCTGACCCCACCTGCGGCCAGGGTCTCACGCAATCCGGCGGTTTCAGCCACCCTGGCGAGCGCAGTGGAGCCGAGCGCCGGGGAATTGTGTTTCTAAACCATCGGTAGACTGATTTTGAATCGTAGGGGCGTGCGCATCGCGCGGAATCGTCCCCCCAGGCGAGGGAACCGATGTCCGAGAGGCGCATGCAAGGCGACGATCAAGGAGGTCCCGCGGGTGAGGCCGCGCCTGATCCCGACCTTGAAGTTCGGCGTGCGATGGAGCACTCCATGCTGCGGCTGAGTGGCGAGCGAGGCTACGAACAGACGACGGTCACGGCAATCGTAAAGAGGAGCGGGTCGAACCTCTTTCGCTTCTATGAAACCTATGCCAGTAAGGATCGGTGTTTTGCCAGCGCCTACGATGCCGCCGCAGAGGAACTCTGCACGCGGCTGCTTGCTACCTGCATCGCGGCGCCCGACTGGATCGCCGGGACCAAGCGTGGACTACTCGAGCTCGCCACCTACACCACCGAGGATCCGGCTTTGGCAGCTGGAGTGATCAGTGAGGTTCACGTGGTCGGAGGCGCGGCACTCGAGAAACGAGGCGAGATCGTGGCTCGCCTTTCTCGTGCGGTCGACCGTGGCCACCGTGAGGGATCGCGGTCCTGCGTCCCCCCTCCTGCGGCGACATCGACGTTCGTCGTCAGCGCGATCGAGGCAGCCGCAATCAAAATGTTGGCCGAGGAAAGGACATTGGGAGAGGCCCTCCCCGGCCTTCTCTTCATCGCCGTCTCCTGCTATTTCGACATCGCCACGGCGCGGCGTGCGGTACGCGCTCTTCCGAGCGCTTCATGAGGGGCCGAGGTGACCACCGCCTCGCGTTTCAGCTGCGGCAAGGGCGAGGCTTCGCCGCAGCTGCTTCCTCTACGAGCGGCGGCTATCCCAAGTTAGCTCGCTCTGTTTACACAGATTTGCTGTTTGTAGACATCTCGCTTTATACTGAACGGGCCTGTGGACGTGGTTCACATGTCCTCCAAGCAGGTGCCTCATCCCTGGGCGGCACCCACCGCCACGAGGCAGGCCGGACGTCTCTAGCTCCCTGTGAGGCGCCGCGCAAGGCACGAGTGATCGGATCCGCCATCCCTAAGGGCGGCTCCGGCCTCGTGCCGTGCGCACGATCGGGTCACGGAACTCGTTTTGGCGCGGTTAGTCGAAGCAGCATGCGTCGACGTTCATCCAAACGTGCCGGTTTGCAGCACCCTCCTTGAGTTGCGAGCAGTCGCCGGTCGAGGCGCGCGTCGAGCCGAGCGTGCGCGAGGATCTCCATCGGCACCTCGGGCGGCCGATGTTCGCCCCCTTCGAGACCCGCGATCGATTACTCGAGGCGGCAGGCAGCGCCGCACCGAGCCCCTCGCGGTAGGCAGGATCGGGAACCGCGCCCGGATCGTCGATCGCATGGACGCCCCCCGAGCCACCTTTACAAGCGATCCGGCCGGGCCCGACACCGGCGACCATCGGGCCGGAGGGCGGGCGGTTGATTGCATTCGGGCGTGCGAATCGCCCGCGCCGCCCTTGCCTGCGCCGCCGTCCTGGCGGTCGGCGTGGTGCTCGTTTCCGGCGGCTCGGACGCCGATCCCCACACGCCGCCGGCTCTGCCCGGCCGGCCGGCCCCCTTCCTCGGCACCGCGGTGAGCGGGGACGGCGGGCTGACGGCGGCGGTCGACGCCTACGGGGACGTGGTCGACCTGCGCGCGCCCGGGCCGGCGGGCGCGGCGCTGATCGACAACCCGTCGGCGCGCCAGTCGGCGGGGACCGTGCCCACCGACACCGGCATCGTCCCGCGGGTGCGAATCGACGGCGGCGGCGCCGTGGCGATGTGGCGCGCGGACTGGGTGACGCAGCACTACCTGCCGGGGACGAACGTGGTGCGGACCATCGCGCGGTTCGGCGGGACCCAAATGGTGATGACAACCGCGACCGAGGGCGAGTCGCTGGCGGTGATGGTCCGGACTCTTGTGGACCACGGACGAAAGGGCTCGGGCGAGGATTCGATCCCAACACTCGGAGTCGACGTCGCGAGCGAACTTCGCTGCGCGCGCGAAAGACGGGCGGGACAGCTCGACCTACTTTGCAGGGTGCGTCGAGCTGTCCCGCCCGTCCCCGCCGCCGCAGCGGGGGATGGAGGGATCGTTGCCCAGGCGTGTGCGCACCTGGTCCGGAGCGCGGCTCACGACGCGCGGCGCTGGCTCAACCGATCTCGGCCTCTCGGAGCGGACGCGCCCAGCGCGGCTTCCGAATCCGGCTCGCCAGGAGGGACGGTCCCAGGCTGGGCGGAGTCAATGTACGAGCGCTCGCTGCTCGCCATTCACGCGCTGAGCTCGCGCGCTACCGGGGCGGTCGCGGCCGGGGCGCGGGACGGCTGGGCCTACGTCTGGCCCCGGGACGCGGCGATCGCCGCGCTCGCGCTCGCCGCGTCCGGCCACCGCGCCGAAGCACGCCAGATCGCCCGGTTCCTCACCGACCTCGACCTCTCCGCCGCGGCGCGGTTCGGCGAATCCGGCGCCCCGGTCCCCGGGCGGGCTGCCCAGGGCGACGCCGCCGGTTGGGTCGACGCCGCCGCCCGCGTCACCGGTGTCCCCGCTCCCGCCAAGCCCTTCGCCTGGCGCGACCGTGCCGACTACCAAGAGTCGTCCCCCGGCACCTACCTCGGCAACGCCCTCGCCGCCGCCGAAACCGCCGCGGAACGCGCGCGGATCGCGCGTGAGTTTGGGACGTCGAGGGGGTTGGTGCGGAGCGCCGGGGACCCGGGGTCGGGACTTGACTCGGCCGCGGCCTGGGCGGTGCGGCCGTTCGGTCTCCAGGCGCTCTACCCGGCGGCGGAAAAGACGCTCTTGCGGCTTGTTGGACAGGGCACCCGCTACGGGATCACGCCGGGCGAAGGATGGACCGGCGGCGAAGACCCCTGGACCGCTCCGACCGCCTGGAGCGCGTGGGCTCTGGCAGGCCTCGCGACGGACCGCAAGACCGGCGTGAGGGACCCCCGAACAAACCTCCCTGCTGTTCGTGCGGGAGGGGGTCCCTCACGTCGGTCCCTCCGCCTACGCCACGCCGCCCTCGCCCTCGTCGCTGACCTGCGCCGGGCCTCGACGCCGGCGGGCGACCTCCCCGAGCGGGTCGGCGTCCAAACCGGCATCCCGACCTCGACCACGCCGCTGCTCTGGTCGAGCGCCTTCACCGTCCTCGCCCTGCGAGAACTCTGGCCCTGACCAACCCGTAGTCGTTGGTCGCCCACAGGGCTACCAAGGTCTACGGGTTCGCTACGGGACGCGCGGTGCAGGGAGTTGCGGAGGCCGAGCAGGCGCCCCTCGCCCTCGCCGGTCACGACGAAGCTCTCGACCGTCGCCGGCGCTTGGGCGAGCAGGCGCTCGGTCAGCGCCGCGTTCGCCGGGCCGGAGGAGCCGCGGTGCAGCCACTCGTCGAAGTCGATCTCGAAGGGGATCACCTGGTCGAGGTCCGGCTCGAGGCCCGCCCGCTCACCCAGCGCCGCCAGCCTCGACGGCGTCAGGCAGGCCCAGTGGGACGGGTCGCGGAGGCGCTCGATCTCCTCGTGCCAGGCGGCCGCCGCGCCGTCGTCATCGGTGACGTGGTCGGCGACCACGACCAGGCCGCCCGGCTTCACCACTCGCCGCATCTCCCCCGGCATCCGCACCGGGGCCGGGATGTGGTGGACGCTGAAGCGGGTGATCGCGCCGTCGAAGGTGTCGTCGGGAACGTCGAGGGCGGTCGCGTCGCCGAGCTCGAAGGCGACGTTCTCGACCCCGGCCGCCGCGGCCTCCGAGCGCGCCCTTCTCGACCATCGCCGGCGTCAGGTCGCAGCTCTGTACCGAGCCGACCCGTGGCGCCATCGCACGCGAGATCAGCCCTGGCCCGCAGGCGAACTCCGCCCACCGCGCCTCGGGATCGGAGGGGACGAGGTCGACCACCGCGTCGAGCGTCTCGGCGAGGCTCATCGTCGGACTGCGCGCGAAGGAGTCGGCCTGGTGGGCGAACTCCTCGCGGATTGACGTGCCGTGTGTGTCGGTTGTCTCGCTCATCGAGGCATCGTAGGAAACCGGCGGCGTTTGCCACGCTTGGCGGATGCGCGTCAGACCTGCCACCGCGAAGGACGCCCGAGGAGCTCGGCCGCGCCTTCAAGGTCGTCGTCGACGAACGGCGCTGGGTGGCGGTGCAGCCGCCGGTCACCGCCGCCGGGATGGCGAGCGGATCCGTACGGCGCTCGACGAAGGCCACCTCCTCTTCGCGCTCGAAGGCGCGGCGCGGACGGCGGCGCCGGGGCCCCTCATCGGTCTGCTCGACCTCCGCCCGACCCGGATCGAGGGCGTCCACTCGATCGGCATGTGCCGCGACGGTCGCCTGCACTCCTCCGTGATCATGGCCCGCCTCTTTCCCGAGGCGACCCCACCCGACCGCGTTCGCAGTCAGCGACAACAGTTGTAGGTAAGTGCGAACGCGCCGGCGGGGGCCGGGTCAGAGCTCGGCGAGGGCGGCGGCGACCGCCTCCTCGGCGGTCTCGGACGGGATGACGCCGGGGGCGCCCTCCATGCGGTCGCGCCCGCCCAGGTTCCAACTGCGCAGGGCGACGACGGTCCGGCCGATCGCCCGCGCATGGCCGATCTCCGAGAGCGTCCCCCACTCGCCGCCGATCGCGACGACGACACCGCCCGAGCCGACCACGGCGAGGTTCCGCGCGTGCCCGGTCCCGGTCGCGACGACGTGCGTGCAGTCGGGGTTCGCTTCGTCGAGGTCGGTGCCAGGCAGGACCCCGATCACCTCGCCGCCGGCACTCGCCGCGCCCCGCGAGACGGCGGCCATCACCCCACCGCGCCCGCCGCAGACCACCGTGACGCCCGCCTCGGCGAGCCGCCGCCCAACCTCCTCCGCGAGCCGCCAGGTCTCCGACCCCTCGACGGCGCCGCCCGCACCGATGACGGCAACCTGCCGGCAGATCTTGTCGCTCACGCCGCGCGCCTCTCGCCAGTCCGGCCGCGCGCCGCCTGCATCTGCCCCATCAACTCCAGCGCCCCCGCCTTGTGCAGCGGTTCGTTCAGATTCCCGCACTTCGGACTCTGCACGCACGACGGGCAGCCGCTCTCGCACGGGCACTCGGCGATCAGCCGCTCCGCGTCCCCGAGCAGCCGCTCGAACTCGTCGTAGCCCCGCTTCGTGATCCCCACCCCGCCCGGATGCCCGTCGTAGATGAAGATCGTCGAGCGCCCGGTCTGGAAGTGGACGTTGGTGGAGAGCCCGCCGATGTCCCAGCGATCGCACATCGCGATCAGCGGCAGCACCGCGATCTGCCCGTGCTCGGTCGCGTGCAGTGCGCCCAGCAGCACCTCGGGCGGCAGCGTCCCGAAGTTCCCCTCCGGCAGCACGTACCAGAGCGCCTGGGTGACGAAGCTCTGCTCGGGCAGCTCCAGGGCGACGATGTCGATCGGTTCGTTGTCGGAGATCGAGACCCGCTGGAAGGCGATCACCTGCTCGGTCACCGAGACCTCGCCGAAGTTCAGCTGCACCCCCGCCACCTCGCGCTGCTCGTGGATGCGCTCGATGTAGATGTCGGTCTCCTTTTTCGGCCGCGTGTACCAGTCGCCGTCGAAGCTCGACACCAGAGCCCGGCGCTCGCGCACGTCGAGCTGCTCGACCTCGTAGGACCGCCCCAGGTGCAGGTAGACCGCCCCCGGGTGGATCGTGGTGAAGGCGCGCTCCGCCTCGACCAGCCCGAGCATCTCCCCCGCATCGCGCTCGATCACCGCCACCGAATCAGCCGAGGCCGAGCGCAGCGGGATCCGCGAGGCAACGAAATCGCCCCGCCGCGGCGCCAGCCGCCCGGCCGCCCGCCGCAGCTCCCCGGCCTCGAGCAGCGCGTCCGCCCGCTCCCGCCAGCCGTCGCCGAAGAACTCGTCGTCAGCCTCGCTCAGTGGGATCTCGTAGGCCGCCGCGATCAGGTGCCTCATCGCGATCTGCTCGTTGCGGTGGTCGAGGATCGCCGCCTCGACCGGCCGCCCGAGGAACTCCTCCGGGTGCCTGCAGAAGAACTGGTCGAGGGCGTCCTGCCCGGCTACATAGACCGCCAGCCCCCGGCGCCGCCGCCCCGCCCGGCCCCACATCTGCCGCAGGCTCGCCACGGTGCCCGGGAAGGTGACGCAGATCGCCGCGTCGAGCTCGCCGACGTCGATCCCCAGCTCGAGCGCGTCGGTCGCGACCACCGCCAGCAGCTCGCCGCGCGCCAGCCGGTCCTCGATGTCGCGCCGCTGTTGCGGCGTGTAGCCGCCGCGATAAGGCGCGATCAGCCGCGCCAGCTCCGGCTTCCCGCGCCGCTCCAGATTTTCCCGCGCGAAGCGCTGGATCAGCTCGATCCCCCGCCGCGATTTGAGGAAGCAGATGGTCCGCACCCCGTGGGTGACCAGCTCGGCGAGCAGGTCGGCCGCCTCGGCCAGCGCCGAGCGCCGCGTCCCGGTCGCCTTGTCGATCAGCGGCGGGTTCCACATCGCCACCTCGCGCCCCGCCCGCGGCGCACCGTCGTCGTCGATCAGCTCGAACTCGGTGCCGACCAGCCGCTCCGCCAACTCCTCGGGGTTGGCGATCGTCGCCGAAGCGAGCAGGAAGCGCGGCTCGGCGCCGTAGGCGCGGGCGACCCGCCGCAGCCGCCGCAGCACGTTGGCGACGTGGGACCCGAAGACGCCGCGATAGGTGTGGGCCTCGTCGACGACCACCCAGCCGAGGTTGGCGAAGAAGTCGCCCCACTGGCGGTGGTGCGGCAGCAGGCCGACGTGGAGCATGTCGGGGTTGGTGAGGACGAGGTTCGATTTGCGGCGGATCGGGGGACGCTCCTCGCGCGGCGTGTCGCCGTCGTAGATCGCCTCGCGCAAGCCCGGCGGCCGCAGCTGGGCGAGCTTGCGCGCCTGGTCCTGGGCGAGCGCCTTGGTCGGGTAGAGGTAGAGCGCCCGCGCCTTCGGCTGGCGCGCGATCCCGTCGAGCACCGGCAGGTTGAAGGCGAGGCTCTTGCCCGAGGCGGTGCCGCTGGTGACGATCAGGTCCGAGCGCGGCGCCGTCTCCCAGGCGCGCAGCTGGTGCGAGTAGAGCGACTCGATCCCGGCGCGCCGCAACGACGCGACGAGGTCGGGCGCGAGGTCGCCGGGCAGCGGCACCGGCTTCGCGGTGCGGTCGGGCTCGGAGGTCTCGGCGACGATCCGTCCGTCCCGCCGCGCGGGCGAGATCGCCACGCCCCATTGCGTGTCGATGATCGACGAGCGCGCCATCAGCCGGCGCCCTCAAGCCCCGGCGGCGCGCCCGCCGGAGCGCGTTCGCACTTGACGACAACTGTTGTGGCTAACTGCGAACGCTCAGCCACCGCGGACCACCGTCCCCGCGAGGCGCATCGCCTGGAGCGAGCTGCGGTCGTGGATGCGCAGGACGTCGGCGCCGGAGCGGACCGCCAACGTCACGGCGGCGACCGTCCCCCACTCGCGCTCGCGCGGCGGCAGGCGCTCCTCCCACGACCCGGCCAGCACCGCGCCGATGAAGTCCTTGCGCGACAGCGACACGTAGAGCGCCAGTCCCAGCGCCTTCAGCTCGCCCAGCCGCCGCATCACCTCGAGGTCCTGCTCCAGCGAGAGGTCGAAGTCGAGCCCCGGATCGATCGCGATCTGCTCGTCGCGCACCCCAAGCTCCCGCATCCGCTCGACCCTCCCCTCGAACCACCTCAGCATGTGGCCGACCACGTCGTCGCATTCCCGGAATGGCCGGTCGACCCGCGGCGGCCCCTCGATGTGCATCAAGACATAGCCGCAGCCCCGCGCCGCGACCAGCTCGAACATCTCGTCGCACCCTCCGGAGATGTCGTTGACGCAGACGGCGCCCGCGTCGAGCGCCCGCCGGGCCACCTCGACCTGGAAGGTGTCGGCGGAGACCGGGACCGGCCCCCCCGCCGTGGCCGGCGCGCCGTCCTCCTCGCCGTCCCCGTCGTCGACCCCCAACCGCAGCGCCGCCAACCCCTCGATCGCCGGCAGCAGCGCCGCGCACTCGTCCTCGACCCCCACCGGCGGGCCGCTGCGGGCCGCCACCGCGCCGACGTCGAGCATGTCGAAGCCCGCCTCGGCCAGCCCGATCCCGTCGGCGATCGCCTGCTCGGGCGTGCCGCTCCGCGCCCCCTCGAACATCGAATCGACCGTGACGTTGACGATCCCCGCCGCCACCGGCCGGGCCAGGTCCAGAGTCAAATCTCCAAGCCGCCATTCCATCGTCGCTACGGTAGCGAGCGGCCGATGTCGCTTCGCTGTGTCTACACCGACCTCGACGGGACCCTGCTCGGCCGGGGAGGGGCCCTGTTCCTCGATCGCGAGGGCAAATTCTCGATGGCGCAGGCGCGCGCCCTCGAGGCCTGCGCCCGCGCCGGGGTCGAGGTGGTGATCATGTCCGGCCGTCGCGAGCCCCAGGTCCACGAGGCCGCCCGCCTGATGGGCCAGCGCTCCTACATCTTCGAGGCGGGCTGCGCCTTCGCGATGGACGGCGAGACGACCATCCTCACCGGCGAGCTGCAGCCCGACGAATACGAGGGCACGGTCTACGAACAGATCGAGCGGCGCGGCATCCCGCAGATGCTCTTCGAGCACTTCCAGGGGCGGCTCGAGTACCACTCGCCCTGGCACCACGGCCGCGTCCACTCCCACCTCTTCCGCGGCAAGGTCGATGTCGACGAGGCGAACGCGCTGCTCGGCGAGCACGGCGACGACGATCTGCGCTTCCTCGACAACGGCGCGA
This sequence comes from Solirubrobacterales bacterium, assembly GCA_036495785.1. Lineage (GTDB taxonomy): Bacteria > Actinomycetota > Thermoleophilia > Solirubrobacterales > 70-9 > VAYN01. The sequence continues at coordinate 22,777 of DASXMH010000054.1, forward strand.
TCGGCACCCCGATGGCCACGGTCGAGGGCCAAACCCACGCCTACCACCTGGTCCCCCGCACGGTCTCCAAGGCGGGCGCGGTCGCCGCCCACGCCCGCGCCCGCGGTTTCACGCCGGAGGAGTGCATCGCGGTCGGCGACTCGGTCGAGGACCTCGAGGTCGCCGCCGCGGTCGGCCGCTTCTTCGTCGTCGCCAACGGGCCGCAGCGCGACCCCGGCCTGCGCGACTACCTGCCGCAGTTCGACAACGTCACGGTCACCGAGGCGACCAACGGCGACGGCTTCTACGAAGCGGTCGTCTCGGCGCTGATGGAACGCTGAGGACGCGGGTCGCCGGCGATCCGCGGCGCCGCCGGGTTGAGCGCCGGCCCGTGCACCGGGGCGTCCCCGCGCGGCGCCTCGGCGGCCCGCACCGCCGGCGCTTCGGCCCGCTTGCGGGGCCGCTTCACCCGCCAGTACTCCGCCCCGAAGTAGGACCCGAGCACCAGCGCCGCCGCCAGCACCTGGGCGACCAGCCCCTCGACCGTCGGGAAGACCGCGAACCAGAGGCCGATCCAGCCGGGGATCGAGAGCGCCACCGTCGTTTCCGGCAGCCAGCCCGCCAGCTGCATCTCCTGCACCGACTCGCCGACCATCACGATCAGGACGA
>DASXMH010000055.1:0-12186 GCA_036495785.1 Solirubrobacterales bacterium
TCGGAGGCCGCAGCGGTTCGTTCGCAGTTAACGACAAATGATGTCGCCAAGTGCGAACGCGCTCCGGGGGACTGGGCCGGGACGCGTGGACGGCACGCTTCCGTGCTCCCTTCGCCGGGAAGCGCGCGGGAGGCGGCACGCTTCCTTGCGCGGTCGGCACACCAACGTGCGCGGTCGACCTGCCTCCGTGCGCCCGCCTGGTTGATGGGCCGAAAACTCAAGCATGTCTTGAGTTTTCGGCCCATCAACATCGGGCTGAGGCAATGGCGCGCGCGACCGCGCCGGGGCCGTCACGCCGCAGGCGCCCGGGCGCGCCCGTCCCAACCTAACCAGCCGAGCCTAGGTGGGGACGGGCGCGCCTCGCGGCGGTAGCCGCTCCCGAGGAGGGGCGTCTGCGCTTATAAGACGTGACTTGAATCAACTTAGATTTCATGATTCGGCTTACATAGCTTGTAGGCGCTCGAACTGAGGGCGAAGGGCGAAGGAAGGAATCAGTCGTGGCAGCAATCGTTCGATGGTCCGCAACGACCGGCACCGGTCCGCGGCGTTGGGTGCCGGGGATGGATCTGACCGAGAGCGAGGGGCAGACGCGCAGTCCGAGGCGCCTGCCGAGGCTGGAGCCGCGTCCCAGGCGCTCCCACATACGCTGCGGCCGTGCGCAACGACCCGCAGCGCCTCAGCTTCACGATCGACGCCCGCGACGGCTCCGCCCGTGCGGGCGTCATCGCCACCCCGCACGGCCCGATCGAGACGCCGACCTTCATCCCGTTGGCGACCAAGGGGTCGGTGCGGGGGCTGGACGGCGACGAGGTCGCGGCGCTCGGCTACCAGCTGATCCTCGGCAACACCTACCACCTGTTCGTCTCACCGGGGCCGGAGCGGATCGCCACCGCCGGCGGGCTACACGGCTTCATGAACTGGGATCGCGCGCTGATCACCGACTCCGGCGGCTTCCAGGTCTTCTCGCTGGCTCACGGCGGGGTCGCCAACGAGGTCAAGGGGAGCGGCCGCTCCGGCGACCACGGCTCCGAGGTCGAGATCACCGAGGAGGGCGCCCGCTTCCGCTCGCCCCGCGACGGCCGCGAGCTCTTCATCTCGCCGGAGGTCTCGATGAGCGTGCAGGCGGCGCTCGGCGCCGACATCGCGCTCGCTTTCGACGAGTGCACTCCCTTCCACGCCGATCGCGACTACACCGCGCGCTCGACCGAGCGCACCCACCGCTGGCTCGACCGCTGCGTCGCCTGGCACGAGGCGGAGGGGCCGCCGGGCCAGGCGCTCTTCGGGATCGTCCAGGGCGGCACCCACGAGGACCTGCGCCGCGAATCGGCCGAGTTCGTCTCTGCGGCGGCGGTCGACGGCCTGGCCATCGGCGGCACCCTGGGTCGCGACAAGGAGGAGATGCACGACGTCCTCGCGATGACCGCGCCGCTCCTGCCCGAGGAGGCGGCCAAGCACTTGCTGGGGATCGGCGAGGTCGACGACCTGCTCGGCGGCATCGCGCTCGGCCTCGACGTCTTCGACTGCGCCGTCCCGACCCGACTCGCCCGCCACGGCGTCGCCCTGGCGCCGAGCCCCGAGACCCGCTGGCGCCTCGACCTCCGCAAGGGCCGCTGGGTCGGCGACCGCAGCCCCCTCGTCGACGGCTGCCCCTGCCCCGCCTGCACCCGCCACGACCGCGACTACATCTCCTACCTCTCGCGCGGCGAAGAACTGACCGCCGTCCGCCTGATCGTCCTCCACAACCTCACCTACATGCGCGAACTGACCACCCACGCCCGCCGCGCCATCCAGGAGGGCCGCTTCGACGCCTACCGCGCCGCGGTGATGGCCGGGGCCCCGCCCTGGGACGTTGATCCAAACCGCGTTCGCACTTAGCTACGACAGTTGTCGTCAACTGCGAACGCAACCCGTCAGGCCGGGCGGGGTGTGGTGACTTGGTTCCTCTATGCGGTACCAACTCTCCACGGCGCCACAGCGGCAGACTCGAATTGTCGCGATGGTTCGAAGCGGGTGTCCTGGCCCCCTCCGAACGGCTTGTGCCTTCCTTGGCGCCGCCTGCGCCCTTGCTCGTCCGCCGGCGATCCCCGCCGGAAGGTTGAGAGAGGAGGGGGTCAGGACACCCGCCCCACCACGCCCCTATTCCTTGTTCTTCGAAACCAGGTCCTTGAATTCTTCGACCACCTTGTGAACCGTGTCGCCGGCGACCTTTGAGATGTGGACGCCGGCGGCCTTGTCGGTGGTCAGGATCACGCCGGTCGCGACGGCGCCCGCGACGAGCACCAGGGCGATCAGGGCGAGGACGAAGCGGACGAAGCGGGAGAAGGCAGAGCGCTTGCGGGGCTGCGCCTGCTGGATCGGCGGGACCGGCGAGGCGATGCGCGGTTCGGCGTAGCGCGCTTCGGGCCGGCTGCGCGGCTCGGCGCGGCGCGGAGGAGGGGCCGGGCGGTACTCGGTCTGCGCGGTGGTGCGATCGAGGTGGCGGGTCGCCGCGGTGTCGCCGCCCAGCACCCGGGTCGGCGTATTGCCTTCGCCGCTCTGGATCGTCGTCACGTCCTCGCCTTCGAGCCCCATCTGCAGCCCGGTCGCGAACTCGTCGGCGCTCGCGTAGCGGCGCCTGGTGTCACCCTCCAGCGCCCGCAGCACAGCGGCGCTCAGCGGCTGGGGCACCTCCGGGTTGTAGGTGCTCGGCGGCAGCGGCTTCTCGTTCTGCTGGCGCACCGCCAGCTCGGCCAGCGAGGAGCCCTCGTAGGGCAGCCGCCCGGTCAGGAACTGGTAGAGGACGACGCCAAGCGCGTAGACGTCGGTCGCCGGGGTTGCCTCGTCGCCGCGTACCTGCTCCGGCGAGAGGTAGGCGGCCGTGCCGACCACCGAGCCGACCTGGGTGATCCGCGTCTGCTCGATCGCCCGCGCGATCCCGAAGTCGGTGAGTTTGACGACCAGGTCGCCGCTGCCGATCGGCCCGCCGGTGATCATCAGGTTTCCCGGCTTGACATCGCGGTGGATGATCCCGCGACGGTGCGCGTAGTCGAGCCCGGCGCAGGCCTGGATGCCGACCTCGGCTGCGGCCTCGGCATCGATCGGCCCGTGGCGCTGCAGCAGCTGCGCGCCGGAGCGCCCCGCCACGTACTCCATGACGATGTAGTGGCGGCCGTCGTCGACCCCCGAGTCGTAGACCTGGACGATGTTGGGGTGGATGAGGCGCGCCACGGCCAGCGCCTCGCGCCGGAACCGCGCGACGAAGCGCTCGTCGTCGGAGAGGTGCTCGGCGAGGATCTTCACCGCGACGGTCCGCTCGAGGATGCGGTCGGTCGCTTTATAGACGTTCGACATCCCGCCCGAGCCGAGCCGCTCGCCGGTTTCGTAGCGCCCTGAGAGGGTCCCGGCCTCCATCAGCCGCTGCCTTCGACTTCGGCGCCCGGGCCGATCCCGCCCGCGCCGCCGCCACCCGGGCCCGGGGGCGTCACTTCTGGTTCTTCTTCGATCGGAGTTTCGACGGGTTCTTCCTGCTTTTCGTGACCTTTGGCTTTGCCGGGTGGAACTGATTCTTCGCCTTTTTCCGGCGGACCGGGCTGCTCGGCGTGTTCTTCGGCCTTTTCCTTGGCCTTTTCTTCGTGTTCTTCGGCCTTCTGTTCCTTTTCGAACGCTTCTTCTTCGGCCAGTTCTTCGCTTTCCAACTGTGCCTGTTCTTCTTCCTCCGCGGCTTCTTCGGCGGACGCTTCTTCGTCTGCTTCTTCTTCGGCCCTACAACTAGAAACCACTTCGGAGAGCTTTGCCGCGCCGTCCTTCAGAGCTTTCTTCAAATCGGCGTTGACTTTTCCCAGCCCGTCGACCTCGGTGCTGACCTGAGCGACCGCGTCTTCGGCCCTTTCGCAGTTCTGTTCGTTGACGCTTTCGCGCACCTGGTCGAGGTTCGCGGTGATCTGGTCGGCGGTCGTCCCGGGCAGCAGTTCGCCGTTACCGCCACCCCCGCAGGCAGCCATCAGAAGCCCCGCCGCGAGAGCGGCAAGGACGAGCGAGGCTGCGCGGACGCGACCCATGATTCGAGTCTAGAGAACACTTCTGAGTCGATATTTACCCTGCATTCGCCAATGTGTTTCGTCTGTCCGGGTCGCGCCTGGGGTCGGTTTCCGACGGGTTTCAGCGGCCGATCTGGAGGCGCTCGGCGAGCGCCGTCGGCAGCCCCGCCTCGAGGATCGCCGCGCCCGCCGCGACCGCGTCGTAGCGGACCCGGTGGTAGCGCGCCGTCCAGTCCTCGGTGTCGAGCTCGAGCCAGGCGGCGCGCGGGTCGCCGTCCCGCGGCTGCCCGACGCTACCGGGATTCAGCAGCCATTCGCCATCAGAGAGGTCGAGCAGGTCGCCGGCGCTCGCCTGGGCACCGGTGGCGAAGCTCTTGCGCCCGGTCGACGGCGGCCGCATGAAGAAGAGCGCCACGTGGGAGTGGCCGATCAGGCAGACCCGCTCGATCTGGGCGTCGAGCCCAGCTTCGGCCTGGTCGATCGAGAGCACGTACTCCCAGATCGGGTCGCGCGGCGAGGCATGGAAGAGGCCGCAGTGCGCCCGCTCCCCCTCCGGCTGGAGCCCTGTCAGCCACTCGAGCGTCGTTGCCGAGGCGTGCCCGCGCGTCCAGTCGACGGCCGCCCGCGCCGTCTCCGAGAAGGTCGCCGCGTCGATCCCCCCGGTCACCGCCAGGTCGTGGTTGCCGTTCAGCGAGTAGGCGCAGAGCTCTCGCACCAGCGCCGTACACTCGTCCGGCTGGGCGCCGTAGCCGACCACGTCGCCGAGGCACCAGATCTCCTCCGGCCCGACGGCCTCGATCGACTCGAGTACCGCTTCCAGGGCCGGGAGATTGGAGTGGACGTCTGAGATCACCCCTACGCGCAAGCGATTCAGAGTATCCGTCTCCTACGATTGGCCCCATGCCCCCCACCGATTCCATCGCCGAGCTGAAGGGAGCCGTCGAGGCCGCCGCCCGGGCCCTGCGCGACGGCGAGCCCACCGAGCCCGCCCCGACCCTCGACCGTCCCCCCAAGCCGGACCTCGGCGACTACAGCTCGAACGCCGCGATGCTGCTCGCCGGGCCGCTCGGCGACAACCCGCGCGCCGTCGCCGAGCGGCTGCGCGGCGAGCTCGAAGGGAGCCTCGGCGGCGCGGTCGGGAGCATCGACCGGGTCGAGGTGGCGGGCCCCGGCTTCGTCAACCTCTTCCTCTCCGACGCCTGGTACCGGCGCGCCCTGGCGGCGCTGGTCGGCGCCGGCGACGACCTCGGCCCGGCCCCGACCGCCTCGCCGGAACGGATCAACGTCGAGTTCGTCTCCGCCAACCCGACCGGCCCGCTGCACGTCGGCGGCGGCCGCGGCGCCGCCTACGGGGACGCGGTGGCGCGGCTGCTGGCGGCGGCCGGCCACGAGGTCGAGCGCGAGTACTACATCAACGACGCGGGCTCCCAGGTCACCAACTTCGCCCTCTCGATCGTCGCCCGGATGCGCGACGAAGAGGTGCCCGAGAACGGCTACCGGGGCGAGTACGTGATCGAGCTGGCGCGGCGGATCGCCGCCGAGGGGATCGACGCGGATGACCTCGAGGCGGTCGGCGGACGCGGCATCGAGCTGATGATCGACCAGGTCCGCGCCACCCTCTCGCGCTTCGGCGTCGAGATGGACACCTGGTTCTCGGAGCGCAGCCTGGTCGAGCGTGGCGACGTCGACAGCGCCCTCGCCAAGCTCGACGCGGGCGGCCACACCTACCGCTCCGACGGCGCGCTCTGGCTGCGCACCACGACCTTCGGCGACGACAAGGACCGGGTGCTGATCCGCTCCGACGGCGAGCCGACCTACCTGATGCCCGACATCGCCTACCACTGGGACAAGCTGGAGCGGGGCTTCGACCGGCTGATCGACGTGCTCGGCGCCGACCACCATGGCTACATCGGCCGGCTGCGCGCCTCGATCGAGGCGCTCGGCGCCGACCCCGACGGCTTCGAGGCGCTGATCATGTCGCTGGTCCACATCATCGAGGACGGCCAGCGGGCTCAGATGTCGAAGCGCAGCGGCGACTTCGTCTCGCTCGACGACCTGATCGACGACATCGGCGTCGACGCGGCGCGCTGGTTCATGCTCTGGCGCAGCCACGAGACGACCGTCGACATCGACCTCGCGCTGGCCCGCAAACAGGCGAGCGACAACCCTGTCTACTACGTGCAGTATGCGCACGCGCGAATCGCGTCGATCCTGCGCAAAGCGGCCGAGGTGGGGGACGAGGTGCCGGCGGTGCTCGACCCCGAGGGGCGTTCCGAGCCGCTCGCGCCGAGCGAGAAGGCGCTGATCAAGCGGCTGCTGGAGTTCCCGCACGAGGTGCGCGAATCGGCGGGGCGGCGGGCGCCGCACCGGATCTGCGCCTACTCGACCACGGTCGCCGCCGACTTCCACGCCTTCTACCGCGATTGCAAAGTGGTCGGCGCCGAAGGGGAGGGGGTCGAGGCCTCGCGGCTCGCCCTCTGCCTGGTCGCGAAGCGGACGATCGCCGGGGCCCTCGGGCTGCTCGGGATCTCGGCGCCCGAGCGGATGTGACCGGCAAGGGGACCACGGGTGGGCTCTAAGCTCGCCGTCCTCGCCGAGATCGGCGCGCCGGCCTCCTCGAACGGGCGCGCCTGGGGGCTGCGGCGGGGCGACCTGGAGGCATTGCGGGGCTTGCGCGAGCAGGTCGGCGGGCGGCGCGTCGTGCTGGTGACCGGGGAGGAGGCGCCGGCCGCCACTGTCGCCGTCGGCCTGGCCGGGGTCGCCGCCGCGGCGGGCACAGCGACGGCGCTGGTCGAGTGCGACGTCGAACGGCCGCGGATCGCGAGGGGCCTGGGACTGGCGCCGGAGCCGGGCCTGCACGAGTACCTGCGCTGGGAGGCGACGCCGGGCGACATCGTCCAGCCGCTGATCCCGGCGGGACCGGCGAGCTCGCCGGAGGCGGGGCCGCTGGCCTGCGTCTGCGCCGGGCGGGCGGCGATCGACGCGCGCAAGCTGCTCGGGCTGGGCAGCTTCCGCCACATGACGGCGAAGCTGCGTGGGGCCTACGAGATGGTCGTCCTGCTCGGGCCGCCGCTGGAGGGCGCGGGTGGCGCGCTCGGCAGCGCCGCCGCCGAGGCCGACTGCTCCCTCGCCGCCCTCTCCGAGCCCCCCAACCGTCGCGCCGCGAAGGCGAACCGCGAGGCCCTCTCCTGGCTTGGCGCCTCGCCCCTCGGCGCGGTCGTCGTCACCACCGGCGCCGACGCTACGGAGAGCTAGAGGTCGTAGCGGGCGAGGTCGGCGTCGAGGCGTTCGCGATCCTCGTCGCTCGGGCCATCGACGTCGGATTTATCGTCGTCGTCTTCCGACCCCGACGCCTGGCGCCATTTCCAGACCCCCAGAGCGAGCAGGACCGCGGCGACGATGAAGGCGACGATCGGGACCACGTAGGCGGAGATGCTGAAGCCGCTCCCGTTCGGTTCGGCCAGCACCGCGTTGCCGTACTGGGCGACCAGCGCGTCCTTGATTTCGTCCTTGCTCTCGCCCTTCTTGACGAGCTTTTCGACGAATGCCTTCTCGCGGGTCGCCTGCGGCGATTCGGCCAGCCCGAGCAGCGTCCCGCAGACCGGACACATCACTTCTTCCTCGATTTCGTTCAACTCGGTGCGCAGCGCGCTCGCCGCTCCGGCCGCGGCGGGGAGCAGGAGGGCGGCGAGGGCCACCGCGACGGCCAGCGCCGTCGTCAGCGTGCCGCGCCCGGGCCGCGGGCTCACGATTCCTTCGAATTGGGGGGCAGAAGCGGCGCCACGTGTTCACTGAGAATCTTTGCATCGACCGGGCCCGGCTCGTCCCAGGCGAGCTTTCCGTTCGGTTCGAGCAGGTAGTTCTCAGGCACGCCGGTCGTGCCGAATTCATGTCCGTTGTCGCCGTTGCCGTCGTGCAGCTGCGGATAGGTGAGCCCGTACTGCTTGGCGAACTTGGTGCCGTCGTCGCTCAGGTCCTGGGTGTCGATGCCGACCACGGTGAAGTTCTGGCCGCCGTGTTCCTGCTGGAACTTCTCCAGGTCCGGCGCCTCGTCCCGACAGGGGATGCACCAGGAGGCCCAGAAGTTCACCAGCACCCATTTGCCGCGGTATTCCTTCAGCGAGCCGCTGCCCGATTCGTCGAGTTTGGGCAGGCTGGGGGAGGGCGCCGCTTCGCCCACCGCGAGGCGCGAATTGCCTTTGCTGACCAAGCCATAGACGAGCAGGCCGACGATGGCCACGGCGACGAGGACAGCGATGATCGAGCGGACGCGCACGGGACATCAGAGACTACGAAAAGCGCCTAAGGGCCGGTTCAACGCAGGCGGGGGAACGGGCCGGCGATCACCGCGAAGGCCTCGTCGAGCAGCTCGATCAGGTCGTCGGCGCCGTCGCTCTCCGCCCAGCGCGTCGAGGCCGCGTCGAGGGCGCCGAGCGCCGCGCCGACCAGCGCCTCGACCTTGATGTCGTCGCCGTCGAGGCCGAGGCGATCGGCCAGCGCCGCGCCGATCGCCCCTTTCCACTGCGCCAGGCGGTCGAGCTGGTGGGAGCGCAGGTTCGGCGTGCCGCGGATCAGCCGCAGCCGCGCCAGCGCCTCGCCGGGGCTGCGCTGGTAGGTGGCGAGGACGACGTCGAGGGCACGACGCAGCGCCACCCAGGCATCTTCGCCGGCGGGCCGTTCGCGCAGCGCCGTGGCGACGCCCGCGCCCATCTCCTCCTGGGCGACGAACACCGCGTCTTCCTTCGACTCGAAGTAACGGAAGAAGCTGGCCCTCGAGACCCCCGCCGCCGCCGCGACTTCGGTCGCCGTCACCTCGTTGAAGCCGCGCTCGGCGAAGACCCGGAACGCGACCTCGGCGATCTCCGCGCGCACTCTCTCTCGAGACTTGCTGCGCAGGTCGAACCCCCTCTTTGGAGTTGCGGCCATGCCGCATCTTAGGTACCGCCTCGGTCCTTACGGGAACTTTGCGATTTCTCGCGAAGCTTTGCGATAACTTCCGCCAACCGTGAATCTCGAACAGAAAATCGGCCTCGGCTTCTGGATCGGCGTCGCCCTCTTCCTGATCTCCCAGATCCTCCTGGTCGTCTTCGTCATCGCCTTCTTCCTCGGCCACTTCGTCTGGCCGCAGTGAGGGGGAGGTGGCGCCCCAGGCGCGCCGCCCCGAACTAGAATCCGCCGCAGCGCGGACGTAGCTCAGTTGGTAGAGCGCAAGCTTCCCAAGCTTGAGGTCGCGGGTTCGAGGCCCGTCGTCCGCTCTGGATTGCAGTGATTTACCGTCCGTCCGGTGAGCCGCCGGGCCCGGCGATGATCGGTTCGATCGACTCGGCGAAGCGGCTGCACAGGTCGCTGGTGCGGTCTCGCTCGCGGTCGGGAGCGGATGCCTGCATCGCGCTCGCGCGCTCGGCCAGCGCCTGTACGGCGGGAAGTTTGCGCTCCGACATCGTGCTCAGGACGTCCCGCGGGCGGTCGCTTTTCAGCAGCTCTTTCACCTGGTCGAGCGTGAACCCGGCGCTTTTGGCGAGATCGACCACCTGGAGCTGTCGGACCGTCTCCGGGGTGTAGCGGCGGTGGCCGCCGAGCCGGTCCGGCTTGGGCAGGACGCCGACCCGCTCGTAGTAGCGGATCGCCGAGGGGTTCACGCCGGTTTGCCTGGCCGCGCTGGCCGCCGTCGCCTTCCTCGTCTCGCTCAGCGGGGCCCGTCAGGTGCGGTTCGCGCGCCGGGTGAGGAGCCCTTCCAGGCCTTTCAGGACGGAGTAGTAGTGGGTGGGGGTGAGGCGGGTGAGAAGGTCGAAGACGTGCGCGTCGGCGCCGATCAGGATCCGCGCCTTGCCGGCGTCGAGTCCCTTGTGGATGATCGCGGCGGCGCGCTCGGGGGTGGTGCGGACGACCGCCTCGAACTCGGCGGCGATCTCGGCCTGCGAGCGACCGAGGCCTTTCGGGTCCTCGTGCATGCGGCCGTTGCGGGCGATGTTCGTCTTCACCCCGCCCGGGTGGATGGTCACCGCCCGCACGCCGCTGCCGCTCAGCTCGTGCCGCAACGACTCGGTGAACCCGCGCACCGCGAACTTCGAGGCGCAGTAGGCGCTCTGGGTCGGGATGCCCGCGAGGCCGAAGACGCTCGAGGTGTTGACGATCGCGCCGGAGCGCTGCTCGAGCAGGATCGGCAGGTAGGCATGGGTGCCGTTGACGACGCCCTCGAAGTTGATCCGCCGCAGCCATTCCTCGTCCTCGCCCGAGGATTCCGTGACGCTGGCGGAGAGGGCGACGCCGGCGTTGTTGAAGACCGCGCCGATCGGTTGGGGCGCCCAGTCGGCGACCTCGGCGGCGAAGGCGAACTGGGCGCCGCGGTCGGAGACGTCGAGCGGGCGGGTTAGCGTCGGCGCGGAGAGGAGGGAGGCGGTCTCCTCGAGGCCGTCCTCGTCGACGTCGACAAGCGCCACCGGGCACCCGGCCTTCGACAGCCGTTGCGCGAGCGCCCGTCCGATCCCCGAGGCGGCGCCGCTGATCACCGCGGTGCGGCCGGCGAGCGGGGTGATTTGTTCCTTCGGCAATTTGGCCTCCCTGGTCGACGGTCGTGTAGCCTTCGCGAATCGGTCGGTACTCATGAGTACCGGAGATGGCGACCTTACCAACAACGCGAGGAGGCGGGATGGCGCAGAGCGGGGTGCTGGAGTCGAGCAGCGTCGAGCGGATCGTCGACGTCGGCCACGGGATGACGATCTGCTTCCGTGACGAAGGCGACCCGAGCGGTCCACCGGTGCTGATGCTCGCCGGACTCGGCCAGCAGCTGAACGTCTGGCCGGGCGAGCTCCTCGACGCCCTCGGCGACCGCGGTCTGCGGGTCGTGCGCCTCGACAATCGCGATATCGGTCGCTCGGGCCGGGCCGGCTGCCCGCCGCCGAGTCCTGGCCAGATGCTGGTGCGCCGCTTCCGCGCCGATCAATACACGCTCGGCGCGATGGCCGCCGACACGCTCGCCCTGCTCGACGCGCTCGGGATCGAGCGCGCCCACCTGGTCGGGATGTCGATGGGCGGGATGATCGCCCAGACCGTGGCGGCGCGGCAGCCGGGTCGGGTCCTCAGCCTCACCTCGATCATGTCGACCACCGGGGCGCGCCGGGTGGGCCGACCGGCGCTCTCGACCTGGATGCGGATGGCGCGCCCGCCCGCGGGGAGCCGCGAGGCCGCGGCCGACGGGGTCGTCGCGATGATGCGCCACATCGGCTCGCGGGGTTACCCGTTCGACGAGGCGGCGGTGCGTGAGGTCGCGCTCGAGGCCTGGGACCGAGGCGGCGGCTCCGCCGCCGATGGCGTCGGACGTCAGCTGGCGGCGATCTTCAAGTCGGGCGACCGTACCCGTGAGGTCGAACGGATCGAGGCGCCGACGCTCGTCGTCCACGGCGACCGCGACCCGATGATCCACCCGAGCGGCGGCCGCGTCACCGCCGCGGCGATCCGCGGCGCCCGCCTGCGGACCTTCCCCGGCATGGGCCACGACCTGCCTGGGGCCCTCTGTCCGCAGCTGAGCGAGGAGATCTCCGCTCACGTCGCCGCCGCCTGACGCGGCCCGTCATCATTCTCGGATCGCCGCCGAAGCTCGCCCCGACATCGAGAGCACCGAAGACTGCGAGCGGCTCGTTCGCGCCTTCTACGGCAAGGCCATGGCGGACGAGCGGATCGGCTGGATCTTCACCGACGTCGCCGAGCTCGACCTCGAGGAGCACATCCCGGTGATCGCCTCGTTCTGGGCGACGAACCTGCTCGGGGCGAAGTCCTACAAGGGCGGCGCCTTCGGCGTCCACGCCGGGCTGCACCGCAAGGCGGGAGGCCTGCGCCAGGAGCACTTCGAGCGCTGGCTGGTCATCTGGTGCCAGACCGTGGACGAGCTCTTCGACGGTCCCCTGGCCGCCGCGGCCAAGGTCCACGCGCTCCGCGTCGCCAATGCCTTCTACGGCCGCCTGCAGTCGTTCCCGATCCCCGAAGAGGCGGCTGGGCCTTCGGGCGCCTAGGGGGATTCCCGCTAGGGGTTGATTCCACGGCGGGGAGCGGTGTTGTTCGGGGGCCGGGGGCGGCCGTCCGAGGGGCGTCCCGGGCGTCTCATGGCGACCCCGGCAGGGTGTGGCCGCCACGAGACGCCCGGGACGTGAGGGGTTCGCGGGGAAGAGGTCGC
>DASXMH010000056.1:0-10147 GCA_036495785.1 Solirubrobacterales bacterium
ACTCAAGCACTTAAACCAGACAGAAACACGACCTTCGAAAGGGCAAACGGAAGAGAATGGCCAAGGAGAAATTCGAGCGCGATAAGCCGCATGTGAACGTCGGCACCATCGGTCACATCGACCATGGCAAGACGACGCTGACGGCCGCGATCACCAAAACCCTCTCGACCGTGGGCGGTGCCGAAGCGCAGTCGTTCGAGGAGATCGACAACGCGCCCGAGGAGAAGGAACGCGGCATCACGATCGCGACCTCCCACGTCGAGTACCAGACGGAGAACCGGCATTACGCCCACGTGGACTGCCCGGGCCACGCCGACTACGTCAAGAACATGATCACCGGTGCCGCCCAGATGGACGGCGCGATCCTGGTCGTCTCGGCGGCCGACGGCGTCATGCCGCAGACCCGCGAGCACATCCTGCTCGCCCGTCAGGTGAACGTCCCGCACGTGGTCGTCTTCCTCAACAAGATCGACCAGGTCGACGACGACGAACTCGTCGAGCTCGTCGAAGAGGAGGTCAAGGACCTGCTCAACGAGTACGACTTCCCGGGCGAAGAGACGCCGATCATCAAAGGCTCGGCGCTGAAGGCGCTGGAAGGCGACGAGGAGGCCCAGAAAGCGGTCTTCGAGCTGGCCGCGGCGCTCGACTCCTACATCCCGGAGCCGACCCGCGAGCTCGACAAGCCCTTCCTGATGCCGATCGAGGACATCTTCTCGATCACCGGCCGCGGCACCGTCGCGACCGGGCGTGTCGAGCAGGGGATCGTCAACACCGGCGACGAGGTCGAAATCGTCGGCATCCACCCGGAGACGAGCAAAACCACCGTCACCGGCGTCGAGATGTTCCGCAAGATCCTCGACCAGGGTCAGGCGGGCGACAACATCGGCGCGCTGCTTCGCGGCACCAAGCGCGAGGAGATCGAGCGTGGCCAGGTTCTCTGCAAACCGGGCTCGATCACCCCGCACACCAAATTCAAAGCCGAGGTCTACTGCCTGAAGAAGGAGGAGGGTGGTCGCCACACCCCGTTCTTCTCCGGCTACCGTCCGCAGTTCTACTTCCGCACCACCGACGTGACCGGGATCGCCAACCTCCCCGAGGGGACGGAGATGGTGATGCCGGGTGACAACGTCGAGATGACGATCGAGTTGATCCAGCCGATCGCCATGGATCAGGGTCTGCGGTTCGCCATCCGCGAGGGTGGCCGCACCGTCGGCTCGGGGGTCGTCTCCGAGGTCATCGAGTAACGACTCCCTGAAGTCAGGGGCGGGGCCGTGACGCCCGCCCCGACCGCCCTCCGGGGCGGACAACCGCAAAGACATACGACCGGGGCGGCGCCCCAGATGCAAGGGGCCCCGCCCTCTTTGCGCCTCAAGACGAGAGACGAGAAGAAAGATTCCAGTGGCAGCCATAGCGGCACAGAAAATTCGAATCAGGCTGAAGGCCTACGACCACGACGCGATCGATCGCGCCGCCCGCGAGATCGTCGAGACCGCGGAGCGCACCGGTGCCACCGTGTCGGGTCCCGTGCCCCTGCCCACCGAGAAAAACGTCTACTGCGTGATCCGGTCCCCGTTCAAGGACAAGGACTCGCGCGAGCACTTCGAGATCCGCACCCACAAGCGGCTGATCGACATCCTCCAGCCCTCGCCGAAAACGGTCGACTCGCTGCAGCGGCTCGACTCGCTGCCGGCCGGCGTCGACATCGAGATCCGCCTCTAGGTGACCTGATGGCGGCGATCCTCGGCAAGAAGCTCGGCATGACCCAGGTCTTCCAGGAGGACGGCACCGTGGTGCCGGTCACCGTGATCGAAGCAGGCCCCTGCAAGGTGACCGCGGTCCGCGAGACCGAGCGCGACGGCTACGCCGGCGTGCAGCTCGCCTTCGGCGGGGTCAAGCAGGGCAAGCTCTCGAAGGGCGAGGAAGGCCACCTGAAAAAGGCGGGCGCGCCGCCGCTCCGCCACCTGGTCGAGTTCCGTAATGAGGACCTCGGTGCCGAGGAGGGCCCGAAGATCGGCGACGACGTCACGGTCGAGGGCTTCGAGGCGGGCCAGAAGGTGAAAGTCGCCGGGATCACGATCGGCAAGGGCTTCCAGGGTGGCATCAAGCGCCACAACTTCTCCCGCGGTCCGGTTACCCACGGCTCCCACAACGTTCGTGCCCCGGGCTCGATCGGCGCCAGCGCCTTCCCCGCCCGCGTCTTCAAAGGGATGCGGATGCCGGGCCAGATGGGCAACGTGCGCCGCACCCAGCGCGGCCTCGAAATCGCCCAGATCGACGCCGACCGCAACCTGCTCTTGATCAAAGGCTCCGTCCCCGGCGCCAAGAACTCGATCGTCGAGGTGCGGACCGATGCCTGACAAAGCCACCGTGCTCGGCAAGACGACCAAAGCCGACCTGCCGAAAGAGCTCTTCTCCGAGCCTTTCCACCAGTCGCTGGTGCATGAGGCGGCGCGTGCCGACCTCGCTTCGCGGCGCCGCGGCACCGCCTCGACGCTGACCCGCGGCGAGGTCGCCTTCACCACCGCCAAGGCCTGGCGGCAGAAGGGGACCGGCCGGGCCCGCGTCGGCTCGCTCGGCGTGCCGAACCGCTTCGGCGGCGGTGTCGCCTTCGGTCCGAAGCCGCGCCACTACACGGTCAAGGTGAACCGCAAAGCGCGCCGTCGGGCGATACGCTCGGCCCTCTCGGTGCACGCCGAGCGTGGCTCGGTCGCCGTCCTGAGCGCCTCCGACTTCGACACCCCGTCGACGAAATCGGCCGCCCAGGCACTGGCCAAATGGGGCGCCAAGAACCCGATCCTCATCATCCTCACCGCCGATGAGACCGGCGCGATGAAGAGCTTCCGCAACCTGCCCCGCACCAACGTGATCGAGGTCGGCGCGACCGGCGTCGCCGACGTGATCGGCGCCGCCGCGATCGTCATCTCCGAGACGGCGCTGAAGGTGCTCGAGGAGCGGCTCTCCGGCGACAAGGCGAAAGAGGCGGTGGCCTGATGGACGCCCGCACGATCCTCATCCGCCCGGTGATCTCGGAGAAGAGCTACGCGCTGATCGCCGAGGGCAAGTACACCTTCCGGGTCGACGACCGTGCCCACAAGACCCAGATCGCGCAGGCGGTCGAAGAGGTCTTCGGCGTCGACGTCGCCGCGGTCCGCACCGCCAAGGTGCGGTCGAAGCCGAAGCGCCGCGGCCTCACCAAAGGGCGCACCCGCGCCTGGAAGAAGGCTGTCGTGCAGCTCGCACCGGGCGAGCGGATCGAGTTGTTCGAAGGCGGACAGACCGCCTAGGAGAGATTGAGAGATGCCGAACCGCAAAACCAAACCGACCAGCCCGGGCCGCCGCTTCGCGACCTACCCGCTGCGCGAGCAGGTGACCGCCTCCTCGCCGGAACGCAAGCTCACCGAAGGGCTGAAAAAGTCCGGTGGCCGTAACTCGAACGGGCGGGTCACCGCCCGTCACCGCGGCGGCGGCGCCAAGCGGCGCTACCGCAAGATCGACTTCAAGCGGCTCAAGGACGGCGTGCCCGCGAAGGTCGCGACGATCGAGTACGACCCGAACCGCTCCTGTTACATCGCCCTGCTCCACTACGCCGACGGGCACAAGGACTACATCCTCGCGCCGGCCGCGCTGAAAGTGGGGGACACGGTGAAATCAGGCCCCGAGGCCGACATCAAACCGGGCCACGCGATGGCGCTCGGCCAGATGCCGACCGGCACGATCGTCCACAACGTGGAGATGATCCCGGGCCAGGGCGGCAAGATGGGCCGCTCCGCCGGCACCGCGATCCAGCTGGTGGCGAAGGAGGGCGAGATGGTCACCCTGCGCCTGCCCAGCACCGAGATGCGGATGGTCCGCGCCGAGTGCCGCGGCTCGATCGGCGTGCTCTCCAACGCCGAGCACCAGAACCTGAAGGTCGGCAAGGCCGGTCGCAGCCGCCACAAGGGCAAGCGCCCGCAGAGCCGCGGCGTTGCGATGAACCCAGTCGACCACCCGCACGGCGGCGGCGAGGCGCACCACACGCCCGGCGGCCACCCGGTCACCCCGTGGGGCAAGCCCACGCTCGGCTACCGGACCCGCAAGAAGGGCAAGCAGTCCGACCGTTACATCGTCCGCGGCCGTCGTCGCGGCAAGAAGAAGGGCGGCCGCTGATGGGGCGTTCGACGAAAAAGGGCCCGTGGGCCGAAGACCGGCTGCTCGCGAAGATCAACGCGATGAACGAGGCCGGCAAAAAACAGATGTTCAAAACCTGGTCGCGCGCCTCGACGATCTACCCCGAAATGGTCGGCCACACGATCGCCGTCCACGACGGCAAAAAACACGTGCCGGTCTTCATCTCGGAGTCGATGGTCGGCCACAAGCTGGGCGAGTTCGCGCCGACCCGCACCTTCCGTTCGCACGGCGGGCGCGACTGAGCACACGGACTGACTGATGGCAGACGAGAAAGACAAAAAAGAGAAAAAAGACTCGAAAGAGTCGAAAGCCTCCGAGGCCAAAGCCGAGAAATCGGCGAAAAAAGCGCCTGCCAAAAAAGAGGCCAAAAAAGAGTCGAAACCGGCTGCCAAAAAAGAGGCGAAAAAAGACTCCGGCGACAAACCCGCCAAAAAAGAGTCGAAAAAAGCCGCGCCGAAAGCTGACAAAAAAGCTGCCAAAGGCAAAGACGAGAAAGCGGAGAAAGAGAAAAAACCGCGCCGTCGCGCCAAAAAAGCCAAAGCCGAGGAGAAACCGGCCAAACGGGCTCCGCGGAAACCGGAGGAGCTGCCGGTCGTCCGGGCAAGCGCCAAGTACGTCCGCGTCGCGCCGCGCAAGGCGCGCCTGATCGCCGACCAGGTTCGCGGTCTGCACATCGAGCAGGCTCGCGCGCTGTTGGCCTTCTCGCCGCGCGGCGCCGCCGAGGACATCCACAAGCTGATCAACTCGGCGGCGGCGAACGCCGAGAACAACCACGACCTGATCGGCGACGAGATGCGCATCGCCTCGATCACGGTCGACGAAGGGCCGACCCTGCGCCGCTTCCGCCCGCGGGCGCTCGGCCGGGCCACCCCGATCAACAAGCGAACCAGCCACATCGCCGTGGCGCTGACCCCCGTCGAAGACTGAGGAACGAGAACTAATGGGACAGAAGATCCACCCCGAGGGATTCCGGGTCGGCTACATCCACGACTGGAAGTCGAACTGGTTCGAGGAGAAAAACTTCGCGGACGTGCTCCAGGAAGACCTCCAGATCCGCGACCACATCGAGAACAAGCTTTCGCACGCCGGCCTCTCGAGCATCACGATCGAGCGCCGCGGCGAGGTCGCCGTCGACATCCACACCGCCCGGCCGGGCATCGTGATCGGCAAATCGGGCTCCGAAGTCGACGCGCTCCGCAAAGAGCTGCACAAGCTCACCGGCAGCCCGGTGAAAGTGAACATCCGCGAGGTCAAACGCCCCGAGCTCGACGCCAAACTGGTCGCCCAGTCGATCGCCGAGCAGCTGCAGAACCGGGTCGCCTTCCGGCGGGCGATGAAACGCGCGCTGACCTCGGCCATGCGCTCCGGCGCCAAAGGCGTGAAGGTCCAGGTCTCCGGCCGGCTCGGCGGCGCCGAGATGGCGCGGACCGAAAGCTATTCGGACGGCCGCGTGCCGCTGCACACCCTGCGCGCCGACATCGACTACGGCTTCTTCGAGGCCCGCACGACGACCGGTCGGATCGGCGTCAAATGCTGGATCAACAAGGGCGAGGTGATGCCCGAGGGCTTCCGTTCCGACCTGATCAGCCCCGACGAGGCCCCGCCGAGCCGTGGGCCCGGCGGCGGACGCGACCGCGATCGCGGTGGTCGCGGCGATCGTGACCGCGGTGGTCGCGGTCCGGGTGGCGGTCGTGGCCCCGGTGGCCGCGGCGGGCCGGGCGGGCGCAGCGACGGCGGGCGCGGCCCCGGCGGCGGTCGTGGACCCGGTGGCCCGGGCGGCGGGCGCGGCCCCGGTGGCCGTGGGCCCGGAGGTGGCGGCGGGCGCGGCCCCGGCGGGCCCGGTGGCGGCCGTGGTGGCAATCGCGGACCCGGTGGAGGTGGTCGCTGATGTTGATGCCGAAACGGGTCAAGCACCGCAAACAGTTCCGTGGCCGCATGCGCGGCGACACCAAGGGCGGCAGCACCGTCGCCTTCGGTGAGTACGGGATCAAGGCGGTGGAGCGCGGCTGGATCACCAACCGCCAGATCGAGGCCGCCCGTGTGGCGATGACCCGCAAGATCAAACGTGGCGGAAAGGTCTGGATCAACGTCTTCCCCGACAAGCCCTACACCAAGAAGCCCGCCGAGACGCGGATGGGCTCCGGCAAGGGCAACCCCGAGGGTTGGGTCGCCGTGGTCAAGCCGGGCAAGGTCATGTTCGAGTTGGCCGGCGTCCCCGAGGACCTGGCCCGCGAAGCACTGCGCCTGGCCGGGCACAAGCTCCCCGTGAAAACGAAATTCGTCAAACGCGAGGGGGCGGAGCAGTGAAGCCCCCCGAGGTGCACAATCTGAAAGACGACGAGCTGGTGGCGAAACTGATCGACGCCAAAGAGGAGGCCTTCAACCTCCGCTTCCGGCACGCCACCGGCGAGCTCGAGAACACCGCCCGCCTGGGTCAGGCGAAACGCGACGTCGCCCGGCTGATCACCGTGGCGCGCGAGCGCGGTATCGACATTGAGAAAGAGACTCGACGGATATGAGCGACGAGGCAAACGAGAAAACTGAAGAGACGCAGGACGAGGCCGAGACGACCGCGGGTCCTGTCGCCGACGAGGCGCCGACGGCCGACCCTTCGGCTGCCTCCGCCCCGCAAGCGGAGGCTGAGCCCGATCCGCTCGCCGACCTTCCCTGGAAGGAGCGTCGTCGCCTGCTCAAGTCGCGCGAGGCGCACAAGGCCGGCCCGCAGCGGAGCGTGGAGGAGCGCGCCGACGAGCGCGCCGCCCGCCGCAAGGCGAAGGCGAACGAACGGCGCAAAGAACGCGCCGCGATGAAAGCCGAGCGCAAACCGGGGACCGGCACGCCGGCCGCCGAGCGCGAGGCGAACGCCGCCAAGGTTCGCCAGGGCATCGTGGTCTCCAACAAAGGCGACAAGTCGATCACCGTCCGCATCGACATCGCCCGCCGGCACCCGACCTACGAGAAGATCGTCCGCCGCTCGCGCACGCTGCACGCGCACGACGAGCGCAACGAGGCCGGCGAGGGCGACGTGGTGCGCGTGATCGAGACCCGTCCTCTGTCGAAGACCAAGCGCTGGCGTCTCGTCGACGTCGTCGAGAAGGCGAGGTAGTCAGATGATCCAGCAGGAGTCCCGACTCAAAGTGGCCGACAACTCCGGCGCGCGCGAACTGCTCTGCATCCGCGTCAAGGGCGGCTCGCACCGCCGCTACGCGTCGGTCGGCGACGTGATCACCGCGACCGTCAAATCGGCCAGCCCGCAGGGCGGCGTGCGCAAGGGCGAGGTCGTCCAGGCCGTCGTCGTGCGCACCAAAAAGCCGCTCGGCCGGCCCGACGGCACCTACATCTCCTTCGACGAGAACGCCGCGGTGCTGATCGACCCGGCGAACAACAACCCGCGCGGGACCCGCATCTTCGGCCCCGTCGCCCGCGAACTTCGCGACCGCAACTTCATGAAAATCATCTCGCTCGCCCCCGAGGTCCTCTGATGCCGAAGACGATGCGGATCAAGACCGACGACCAGGTGGTCATCATCAGCGACAAGGACCGCGGCAAGACCGGACGGGTGCTGCGCACCGATCCGAAGAAGAGCCGCGTCTACGTCGAGGGGCTGAACATCATCAAGCGCCACGAACGTCCCCGCTCGACCGGCGACATGGCGACCGCCAACCCCGGCGGCATCGTCGAGAATGAGGGGCCGATCCACGTCTCCAACGTGATGGTGCTCGACCCGAAAGGCAACAAAGGCACCCGCCTCGGCGTGCGTCGCGGCGAGGACGGCAAGCGCGTGCGCATCGCCCGCCGCTCGGGAGCGGAGGTCGACTGATGGAGGCCGCAACCGTGAGCGCAACCCAGCAGGCGGCTCCGCCGCCGCGCCTGCGCGAGAAATACGAGAACGAGGTGCTGCCGGCGCTGACCAAAAAATTCGGCTACACGACGCCGATGGACGCGCCGCACCTGATCAAGATCACCTTGAACATGGGCCTCGGCAAAGAGAAACAGGACAACCGCTCCTTCGAACTTGCCCAGGAACAGCTGGCGACGATCGCCGGGCAGCACCCGAACGTGCGCCGCGCCCGCAAGTCGATCGCCTCGTTCAAAGTCCGCGAGGGCATGCCGGTCGGCGTCTCGGTGACGCTGCGCCGCGCCCGCATGTGGGAGTTCCTCGACCGCCTCACCTCGATCGCGGTCCCGCGCATCCGTGACTTCCGCGGCCTCAACCCGCGCAGCTTCGACGGCCGCGGCAACTACTCGATGGGCATCAAGGAGCAGCTGATCTTCCCCGAAATCGACTACGACTCGGTCGACGTCGTGCGCGGCCTCGACGTGACGATGACGACCTCGGCGAAGTCCGATCTCGAGGCGTTCGAACTGCTGCTCAGGCTGGGCATGCCGTTCGCGCAGGAGGGCCGTCCCGGCCAGGCCGAGCGCGAAGCCGAGGAAAAAGCGGCCGAGGAAGAGCAGGAAAAAGAGGAGGCGCGCCTGAAGGCCGAAACCGAGCAGGCCGCGCTCGAAGAATTGAAAGAGGAGAACCCCGAGGCGTACGCCAAGCCCGAGACCGAGGACGAGGGCACCGAGGGCGCCGACAACGAGGCCGGCGACAGCGCCGCCGAGGAGAGTTAAAGAAGCATGGCCAAGACTTCCCAAAAGGTCCGCCAGGGCCGCAAAGCCAAGTACAAGAGCCGGGCGTACAACCGCTGCCGTCGCTGCGGTCGCCCCCGCGCGTATTACCGCAAGTTCGGCCTCTGCCGGATCTGCCTGCGCGAGGCGGCCCACGAGGGCTACATCCCCGGCATGACCAAGTCGAGCTGGTAGCCGATGCACACCGACCCGATCGCCGATTACCTGACCCGGATCCGCAACGCGATCCGCGCCGGCCACGACGAGGTGGAGATCCCCGCCTCGAACGTGAAGATGGAGCTGTCGCGCATCCTCAAGGAGCAGGGCTACATCACCGACTTCCACAAGAAGCCCGCCACCGTCGGCGAGGCCATCGAGGTGACCCTGAAGTACACCGAGGACCGCAAGCCTGTCATCCTCGGGATCGAACGGGTCTCCCGTCCCGGCCGGCGCCGCTACGTCGACCACAAAAGCGTGCCGCGGGTCCAGGGCGGGACCGGGACCGCGATCGTCAGCACCTCGCACGGGGTGATGACCGGCCACGAAGCGCGCCAGCAGGGCGTCGGCGGCGAGGTAGTCGCCTACGTCTGGTGATCACCCAGCTTGAAGAGGATTAGTTGAGATGAGTCGAATCGGAAGAAAGCCAGTCGTTGTCCCCGACGCCGTCACGGTGACGCTGGCCCCCGGCAACATCGCCGTCAAAGGCCCGAAAGGGGAGCTGACCCAGACCTACTCTCAGGAGATGAGCGTCTCCCAGGAGGACGGGCAGGTCCTCGTCTCCCGACCGACCGACCGCGGCGAGCACCGCGCCCTGCACGGGCTGACCCGGAGCTTGATCGCGAACATGGTCGAGGGCGTCACCGACGGCTTCGAGAAGCGCCTCGAGATCCAGGGCGTCGGCTACCGCGCCGCGCTGAAAGGCAAGAACCTGGAGCTGGCGCTCGGCTTCTCCCACCCGGTCTCGATCGAGGCGCCGGAGGGGATCGAGTTCGAGGTGCCGCAGCCGACCGAGATCATCGTCCGCGGGATCGACAAGCAGCTGGTCGGCCAGGTCGCGGCGGACATCCGCAAGCGCCGCCCGCCGGAGCCCTACAAGGGCAAGGGCATCCGCTACCGCGACGAGCAGGTCCTTAGAAAGGTTGGTAAGCGCGCATGACGGTCCTCACTTCCCAGCAGCGGCGCCTGCGCCGCCGTCGCCGCGTCCGCGCCAGGGTCAGCGGCACGGCCGAGCGGCCGCGGCTCTCCGTGTACCGCTCGAACACGGGCGTCTTCGCCCAGCTCATCGACGACCGCAAGGGCCACACGGTGGCGGCGGTCAACTGGATCGAGCCGGAGCTGAAAAGCCTCAAGGCGACCGAGCAGGCGA
>DASXMH010000057.1:0-18571 GCA_036495785.1 Solirubrobacterales bacterium
TCGGTGATGTCCTCGCCCTTGAAGGTGATCGTCCCCTCGGTGACCTCGTAGGCGGGGTGGCCCATGATCACGTTGGCGAGGGTCGACTTGCCGGAGCCGTTCGGTCCCATCAGCGCGTGGACGCGGCCCTTCTCGACGTCGAGGTCGAGCCCTTTGAGGATCTGCTTGTCCTCGATCTTGACGTGCAGGTTTCGTATCTCCAGCTCAGCCATTTCGCTCCGTTTCTGGGGTCTTTCGGAAAGTTCGGGTGACGCTCACGCGGCGTGGACGACCGTCGCCTTGCTGCGCCCGTGGCTCTCGGCGCGCGGGTGGGGCGCGGAGAACTCGACCAGCTCGGCCAGCGTGGTGCCCGCCAGCGCCTTGGTGACGCCGTTCTGCACCCGCGTCCACAGCAGCTTGGTGGCGCAGCCGCGGTCGGCGTCCTCCTCGTGCGAGCACAGCACGCGGCCCTCCGGCGTCTCGTGGAAGCACTCCATCGGCGCGATCTGCCCTTCCAGGGCCTGGACGACCGCGTCCATCGTGATCTCCTCGGCGGGCTTGGCGAGTCGGTAGCCGCCGTGCGCACCGCGGGTCGAGGTGACCAGGCCGGCCTTGCGCAGCTTGGCGACCAGGTGCTCCAGATAAGAGAGCGGCAGGCGCTCCGCTTCGGCGACCGAGTTGAGCGAGATCGGGGTCGACCCGGGCTGGCGACCGAGCTCGATCATCAGGCGCACGCCGTACTCGGCTTTGGTCGAGAACAACATCAAAACGAAATCCTACCGAAGAGGTCGGTTTTGGTGCCGACGGCCTCTGAGCGTTCAGGGCTCGATCAGCCCGCGGCGGATCGCGTAGCGGACCAGCTCGACCCGGTCGCGCATGCCGAGCTTGCGCATCGCGTTGGCGCGATGGTTCTCGACCGTCTTCTCGGAGAGGTGGAGGAGCTCGGCGATCTGTTTGGTGGTGTTCGCCTCGGCGACCAGCTTCACGACTTCCTCCTCGCGCGGGGTCAGCTCCTCCTCGCCGGAGGAGCCGCGCTCGAGCACGTCCTTGATCAGCGTGCGCTGGGCCTCGGGGGTGAGGAACGGCTCGCCGCGCTCGACCGCGCGGATCGCCGCCAGCAGGTCGGTGTCGGCCTGCGCCTTCAGCACGTAGCCGGAGGCGCCGGCTTTCAGCGCCTCGAAGAGGTAGCGCTCGTCGTCGTGCATGGAGAGGATCAGCACCTGCACGTCGGGCGCCTGGCGCTTGATTTCGCGGGTTGCCTGGAGGCCGGTCAGGTTCGGCATTTTCACGTCGAGGATCGCCAGATCAGGCCGCTCGCGGATCGCCAGGTCGCGCGCCTCGGCCCCGTCGGCCGCCTCGGCGACGACCTCGATGTCCGGCTGGCGCTCCAGCAGCAGCCGCAGCCCGGACCGCACGATCCCGTGGTCGTCCGCGATCAGCACTCTCACGTCACAGATCCTCTCCGATCCGGTCCGCCGCTTCTGTTGATGGGCCGAAAACTCAAGCCTGTCTTGAGTTTTCGGCCCATCAACCGGAGGGGATGGTGAGGCGGACCGTGGTGCCGGCGTCGGGGCGGGACTCGATCGTCAGCTCGCCGCCGACCAGCAGGGCGCGCTCGCGCATGCCCGCGATCCCGAGGCCGCGCTCGGAGTCGGCGAAGGCGAAGCCGCGGCCGTCGTCGGCGACGGTCAGCTCGACCCCCTCGGCGCCGCGGCGGAGCGCCACCGCGACGTGCGCGGCGCCGGAGTGGCGGGCGGCGTTGGACAGTGCCTCCTGGGCGACCCGGTAGACGACCAGCTGGGCATCGTCGCCGAGGTCGGAGAAGTCGCCGTCGACCTCGATCGTCGCCTCGACCTCGCCCGCCGCGAGCCGCTCGACCAGCCCGGCGATCGCCGCCGCGAGGCCGAGGTCGTCGAGCGCCGTGGGGCGCAATCTGCGGGCCAGATCCAATAGCTCGCGCATCGCCTGGTTGGCGAGCGACTTCGTCGCGGCGATCTCCGGCTCGAGTTGGGGCGGCGCCGCCGAGCGGGCCGCCTCGAGCCGCAGCAGGAGGCCGGTCAGCGACTGGTTGACCTCGTCGTGGAGGTCGCGCGCCACCCGCGCCCGCTCCTCCTCCTGGGCCTGCAAGGCCGCCGAGCCGGCCCGCCGCCGCTCCGCTTCGAGCCGCCGCATCATCCGCAGGAAGGCGAGCTCGAGCCGCTCCACCTCCTCGGTCTCGCCGACCCCGTCGATCGAAGAGGGGAGGAGGGAGCCGGGGCGCGCGAGGTCGACTTTCTCCATCTCGTCGATCAGGTCCTCGAGCGGCGCGAAGCGGCGCCGCAGGAGGATCGCGTTGGCGGCCGCGCCGGCCACCACGGCGAGGATCGCGATCGCGACCACCTCGCCCACGGTGAGCCCGGCCAGCGCCCCGGCGACGATCGCGATCGCCCCCAACAGCACCGCGTTGACGACCAGCACCTGGGTGAAGAGCGCCCTTCTTCGCACGGGGCAAGCGTAGGGCGGCTCGGGGCGACGGGGGAGCGATTGCACGACTCGGGGTGTTGCTCGCGGCGATGCGGCGGGGGGGTTCGCGGCCGGTGCGGCCGTCCGAGATGCGTCCCAGGCGTCTCGTGGCGGCCCCGGCCGGGTGTGGCCGCCACCAGACGCCCGGGACGTAGGGGGGTAGGCGGGTGTGGAGGAAGGCCGACACGGGATCGGACTTCCGTGACCGCTCTGCCCGAGAGTGACGCCCGATCGGCAACGAAGACGCCGGGAACGTCACACCTCCCGGCCCTCCCGGAGCCGGAAACGAGGCCCGGAGACGCGCTGCGTGTCTTGACCACACCATGGTGGGGTCAAACTGCGCCGCGTGTTCGTGACGTCCGAGGAAGACGCCAGGAAGAGTGACGTTCCCGGCATCTTCGTGACGATCCCCGGCCTGCGTCACGGATCCTCCACGCCTTTCATAGCCGGCCGTCTCGGCCACGGCCACACCCTGCCGGGTCGTGGCCGAGACGGCCGCATACCTTCCCCGGGCGCCAGCTTGAGAGGGCCCCATCCCTTCCCCGGGCGCCAACTTGACGAGGCCCCATCCCTTCCCCGGGCGCCAGCTTGATGAGGCCCCATCCCTTCCCCGGGCGCCAGCTTCACCGGGCCCCATCACTTTCCTAACGCCGGCCCGGCGGGAGGGCCACCTGGACCCGACCGTCTAGGGACTCCGTCAGGGCAGATCAGGGGGTGGCCCCTATGGTGATTTTGAGCTTCCATCGGAATACTTCCTCGACCACTTCTCCCCGAGGAGCACCTGAAACAGATGAAAACCACCAAACAGTCGACCCTCAGCGCGACGCTGCGAACCACGATCCTGTTCGCCGCCCTCGGTGGCCTGCTGGTCGTGATCGGCGCGTTGATCGGGGGTCCGCAGGGGGCCGGGATCTTCCTCGGCATCGCCCTGCTGATCAACCTGGGCTCTTACTTTTTCAGCGACAAACTGGCCCTGGCCGCGAGCCGCGCCAAACCGATCGACGAATCGGAAGCGCCGCGCCTTTACCAGATGATGCGCGAACTGACGACGCGCGCCGGGCTGCCGATGCCGCGCATGTACATGATCCCGAGCGATCAGCCGAATGCCTTTGCCACCGGCCGCAATCCGAAACACGCGGCCGTCGCGGTCACCCGCGGGATCACCAAACTGCTCTCCGAGGACGAGCTGCGGGGCGTGCTCGGCCACGAGCTCACCCACGTCCGCAACCGCGACATCCTGATCCAGTCGGTCGCCTCGGCGATCGGCACCGCGATCACCTACGTCGCCTACATGCTGCTCTGGTTCGGCGACGACGACAACTCGCCGCTCGGCCTGATCGCCTCGCTCGGCCTGGTCATCCTGGCGCCGATCTCGGCGAGCATCATCCAGCTGGCGATCTCGCGGCAGCGCGAGTACGCGGCGGACGCCGGCGGCGCGGAACTGTGCGGCAACCCGGAGTCGCTGGCGAGCGCGTTGCTGCGGCTCGAGCAGGGCGCCGAAGCGATGCCGATGCAGGTCAACCAGGCCGCCGAGCCGCTCTACATCGTCCGCCCGTTCAAGGGCAAGGGCATCAATGGCCTCTTCTCGACCCACCCGCCGATCGAAGAGCGGGTTCGCAGGCTTCGTCAGATGCGCCCGAGTCTGTAGGGCGCTCCCGAAGGGCTAGGTCTCGTCCGGTGACCTAAGTCGCGCCGCGGCCGTCGATCCAACGACGGTCGCGGCGCTTTTTTAGGCTCTGCGCAGCGGTTTTCGCGACCCCTACACAGGCCCAAAAACGGGCGCTATACTTTTTGAAGTAAAGCTGATCCGAATTAGGGGATTTGAAGAAATGGCGACTGGCGCAGGAACCGAGCAGACGCAGGTCATCGAGGAGATCGAACCGTTCGAGGCGGCGGCGGAGATCGAGGGCGGCGACGCCGTCTTGATCGATACCCGCGAGCCCCACGAGTACCAGGAGGCCCACCTCGAGGGTGGCAAGCTGGTGCCGCCGGCGATGCTTGCCGACCAGATCGAGAGCGTCGCGCCCGACAAGGCCGCCCGCACCATCCTCTACTGCCGCTCCGGCAACCGCTCCGGCAAAGCCGCCGCCCAGATGCAGGCGATGGGCTATACCAACGTCGCCTCCGTCGGCGGCGGGATCATGCTCTGGCAGGAGCAGGGGCTGCCGGTTGTCTCCGCCTCCGGGATGACCGCCGAGCAGCGCGAGCGCTACTCCCGTCACACGCTGCTCCCCGAGGTCGGCGTCGACGGTCAGCTGAGGTTGCTGAACGCGAAGGTGCTGCTGCTCGGGGCCGGTGGCCTCGGCGCGCCGACCGCGCTCTACCTCGCCGCCGCCGGCGTCGGCACGATCGGGCTCGTCGACGACGACGTGGTCGACGCCTCCAACCTGCAGCGCCAGGTGATCCACAACACTGAGCGGATCGGCATGCCGAAGACCACCTCGGCGCGGATCTTCATCGAACAGCTGAACCCCGACGTCAACGTGATCGAGCACAACGGACGCCTCGACGCGAGCAACATCCTCGAGGTCATGTCCGACTACGACATCGTCGTCGACGGCGCCGACAACTTCCCCACCCGCTACCTCTTGAACGACGCCTCGGTGCGGCTGCGCAAGCCGGTCGTCTCCGCCTCGATCCTCGGTTTCGATGGGCAGGTCTCGACCTTCATGCCCTACGAGGGCCCCTGCTATCGCTGCCTCTACCCGACCCCGCCGCCCGCCGAGCTGGCCCCGAGCTGCTCCGAGAACGGCGTCCTCGGCGTGATGGCCGGGACGATGGGCACGCTGCAGGCCAACGAGGTGATCAAGCTGGTGCTCGGCAAGGGCTCGCCGCTGATCGGCCGCCTGCTCCTCTACGAGGCGCTCGGCACCAGCTTCACCGAGTTGAAGG
This sequence comes from Solirubrobacterales bacterium, assembly GCA_036495785.1. GTDB lineage: Bacteria > Actinomycetota > Thermoleophilia > Solirubrobacterales > 70-9 > VAYN01. The sequence goes on from DASXMH010000057.1 coordinate 5,374, forward strand.
TCCGCCGCGACCCCAACTGCCCGATCTGCGGTGACGACGCGCCGGAGATCCCGGAGTCGGAGATGGGTCAGTTCCCGGACTACGAGCTTTTCTGCGCCGGCGCCGGCGGGGACCGCTGAGCGGCCCCGGCTCGACTAGGATCACCGCTTTATGGCGACCGTCCGCATCCCACCCGTCCTGCGCCCGAAAACCGGCGGCTCTCCTGAGGTGGAAGCCTCCGGCGGCAACGTCGGCGAGGTTCTCCGCGCCCTCACCGACGCCCACCCGGAAACCTCGCCCCAGCTCTTCGACGCCGAGGGCGAGCTCAACCGCTACGTCAACGTCTACCTGAACGACGAGGACGTCCGGGTGCTCGACGGCCTCGGCACCGCCGTCAAGGACGGCGACACGGTCGTGATCCTGCCGGCCATGGCCGGCGGCGCTTGCTGAATTAAGGGCGCTCTGGCACCCACAACTCGGCAAACGGCCGGCGGCTATGCGGCCGGGTCGGTGTTGTCCTCGTCGAGGACGTGCTCCGCGAGTCCGATCGCCGCGGTCGCCGCTTCGAGGGCGGCGTCGACGTTGAGGTCAGCCGTTTCCTCTTCGTAGCGGAAGTCAACCGCCCAAGGAATAAGCCAATCTGCAGATGCGACGGGCGCGGGGAGCTCAATGTCCAGCGCAGCGAGGCGGGCGAGAACCAGGCTGAGATCGAAGGGTCAGGCTGTGAAACATTGCGGATCGCCAGGGCCGCCGCAGCGATCGCTCAACCGCCTGCTCCAAGGGACAAGGTCTCGTCCCTCCCGGAGGGCGCGCTCGATCACGGTGCCCTTCACCTTCGCCCGTCTGCGTGCCTTGTCCTCGTCGACGACCAGAACATCGACCTCCGGCTCGATCACCAGGATGTCGATGTCACTATGCGCGTTCGCGTCGCCTCGGGCATGGGAGCCGAAGAGGATCACGCGGGAGCCCGCCGGCGCGGCGGCGCCGATCCGGCGGCCCGTCTCCGCGATGGTGGCCTCGTCGATCATCGGGGAGACGCCCCGCCGCGCGGCGGGTTTTTACCGCTCGAGCACCAGGCCGAGGAACTTTTGGGTGCGCTCCTCGCGGGGGTTGTCGAGGACCTGTTTGGGGTCGCCCTGCTCGACGACGACGCCGCCGTCCATGAAGACGACCTGGTCGCCGACCTCCTTGGCGAAGCCCATCTCGTGGGTGACGACGAGCATCGTCATGCCTTCGTCGGCGAGCTCGCGCATCGTGTCGAGAACCTCTTTGACGAGCTCGGGGTCGAGGGCGGAGGTGACCTCGTCGAAGAGCATCACGTGGGGTTCCATCGCCAGGGCGCGGGCGATCGCGACGCGCTGTTGCTGGCCGCCGGAGAGGGTTTCCGGGTACTGGCCGAGGCGGTCGCCGAGGCCGACCCGTTCGAGCAGGCCGCGGCCTTTCTCCTCCGCCTCCGCCTTCGATTTGCCGAGCACCCGCTGCGGCGCCAGGGTGACGTTCTGGAGCGCCGTCTTGTGGGGGAAGAGGTTGAACTGCTGGAAGACCATGCCGACCCGCTGGCGGACGAAGTCGAGGTTCCAGCTCGCCTCGCCGGTGCCCGAGCCCGGTCCCTTGCAGATGTCCTGGCCCTCGAGGAAGATCGCGCCCTCCTCGGGCGGCGCCAGCAGGTTGACGCAGCGCAGCAGCGTGCTCTTGCCGGAGCCGCTCGGGCCGAGGATGCAGATCACTTCGCCTTTGGCGACCTCGAGGTCGACGCCTTTCAGCACTTCGAGGCCACCGAAGCGTTTGTGGATGCCTTTGAGATGAAGCATCGGCTCGGCCATCACGCCACCTCGATGTGGGCACCGCGGCTGATTTTGCCCTGGTTGCGTTTGATCAGGTAGTCGACCAGACGTGCCCCCGGCAGGCAGATTACGAGGAAGAAGGCGGCGGTGAGCGTGAGCGCCGAGCTGTTCAGCTGTTCGGCCTGGATTTCTCGGCTGATCAGCACCGACTCGCCGAAGGCGATCACGCTGACCAGCGTCGTGTCCTTCAGCAGCGAGATCATTTCGTTCAGCATCGGCGCCGGGATCTTGGTCACGGCCTGGGGGACGACGATGTGGCGCATCGACTGGAGGTAACTCATGCCGAGCGAGCGCGCCGCCTCCATCTGGCCTTTCGGCACGGCTTCGATCCCGGCCCGGTAGACCTCGGCCATGTAGGCGCCGTAGACGAAGACCAGCGCCGCGACGCCGTACCAGAACGGGTCGGGCTTGCCGAACCACTCGGGGATGCGGACGCCTTTTGGCAGGAAGGTGAGGAAGGGGACGCCGCCTGAGATCACCAGGATGATGATCAGCAGCGGGACCGCCCGCAGGACGTCGATGTAGGCGATCGTCAGGAATCGGACCGGGATGAACTTCCTCCCGGGCGCCTGGCGCAAGAGTGCCAGGACGAGCCCCCAGAGCAGGGCGACGATCACCGCGACGAGGAAGATCAGGAGGTTCTGCAGGAAGGCTTCGAAGACTTCCCCGAAGTGTTCTCCCATGATGTGGAAGTCGAAGTACTGTTCGAAAAAGACCTTCAAATCTCGCTCCTGCTGCTGCCCTGTTTCCCAATCAGAGAGGGGGCACCGTCCCCGGCGCCCCCTCCGTTATACGGCTTTTCGTTACTGCGCGATCACTACTTCGCTTCGGCTTCTTCGATCGCTTTTTCGAGGCCTTCAAGCGGCGGAGCTTCTTTGAACCACTTTTCGTAGACCTTGGCGTAGCTGCCGTCTTCGATCGTCTTCTGCAGGCCTTCGTTGATCTGTTCCACCAGTTCGGTGTTTTCTTTGGCGATCGCGATCCCGTACGTTTCTTCGGTCGGGACTTTTTCGACGATTTCGATGCCGCCGAGTTCTTCGGCCTGCTGTTTCGCCACCGGCGCGTCGATGATCACCGCTTCGACCGTCCCGGCCTTCAGCGCGTTGTCCGCGTCCGGGCCTTCCGGGAAGGGCCGGAGTTCGGAGGCTTCGGCTTTTTCCTTGCCGAGTTCGAGGCCGGTCGTGCCCTGCTGCGCGCCGACGACTTTGCCCTTGAGGTCGGCGAGACCGGTGATCGAGCTGCCTTCTTTGACCAGGATCGCCTGTTCGGAGAGGTAGTAGGGCAGCGAGAAGGCGACGACTTTTTCGCGTTCCGGAGTGATCGTCGCCGCCGACATCACCGCTTCGAACTTGCCTTGGGCGAGGTCGCGGAAGATCGTTTCGAACGAGGAGTCGATGAATTCCGGTTCACGGCCGATCTTTTTGCCGATCGCTTCCATCAGTTCGACGTCGAAGCCGGTGTAGCTGCCCTTTTTCCCCTGCTCGAACGGCGGGTAGGGGATGTCGGAGCCGACCGTCAGCTTTTCGCCGCCGCCGCTCGCTTCTTCGCTCGCCGTCGTTTCCGAGGTCGAGCTGCTTCCTCCGCCACACCCCGCGACGACGAGCGCCACGGCCCCCACTAGAAGAACCGCCCAGAAAGCGGCCAGCCGGGTCTTGCTGAACAAACCTGCCTCCGATCAGAAATTTGCTGGACTGGCGCGAAGATACACCCGATTATGGAGTCGCGTTTGTCCAAAGGTCCAAAGGTCCTCGCTACACTTTCTGAAGTAGGGGGACCCGGCACGCCATGGCACCAGATCCAGTCTTGAACAGACCCTGTGGGGGCCGCTTCGATGACGTCGTCGAATCGATCGGCAATACGCCGCTGGTCGAGCTCAAACGGCTCTCGCCGAAGCCCGAGGTCCGCATCTTCGCGAAGCTCGAGGGCCACAACCCGACCGGCTCGGTGAAGGACCGCGTCGCCCGCTCGATGATCGAGAAGGCGGAGGCCGAAGGGGCGATCGAGCCGGGCCAGACGATCCTCGAACCGACCTCCGGGAACACCGGCATCGCGCTGGCGATGATCTGCCGGCGCAAGGGCTACCCGCTGCAGGTGGTGATGCCCGACAACGTCACCGAGGAGCGCACGCAGCTGCTGCGCATGTACGGCGCCGAGATCGTCTACTCGGAGGGGCCCAAGGGCTCCAACGGGGCGGTCGAGGTCGCGCTCGAGCTGGCCCAGCAGCCCGGCTTCTTCATGCCCTACCAGTACGGCAACGAGGCCAACCCGCTCGCCCACTACAACGGCACCGCGGTGGAGATCCTCGAAGAGCTCGACTCGGTCGCCGCCTTCGTCGGCGGCCTCGGCACCGGGGGCACCCTGATGGGCAACGGCCGCCGGCTCAAGGAGGCCGACCCGGAGACCCTGGTCGTCGCCGCCGAGCCGATGCAGGGGGAGCTGGTCCAGGGGCTGCGCTCCCTCGACGACGGCTTCATCCCGCCGATCATCGACCTCACCCTCCTCGACCGCAAAATCATGGTCTCCAACCGCGACGCCATCATCTGGACGAAGAAGCTGCTCGAGGAGGAGGGCGTCTTCGCCGGTGTCTCCGGCGGCGCCGTCGCCCGGGTCGCCGCCCGAATCGCCGGCGAGCTCGACTCCGGCAACGTCGTCTTCCTGATCCCCGACGACGGCTGGAAGTACCTTTCCTCCGGCATCTACACGAAGCCGCTCGAGGAGATCGAGAACCTCGACTCCACCGTCTGGTGGTAGGACGCCCGTGGCGCTGCGCATCTCTGCGTCCTCGGTCGGTCGTGTGCAGAGCACACCTCCCGACCCCCGCCGCAGGCGGGGTGCGAGCGCGCCGGCGCGAGTTCCTTGACCTGCTTGGCCACGCGCGCCCTACCAATGAAAATCTCTAAACAACTGATCGACGAGGTGATCGCCCACGCCCGCGAGGACGTGCCGAACGAGTGCTGCGGCATGATCGGCGGGTCCGACGGGGTGGCGACGAAGGTGGTGCGGGTCGCCAACGCGGCGGCCAGCCCGCTGCGCTACGAGATGGACCCGCAGGGGCAGTTCGACGCGCTGAAGGAGATCGAAACGGACGGCGAGCTGCTGGCGATTTACCACTCGCACACGAAAAGCGCCGCCTATCCGTCACAGACCGATGTGAACCAAGCGCAGAACTGGCCCGAACCCATTTACGTGATCGTCTCGCTCGCCGACGCCGATACCCCCGACGTGCAGGGCTTCCACCTGGCCGACCTGAAGATCGCCGACGCCGAGCTGGAGATCGGATAGAAAGGGTCATGGCGGAGGCGACCAAACACCGGGGCGCGCAGACGCGCGGCTCGCACGGCGGCGGCGACAAAGGCCGCGGCGAGGGCGGTGGCGGAGGCGGTGGGGGCGGTGGCAAGTTGGTCAAGGTCGGCTTCGCCCGCAACGAGGCCGAAGCCGAGATGCTGCAGGCGCTGCTGCTGCAGTCCGGCATCCCGAGCATCCTCAAACGTGCCGCCGGCTTCGACAATCCCGACTTCCTCGCCGCCGGCCCGCGCGACATCTGGGTGAACAAGGAGCACGCGCAGGAAGCGCGCGACCTGCTCACCGAGACGTTGACCGAGACCGAAGCCGACGAGCGCGATGAGCTCGAAGGGGAAGCGCGGCTGCGGGAGGGCGCCGGCGAGCCGATGACCCCGGCGCGGCTCGCCCTCTGGGTCGGCGGCGCCTTTGTCGTCGCCATCGTCCTGATCTGGATCGCCTACCAGATCAGTTAGCCGGCGATTGGGGGTGGCGGCGATCAGCTGACGCCGGCCGGCCGCACCATGTCCCGCAGGTAGTCGCGCCAGGCGGCTTCGATGTCGCGGAAGCGGGCGTCGAAGGCGTCTTCGAGGGTGACCTGGGGGCCGCCGGGGAGGAGGCCGTCGACGAGGCGCTCGCAGGCCTCCGGGCCGCGCTCGTTCTCGAGCAGGTCGAAGATCGTGCCGCCGAGGATCACCGCGTCGCGGCGTGAGGGCGGGAAGGAGACCCGGCCGCCGCCGCGCAGTCGCAGGAGAGTCGCGGCCCGGTAGAGGCCGACCTGGCGGGCGAAGTACTGGGCGCCGCCTTCGACCAGCCAGGCCCAGCGCAGGTAGCGGGCGAAGCGGCGCGGCGTCCAGGAAGGCGGCAGGGCGGTGTTGTTGGTGGCGATCACAAGCTGGGCGTAGAGGCGCTCGGCGGTGCCGCGCAGCGCTTCGAGCGAGTCCTCGCCGGCGGCTCTCCGTTCCATGTGGCGGTCGTTCAAGACGTGGAGCTCGGTTTCCATCGGCCAGCCCGCCAGGTAGCGCCGGCCGGCCGGCGCCGCCGCCCAGCGGGCGGCGGGGAGGAAGGGGTGTGCCATCGTCAGCGACACCGGGTTGGTGTGGATGACGACCGTGACCTCGGCCGGCATCTTCTCGAAGCGGTCTTCGAGCCGCAGCCGCAGCGTCTCCAGCCGGTCGAGCGTGCGGTCGGCGAACCCCGCGCCCTCAGAGTCGTGACGCGCTGTGAAACTGAGGGACTCCGTCTCCACCCACGACATGGGTGGAGATTAGACCCGCGAGAGGTCCGTCAAACCAGTGCCGGTTCGGCCTGGCCGCAGACCTCGCGAATCTCTTGACGCGCGCGGTCGAACTCCTCGTCGGCCATCACCGGCGTGCCCTCGAACGGGAGGTCACGGTCGATCTCGACCCAGGAGCGGCAGCCGTGGTACTCATCGCGGACCCGCACGGTGACCGGGCGGGGGATGCGATGGACCCGCAGCAGCATGATGTGAAGGGGGTGACGACGCTTCCAGGCGAGCCGCTTCTCGGCGTAGTCCGGCGTCCAGATGTAGAACGGCGACAGGCAGTCGAGCGTGCGCCGGTCTTCGATCGTGACGTGGTCCGTGACTTCCGCCCAGGCGCGCAGCCGTACGCGGTCGGGCTGGGGGATGCCACCGTCCTGGATCAGCGCTTTCGGCGGCGGCTCCTCGTCGGGCCAGACACCCTCCTCGAGGGCGCGGCGCAGCTCCGGATGGTGCGATTCCCGAACGAGATCGTTCCGCTGGTGGTCGAAGGTTGGATAGAGGAAGAAGCGCTCGTGCTCGAGCTCGAAGTGCTTGTTCTCCTCGCGAATTCCGCCCTTGCGAAGCGTGAGCAGCTGCTCACCCTCGGCGAGAGCGCGGACGGTAACAGCCCATTCCTTGAGAGCGATTGGCATTTGAAGTCAGTACCTGGGGAGGTCGTGTTCGATTTATAGAGGGCGGGCGTGAAATCCTGGCCGCGGGGCCGTGTGCCCACCCGAGCGGTGCGCATTCTAGAGAAGGCCGCGCAAAACACCAAATAATTGGCGGCGGAATTTAGGCTGAGCCGTGACCGCCGCCGCCCGGGGTTTCGACCCGCAAACGGCTTCCTGGAGCCAAATCGCCCTCGCTCTTCGAAGATATGTGACGCCCGTCACGGAGATTTTTTCCGGGTACTCCGTCATCGCCGCCGTCGCGGCCGCGAGGGGCCCGGCGGCGGCGCTCGGTGAGCAGCGTGAAGCGCATCGGGGCGAGCGCTTCGAGCTCACGGACAAGGCCGTCGCCGCCGCGGTGGGCGCCGTCGCCGCCGGAGCCCCGGCGTAGCGCCAGCACGCGCACGCGCAGCGGGAACTCCGTCTCGAGCGCCTCGACCGGCGTGTTCAGCGTGTTCGACATCGCCACGTGGATGGCGCTCGGGCCATCGGCGTCGGGGCAGGCGCCCTGGCCGCCGCCGAGCGTCTCGTAGTAGGTGAAGCCCTCGCCCGCCAGGGTCAGGTTGTTCATCGTCCCCTGGCCCTGGGCGGGGACCGGGCGGGCGCCCGAGAGCGCCGCGATCACCAGGTCGGCGATGCGGCTGGAGGTCTCGACGTTGCCGGCGACGACCGCGGCGGGCGGCTCGGCGTTCAGCAGGCAGCCGCGCGGGGCAGTGACCTCGATCGGGCGGTGGGCGCCGGCGCAGGGCGGCGCGTCGGGGTCGGTCAGGACGCGTACGGCGAAGAAGGCGGCGGATTTGGTGACGCAGAGCGGGCAGTTGAGGTTGCCGTCGACCTGGGGGTCGGTGTCGGCGAAGTCGAGGCGCAGGGTCTCGCCGTCGACGGTCGCCGAGACGCGGAGCGTGACGTCGCGCTCGCTGCCGTGGGGGGAGTCGTCTTCGAGGAAGTCCTCGGCGACGTAGGTGCCGTCGGGGAGCGCGGCGAGGGCGGCGCGGGTGCGGCGCTCGGCGTAGGCGAGGATCTCGTCCATCCCCTCGCGCAGGCCGGCGGCGCCGTAGCGGGCGGCGAGTTCGGCCAGCCGCAGCCGCCCGACCCGGTTGGCCGACTGCTGGGCGCGCAGGTCGGCGAGGCGCTAGCGCGGGTTGCGCATCTGGGCGACGAGGCGCTCGAGGGCGTCCGGGGTGGCGCGGGTCGGCGCGATCACCACGCCCTCCTCGTCGAGCCGGCGCGAGAAGGCGGGCATCGAGCCGGGGGTCGCGCCACCGACGTCGGCGTGGTGGGCGCGGGAGGCCGCGAAGCCGAACAGTTCGCCGTCGACGAAGACGGGCGAGACGAGGGTGATGTCGGGGAGATGGGTGCCGCCGCGGTAGGGGTCGTTGAGGATCCATTCGACCTCGGGCTCGTGCTGCTCGTCGAGGACGGCGGCGACCGCGTCGGGCATCGAGCCGAGGTGGACGGGGATGTGCTCGGCCTGCATCACCAGCTCGCCGCCGGCGTCGAAGAGGGCGGTCGAGCAGTCGTGGCGCTCCTTGATGTTGGCCGAGTAGGCCGAGCGGATCAGGGTCGCGCCCATCTCGTCGCAGGCCGAACGGAGGGCGCCGATGAGGACCTGGAGGGTGATCGGGTCGATGCTCATGGGCACTCCTCCGAGGCTCGGGCCTCGACGGCCGAGGGGGACCCTTCACTCACGAACAGCGGGGAGGTTCGCTCAGGGTCCCCCTCGCCAGTCGATTGCGGGGTTCGGGTGGCGCGGATCGTCCCGAACTCGTCGACTTTCGCGGACCAGCCCGGCGGCAGGACGAGAGTGGCCTCGGGGAGCTCGAAGACCACGGGTCCGGAGGCCGTACGGCCGGCTTCGGGCTCGCCGCGGAGGACGGGGGTGTCGATCCATTCGTCGGCAAAGCGGACCGGGCGCGAGCCCTCGGTGAGCGAGCTTTCGCCTGACGCGGTGGGGCGGGGTTCGGGGCCGTCGATGACCAGCGCGAGGCGGATGTCGATGAGGACGACTTCGCCGTCGGGGTCGCGGTGGCCGTAGCGCTCCTCGTGCGCTTCTTCGAAGTGGGCGATGAGGTGGCAGGGGTCGGGCTCCGGGTCGCCGGGGATCGGCAGCTCGAAGGCCTGACCCGCGTACCGCATGCCGTAGACGACCTCGGCCCTGGCCTCGTCGAGAGGACGATGTTCATGGGCCGAAAAACCCGCTATATCAGTGCTTTTCGGCCCATCAACATCGTCGGCGCCGGTCGCCGCTTCGCGAAGGTCGATGACGGCGGCGGCGATGCGGTCGGCGGTCAGATCGGCGCCGCTCAGCATCACCGTGCGGGCGGTGTCGCGGCGGCGGTCGGAGGCGCAGAGGCCGAAGGCGGAGAGGACGCCGCCCGCCCGCGGGCAGAGGAGGCGGTCGATCCCGAGCTCCTCGGCGATCGCGGCCGCGTGCATCGGCCCGGCGCCGCCGAAGGGAAGCAGGGCGAAGCGGCGCGGGTCGACGCCGCGCTCGACGGTGACGACGCGGAGCGCCCGCACCATCTCCTGGTTGGCGACGCGGACGATCCCGGCGGCGGTCTCCAGCGGGTCGAGGCCCAGTCCGTCGGCGAGCGCGCCGACCGCCCGCTCGGCCGCCGCGGCGTCGAGGGCGACGCCGCCCGCCAGGGTCGAGTCCGCGGCGAGGTTGCCGAGCAGGAGGTTGGCGTCGGTGACGGTCGGCTCGGTCCCGCCACGGCCGTAACAGGCCGGCCCGGGGACGGCGCCCGCCGAGCGTGGGCCGACCCGCAGCGCGCCGCCCGGGTCGCGCCAGCCGATCGAGCCGCCGCCCGCGCCGACCGTGTGGACGTCGATGGCCGGCAGCTGGATCGGGCGGCCGTCGATCGTGCGCGAGTCGGTGCGCCGCACCGCCCCGTCCTCGACCACGCAGACGTCGCAGGAGGTGCCGCCCATGTCGAAGCCGAGCGCGTTGCCGTCGCCGGAGAGGCGGGCGAGGAGGCCGGCGCCGACCGCGCCGCCCGCGGGGCCGGAGAGGACGCTCCAGGCGCCCGCGCTCGCCGCCTCGTCCGCCGGTGCGACGCCCCCGGAGGAGAGCATCACCTGCGGCGCCGGCAGGCCCGCCGCCGCGGTCGCTTCACCGAGCCGGCCGAGGTAGCGGCCGAGCAGGGGGGAGAGGTAGGCGTCGATCGCGGTGGTCGAGGCACGCTCGTACTCGCGGAAGCGCGGCAGTACCTCGTGTGAGGCGGAGACGTGGAGGCCCGGGAGGCGCTGCCTCAGGTGCTCGGCGAGGCGGCGCTCATGGGTCGGGTCGAGGTAGGAGAAGAGCAGGCAGATCGCTACCGACTCGGCGCCGGTCTCCTCGAGGGCCGCGGCGAGGCGCTCCGGCTCGCCGTCGCCGAGCGGCTCGACGATCCCTTCCGGTCCGGTCCGCTCGGCCGCCTCCAGCTTCAGCTCCGCGTCGATCAGCGGCGCCGGCTTGGGCGCGCAGAGGTGGTAGAGGCTGGGGCGGTCCTGGCGGGCGATCTCGAGCACGTCGGCGAAGCCCTTGGTGGCGATCAGCGCGGTGCGCGCGCCGCGTTCCTCGAGCAGCGCGTTGGTGCCGACCGTCATCCCGTGGAAGAAGTCATCAATGCCCGCGGCATCGACGCCCGCCTCCGCGAGGACCGCGTCCAAGGCGGCCATCACTCCCGCCGACTCATCACCAGGCGTGGTCGGCACCTTCGCCGTGTGGACGGCGCCGTCGTCGAGCAGGACCGCGTCGGTGAAGGTCCCGCCGACGTCGACTCCCAGGAGCATCGCCGCGACGCTAACGGGTCCGGGTCAGATCCAGGTCTCGCGGCGGACGGAACCGTCGGGGGAGAAGACGACGTGGACGCCGTCGAGGGCCGGATCGGTCGCCGGGAAGTCGGTGCGCAGGTGGCCGCCGCGCGACTCGCGCCGCTCCAGCGCCGCCAGCGCGATCGCCTTCGCCAGCGGGTAGGGATCGGGGATCAGCGCCGCCAGGTCGGTCGGGTTTCGGAGCGGGCCGGCGCGGCGCCAGACCGCGTCGCGGGTCTCGTCGGTCGGCGGCTCGAAGCGCCACTCGGGCTCGGCCGGGCGCGCCGACTCGGGCTCGGCCAGGGAGGCCCGCGCCGCCCGCCCGCCGAAGACGAAGCACTCGCTGAGCGAGTTCGACGCCAGCCGGTTGGCCCCGTGCAGGCCGGTGCAGGAACACTCGCCGACCGCGTAGAGGCCGGGCAGGGAGGCGCGCCCGTCGAGGTCGACCGCGGTGCCGCCCATCGTGTAGTGGGCGGCGGGGGAGACGGGGACGGGTTCGGCGCGCGGGTCGAGGCCCGCCTCGGCGAGCGAGGCGAAGACGTTGGGGAAGCGGGCCGGGTCGATCGTCCGCAGGTCGAGCCGCACCGAGGCCGTCCCCTCCTCGCTCATCTTGGCGAGGATCGCGGCGCTCACCTCGTCGCGTGGCGCCAGCTCGTCGGTGAAGCGCTCGCCGTCGGCGCCGAGCAGCTTGGCGCCCTCGCCGCGGATCGCCTCGGTGATCAGCTGGCCGTCGAAGCGCGTGTCCGGGAGGGCAAGGGCGGTCGGATGGAACTGGCAGAACTCGAGGTCGGCGAGGTCCGCCCCGGCCGCCGCCGCGAAGACCGGCCCGGCGCCGATCGCCCCGCGCGGGTTGGTCGTCCGCCGCCAGAGGGCCGCGGCGCCGCCGGTCGCCAGCACCGTCGCCCGCGAGTCGAGCGCTCCCGCGTCGGTGATCACCCCGTGGCAGCGCTCGCCGTCCGACCAGAGCGCCGTCGCCGAGGTGCGCTCGCGGACCTCGATCCCCTCGTGCGCGGCGACCATCGCGGCCAGCTTCGAGGTCAGCTCGCGGCCGGTCTGGCTGCCGCCGGAGTGGACGATGCGGCGCGCCGAGTGGCCGCCCTCGAGGCCGAGCGCCAGCCGCCCTTCGTGGTCGAGGTCGAAGACGACCCCGCGCTCCTGCAGGTCGCGGACGGCGGCCGGTGCCTCCTCGACCAGGACGCGCACGGCGGCGGCGCGGCAGAGGCCGCGCCCGGCGGCGATCGTGTCCTCGGCGTGGCGCTCCGGCGAGTCGCCCGGTTCGAGCGCCGCGGCCAGCCCGCCCTGCGCCCAGAAGCTGGCGCTCTGCGAAAGCGGCGTGCGCGAGACGACGCAGACGCGGCCGCCCAGCTCGGCGGCGCGCAGTGCAGTCCAGAGGCCGGCGGCGCCGCCACCGACCACGGCGACGTCGTACTCGGCGACCGCGGCTATTGCTCCCCGCCCTCCCGGCGGATCTGGTCGATCCGCTCGCGCAGCCAGGCGGCGGCGCCTTCGCGGGCGCGGGCGCTCTCCGCGGCGACCGCCTTCTCGGCGTGCTCGGCGCGGCGCTCGGCGGCGGCGATCCGTTCCTCGGCGGCGTCGGTCTGCTGCTCGATCTCACCCAGCCGCTCTTCGGCGGCGGCGATCGCCCGCTCTTTCGCCTCGCGCTCGGCCTGCAGCTCTTCCTCATGGCGCAGTTCCAGCTCCTTGCGGACGCGGTCGGCCTCGGTGCGCCAGCGCTCGATGTCCGCCTCCAGCGCGCGGATCTCCGCCTCGGCGCGTTGTTCGGCGGCCGCGGCGGCCTCGGCGGCGGCAGCGAGGGTCCGCTCGGCCTCGCTGATCCGCGCCCCTACTCCGCCTGCCGCTGCGCTCGAGTGCTCGTCGCTCATCTAACCGTCCCGCTCCGCGCTCAAGGCCCCAATCTAAACCGGGCGGGCGGTCATTTGCCGGTAGACCTCGATCACGCGCTCGGCCATCGGACCGGCGGCGAGGGTCGCGGCGCGGGCGGAGCCGGCCACGCGAGGGTCGGTTGCGACGAGGTGGGGACGGGCGGCGGCGGCCCAGCGCTCGGCGTCGAAAGGGGCGCAGAGGCAGCCGTCGATCCCGGCCAGGAGGTAGGGGGCGACGCCGACCGGGGTGGAGAGGACCGGCACGTCGCAGGCGAGCCCCTCGATCGCCGCCATGCCGAAGCCCTCGTAGTCGGAGGTGACGACGACGGCGTTCGCGGCGTTCATCCAGGTCGCCATCGCCTCGGGCTCGATCGAGCCGCCGGTGAGGAGCCGGGCGTCGGCGGCGGCGGCGAGCGCGGCGGCGCGGTCGTGGCGCTTCTCCGGGCGGGCGTGGTCGGCGGGGAAGAAGAGGTAGCGGCCGGCCGG
>DASXMH010000058.1:0-6293 GCA_036495785.1 Solirubrobacterales bacterium
TCGGTGGCGAAGTACCAGCCGCCGGAGAGGATCTCGGCGCTCGGGCCGTCGGCGATGACGACGCCGTCGCCGAGCAGGATCACGCGCTGGGCGAACTCGGCGGCGAACTCGACGTCGTGGGTGGCGATGAGCACCGCGGCGCCCTGCTCGGCGAGGCGCTCGACGAGGGCGACCAGGTCGTCCTTGCGGCCGCGGTCCATGCCGCGGGTCGGCTCGTCGAGGGCGACGAGGCCGGGGACGCCGTCGCCATCGAACCGGCCGGCGAGGGCGATCGCGAGGGCAAGGCGCTGGCGCTCGCCGCCGGAGAGGTCGCGCGGGTCGGCGTCGACCGCGTGCTCCATGCCGACCGCGCGCAGGGCGGCGAGGCCGGGCTCGCCGGGCAGCTCGTCGCCGACCCGCTCGCGGACCAGGAAGTCGCTCGGGTTCTGGCTGAGGAGCGCCATCCGCTCGGCGGTTATCCGGCCGGCGGCGGGGTCGACCAGCCCGGCCGCGGCGCGCAGCAGGGTGCTCTTGCCGGCGCCGTTGCGTCCCATCAGCGCGACCCGCTCGCCGGGGGTGACGGTGAGATCGAGGTCGCGGAGCACGTCGCGCGGGCCCTTGCCGTCGTCGAGCTCGACCCAGAGGCCCTTGGCCGCGAGCGCCGTCCGGTCCTTGCGGGGTTCGCGTCGCCGGGCGAACCGTTTGGGGGGGCGAATTTCGCCGCTCAAACCCTTCCCCGGGTGGGGGACGGCGGTGGCTGCCATCCCGTCCCCCAGCGCCCGCCGCGCGTCGCGCACGCCGACCGGCAGCGGCTCGATCCCGGCCAACGAGAAGAGGCGCGCGGCAGGCGTCGTCAGGGTCGGGTCCATCTCCCTCGCCCAGCCGAGGAACTCGCGCGGCCCGCCGTCGAAGCCGATCGCCCCGCCCTCGACCGCGACCACCCGGTCGGCCGCCGCCAGGCAGCGCTCCAGCCGGTGTTCGGCCAGCACCACCGCCACCCCCCACTCCTCGTTCAGCCGCCGCAGCAGCCAGATCAGCTCGTCGCCGGAGACCGGGTCGAGCTGTGAGGTCGGCTCGTCGAGCAGCACCAGCCGCGGCCGCGTCACCAGCGCCGCGGCCAACGCCACCCGCTGCAGCTCGCCCCCCGACAGCGTGTCGACCGCGCGGCCGAGCAGGTGCGGGATCGCCAGCGCCAGCGCCACCTCCTCCACCGCCCGCGCCCGGTCGCCGGGGCCGTCGCCGCGCATCTCCAGCGGCAGCTCGATCTCCGCCGCGACGGTTGTCGAGACGACCTGCGTCTCGGGGTCCTGGGCGAGGTAGCCGACCGCGGCGGCGAGCTCACCCGGCCCGGCGACGAGCGCGTCGAGCCCGGCCACCGTCACCCGCCCGTCGACCTCGCCGCCGTGGAAGTGCGGGACCAGCCCGCAGGCGGCGCGCAGCAGCGTCGACTTGCCCGAGGCCGAGCGCCCGGCCAGCAGGACGAACTCGCCGGGCGCAACCTCGAGCGAGACGTCGAGGAGGGCCGGCGCCGCGGCCCGCGGGTAGGAGTAGGTGAGGCCCTCGACCGCGAGGGCGGGCGCGGCGCCGCGGCGGATCGCGAGCTCAGACACGGCGCCCTCCCCGCCGCCAGGGCGCGAGTCCACTCGCCAGCACCACGGCGCTGACGATCAAGGTCGCCGGGCCGAGCCCGACCTGGATAGTCGGGTAGGTGTGGAAGTCGTCGGCGCCGAGGACCTTGCCGACGATCGCCGCCGCCATGACCACTGCGGCGACCGCGTAGAAGCGGGCGTCGTGGCGGCTCGGCTCACGGCGGCGGGCGCCGCGCGGCCCGCTGAGGCTGTAGCCGCGCAGCTCGAGCGTGGCGGCGACGTCGACGGCGCGGTCGAGCGACCCCGCGAGCAGGCGCCGCGCCAGCGGGCCCCGCCCCACCTCCGCCGCCCCCGGCCCACGCAGGCGCGCCGCGTCGCGCAGCCGCCCCGCGTCGGCGGCCGCCACCGGCACCAGCCGCGAGACCAGCGTCGCGGTCAGCGCCGAGCGCGCCGCCACCGGGCGCAGCGCCCTCAGGACGCGGTCGGGATCGACGCAGGCCGAGTAGACGCCGAAGGCGACCATCGTCACCGCCGCCCGCAGCCCGATCGAGACGCCCGCGACGATCGCCTCCAGGGTGATGTCGACCTGGCCGAGGATCGGCCAGTGGCCGAGCCGCGCCAGCACCGTCTCGCCACGGTCGACGACCAGCGCGTTGACAACGACGATCAGGACCGCCAGCCCGAGCCCCAGCCGCAGCGCCGCCCGCACCGCCGCGCGCGCGCCCGCCAGCCGCCCCGCAAGGCAGGCGGCGAAACCCGCCGCGAGCAGCACCACCGGATTCGAGTAGAGGAAGGCGACGACGATCAGCGCGCCGAGGTAGGACACCGCGGCGCCGGGGCGCGCCGACTGCAGCGGCCCGCGCCGAGGGATGTAGGCGAACGGCGATCTCATCTCTACCCCGAGCGGAGCGGCAACGGCGTCGCCGTCCCCGCTTCGCTCACCACCGCGTAATGGTCGCGCAGGTCGTTGCCGTCGAGGGCTTCCGCCGCCGTCCGCACGGCGCCGACCGTGCCGCCGGTGACCAGCCAGACCGGCGGGCCTTCGAAGCGCCGGGTCGCCGCGACCAGCCCGGCTTCCGCGCCGAAGGTGCGCGTCTCCTTGCCATCTTCGTCAAGCCCGACCAGTTGCCAGGCGCCTCCCGACGGGAAGAAGTTCGCGTAGACGCCGCTTTCGCCCGGCCCCTTCTCGATCAGCCCCGCCACCGGGTCGGAGCGCAGCTTCATCCACGGCCCGACCAGCACCCGGATCGCCCCTTTGGGCGAACCCGTCGCGAGCTTCACGCCTTCGCCTTCGAGGGCCCCGCGCACCGTCGCGCACGCGGCGCCGCCGCCCTCGCATTCGACGACCACCACCGGCGCGTGCCCTTCCCAACCGGTCGTGAACGGCGCCGGCCAGGAGCCGACCACCGCCGGGACGTGCTCGGTCGCCGACCAGTCATGGATGTCCCACCAGATCCGCTCGCCGCCGTGCAGCGACACCTCGGCCGCGCCGAACGGCGACTCGACCCCGTTCACGTAGAAGAACCAGTCGTACGGATGGCCGCCGCGTTCGGTTTCTTCGAGACCGTCGATCGACTTCACATAGCCGCCGCCGTAGCGCGTCTGGATCGTGTCCTCTCCTTCGAGGAAGCGCATCACAGTGTCGGATTCGTTCGCTTCTCCTGACGATTCGGACACCTTCACCGCGCCGAATTCACGCGTCACGGTGAGGTCGACCGAGCCGACCCCCGAACCGGGGCCGAGACCGCAGCCGGCGACCGCGAGCGCCGCTCCGAGGAGCAGCGCGATCGCGACCGCCGTGCCGCGGCGATCCATCAGCTACCGGCGGGGCACTGCGTGCCGAGGCAGACCCGCACCGCCGCCGAGGGGATGTCGTTCCCCAGTCCGGCGACCAGCCTCGTCGGTTCGGTCAGCGTCACCATCACCTCGCCCTGGGCGTCGGTGGGGCCGGTCGCCCCGGTCACCGCGGCGCCCTTCACCGGCTTGCGCTTGCCCTTTTCGTTGTAGGCGTAGACGTGGACAGCGAACGGAACCCCGGCGCTCGCCTGGGTCGGTGCGCTCACCACGAGCTCTTCGGGATACGGGTAGCTCGGCGCCAGGTCCCAGAGGACTTCGTCGCCGCCCTTGATCTTCACCCTGTCGCCGGCGGCCGTCGCCCCCTTGTGGTTGACCTTCAGGTACCAGGAGGCCTTGCCGCCCTGCTTGGCGACGCTGCTGCCGGCTCCGCAAATGACCAGGCCGAAGCTGAAGTTGTCGCTGATCGAGAGCGGCGCGAGCTGCTTGATCGTCTTCGCGCCGTCGGCGAGCAGGCCGAGCGCCGTGTTGCCCTTGATCTCCACCGGATTGCCGCTGCCGCCCGTACCGGGGCCGAAGCAGGTTGCCTTCGGGCTGGTCTTGACGGAGACGGTGGAGGCCTTGACCAGCTGTTCGGCGAGCACCACATTTCCCTTTCCGACCACGCGCAGCGTGGCGGTGGTGGCGGAGGCGCTCGCGGCCGCCACCAGCCCCAGACAGACGACCAGCGCGCACGCGCCGACGGTACGAAGTTGCATCAGCTTTGGCATATGAGCCACCCTTTCCTCGAGGGTCGTTTGGCTGGTCGGCGGCAGGTCTCCTGGCTTCCGGGGTTTGGGCGGGCCGCGCCTTCCCGGGGACGTCGGCGTCCCCAGTGGCCGGCGCCGGACAAGCGGCGCCCGCGACCTCCTCGACCCGGTCACAGTGGCGGGACCACGCCGGTTTCTCACCGGACTTCCCTTGACCACCGACCGTATTTCGACGCCGAGTCTATTAGGCTGCCACCGCTCTGGCTCGGCCTGAGCAATAGGGATCATCGTCCTATGGAGGTGTGAGATGGAGCGCTCGCGACCGCGGCGGCCTTCGCCGGCCCTGGTGATCAGCTGCCTGGCGCTGTTCGTCGCCCTGGGCGGCACGGTGTTGGCGGCGACCAAGATCGACGGCCGCACGATCCGCGTCAAGTCGCTGCCCGGCAACCGCCTCGAGGTCGGCTCGGTCCCGGGCAACCGCCTCGAGAAGGGGACGATCCCCGGCAGCCGCATCGCGCCCCGGTCGCTGAAGGGGAACCAGATCGACGTCGAAACCCTCGGCCAGGTCCCGAGCGCCGCCCACGCCGACTCCGCCGATTCCGCCCGCCACGCCCAGACCGCGACCGCGGCCGACCACGCCGCCGACGCGACCACCGTCAATGGGCACTCGGTGGGTTGCGGCTCGGGCAAACGAGAGTTTGCCGGAGCATGCTGGGACCTGCGGGTGAGCATGAATGTGGTCACGGCGGTTGAAGCGGAGGTGGCATGCGCCGCGGGAGGGGGAGAAGTGCCTCGACTACTTCCTCTGCTCGCATTCGTACGTCAGCCAGGCATCCTGCTGGCGCACGGAGGCGAGTGGACGGGCGAAGTGGAGCTGCTCGGGGGAACCTTGTACGAAGTCGGTGTTCTGGCAGACACCGGGACCGTCAACTACGCACTTCCAAGCGAACTACATCCCTACCGCTGCGTGACGCCACTCCTCGACTAAGAGCGATGGCGAACCGCATCGCCACTACATGAGCCTCCGGGACTAAGAGCGCTCCCCTTCGAACCACCCCCCGTCGATCGCGTCCGCTCACACGAGCCGGTCCCGCCAGGTCGCGCGCGGCCTCCTCACTATCCTGCCGCCGATGTTCGACCACCCGGCAGTGACGCACGGTCGCGCCGTCGCGTTGATCGTCGGCGCCGTCGCGCTCCTCCCTCTCTTCGCCGCCCACAAGTCGGCTGCCTCGGCGCTCCCCCACCCCACCCCGCGCCAAGTCGAACGCTTCTGGACCCCACGGCGGATGGCCGCGGCGCGGCCACTCGAAATGACGATCGGCCGTGACGGTCGCGCCGCCGTCCACTTCGGCCCGCGGCACCGTGCCGCCCACGCCAGCTACTCGCTGGTCGAAACGCCCGAAGCGGCGCCCTACGCCTGGAACGGGCGGCTCTACGTGATGCGCGGCGGCAAGGAAGGCTTCTGCTCGGCGACCGCGATCGACTCGGCGAGCCGCCGGCTCGTCCTCACCGCAGGACACTGCGTCAACAGCGGGCCGCGCGACTCCGGCCGGCACCCGGCGCTCTGGTCCAGCTACCTCGAGTTCGTCCCCGGCTTCAACCTCGGGGCCGCTCCCTACGGCACCTTCGCCCTCTCCGGCAAACCTCGGGCGCTGCCGCAGTGGACCCGCGACGCCAACCCCGACTTCGACCTCGGTGCCTTCCTCACCGAACCGAACGCCGAAGGGGTGGCGCTCGCCGACGCGGTAGGTGGCGGCGCCGAGATCGTCACCGACCTCCCTCACAAGCAGCGTTACGAAACCTTCGGCTATCCCGGCGCAACCGACGAACAAATGCGGACCTGCGTCTCCGGCTTCGCCGGTCACGATCCGGTCACCGAGGGGCTACCCGGCCCGAGCACCGTCGCGGTCCGTTGCGACTGGGCGCCCGGCGCCAGCGGCGGCGGCTGGATGATCGACGGCGGCCGCGAGATCGACGGCCTCAACAGCTACATCACCGACGACGGAGGGCCGCTCACCTTCGGCCCCTACTTCTCCGCGACCACGGTCGGCCGCCTCGTCGCCGACCTGTAGCTGGCTGCGTCCACGCCGGCACCTCCCCGGATAACACCCCGACGCAGCCTGGAGCCCGACCGGCCCGGGTCCCGGGCGCGCCCATCCCCACCTAAGTTCGGCTGGTTAGG
>DASXMH010000059.1:0-9607 GCA_036495785.1 Solirubrobacterales bacterium
TCCTCGTCACCGTCGCCGCCGGCCAGGTCGCGTTCCGCCTTCGTTCCTTCTCCCTGGGAGTCGCCTGATGCCCGAATCGCCCGAATCCGCCTACCTGCTGCTCGAGGACGGGCTCCGCTTCGACGGCGACCTCGTCGGCCACCCCGACGCGACGATCGGCGAGGTCGTCTTCAACACCTCGATGACCGGCTACCAGGAGGCGGTCACCGACCCCTCCTACGCGGGCCAGATCATCGTCTTCACCTACCCGCTGATCGGCAACTACGGGGTGAGCGGCGCGGCGATGGAGTCCGAGGCCGTCCACGCCCGTGGGGTCGTCATGCGAGACGCCAAGAACCGCGAGGACGCCGCCACCGCCGAGGGCGGCTGGCTCGACTGGCTCGACGACACCGGCACGCCGGGGATCAGCGGCGTCGACACCCGCGCCCTGGTCCGCCACCTCCGCGACCGCGGGGCGATGCGCGGCGGCATCTTTCCGGCGTCGGTCCCCGAGCCCGAGGCGCGCGAGCGGATCGCGGCCGAGCCCTCGATGGCGGGCGCCGACCTCGCCCGCACCGTCACGCCGCCGGAAATCGTCCGCTTCGAGGGCGACGGCCCCCACGTGGTCGGCATCGACACCGGGATCAAGCTCTCGATCGTCCGCCAACTGCGGGACCGCGAGGCCCGCCTCACGCTCGTCCCCTGCGACTTGACCCCCGAGCAGGTCCTCGCCGAGGACCCCGACATCGTCTTCCTCGCCAACGGCCCCGGCGACCCGGCGGCGCTCGACTACGTCGTCGACACGGTCCGCGGGATCGTCGGCAAGAAGCCGATCTTCGGCATCTGTCTCGGCCACCAGCTCCTCTGCCGCGCGGTCGGCCTGACCACCTACAAGCTCCCCTTCGGCCACCGCGGCGCCAACCACCCGGTCAAGGACCTGGAGACCGGCCGCATCGACATCACCTCCCAGAACCACGGCTTCGCGGTCGAGGGCCCGGGCGGCGAGCCGCGGATCGAGGGCGACGAGCCGGTCCGCTGGGACACCGACTTCGGCGTCGCCGAGCTCTCCCAGCTGAACCTGTACGACCGGACCGTGGAGGGTTTGATCCTGCGCGACGTCGCCGGCGCGACCGTCCAGTACCACCCCGAGGCCGGCCCCGGACCCCACGATGCCCGGCACCTCTTCGACCGCTTCCTCGCCCTCGCCGAAGGAGAACCCGCCTAGCCATGCCGCGCCGCGACGACATC
The DNA here is from genome assembly GCA_036495785.1 of Solirubrobacterales bacterium. Lineage (GTDB taxonomy): Bacteria > Actinomycetota > Thermoleophilia > Solirubrobacterales > 70-9 > VAYN01. The sequence goes on from DASXMH010000059.1 coordinate 1,228, forward strand.
GAGAAGATCCTGCTGATCGGCTCCGGGCCGATCGTGATCGGCCAGGCCGCCGAGTTCGACTACTCCGGCGTGCAGGCCTGCAAGGTGCTGCTCGAGGAGGGCTACGAAGTCGTCCTCGTCAACTCGAACCCGGCGACGATCATGACCGACCCCGAGTTCGCGACCGCCACCTACATCGAGCCGCTCCTGCCCGGGCCGGTCACCAAGATCATCGAAAGGGAGCGCCCCGACGCGCTGCTGCCGACGTTGGGCGGCCAGACGGCGCTGAACCTGGCGATGACCCTGCACGAAGACGGCACGCTGGAGCGGCTCGGGGTGGAGCTGATCGGCGCCGACGCCGAGGCGATCAGCCGCGCCGAGGACCGCGAGAAGTTCCGCACGACGATGAACGAGGCGGGCCTGCGGATTCCGTGGTCGATCACCGTCGGGACGCTCGACGAGGTGGACAAGGGCCTCGCCTCCGGCGAAATCACCCTGCCCGCGATCGTCCGCCCGGCCTTCACCATGGGCGGCCAGGGGGGAGGGGTCGGCCACACCGAGACCGAGTTGCGCCAGGTCGTCTCCGAGGGCCTCGCGGCAAGCCCGATCAACCAGGTGCTGGTCGAGGAGTCGGTGATCGGCTGGGGCGAGTTCGAGCTCGAGGTGATGAGGGACCGCAACGACAACGTGGTGATCATCTGCTCGATCGAGAACATCGATCCGATGGGCGTCCACACCGGCGACTCGGTCACGGTCGCCCCCGCCCAGACGCTCACCGACCCGCTCTACCAGGAGCTGCGCGACGCGGCGATCAAGGTGATCCGCGCGATCGGGGTCGAAACCGGCGGCTCCAACGTCCAGTTCGCGGTCGACCCGGAGTCGGGCTCGGTGGTCGTGATCGAGATGAACCAGCGGGTCAGCCGCTCCTCGGCGCTGGCCTCGAAGGCGACCGGCTTCCCGATCGCCAAGATGGCGGCGAAACTGGCGGTCGGCTACGCGCTGGAGGAGATCCCCAACGACATCACCCAGGCGACGCCCGCCTCCTTCGAGCCGACGATCGACTACGTCGTCACGAAGATCCCGCGCTTCGCCTTCGAGAAGTTCCCCGGCGCCGACGGCCGGCTCTCGACCTACATGCAGTCGGTCGGCGAGGCGATGTCGATCGGGCGCACCTTCCGCGAGTCCTTCGCCAAGGCGATGCGCTCGCGCGAGCTCGACTCGCGCGCCGAATTCCCGACCGACGACGGCGAGCTCCTGGCGGCGCTCGAGGTACCGACCGCGGAGCGCTTCGACCAGGTGCTGGAGGCCCTGCGGCGCGGCCTCGGGGTCGAGGCGGTCCACCAGCGCTCGCTGATCGACCGCTGGTTCCTGCGCGAGCTGGAGGCGCTGGCCACCGAAGGCGACGGCACCGACGGCCTCGTCCGCACCTACAAGGCGGTCGACACCTGCGCCGCCGAGTTCGAGGCGGCGACGCCCTACTACTACTCAGGGCACGAGCGGCCGCGCGCGGACGGCGGGCCACCCGCCTCGGAGATCCGCCGCGGCGAGCGCGACTCGGTCGTGATCCTCGGCGCCGGGCCGAACCGGATCGGCCAGGGGATCGAGTTCGACTACTGCTGCGTGCACGCGGCGATGACCGCCCGCGAGCTGGGCCGCGACGCGGTGATGGTCAACTGCAATCCGGAGACGGTCTCGACCGACTACGACACCTCCGACCGCCTCTATTTCGAGCCGCTGACCGCCGAGGACGTGCTCGCGGTCTGCGCCGAGGAGCAGCCGGAGGGCGTGATCGTCCAGTTCGGCGGCCAGACGCCGCTGAAGCTGGCGCGGACGCTGGAAGAGGCGGGCGTGCCGCTGCTCGGCACCCCGGTCGACGCGATCGACCTGGCCGAGGACCGCGGCCGCTTCGGCGCCCTCCTGCGCGAGCTCGACATCGCCCACCCGCCCTACGGCACCGCGCTCTCGGCCGAGGAGGCGGAGACGATCGCCGAAGAGGTCGGCTTCCCGCTGCTGGTCCGGCCGAGCTACGTGCTCGGCGGCCGGGCGATGGAGATCTGTTACTCGACCGACGACCTGCGCAACTACCTGAAGGTGCACGTCAAGGCCGACCAGGAGCACCCGCTGCTGCTCGACCGCTTCCTCGAGAACGCGATCGAGGTCGACGTCGACGCGCTCGGCGACGGCGAGTCGGTGCACGTCGCCGGGATCATGCAGCACGTCGAGGAGGCGGGCGTCCACTCCGGCGATTCGGCCTGCGTGATCCCGCCGCTCAGCCTCGGCGAGGAGATGCTGGCCGAGATCCGCCAGACGACCGAGCGCCTGGCCCTGGAGCTCGGCGTCGTCGGCCTGATCAACATCCAGTACGCGATCGCCGACGGGCGCCTCTACGTGATCGAGGCCAACCCACGCGCCTCGCGCACCGTGCCCTTCGTCTCGAAGGCGATCGGGGTGCCGCTGGCGAAGGTCGCGGCGCGGCTGATGTTGGGGGAGAAGCTGGCCGACCAGGACCTCCCTGAGGGGCTGCCCGAGCACGTCAGCGTGAAGGAGGCGGTGCTGCCGTTCGCGCGCTTCGCGGGCGCCGACTCGGTGCTTGGTCCGGAGATGAAGTCGACCGGCGAGGTGATGGGCATCGCGGGCGACTTCCCGACCGCCTTCGGCAAGGCGCAGGCCGCCGCCGGGGTGGTGCTGCCGCGCGAGGGCACGGTCTTCATCACCGTCACCGACACCGACAAGGCGGCGGCGACGCAGCTCGCGGCGCGCCTCCACGACGTCGGCTTCGAGATCGTCGCCACCGGCGGCACGGCGCTGGCGATCGAGCGGATGGGGGTGCCGGTGCGGCGCATCAACAAGCTCAACGAGGGCTCGCCGCACGTCCTCGACCTGATCCGCAAGCGCGAATGCGACCTGGTGATCAACACGCCGAGCGGCTCCGGCGCGCGCGCCGATGGCTACGAGATCCGCACCGCGGCGGTCAAGCACGGCATCCCCTCGATCACGACGATGACCGCCGCGACGGCGGCGGTGCGGGCGATCGCCTCGGGGCACGGAATCGACGACGAAGTCCGCAGCCTGCAGGAGATCCACGCGGCGGCGCGCGACGCGGCCCAGGAGGCGGCCGGGGAGGCGGCGAGCCGCCCGTGACCACACCCTTCGGCCGCAGGCTTTGCGAGGTCGTCGCCAACCGGGACACGGGCGGCTACCGGGTCGTCTCGCTCCGCGATCGTGAGGGTTCCGAGCCGCGGCCGGGCCAGTTCTACATGCTCGCCGCCGCCGAGGGCTGGGGCGAGGTCACGCCGGGGGCCGCCGGGGCGGTCCTGGTCGGCGGTGGGGTGGGGGTCGCGCCGCTCGCCCTCTGGCGCCGGCACCTCAGCGACCGCGGGATTCCGCACCGAGTCCTGCTCGGCTTCCGCGACCGCGCCCACACCGGCGGCCCCGACCTGTTCTGCGGCTCCTCCGGGGCGCTCTGCCCGGAGGTGAGGCTGGCCACCGAGGACGGCCACTCGGGCCTCCAGGGGCGCGTCACGGACCTCCTGCTGCCGATTCTGGCGGGCGACCACGCGGCCTCCGGGGTCGTCTACTCCTGCGGGCCGCCCGCGATGCTGGACGCCGTCCGCTCCCTCTGCGAAGCACACGACGTCCGATCTCGAGCGGCGCCGACGCCGCCGAGTTCCTCGCCCTCGGCGCCTCGGTGGTGGCGGTCGGCACCGAGAGCTTCCGCGACCCTCGGGCCGGCCCGCGCGTCGCCCTGGAACTGGAGTACGCACTCCTCCCCGAGCGTTCGGCCGACCCTGCGCTTAACCTCGACTAGAGGTCGAGATGAATTTACGCGCAAATGGGTGACCTCGGCTTGCGTAGCCGCGACCCACGGCTATACTCGCCGCCGCATGACGACCTCCTCCGTCAAGACCTCCCTCGCGGCCCCGGAAAGGTCCCTCGACCAGAGGATGGAGGCGCTCAAGCGAGCCAACGACATCCGCACCGCCCGGGCCAAACTGAAGAAGGACCTGAAGGCCAGCCGCGCGAGCATCCACGCGATCCTGCTCGACCCGCCGGAGTACGTGATGACCGCGAAGGTTTTCGACATGCTTCTCGCCGTTCCCAAGTACGGACGCGTGAAGACCAATCGGATCCTCAACCAGTGCAGGATCTCGCCGTCGAAGACCATCGGCGGCCTCTCCGAGCGCCAGCGCACGGAGCTCGTCTCCTTGCTCCGTCGCTAAGCCGACCGGTCTACCCGGCAGTATCGGCCGCCGCATGAGCGACGGCGCGTCGGCCAAGGTCTTCGTCATCACCGGCCCCTCGGGGGTCGGCAAGGGCACGCTGATCAAGCAGCTGCTCGAACGGGTGCCCGGCCTCTCGCTCTCGGTCTCGGCGACGACGCGGGCGCCGCGCGAGGGGGAGGAGGACGGCGTCGATTACCACTTCCTCACCGAGGACCAGTTCCAGGAGCGGATCGACGCCAAAGACTTCCTCGAGTTCGCCACCTACTCCGGCAACCACTACGGCACCCTGAACTCGGAGCTCGACCGCTGCCTCGACCAGGGCCGCTCGGTCGTCCTCGAGATCGAGGTCCAAGGAGCGCAGCAGGTCCGCGCCGCCAGACCCGACTCGGTCCAGATCTTCATCGCGCCGCCGGACCCCGCGGTTCTCCGGGAGCGCCTCCGCGGCCGCGGCACCGACTCCCGCGACGCGATCGAGCGTCGCCTCAAAACCGCGGAGAACGAGCTCGCCCAGCAAGACGACTTCGACCACCGCATCGTCAACGACGACCTCGGCAAAGCCGCCGACGAGCTGGAGTCGATCGTGCGCTCCGCAATCGGCCTCGGTTCCTAGCGGTCGATCCTGCGGGAAGGGACGGCGGAGTTCGGGGGCGGGGCGGCCGTCCGAGGTGCGTCCCGGGCGTCTCGTGGCGACCCCGGCAGGGTGTGGCCGCCACGAGACGCCCGGGACGTGGGGGGTTAGGCGGGTGTGGAGAAAGGACCACACGAAGTCGGACTTCCGTGACCGTCTTGCCCGAGAGTGAGGCCCGGGACGCCCGATCGGTGACGAAGACGCCGGGAACGTCACACTTTCCGGCCCTCGGAGGGTCGGAGACGAGGCCCGCAAACGCGCTGCATGAGTTTTGGCCCCCATAGGGGCCTCAAACCATGGTCACGTGTTCGTAACGTCCGAGGAAGACGCCAGGAAGAGTGACGTTCCCGGCATCCTCGTGACGACCCCCGGCCTGCGTCACGGATCCTCGACACTCCCCGCACCCCCGGCCGTCTCGGCCACGGCCACACCCTGCCGGGGTCGTGGACGAGACGGCCGCATCCTTTTCCCCGGGCGCCAGCTTGCCGGGCCTCAACATATCCCCATACACGGCCCGTGGGGCCCGTGGAATCGATCATCCAGCAGGCCGACCGTCTACACTGCGTCGCCGATGATCAAACCACGCGTAGACAAGCTTCTCGTACACGCCGACTCCCACTACGCCGCCGTTGTCGTGTCGGCGAAGCGGGCGCGGCAGATCAACAGCTACTTCCACAATCTGGGTGAGGGTGGCTTCGGTGAGTACCCGCCGCCGATGGTGGAGACCAACGCCGAGGGCAACTACCTCACGATGGCGCTGGAAGAGCTCGCCGAGGGCAAGCTCAAATACGAGTACCGCAGCTAGGCGCGTAGCGCCCGGCTCCCAAGGAGCTCGAAGATGGCCCGGTTGTTGCTGGGTGTCAGCGGAGGGATAGCGGCGTACAAGTCGCTCGAGTTCGCGCGCCTCGCAACGCTGGCCGGGCACGGCGTCCGGGTCCTGATGACCGAGAACGCCGGGCGCTTCGTCGGCGCCGCCTCCTTCGAGGGAATCGTCGGCGCGCCCGTGCTCACCTCCGAGTTCGAGCGCGACCCGCTGCGCGGCGCCTTCCCCGGCGAGCCGGGGCAGACGGGGCACGACCCGATCGGCCACCTCGAGCTGGCCGCCAACTGCGACGCCTTCCTGGTCGCCCCGGCGTCGGCGAACACGATCGCCAAACTGGCCGGCGGCTTCGCCGACTCGATGCTGACCACGTCCTTCCTCGCCTGCGCGGCGCCGCGCCTCGTCGCCCCGGCGATGAACGACCGCATGTACGCCGACGTGGCGACGCAGGCCAACCTGACGACGCTGCGCGAGCGCGGGGTGGAGGTGATCGAGCCCGAGGAGGGCCTGCTCGCCTCGCGCGGCGAGCGCGGTCGCGGCCGGCTCCCCGACCCCGAGCGGCTGCTCGCCGCGGTCGAGGCCGCCGCCTCCTGGGAAGGCTCCCGCCCCTGGGACGGCCTGAACGTGCTCGTCACCGCGGGCGGCACCCGCGAGCCGATCGATCCGGTGCGCTTCATCGGCAACCGCTCCAGCGGGCGGATGGGGATCGCGCTCGCCGCCGCCGCGGCCAGGCGCGGCGCCACCGTCACCCTGATCGCCGCCAACGTCGCCCTGCCCGCCCCGGCCGGGGTGCGCCGCGTCGACGTCGAGACGACCGCCGACCTGCAGGGCGCCGCCGCCGCCGAGTTCCCCTCGTCCCAGGTGCTTCTGATGGCCGCCGCGCCCGCCGATTTCCGCCCCCTGGCCGCCGCCCAGTCGAAGCTGACCCGCGATGGCGCCCTCGACCTCAGCCTGCAGCCGACCGAGGACATCCTCGCCGGCCTGGTCGGCGGCCGCGCCCCCGGCCAGACGATCGTCGGCTTCGCCGCCGAGCACGGCGGGGACGCCATCGTCCGGGCCCGCGCCAAGCTCGCCCGCAAGGGCGCCGACCTGATCGTCTTGAACGACGTCTCCGACCCAAGGATCGGCTTCGAGAGCGCCGAGAACGAGGTCATCCTGGTCGCCGCCGAGGACGAGGTCGAGGTGCCGCGGGCGGCCAAGGACGCCGTCGCCGAAGCGATCCTCGACCGGGTCGAGCGCCTCCGCGCCGGCGCCGGCGCCCCCGGCACCCAGTCTCTGTAAGGTCACCGGTCCGCCCGCCAAGGCGGCATCTAGCCCGCAAACAAGGCACTTTGGCCTGCGGTGCGGGCCAGCTATACTTGCCTCAAGCTTTTCTGTCCCTATCTGTATCGCGCAGTCGAGAAGTGGGCCTGGCCCACTTTTTTTACGGCCCGAACCGGGCACTATGGAGTGAGAGCGCCCCCGCATGAGTGACCTTCAAAACGACATCCAGAGCCAGCTGTTCGAGCTCGACCCCGATATCGACCTGCTCGCCGTCGAGCAGCCGGGAGGCGACAAGCTGCGACTCTTCATCGACCACCCAGGTGGAGTCGACCTGGCGCTCTGCGAACGGGTCACCCGCCACCTCAACCACCTGCGCGCCGATTACGCGCTGGAGGTCTCCTCGCCCGGGGAGAAGTACCGTCGTCAACGCGCGAGCAGCACTGCTTCCGAGAACAAGGAGTCGTCCCAGTGAGCAAAGAGATCGTCGACGCAGTCAAAGCGCTCGAGCAGGAGAAGGGAATCTCCGCCGACAAGTTGATGGACGCTCTCGAGGATGCGTTGCTCTCGGCCTACAAGAAGACCCCCGGCGCCGCCAAATACGCGCGGGTCGACCTCGACCACGAGACCGGTGACTTCCGCGTCTTCGAACTGATCCTGCCGCCGGAGCTGGAGGAGAAGCTCTTGGCCGAAGCCGCCGAGCAGCAGGAGGAGCCGGAAGTCGATCCGGAGACCGGCGAACTGAAAGAGCCGGAGGACCCCGAACTCGACCCGGAGATGATCGCTCCTTACGAGGACCAGATCACGACCCGCGACGTCACCCCGGAGGACTTCGGCCGGATCGCCGCGCAGACCGCCAAGCAGGTGATCCTGCAGCGGATCCGCGAGGCCGAGCGGCAGATGATGTACGACGAGTACCAGGACCGCGTCGGCGAGCTGATCACCGGGATCATCCAGCAGTCCGACAAGCGTTACACGCTGGTCCAGCTGCGCGAGCGGGTCGAGGCGTTGCTGCCCAAGTCCGAGCAGGTCTACAACGAGCGCTACGACCACGGGATGCGGGTCAAGGCGGTCATCACCGACGTCTCCGACTCGACCAAAGGCCCGGCGATCGTGGTCTCGCGCCGCAGCCCCGAGCTGATCAAGAGCCTGTTCGAGCTCGAGGTGCCGGAGATCGCCGACAAGCTGGTCGAGATCGTCGGCGTCGCCCGCGAGCCCGGCTACCGATCGAAGATCGCCGTCGTCTCGCACGCCGACGGGGTCGACCCGGTCGGCGCCTGCGTCGGCCCCCGCGGCTCGCGCGTCCGCATGGTCGTCTCCGAGCTGCGTGGCGAGAAGATCGACATCATCCCTTACAACGAGGAGCCCGCCCGGTTCGTCGCCAAAGCGCTCTCCCCGGCCCGCGTCCGCGAGGTGATCGTCGATGACGAGGAGCGCCAGGCGACCGTGATCGTGCCCGACGACCAGCTC
>DASXMH010000060.1:0-9802 GCA_036495785.1 Solirubrobacterales bacterium
ACTACGGCAACGGCTACTGGGGTGACGTCGCCGCCGCCCGCGGCTACTTCGGTGTCTCGCCGCGGCGGCTGACCTGGGGCGAGGCCTCGCTGCTGGCGGGCCTGCCGCAGGCGCCGAGCGCCTACGACCCGGTCCGACACCTCCGCCTCGCCCGATTGCGGCAGCGACACGTCCTTGATCAGCTGGTCGCGAACGGCCACCTGGAGTCGCCCCAGGCGGACGCCGTCTACCGGGAACCTCTGCCTCTCATCGGTCGCTGACCGCACGGTCCTTGCGTCTTCCACCGGAGGCCGCGCCACGCTCACGAACGGCCGTCGGGCCCGACGGCACTCATCGCTGTTTTAGGCACCGGCGGCATCATCGGCCCATGCTCGCCGTTGCTCTGCTGACCGCGACCGAATTCGGATTTGCCGCGCTGATGTTGATCGCGGCGGTGCTTGTCGCGGTGGTGATCGTGCTCGGGATGATGCTCGCGATCGTCGCCGGGGCCGTGGCGCTCGGCGCCTGGTCGTTGACCCGCGCCAGCGCGGCGGTCCTCGGCGAGGGTGGCGAGATCTGGCGGTAGCGCCTCGCGGGGGCCGAGGCGGTCGACGCTCAGGGCCCTACTCTAGGGAACGGTTAGGGAACGAAAGGGTAAATCGCCCGTTTCCCGCCGCTTGCCAGAGCCAAAAGCGCCGAAGACGCGAAAATCAAAACCGGAGCCTTTAGAGCCTGCCTTTAGCCGAATATTTGGCTCTGCGACTGGTTTTGCCGAGACGGGGCAGCCAGGACTCGAACCTGGAATCGCCGGTTTTGGAGACCGGTGCCTTAGCCAATTGGGCCACTGCCCCAAGGGGATTTGGATCGTAACGGGGCGGGGGCGAGGGGGGAACGCTCAGGGGGTGGGGCTGGGACCGGGCTGCCACTCGCGGTCGAGGATCGCGAAGACCAGTTCGCCGCCCCAGGCGCCCTTGAAGATCTCGGCCTCGCGGAAATGGGCCTCTTCGCGGAGACCGAGGCGGCGCAGGAGGGCGGCGGAGGCGGTGTTGCGGGCGTCGGTGCGGGCGTAGACGCGGTGGGCGTTCAGGTCTTTGAAGGCGAAGTCGATCAGGGCGCGGGCCGCCTCGGTCGCGTAGCCGTGGCCGCCTGCATCAGGATGGAAGACGTAGCCGATCTCGACCTGGCGGTGCTCAACACTGCGCAGCCAGATGCTCGTGTCGCCGAGGAGGAGGCCATCCTCGCGGCGCTCGACCGCGAGGGCGAGCACGTCATCGTCCTGCTCCAGCTTGGTCTCCCCCAAGCGCTTCGCGAGACCCTCCGCGGCCTCCTCGCGCGAACGCGGCTCCCAGTAGAGGAACCGGGCGACCTCGGACCGCGACTGCCAGTCGGCGAGGCGGTCGAGATCGTCCTCGCGAAAGGGCCGCAAGAGGAGTCGCGTGGTGCGCAGTTCCATCGGCGCGAAGCTTCGCAGTCCGGGGGAAATGGGTGCTCGTTGTCGAAGTCCTCATGCGCCATGAGCACGGACTCGCTCCGGCACCCGTTGACCCGCACGCTGCTCGTGCTGACCCTGACGACCGGGGTGATCGACGCCGCCTGCTACCTCGGCCTCGGCCGCGTCTTCGCCGCCAACATGACCGGCAACGTGGTGCTGCTCGGATTCGGGATCGCCGGGTCGGGCGGGCTGCCGGTGGTCGCGCCGCTGGTGTCGCTCGCGGCGTTCCTGGCCGGCGCCGTGGCCGGGGGCCGGATGGCGGCCATGCCGGCGCCCAAAGAGGCCCATCTGTCGCGGGCGATGCTGACCGAGGTCGGCCTGATCGCGCTGGCCACGCTGATCGCGATCGTCTTCGACATCACCCCCGACCGGTTCTCCGGCGACCTGATCATCGGCCTGCTCGCCTTCGCGATGGGCGTGCGCAACGCGACCGTGCGCCGGCTCAAAGTCGCCGACCTCACCACCACGGTGCTGACCATGACCCTGACCGGGCTCGCCGCCGACTCGCCGCTCGCGGGCGGCGACGGCAGGGGGAGTGGGCGCCGCGTGGTCGCGATCGTCTCGATGCTGGCGGGCGCGGTCGCCGGCGCGCTGCTGCTCAAGGCCGACCTGTCGCTGGTCCTGCTCGCCGCCGCCGCGCTGGCGCTGGCGACCTGGCTCCTCTTCATGCCCGCCGCGATCACCGCCGCCAAGTAGCCCGCCCCGGGCGCGTTTGGAGTTATCCCCGCATACCGGTGGTTTCTGCGAGCCCGAGGCGGGCCGCCTCCTCTAGGAGGGTTTGACCTAGCCTGCCGGGATGGCGATCTACACCGTCACCTGCCGCGGCAAGTTGTCGCGCGGCGTCGTCACGCAATTGACGAACGCGGGCGTTTACCTCCACGACGAGCCGGAACTGGGCTTCGAAGGCGACGGCATGCAGCGCCATTTCCTGAAGATCGAGGCGGGTAGCCCCGAGGACGCGATCCTCGTTGCCAAGGGGCAGATGGCGGTCGCCGGCGGCGAGGCGCGCGACTACCAGGCGACCGCGGGCGCCGAGCCCGACTGAGCCCGGCGCTCCCGGCGGCCGACCCGGTTCCGCCGTCTGACGCCCGGACCAATATTCCAGGCGATGCCGAAGCGAATGGGGGCGCTCGACCTGCTCCGACGGCGGCCCGTCTGGATACCGCCGATCGTCATCGGCGCGATCCTGATCGGGCTGATGACCGCCCTCTACATCGGCTCGGCGGTCGACCCGGTCGACCACATGCACGGCCTGCCGGTCTCGATGGTCGAGCGGGACGCGGGCGGCAGCCTCTACGGGAAGCCGCTCGATCTCGGGCGCAAAATGGAGGGAGAGCTGCACCGGTCGCCGGAGGTGACGGAAAAGCTGTCGATCCACCTCGAGTCGATGGCCGCGGCACGCGACCGGATGGACCGCGGCGCCTCCTACGCGACCCTGGTCGTGCCGCCCGACTTCACCGCCGCGACGCTGAACCTGCTCGGCGCCGGGCAGGCGCCCGCCGGGGGCGGCCTGCCGAGCGTGCGGCTGCTCTCCAACCAGCGCGCCGGGACCGAGGGGGCGAGCCTCGCGACCGGCGTCCTCGAGCCCGCGGTGGCGGCGATCTCGCAGAAGCTCGGCGCCCGGCTGCTCGCCAACGGCGGCTTCGGCGCCGGGCCCGCCGCCAAGGCGGCGCTCGCCGACCCGGTCAAGGTCGACGCCGCCGTCTACCGGCCGCTCCCCGCAAAGGCCGCCCTCGGCCTCAGCGCCTTCTACACCTCGCTGCTGATCCTGATGAGCGGCTTCATCGGCGCGACGATCGTCAACGCCTTCCTCGACGGCGCGCTCGGCTTCGCGCCGACCGAGATCGGCCCCCGCTGGATGATGTCGCGGCCGACCCTGATCAGCCGTTGGCAGACGCTGCTGGCGAAGTGGGGGATGGCGGTGGTGCTGACCGGCATCCTGATCGGCGTCTTCCTGCTGGTCGCGGCGGTGATCCTCGGCATGGACGCGCCCTCGCCGCTGCTGCTGTGGGTCTACGGCTGGTTCGGGGCGGCGACGGTCGCGATCGGCACGCTCTCCCTCTTCGCCGTGCTCGGCACGCCGGGCCAGCTCGTCGGCCTTTTGATCTTCGTCTACCTCGGCCTCGCCTCGGCGGGCGGCACGGTGCCGGTCCAGGCGCTGCCCGACGTCTTCAAGGCGATCAGCCACGCCGATCCGCTGCGCCAGATCCTCGGCGGCGTCCGCTCGATCCTCTACCTCGAAGCGCGCGCCGACGCCGGTCTCCGCGAGGGCGCGATCGCCACCGCCATCGGCCTCCTCTTCTGGCTCGCCTTCGGCGCCTTCTTCGTCCGCCGCTACGACCGGAAGGGCCGCGACCGCCTCGACCCCGACGTGCTCGCCTACGTCCACGAAGCGGCCGACCAGTACCGGCGCGCCCCGCGCTCGGCCGACTAGCGCGGCGGGGTCAGCTTGTAGATCGCGCCGGCGGTGTCGTCGCTGACGAAGAGGTCGCCTTCGGGGCCGGGGACGACGTCGACCGGGCGGACCCAGCGCTCGCCGTTCGGTTCCTGGAAGCCGGTGACGAGGGTCTTCGCCGGTTCGAGCGTGCGCTGCCCGGCGTCCCAGCGCAGCCAAAGGACGGCGGGCGCCCTCGGCTCCTGGCGGTCCCATGACCCGTGCGCGGCGATCACCGCGCCGCCCGACCACGGCGCCGGCACCTTCGAGCCCTCGAGGAACGACATGCCGAGCGGCGCCGAGTGGGCGGGGAGGCCGACCTCGATCGGCGCCAGCTTCGCGCAGTCGAGCGCCTTGCCGTCCGGGTTGGTGACCGAGTCCGGGATCAGCGGCACGTTGGCGAGCGAGCCGGGCGGGGTGCTCTTCCCCTTTTCAGGGTTGCAGAGCGGCCAGCCGAGGTCGCGGCCCTGGCTCACCGGCACTACCTCGTCGGGCGGGTGGTCGTCGACGTAGGAGCGGATCACCTGGCCGAAGGCTTCGCTCTGCCCTCCGGCTTCGCCGTGGAAGGGGTAGGGGATTTCGTCGCGGTTGTTGACCGCGGTCCAGATCGTCCCGTCCGGCGCCTGCGCCAGCCCCTCGCCGTTGCGCACCCCGGTCATCACCACCGTCGCCTTGCCGCCGTTCGGCCCGACCGAGTCGATCACCCCGCGCGGCGGGTCGTAGGCGCGGTCGGCCGGGGAGGCGTTGGAGGAGCTGCCGACCTCGAAGTAGACGGTGCCGTCGGGGCCGACGACGACGTCCTTCAGGCGATGGTTGTCGTCGCCCGACGGATGCTCGTCGGGGAGGTTCGGCGCAAGCACCTTCTGCGCGCCGACCCGGCCGTGCCCGAGCCACGGGTAGGCGTCGATCTGGTCGGACTCGCCGACGTAGAGGACCCACTCGCCGCCGCGCCTGGCGAAGGCGAGCCCCTGCGGCGATTCGAGGCCGAACAGCACCACCCGTTCGCGTTCGGCGACCTGGCCGCCGGCCAGTTCGAGCACGGTGTCGTTGCCGGGCTCCGACACCAGCAGGTTGCCTTCCGGCGTGATCGCCTCCATCCGCGCCCCCGCCGGCCGTGCCCAGACGCTCGCCTTCCAGCCCTTCGGCAGGTCGAGCTCGTGGGGTGAGGACAGCTCACCGCCGCTCAGCGAAGAAGGGACGGTCAGCTCCACCGATTCGCGTTCGCCCGCCGGCGGGGGCGACGCGCCGTTGGCGTCGGCCGCGCCGGGCCCGCTCGTCGACGAGCCGCCCGACCCGCAGCCGGCCAACGCCACGGCGACGGCCGCGGTGGCGATGCCTACCGGGAGGATGCGCCGCACGCCTCCAGTGTGATCGATCCGGCTAGGCCGACGCCGACCGTGCGGCCGCTTCGCTGGTCGGCCTCGACCGCGCGGCTTCGTCCCCGCGCGCCGCGTCGTCGGCCCGCGCCTCCTCCTCTGCCCGCGCTCGGTCCTCGCCACGCGCCGGCGACTCCGGCGAGGCCGCATCCCGCTTCAGGTTCGGCAGCCGCTTCAGGTGCCGCAGCCGCTTCGCGGCGGCGAGCTGCTGGTCGGCGGCGGCGTGGAGGGCTTTCGGGTCGGTCTCACCGGCGGCGATGCCGAAGGAGACGCCGAAGGAGATCCCGCGCGCCGTGAGGCTGCCGAGGTCGAGTTCGTCGACCATCCGCCGGATCGCCGTCCGCGCCCCGGCCGTGCCGCAGTCGGGGAAGATCACCGCGAACTCGTCACCGCCGATCCGGAAGGCGTCGTCGGAGAGGCGGCGGCTGTCGAAGCCGCGGGCAACGACGCGCAGCACTTCGTCCCCGGCGACGTGGCCGAAGCGGTCGTTCACCTGCTTGAAGCTGTCGAGGTCGAGCAGGCAGAGCGACAGCTCGCGCCCGTGCTGCTTCGCCTTGGTCGTCTCGGTCTTCAGCCGCATCTCGTAGGCGCGACGGTTCTGCAGGCCGGTCAGGTGGTCGTGCAGGCTGAGGTGGGAGGCGACGGTGAAGCCCGCCGCGTGGTGCAGGTGCGCCGACAGCGAGCGGCCGAGCAACCCGATTGCCTCGCTGTCCTTCTGGTCGAAGGCGTAGGGACGGATGGAGAAGGCGGTCAGCGTGCCGAGCTCCTGCTCGTGGTGGACGAGCGGCGCGCAGAGCAGCGAGCGGGCCCGCAGCCGCCGGCAGGTCCCGGACTCGACCCGCCGGTCGACCCAGGTGTTGCGGCTGATCAGCACCGAGCGCCGCTCCAGCGCCAGCCCGGAGAGACTGGCGACGCGCGGGTACTGCCAGCCGATCACCTCCGGGTCGACGCCCGAGCCCGCGCGGAAGACGAGGCGGTCGCCGTCGGGTGAGTCGATCAGCGCGCCATCGGCGCCGATCAGTTCCGGAACCCGGTCGACGATCACCTGCATCGCCCGATCCTGGTCCAGCTCTCCGGCGGCGATCTCACCTTGCGCCTGGATGATCTCCAGCAGCCGGCGTGACTCCCCGTTAGTGACCAGCATGTGGTCGAAGGTATCCGCCTGCGGCGTGTGAAATTAGTAGGACTTCCTGAAACTCCATTTTTTCGACGAGGACGGTGGGTAAAACTTTTGGTTTTCGGCCGGCGGGGCTAAAGTCCGGTCCATACGAACCTCACACTTGCCCCTCCGATTGTGCGGGAGGACACTAGGACGCATGAGGACCACGGATTCGGTGAGGTGGGAGGCATAGCCGCCGGGACGGCGCTCGCCGCGGACGGGAAGGGGCGGCGCCGCAAGGTACCGCGCTCCCAGCACGCCGATTGGGAGCCGCCCGCCGATCGCGACCCGCTGGCGACCCTCGCCGCCCAGGACCGCGACCGGGTCCCCGAGCTGGTCCCGATCCGCTACGGCCGCATGCTCTCCTCGCCGTTCGCGTTCTTCCGCGGCGGCGCCGCGGTGATGGCGGCCGACCTCGGCAGCGCCCCCGACACCGGCCTGCGCGCCCAGCTCTGCGGCGACGCCCACATCTCCAACTTCGGCGTCTTCGCGGCGCCCGACCGCCGCCTCGTCTTCGACTGCAACGACTTCGACGAGACCTGCGTCGGGCCGTTCGAGTGGGACCTCAAGCGGCTCGCCGCGAGCGTCGCGATCGCCGGGCGCGAGCGCGGCTTCGGCGGCGGCGAACGGCGCCGCGCGCTGATCGAAACGGGGCAGGCCTACCGCGAGGCGATGCGCGGCTTCGCCGCGATGCGCAACCTCGACGTCTGGTACGCGCGGATCGACGTCGACACGCAGGGGAGGCAGCTCGGCGAAGCGCTCTCCGCGCAACGCCGGCGCGAGATGAGGCGCAAACTCGACAAGGCGCGCACCAAGGACAGCATGCGGGCGCTGCGCAAGCTGACCACGAAGGACGGCGACGGGCGGCTGCGGATCGTCGCCGAACCGCCGCTGATCACGCGGCTCTCCGAACTCGCCGACGCCGCCGAGGGGGAGCGGACGCTGGGCACGATCCTCGAGGCCTACACCGAGACCCTCTCCGACGACCGCCGCCGCCTGGTCGACTCCTATGCCTACGTCGACGCGGCGCGCAAAGTGGTCGGGGTGGGGAGCGTCGGCACGCGCGCCTGGATCGTCCTGATGCTCGGCCACGACTCCGACGACCCGCTCTTCCTGCAGGCGAAGGAAGCGGGGCCCTCGGTGCTCGAGCCCTACGCGGGGCCGAGCGAGTACGCCAACCACGGCCGGCGGGTGGTCGAGGGCCAGCGGCTGATGCAGGCGGCGGGCGACACCTTCCTCGGCTGGGTCGAGGCGGAGGGGCTCGACGCGCGGTCGCGCTGCTTCTACGTGCGCCAGCTCTGGGACGGCAAGGGGTCGGCGGACCCGGAACGGCTGTCGGCGGAGGAGCTGGGGATGTACGGGGCGCTCTGCGCGCGCACTCTCGCCCGCGCCCACGCACGCTCCGGCGACCGCGTGGCGATCGCGGCCTACCTCGGGTCGGGCAAAGTCTTCGACCAGGCGATCGCCGAGTTCGCGGAGCGTTACGCGGACCAGAACGAACGCGACTACGCGGCGCTGCTGGAGGCGGAGAAGCGCGGCGAGCTGAAGGTCGAGCGAGGCCTTTGACGCGGTGACTGTTGGACGGCGGGGCCCGGGCGCTCGCTCCACCCGGGCCCGCGCGTCCTTCTGTCAGGGTCCGGGGCCGACGGCGACCCGTTCGGAACGTGGGCGCGCCTCGGCGCGCGCCGCCTCGGTGCGGGCGGCGAGCATGGGCTCCCACGTCAGCAACACGGTGACACCGTCGCGGACCTTGCAGCGTGGGCAGTCCCGTCTGCCGGACAAGGCACCGGTGCTGAATCGGATTCCACACCGTTCGCAGTGGAACATCGTTTTCTCAACTCCTCCGTGGCACCGGGACGAGGGGTCATCCCGGGAAGGTGATCCTCCGCCGAGGCAGTTGTGCTGTCAAGCACAATGGCGTATGAATCCCGCATGAGAAGCCGGATTGGAACGATTTGCAGGGACGATCCGGTCGTCCCGGATAGAGCGCAGCGACGTAAGCCGCAAAGTCCCAGGGGACCAACTCTCGATTAGCCCCTGAAGATGCGCCGGGCGGCCTCGACAACTCGTCTTGTCGAGGCCGTCGCACTCTGCCCGCCCGGAGGACCGCGGGGCTGGTGTATAAGCCGCCGATGGAGTGCGACGTCCTCGTCGTCGGCGCCGGGCCGACCGGGCTCACGATGGCCGCGGAGCTGCGGCGGCGCGGCGTCGATTGCCTGCTGATCGACGCGCGCGCGGAGCCGCAGCAGTGGGACCGGGCGACGGTCGTCCACCCGCGCTCGCTCGAGGTCTTCGAGGCGCTCGGCATCGTCGACCGGTTCATGGACGCCGGGGTGCCGGTGCGCGGGGCGCGCCTGCACTCGGGCGGCGAGGTGCTGGTCGAGCTCGACTTCAGCCTCTCCGGCTCGCCCTACCCCTACAACCTCGGCCTCTCCGAGGAGGCGACCGAGCGCTTCCTCACCGAGTACCTGGTGGGGTTGGGCGGCTCGGTCGAGCGCTCGACCACGCTGCGGCGGATGAGCCAGGACGCCGACGGGGTCACGGCGACGGTCGAGCGCGGCGGCCGGGAGGAGGAGGTGCGCTGCGGCTGGATCGTCGGCTGCGGCGGCTACCACAGCCCCGTTCGCGAGGCGATCGGGATCGAGCTCGAGGGCCACGACATCGCCGACGCCTGGGCTGTCTTCGACGTCACGCTCGACGGCCGCGACGGTGACTTCGAGACCACGCTCGTCTACATGGAGGAGCCGATGGTGATCCTCACCCCGCTGCCGGGCCGGCGCTTCCGCGCCTACACGCGGCCGCGGTCAGAGGGCGCCGACTTCGTCGCCGACGCGGCGGCCGTGCTCGCCCGCTACGAGCCGGGCCAGGAGCTGGTGGAGGTGGAGAACCCGACCCGCTTCCGCTGCCACGCGAGGGTGGCGCCGCGCTACCGCGACCGGCGGGCGCTGCTGGCCGGCGACGCCGCCCACGTCTGCTCGCCCGACCAGGGCCACGGGATGAACTCGGGCATCCAGGACGCCGTCAACCTGGCCTGGAAGCTGGCGCTGGTCTGCGACGGTGACGCCGACCCGGCGCTCCTCGACAGCTACGAGGCCGAGCGCCGCCCGGTCGCCCTGGAGATCGTCGCGGCGGGCGAGGCGATGGAAGAGATGGGCCGCCTCGACGGCGAGGAGGGGAGGGCGCAGCGCGACGAGGAGGTGAAGGCGGCGCTGAGCGATCCCGAGACGGCACACAGCGAAGCGGTGGCCGAGGCGGAGTTGAACATCGACTACCGGGACTCGCCGATCGTGCGACGCGGCGGCGCGGAGTCGGTGGAGGACCCTTCACTCACGAACAGCGTGGAGGTTCGCTCAGGGTCCTCC
>DASXMH010000061.1:0-5883 GCA_036495785.1 Solirubrobacterales bacterium
CGGAGGGGTCGATCAGCTGGTTCTTGGCGCCGGAGATCTTCCCCTGCACGGCCCGTGGCGGATAGCGCTTCGGGTCGACCCCGAGCTCGGCCAGGCAGCGTTTGATCATCCGCAGCGAGTCGCCCTGGTCGTAGATCGTGAAGCTGCGCGAGTAGCCGAGGCGCTCGGCGTCGGCGCGCAGCATCCGCGCGCAGGCCGAGTGGAAGGTGGTCACCCACATCGCCCGCACCGAGCGGCCGATCAGGTCGCCGACCCGCTCGCGCATCTCCGCCGCCGCCTTGTTGGTGAAGGTGATCGCGAGGATCTCGCCGGGGCGGGCGGCGCCGGTCGCCAGCAGGTAGGCGACCCGGTGGGTGAGGACGCGGGTCTTGCCCGAGCCGGCGCCAGCCAGCACCAGCAGCGGGCCGTCGCCGTGCTCGACCGCTTCGCGCTGCGGCGGGTTGAGGCCCGCGAGCAGCCGCTCGACCCGGTCGGCACCGGGCTCGGTCGGGGCACCGAACAGCGGCTGCCCGGCGCCCTCGGCGGACTCTTGGTCGGCCTGCAGGCTCACCCGCCGAGCATAGCCAGGGGCTCGGCGGGGGCCTCCCGGGCCGAAGCGCTAAGCGCAGCCCATGGCCAGGCCGACGATCGGTTCCGGCGACCCGCTCAGGAGCAGCTCTTCGGCTTTTGCCTTGCCCGCCTTGGCGAATCCTTCGACGATGCAGGTCAGCTCGGCCTTGCTCAGGCCTTCTTCTTGGGAGAGCTGCTTTTCGAAGGCCTTGGCGAGGGCGGCGCCGTCGTACCTGGCGAAGCCTTCGATGTGGTCGAGCCTCCACTGACCGCCTTCTTCGACCAGGGCGACTTCGAGCGTCTGCCCGTCGAAGCCGCCGCCTTCCAGTTCGACCTCCGCGGTCGCCTTCGAGCCGTTCACGGCGACGTTCGAGACGTGCGCGGCTTTCGCCTCTTCTTTGCCTTCTTTCGCTTCTTCTTCGCAGGATTCGAGCGCTTCTTTGCCCTTCTGATCGCTGTTCTGTTCGACGAAGCGCTGCGTCTCGAATTCGGTGCACTTGCTCGGGTGACTGGCCGTCATGGCGGCTTCGATGGCTTCCCCGACCTTGTCTTCGTCGCCACCGCCACCGCCCCCGCCCCCGCAGGCGGAGAGCGCCAGCGCGGCGACGGCGAGGAGCGCCAACGGGACGAGGATGCGCTTGGTCAACGGAGGTTCCTTTCCGGTCCTGGAGTGGGATGAGAGGTGGCCAGACTAGCCCAGGCCACGGCCGCCGACCCCCTAGCCGCCCGCAGACGAGCGACCGGTGCGCGGCTTGATCCCGGGTTGCTCGCGCTTCGCCTGCTCCGCGGTGTCGCCGCCGTCGACCTCGGCCAGCCGCGCTTCCAGCTCGGCGATCCGCTCCGAGAGCGCCTTGATCGCGTCGGCGATCGGGTCGGGCAGGTGGATCCAGTCGGCGTCGGGCCCTTCGAGGCGGCGGCCTTCGACCCGCACCGGATGGCCCGGGTTGCCGACCACCGTCGCCCCCGGCGGCACGTCCTCCACGACCACGGTGTTGGCGCCGATCTTCGCCCCGTCGCCGACCGCGATCGGTCCGAGCAACTTCGCCCCCGAGCCGACCGTGACGTTGTCGCCGAGGGTCGGATGGCGCTTGCCGCGCTGGAAGCCGGTGCCGCCCAGCGTCACCCCCTGGTAGAGGGTCACGCAGTCGCCGATCTTCGCCGTCTCGCCGATCACCACGCCGGAGCCGTGGTCGATGAAGAAGCGCTTGCCGATCTCCGCCGCCGGGTGGATCTCGACCCCGGTGACGGCGCGGGTCAGGTAGGCGATCATCCGCGGCAGGAGCGGCACGCCGGCGCCGCGCAGCGCGTGCGCCAAGCGGTGGGCGAGCAGCGCCTGCACCCCCGCCCAGCTGGTCAGGATCTCAAAGGCCGAGACCCCCTGCGCGGCCGGGTCGCGGTCCCGCGCCGCGGTGATGTCGGCGCGGATCTCGGCGATCAGCCTCCTCAACATGATCTGCGTCTCATGGTGCGAAGAATGGCAAGGACATGTAGCGCTCGCCCGAATCGCAAACGATCGTCACGACCCTCTTGCCGGCCATCTCCGGCCGCGCCGCCACCTGCAGCGCCGCGTGGAGGTTGGCGCCCGCCGAGATCCCCGCCAGGATCCCCTCGCCGCTCGCCGCCAGCCGCGCCGTCTCCAGGGCGTCCTCGTCGCCGACCAGGATCACCTCGTCGATCACCGAGCGGTCGAGCACCTCGGGGACGAAGCCGGCGCCGATCCCCTGGATTTTGTGCGGGCCGGGCTGGCCTCCGGAGAGCACCGGCGAGCTCGCCGGCTCGACCGCGACGACCAGCGTCTCCGGCGCCCGTTTCTTCAGCAGCCGCCCCACCCCGGTGATCGTGCCGCCGGTCCCGACCCCGGTGACGAAGGCGCCGATCTCGCCGTCGGTGTCGCGCCAGATCTCCTCGGCGGTGGTGCGCCGGTGCACCTCCGGGTTGGCCGGGTTGGAGAACTGCATCGGCATGAAGGCCTTGCGCTGGTCGCGGATCTGTTCGGCCAGCGCGACCGCCTCGTTCATCCCGCCGAGGCTCGGCGTCTCCGACACTTTGGCGCCATAGGCGCGCAGCAGCTTGCCGCGCTCGCGGCTCATCCCTTCCGGCAGGGTGAGGATCAGCTCGTAGCCGCGCGCCGCGCAGACCATCGCCAGGGCGATCCCGGTGTTGCCGCTGGTCGGCTCGACGACGAGCGTGCGGCCGGGCTTGATCTCCCCCGACTCTTCGGCGGCGTCGATCATCGCCACCCCGATCCGGTCCTTGACCGAGCCGCCCGGGTTGAAGTACTCGAGCTTCGCGCAGACCTGGCCGGCGAGGCCGTTGCCGAGCCTCTCCAGGAGCACCATCGGCGTGTTGCCGACGACGGCGGACGCCTCCGGGCCGATCCTCATCGGCCCGAGTCTAGGCGGGGGGCGCGGGGCGCGGCGCGGAAGAGGACGTGGTCGAAGCCCGCGTGCCCGACCTCCCCCACCCGCTCCATGCCGATCTTCTCGGCGACCCGGAGCGAGGCGGCGTTGCTGGGCAGGATCATCGCGAACACCTCGTCGAGTTCGAGGTCGGCGGCGAAGCCGAGCGCGGCGTCCGCGGCCTCGGTCGCGAAGCCCTCGCCGTGGCGGGGCGGGTAGATCGCCCAGAGCACCTCGATCCCGGCCCGGTCGCCGATCTCGGTCCAGCGCAGCCCGACCCGGCCGACGTAGTCGCCGCTCGCCCGCTCGATCACCGCCCAGGGCCCGAACCCGAAGCGCTCCCACTGGCGCGAGTCCTCGGTGAGCCAGGCGTCGCCGTCGGCGGACTCGAACGGCTGCTCGGGCGGCGGGCGCAGCCATTCGCCGATCGTCGGGTGCATCAGCAGGGCGCGGTAGCCGGGCGCGTCGCCGGGACCTGGCGGGTGCAGCATCAGCCGCTCGGTGGTGCGGGCATCGCCGTCGCTCATCCGGCGGACTGTAGGGGGCTACTCGGAGGGAGGCGGCGGTTCGCTGGGGATCGAGGGGACCGACGGCGACTCGAAGCCGAGGATCGCGCAGGTGGACGGGATCGCCCGGCCGCCGTTGCCGGCGAGCCGCCTTTCGGCGTCGGTGCGGATCTGTTCGACTTCGCTGAAGGCGGCGGCGAGGGTGGTCGCCATTTCGCTCCATCCCTGCTCGTCGAGCTGCATCGCGACCCAGCTCAGGTGGCGATCCTCGCGCGCGTCGAAGGTTTCGTCCATCACCGCGCCTTCGACCCGGGCCAAGAGGCCCTGGAAGACGGTCTTGCTGATCCGGGCCCGCTCCTCGGCCTCGAAGCGGGACCACTGCGCGTCGGAGAAGAAGGCGCGCCCGACGCCGCGGTAGACGTGTTCCACCGAACCGCGGCGTTTGTTCACTTCGACCACCTCGAGGCAGCCATACTGGGCGAGCTCGCGGAAGTGGTAGGCGACGTGCGTGACGTCCATGTGGGGCGGCGCGAACCCTTCGCGACAGAACTCGACCGGGCTCATGTCGCGCTCGTTGAGAATTTCCAGCACCCGCACCCGCAACGGGTGCGCCAAAACCGTTGCCGCCGTCGTCTTCGCTCGTTCTGCCCGCGTCGCCCTCATTCGCCCACCACCTATTGGGTTCCTTCGATCACTCGATTTCGTTCTTTCGGAGCAGCATAGTGACCGATATCGCGCCGTTTCGGTACCGAAACGTTGTCCAGGCGGTCGCGACCGCAACCGAGGCCCGGGCTGGTCAACGGCCCGAGCGGGGATACTCAGGAGCGAGAACCACGGCAACGACGAAGGGCCAAAACCATGGCGGACTCCCCCTCTGACCGAATCGACGAACGGATCGCGGAACTTGACGATTGGCGCGGCGAGACCCTCGCCCACGTCCGCAAATTGGTCAAAGAAGTCGACCCGAACGTCGAAGAGACCTGGAAATGGCGCGGCGTCCCGGTCTGGGAGCACGACGGCATCATCTGCACCGGCGAGACCTACAAGAAGGCCGTCAAGCTGACCTTCGCCAAGGGCGCCTCCCTCGACGACCCCAAGGGCCTCTTCAACTCCAGCCTCGAGGGCAACACCCGCCGCGCGATCGACATCCACGAGGACGACCCCATCGACGAGCCCGGGTTGAAGTCCCTGATCCGCGCCGCGATCGATCTCAACACCGCCCGCTGACCCCGCCGCTGCCGAGGCCGTCGGGGCGGCGCTAGATGAAGTACATGCCGGAGCTGGCCTCTTCGGCTTCGCGGCGGGCGACTTCGGCGATCGTGGTCTGACCGAAGACCTTGCGGAGGGCGCCGACGCCCTCGGCCCAGATGCCGCCGGCCTCGTCGGCTTCGGAGCCGATTTTGCCGTCGAGGGCCTGGACGACCTCGAGGACGGTGATCTCTTCCGGCGGGCGCGAGAGGGTGTAGCCGCCGCGCATGCCGCGGTGACTGGTCAACAGACCGGCGCGTCGGAGGGTCGAGAAAAGCTGCTCGAGGAACTGCTCGGGGATATCGCGCCGTTCGGCCAGCTCTTTGATCGGCACCGGGCGCTCCCCTGAACGGGCCAGCTCCGCGAGCGCAACGACCGCATAGCGCGACTTCGAGGTGATCGAGATCACGGGGACTTTCTACCGCACCGTCCGGCCTTGGTTAGGATCGACCCAAGTTGGGCGACGCCCCCCGCCGGGTGCCCTCACGCAAACGAGTGATCGGAAGCAGTCCTGAGCGAACGCCCACTATGTCTGGTTGTGGACGTCCATCCGCTGGTGCGGTTGGGGGTTCGCGAAGTGCTGTCGACGGATTTCGAGGTGCAGGAGGCGACCGGTCGTGAGGAAGCTCTCGACCTTGTGCGCGACATCGGTGACTTCGATGTCGCGGTCCTCGACATGGCCTGGCGCCCGAACGGCGAGGGCCCCTCGATCACCGGCGTCGACGCGATCCGCGAGATGCACCGGGCCTCGCCGGTCCTGGCGATCGTCGCCCACGGCGAGCGGCCGGAGCGCCACCTGGCCAGCGCCGCGATCGGCGCCGGCGCCAACGCCTACGTCGCCCGCACCGCCGGCCCCGAGCAACTGCGAACAGCGGTGGCCGCGGCCGTCGCCCAGGAACGCTTCGTCGACGCCGACGTGCCCCCGAAAGGCTCCCGCGCTCTGATCACCAAACGCCAGCGCGAGATCCTCCAGCTCCTCGCCGACGGTGAGTCGACGACGGTCGCCGCCCGCCAACTCGGCCTCTCCGAGGAGACCGTCAAGACCCACATGAAGAACACCCTCGCCCGCCTCGAGGCCAAGAACCGTAGCCACGCCGTCGCGATCGGCCTAAGGGAATCGCTGATCGTTTAGGCGGCGTTGTTCGCGGCCGGGGCGGCTGGCCGAGGTGCGTCCCGGGCGT
>DASXMH010000062.1:0-6534 GCA_036495785.1 Solirubrobacterales bacterium
CGGCCGTCTCGGCCACGGCCACACCCTGCCGGGTCGTGGACGAGACGGCCGCATCCCTTTCTCGTCTAGAGGGCTCCGGCGCCCGGCATCTCTCAGCCGGCGGCGGTGAAGAGCTCGGCGTCGCGGCGCAGGGAGGAGCGGAGGCGTTTCTTCAGTTCGCCGTGGATCTGGCAGACGCGGCTCTCGGAGACGCCGATCACCTCGCCGATCTCGCTCAGGGTGCGGCCCTGGGTGTAGAGCATCACGGCGACCCGGCGCTCGCGTTCGGAGAGGTGGGAGAAGGCGCGGCGGAAGCGCTCGCCGGCGAGGGTCTTGGTCGCCTCCGACTCAGGGTCGGCGCGGCCCTCGAGGTCGGGGATCGTCTGCGAGAGCGCCACCCCGTCTTCTTCTTCGCCGCTGGCGGTGACGCTGTCGAGGGAGGTCAGCTCGGCGGTGGCGAGGTCGCGCAGGCGGGCGGCAAGCTCGTCTCCGTCGATACCCATCTTCGCGGCCAGCTCCGGGTCGGTCGGCCGGCGGCCGTGCTCGCGGAAGAAGTCGTCGCCGGCGCGCTCGGCGTCGCGCTCCCAGCGCCGCAGGCTGCGCGGCGCCCAGTCGAGGCGACGGAGGCTGTCGAGCACCGCGCCCTGGATCCGGGTCCAGACGAACTGTTCGAGGCTCGCCCCTTTCGCCGGGTCGTAGCGGTCGAGCGCGCCGATCAGTCCCTCCACCCCGTTGGAGACGAGGTCGTCGACCTCACACCAGGCGGGCAGCTCGCGCACCTTGCGGTAGGCGAGGTGACGGACCAGCGGCACATAGGTAAGGACGAGCTGGTCGCGCACCCGGCGGTCGCCGGTTTCGCGGTAGCGCTGCCAAAGCTTCTCGGTGTCTTCTTGCCGTCGATCGGCCGGGGTTCCCATCCAGCGGGCCTCCTGAATCGCGAGGGGAGGGTTTGCGTCTGCGGGTGTGTCTTCGACCGCACGCGGGTTCGGCTAGATCGCCGCATTGAGGTAATCGACCGCCAGGGAACCGGACGAACGTCCAGTTTCTGCGTCATGCCGGGCTTCGGTCGATTAGCGGGGCGATGGCCCTCCGATTCGATGACAACGCCGCCCCTCCCACCGCCGAAATGGGCACCCGTGCCGCCCCCCAGGCGGAAGCTCCGGCCGACCGCCGCGAGGCCCCCTACCGCGCCCACCGCGCCGCGATCGATGCGCGTCTCGCCGCCGCCGCGACCGCCGCGCCACGCGAGCTGCCGGGCCTCTACCTGGCGCTCGCCCGCGAGGCGCTCGACGGCCTCGCCGCCGAGCCGCGCGAGCCGGTGCTCTTGCACCACGCCGGCGTCGCCCTCAACGAACTGGGCGCCCGCGAGGGCGCCGCGCAGCTCTTCGAGGCGGCGCTCCGCCTCGATCCGCAGCTCCCCCACGCCGCCCGCAACCTCGACCAGGCGCTGGCCCGCAAGGGCTCCGGACCGACCCTGCCCGCCGTCGTCGGCGCCCAGCTCCGCGGCGTCGAGGCCGAAGCCCGCCGGGTCGCCTCCCAGGCCCGACCGGCCACCGGCCTGCGGTTCAGCCTCTGCATGATCGTCCGCGACGAGGAGGAGATGCTGCCGCGCTCGCTCACCGCCGTCCGCGAGGCGGTCGACGAGATCGTCGTCGTCGATACCGGCTCGCGCGACGCCACGGTCGAGATCGCCCGCTCCTTCGGCGCGACGGTGATCGAGCGCGAGTGGACCGGCTCCTTCGCCGAGGCCCGCAACGCCTCGATCGAGGCGGCGAGCGGCGACTGGCTGCTCTTCCTCGACGCCGACGAGGTGCTCGACCCGGCCGACGCGCCGCTCCTGCGCGAGCTGACCGGCCGCACCTGGCGCGAGGCCTTCTACCTGGTGGAGACCAACCACACCGGCGAGCTCGGCGACGGCACCGCGGTCACCCACAACGCCCTGCGGGTGTTCCGCAACCGGCCCGAGTACCGCTTCGAGGGCCGCGTCCACGAGCAGATCGCCCACAACCTGCCCTCCGGCCTGCCGGAGCGGATCGAGCCGACTCCGATCCGGGTCGACCACTACGGCTACCTCGGCGCCGTCCGCGACGCGAAGGAGAAGTCGCGGCGCAACATCGAGCTGCTGCGCGGCCAGCCGGCCGAAGGCGGTGCCAACCCCTTCTTCCATTTCAACCTCGGCTCCGAGCTCGCCGCGGCCGGCGACGCGGCGGGCGCCTGCGAGCAGTTCGAGCGCGCCTGGGCGCTGCTCGCCGAGGACCCGGCGCGGGGCGATCGTCCCTTCACCCCGTCGCTGACCGTGCGCTCGGCGAAGGCGCTGCGCTTCTGCGGCCGGCTCGCCGAGGCGGAGGCGCGGGCGGTCGAGGGCCTCGAGATGTTCCCGGAACTGACCGACCTGGTCTTCGAGCGCGCGCTGGTCGCCGCCGCCGAAGGCGACGTCGATCGCGCCGCGACGCTGCTGGAAGAGTGTCTGGAGCGCGGCGACGCGCCGAGCCGCTTCTCGCCGACGGTCGGCAGCGGCAGCTTCCTGGCGCTGGTGCGGCTGGCCGAACTGGAGCGGGCGCGTGACGCCGAGCGCGCCGTGGGACTCCTGCGCCGCTGCCTGCGCGAGCACCCCGCCTACCTTGGCAGCGTGCTGCCGCTGGGGAGCCTGCTCGTGGCCCGCGGCGTCCCGGCCGGGGAGATCGTCGCCGAGATCGAAGGCGCGGTCGCCGAGCCGACCCCGTCGGTCCGCTTCATGTTGGCCACGGCGCTGTACGAGGCGGGCGAGGCCGAGGCGGCCGAACCGCTCTACGCGGCGGTGGTCGAGGCGCAGCCCGGCAACGGCGGCAACCGCGTGGCGCTCGCCGAGACTCTGCTCTCGACCCGGCGCTACGAGGAGGCCGCCGCGGCCGCCGCGGAGGTTGCCGACGACGATGCCTTCGCGGTGCCCGCCGCCCGCAGCGAGCTCTTCGCCCGGGTGCTCGCAGCGGCGGCGAGCGCGGCGGTAGCGGGCGGCGACCCGCCCATCGCGGGGGAGAAGGCGGCGACCGACGGCGACCCGGAGCCCGCCTATACGGCAGCGGCGACACGGGCGGCGCGGCGCGGCCTCCCAGCGTCCGAGCTCGACCTCTTCGCCGCCTGGGCCGCGTCCACCCCATACCCCGCCCTCGACCCGGCGGTGGTCTCCCCGCTGGCGACGATGCTCGAGGCGCTCCTCCGGGTCGAGGAGTTCGAGGCGTTCGAAGCGCTGCTCCCCGCCCTCGCCGCCACCGGCCTGCCGAGCCGTCGCCGCCACTCGATCCTCGCCGAGATCTACCTGCGCCGCGGCTTCCTCGAATCGGCCGCCGACGAGTGGGCGGCGAGCTGCGACGAGGACGGTCCCGACCCCGAGGCGCTCGGCGGCCTGGCCCGCGTCGCCGCCGCCCGTGGCCTCACCGAAGACGCCGAAATCTTCGAACAAGGCGCCCGAGAACTCTCCTCAAGTTCTCTCTGAGGCGGACGATTACCCAGAATGAATGAGCGTCAGCTTCTCCAAAATCGATGGGACGTGGCCGGTGCGAGCCGTGCCTGAGCCCCGGCGCAACGGCAACGGCACGCACGGCTCCCAAGGGGCCGACTTCGCCCGCGACCTGGCGAGCGCCTCCTCGATCCCCTCGCCGCCTGCCGAAGTGAGCGCCGAGGTGCAAGGCGCCGCCCGCGCCGCCGCCCGCCTCCACGAGCTGGGCCGCGAACTGCGCTTCGATCACGGCGACGACGGCCGTCTCAGGGTCGAGCTGCGCGACCACGACGGCAACCTGCTGCGCCAGGTGCCGACCGGGGAAATCTTCGACTTCGCCGACGGGAAGGTGACGAGCTGATGAGCCCGATCACGGTCAACGGCCTCGGCTCGAGCCTCAACATCGAATCGATCATCGAAGAGCTGATGGCGGTGGAACGCCAACCGAAAGCCCGGCTCGAAACCCGCGAGGGTCAGGTGAAGGCGCGCGAAACCGCGTTGCAGGGGATCAAGACGAAGCTGGAAGCGGTCGAAACGGCGATGTTCGCGCTGAAATCGCCGGGCCTCTGGGAAGACGTGCAGACGATCTCCTCCTCCTCGTCCGCGGTCACCGCCGAACTCGACGGCGCCGCCGGGGCGGGCGGCTACCAGGTCGAAGTCAGCCAGCTCGCCCGCGCCGAGCAGCGCACCTACACCTTCGAAGAAAGCGCCGAAGCCTCGACCCTCATGATCGGCGGCCAGACGATCGAACTGGGGCCGGGAGCGACGCTCGCCGACGCCGTCAAAGCGATCAACTCGAACCACGAAACCGGGGTCTCGGCGGTCGCCGTCGGCGGCAAGCTGGTGGAAGGCAAACTGGTCGGGGCCAAGCTGGTGCTCTCCTCGCGGACCACCGGCGCCGAATCGACGATCGTCGCCGAAGGGGCCTCGATCAGCGAAGAAGCGTCGAAGGCCAAGCTCGGCCTGAACGCCCTCTACACCGTCGACGGCGAAGCGGGCGAATCGACCGCCAACGTCCTCACCGAAGCGATCCCCGGCGTGACGCTGACGATCGGCGCCGTCACCCAGGGCCCGGTGACCGTCAACGTCGGCGAACCGGCGCCGAACACCAAATCGGTCGGCGAAGCGATCAAGACCTTCGTCAGTGCCTACAACGCCGCGGTCGAAACGATCGAGGCGAAGGTGACCGAACAAGTAGTGCGCGAACCGAAAACCCAGGAAGAAGCCAACCGGGGCGTCCTCTTCGGCGACAACGCGCTGAACGGACTGCTCAGCGAAATGCGCCAAACCCTCTCCGAATCGGGGCTCGGCGCGCTCGGCGTCAGCACCGGCGCCCCGAGCGCCACCGTCAGTGCCGAATCCAGCTCGGTGAAGGGCCTCCTCACCTTTGAAGAATCGAAGCTGACCGAACTGTTGAACAACAACCCGAACCAGGCGCAGGAAGCGATCACCGGGTTGAACGGCTTCGTCACCGATCTCGAACCGGTCGTCCACCAGGCGACCGCGCCGGGAGGCGGGATCGCCGAACGGATCAGCGCCGCCACCGCCGAAACGGCGCAGATGCGCGAACAGATGACCGCGCTGGAAGAACGGCTGGCCCTGCGCGAAGAACGCCTGCACAGCCAGTTCTCGGCGATGGAAGTGGCGCTCGCCAAGGCGAAATCCGAATCGGAATGGCTGGCGGGTCAGCTCGCGGGCCTCTCCCCTCCTTCCTCCTCCTGATCTGCCCAAGAGGCGAGCACGATGAATCCCTACCGCAGCGCCAGCCAGGCCTACGCCCAGGACAGCGTCCTCACGGCGGCGCCGGAGAAGCTGGTGGTGATGCTCTACGACGGCCTCGCCCGCTTCCTGGCGCGCGGGGCCGCCGCACTGCGGGCCGAGGACATCGCCACCGCGGGCAACGCGCTGAACCGCGCCGGGGCGATTCTCGACGAGCTGCTGGCGACGCTCGACCCGGCGGCCGGCGAAGTCGCCCAGCGGCTCGCCGACATCTACCTGTTCTGCAAGCGCGAGCTGCTCGCCGCTCGGTTGAAGCGCGACCCGAAGCGGATCGAGCGGGTGGCGAAGCTGCTCGCCGAGCTCCGCGACGCATGGGCGACGATCGCCGAGGCACCGCCGGCCACCATGGTCGGACGGCCGACGCTGGGAGCCGGGGCGCAGGCGTGAGCCTCCCCCTCTACGAGCGACTGGCCGAGCTGGCCGAAGCCGAGCTGGCCGCCTGCACGGAGGAACGCCCCGAGGAGCTCGAGGGCCTCTACGCGGAGGCGGCCGAGATCCGTGCCGCGCTTCCGGGAAGCCCGCCCGTCGAGGCGGAGCCCGCCCTGCGCCGTGCCGCCCTCACCCAGCAGCGGATCGGCGAAGTGCTCGGCGTCCGCCTCGCCGAGCGCGACGGCGACCTCGATCGCCTGCGCCGCGGCCGCGACGCCGCCCGCGCCTACGCCGGCACCGCCGCCGCCAACGCCCGCGCCTAGTGCTGCACCCGCGGCGAGAGCCGGGCTCCACGCCCCGGCGCCCCGGGACCGCCGACCCGGCGCATCGGGACCGCCGACCCGGCGCATGGGGACCGCCGACCCGGCGCGCCCGGACCCCGGTTCGCCCGGGCGCGCCCGTGACCCCGGCGCGCCCATCCCCACCTAAGTTCGGCTGGTTAGGTGGGGATGGGCGCGCCTTGCGCGTGTCCGGGGACGGTCCGGGGACGGTCCCGTCACATCTCCCGAGGCAGCCGGCGATGAGTTCGCACTTGACGACAACATGTGGCGTCAACTGCGAACTCACCCGAGGGGGCCAGCTGGTGCGTTCGCACTTGACGACAAATGGTGTCGCTGACTGCGAACGCACTTCGGGGGACCGGGCCGGGCCGGGCCGGGTGGACGGCACGCCTGCGTGCGCCCTTCGCCGGGACCTGCGCGGAGTCGGCACTCTTGCTTGCGCGGTCGACCCACTCCCGTGCGCGGTCGGCACACCTACGTGCGCGGTCGACCTGCGTCCGTGCGCCCGCCTGGTTGATGGGCCGAAAAGCGCTGATATGGAGCGCTTTTCGGCCCATCAACATCGGGGTCCCCGGAAGGCGCGCGGGACCG
>DASXMH010000063.1:0-2958 GCA_036495785.1 Solirubrobacterales bacterium
CCCTCCGGCAAAAGGAACAGCCAACGGGGAGCGGACGACGCGGGGCCGGCGGTGATCGCGGCGGTCGAGGGTGACGCCGCGGCGGGGGACACGGTGCGGCTCGCGCTCGTCGACGGGGCACTCCGCGCCGAAAAATAATCGGCACACCATCGCGCCAAGGTGTAGTCTTTCGCCGCAGATGCTGCCGATCGACACACCCAGTCGAAGCGGTACCAAGCGGTGCGGCCAACCGTCCCCCCACGGTGCACCTCCGGCCGCGCCGGCGCTCCCTGACGCGACGGTCGCCCTCCCGCCGGGCGGCCGTCGCGGGGCGCTGCGCCACACTCAGCGTGGCCCAGCCGCGCAGCCGGTCACCACGTAAGCAGAAAGAGCGAGGAGCAACGATGCCCAACACTTCCGTCACCGATCTGACCGCCGCCCTCGCCGCCGGCGAGGTCGAGGTCGTCGACCTCACCCAGCCGCTCAGCGAGTCGACGCCGGTCCTCGTCCTGCCGGACCCGTTCGCCAACACGCCGCACCTCTCCCGCCGCGAGCTCAGCCATTACGACGACCTCGGCCCCGCCTGGGCCTGGAGCGTCCTCGAGCTGGGCGAGCACACCGGCACCCACTTCGACGCGCCGATCCATTGGGTCACCGGCAAAGACGGCGCCGACGTCGCCTCCGTCCCGGCCGGCCAGCTGGTCGGCCCCGTCGTCGTGGTCGACAAGACCGCCGAGGTCGAGGCCGACAACGGCTACCTCCTGACCGCCGCGGACCTCGACGCGTTCGAGGCCGAGAACGGCCCGATCCAGCCCGGCAGCTGGCTCCTCTTCCGCACCGGCTGGGAATCGCGCGCCCAGGACGAGGCGTCCTTCCTCAACCTCGGCCCCGAGGGCCCGACCAGCCCCGGCCCCGACGTGTCCGGCTCCAAGTGGCTGGCCGAGCACCCCAACGTCGTCGGTTATGGCTGCGAGACGGTCGGCATCGACGCGGGCTCCGCGGGCGGGATGGACCCGGGCTTCCCGGTCCACAACTTCCTCCTCGGCGCCGGCCGCTACGGCCTTACCCAGCTGGCCAACCTGACGAAGCTGCCGACCACCGGCGCGCTGATCGTCGTCGCGCCGCTGAAGCTGGTCGACGGAACCGGCAGCCCCTCGCGTGTCCTCGCCTTCGTCCCCCGCTAGGAGCGACCCGAAGATGACCGCCTCGCCCGCCACCGCCACCGAGGGGCCGGCCGCCGACCCGATCCTCGCGTCGGTGCTGCAGCGCCGCGTCGTCGCCGTCTCGCGGGAGATGGCGACGGTGCTGATGCGCTCCTCCCGCTCCCCGATCTTCAACGAGATCGGGGACTTCGTCACGGTCATCTTCGACCGCGACGGGCGCACCCTGGCGCAGACCGAGTTCGCCTCGATCATCGCCTTCGGCGCCGCCCCCTCGCTGCGGGCGATCATCGAGGAGTTCGGCGACGACGTCCACGACGGCGACGTCTTCATCCACAACGACGTCTTCAGCGGCGGCAACCAGTTCGCCGACGTCGGCATCTACACGCCCGTCTTCCACGCCGACGAGCTGGTCGCCTGGACCGCGGGCAAGGGCCACGTCGCCGACGTCGGCGGGATGACCCTCGGCGGCTATGACCCGAAATTCCGCGAGGTCTGGCAGGAAGCGTTCCGGATCACGCCGCTCCGCATCCACAGCGGCGGCGAGCCGATCCCCGACGTGGTCCGCCTGGTGCGCGCGAACGTCCGCCTCGAGATCACCTGGGACGACGTCCAGGCGATGATCGGCGCCTGCACGATCGGCCGCCGCCGCCTGGTCGAAGTGCTCGACCGTTACGGCACCGAGGTCTTCGACCGCCACATGGACTTCGTCATCGAGGCGGCCGAACGCCAGGTGCGCGCCGAGATCGAGCGCTGGCCCGACGGCGTCTACCACGGCGAAAGCTTCATGCAGTCCGACGGCATCGACCCGACGCGGCGGCTGCGGGTGGCGGTCGAGGTGACGATCGCGGGCTCGGAGATCACCTTCGACTTCTCCGGTTCCGACGACCAGGCCGCCGGCTTCACCAACATGCCCGCGGCGTCGGCGATCGGGGCGATCTCGATCGCCTTCATGATGCTGCTCGACGCCTCCGGCCTCTCGATTCCGACCAACGCGGGCCTCTTCGCGACGATGTCGACGAAGTTCCGCAAAGGCTCGCTGATCGACCCCGAGTTCCCGGCGGCCAGCGTCTTCGGCAACCAGATGTGCGACGAGGTGCTGGAGTCGATCATGGTCGCGCTGGCCGAGCCCCTGCCCGACCTCGTCTGCGCCGGCTGGAACCAGTTCCTGCCCGCCTCGCTCAGCGGCGTCGACCCGCGAACAGGCGAGGTCTACGTCGACCTGCTGCTGTTCTCGCGCGGCGGCTCCGGCGCGATGAAGGGCACCGACGGCTACGACGGCATCGGCTTCACCGGCACGCCCGGCTCGATGCGCTCGCAGGACATGGAGATCTTCGAGCTCTCGACCCCGCACACCGTCGACTACGTTGAACTGGAGACCGACTCGGCGGGGGCGGGGGAGTGGCGCGGTGGCTACGGGACCCGAACGCGGTTCAGCTTCGACGGCGAAGGGGTGCGCGGCTCGACCCTCGGCGACGACTCTGCGGCCGAGGGCGCGGCGCCCGCGCAGGGCCTCTTCGGCGGCGAGGACGGGCGCCTCAACGTGCTGCGCCTCACGGAGCCCGACGGCTCCGAGCGTGACTGGGGCTCCAAGGAGGGCGTCCAGATCCCGCAGGGCACGGTCTGCGTCTCCAACCACGGCGGCGGCGCGGGGTACGGCGACCCCCTGGCGCGCGACCCCGACCTGGTCGTCCGCGAGGTCCGCGAAGGCCTGCTCAGCGGCAAGCGCGCCAGAGAGACCTACGGCGTCGCCGTCGACCCGGAGGGCACCTCCTTCGACGCCGCCGAGACCCAGCACCTGCGCGGCGAGGCCTCACGT
>DASXMH010000064.1:0-30571 GCA_036495785.1 Solirubrobacterales bacterium
GCGAGAGGTTCGAGATGTAGGGGAACGGCCGACCGAGGCCGATCACCAGCGGCGTCAGCGCCGGGAAGACCTGCTCGTGGAAGCGGCGGTGGATCTGCCGGCGCTCCTCCTCGTTGGCGTCCTCGAGCGAGACGATGCGCAGGTCCTCGTCCTCCAGCGCCGGCCGCAGTTCGCCGCCGAAGCAGCGCTGCAGGCGCTGGTCGAGCTCCAGCACGCGGCGCTGGATGCGGTCGATCTGCTCGCCGGGGCGCAGCCCGTCCGGCCCGCGCGCGTCGATCCCGGCGTCGAGCTGGTCGAACAGCCCGGCCACCCGCACCATGTAGAACTCGTCGAGGTTGGAGGCGTAGATCGCGCAGAAGCGCAGGCGCTCCAAGAGCGGCACGCTCTCGTCCTCGGCCAGCTCCAGCACCCGCCGGTTGAACTCCAGCCAGGACAGCTCTCGGTTGAAGTAGAGACCGCAATCGTCGAGGTTGGCAACCGAGTCGGCCAAGGGGACATCGTACCCGGGGGGACGCTCCGATGGACCACCTCTCTCACGAACAGCGAGGAGGTTCGTTCGGGGGTCCATCGGAGCGTCCACGGGCGGAAGCGGTGGCTCGTCAGGCGGCGATTCGGGCGGCGGCGGGACGGGAGACGGCGGCGCCGTCGATGGCCAGCCGGTAGCCGGCGGCGAGCTGGCTCAGCGAGCGCTCCCAGGAGCGGGCGCGGGCGGCGCGCACCCCGGCCGAGCCGAGCTTCGTGCGCAGCTCCGGCGAGGCGGCGAGCTGCAGGATCGAGCCGGCGACGTGGTCGGCGTCGGGGCGACAGAGCAGGCCGGTGTGGCGGTTCTCGACCAGCGCCGCCGGGCCCCCCTCGGCGATCGCGATCACCGGCAGCCCGCTGGCCCCGGCCTCGAGGATCACCTGTCCGTAGGTGTCGGTGACGCTGCAGAAGAGGAAGGCGTCGGCGCTCGCGTAGGCGACCGCCAGGTCCTCGCCGCCGAGCCAGCCGAGGAAGGTGGCGGCGTCGCCGAGCCGCGCCCGCAGCTCCGCTTCCTCGGGGCCGCCTCCGGCCAGCAACAGGTGCAGGCGGGGGTCGGCCTCGTGGGCACGCAGGAAGGCATCGGCCAGCAGGTCGACGCCCTTCTCGCGGGAGAGGCGACCCGCGTAGAGGATCTTCACCTCGCCCGGGTAGGCGTCCCGGTCGGCCTTCGCCGGGTCGAAGCGCTCGACGTCCACCCCGCGCTCCCAGCGGCCGACCTTGGCGCCGTCGATGCCGAGCTCGGCGAGCGAGCCGTCGGCGGCCGGACTCGGCGAGAGGACCCGCGCCGGAGCGTCGTAGAAGGCGGCGAGTCCCGCCTTGGCGACCATCTCCAGCATCCCGTCGGCGCGCAGGCCCGCGTAGGTCGCGAGCTCGGTGTGGTAGCTGGCGAGCAGCGGCACTCCGGTGATCCGGCTGAGCAGCGTGGCGGCGATCCCGGCCGGGCCGGGGGCGGTGACGTGGACCAGGTCGTAATTGCCCTCGGCCAGCGCCTCGACCAGCTCGGGGACCGAGGGGACGCCCAGCCGCATGCCCTTGTAGAAGGGCAGCTCCAGCTCGGTCGCGGCGGGGAGGCGGCGGTCGACCCCGGGGTCGGTGCCGATCACGTCGATGTCGAAGCCGGGGACACCGCGCTCGCGGATCTGCTCGATCGTGTGGGTGACGCCGTGCATCGAGGCGATCCCGTCGGCGATCAGCGCGACCCGCCCGCGGCCCTCCTCGCCTCCTCGCAGCTTCGCTTTCTCGGCACCGAGGAAGGCGGTCGAGGGCGCGTAGGGGAAGGCCGGGACCAGCGCCTCGAACAGGCCGTTGGCGGCCGCCGCGAGATCCCCCGCCTGGAACGCGACGAGCCCTCCGTCGACGGCGAGGCGCAGGCGCCGCTCGTGGCGGCGGCGGGCGCGCCGGTAGAGGTCGGCGTGGGAGAAGCCGTCGGCCTGCAGCATGTCGAGCAGCTCGCGGCCGCGGGCTTCGATCCCGACCCCGGCGAGCCAAGCCTCGAGCAGGCAGCGGGCGTCCTCGGGGCAAAGGTCGGTCGCGACCTTGCCCTCCCGCTCGGAGCCCTCGCGGATAACCCGTTCGGCCATCTTGAGGACCGCGGTCGGGTCGGGCGCGGTGCCCGGCGCGGCGACTTCGGCCCCGTCGAGGGCGCGCGTCGCCAGCGCCATCGCCGCGTGCGTCCACTTCGCCGCCGAGCCCTGTTCGCCGCGCGCCTCGGCGCGGCCTTCGCGCATGTGGGCGAGAAACTCTTCCGGCGTGGCAGCGGCGGGGACCTCGGTCCAGGTCCTGCCGATGTCGACGCCGGCATGGTCGTCGGAGCCGCCGATGCCGGTGCCGCCGCGCGTGTCGACGTAGACGGCGGCGGGCATGTTCAGCTCCGCGGCGCGCGACCCGTTGCGAATCTCCCAGATCGGGAACAGTTCGGCGAGCCGCCGCCGGTGGCGCCTTGTGAGTGGCGCCGCGACGTAGAAGAAGGGATGCGCCAGGGCGCAGGCGATCTCGTTCTCGTGCAGGTACGCGGCACAGGCCTCGACGTCGCCGGCGTGGGCCTGCAGCCACTCGTGGTCTCCGGGAGTGATCCCGTAACAGAGGACGTGAACCGCCTGGGGCTCGCCGGCGAAGCGGGCGGTCAGCTCCTCGGAGACGAAGGTGTCGGGCAGCTCTTCGAGCTCGAGGGCCCCCTCAATCGTGTCGTGATCGGTGATCGTCACGAAGTCCATCCCCCGCTTCTTGGCCAGCTCGTAGACCTCCTGCGGAGGCGTGGCGCACTCCGGCAGCCCGAGGCTCCTCTGGACCCCGAGTCGTGAAAGCTGCGAAGCAGTGGAGTGGCAGTGCATATCGGCACGGGAAGTCATCGGTGTCTCCCTTGTCTATCTCTCGTCATTACACCGCCATATTTCGTCATTTGCAGGGAAAACATGTGAACCAGCTGCAAACGAGCGGTGAACTTCGTGTGATCGGTGGCGAGGGGGAGGTCCGATGGACCCTCACTCACGAAGCGGGAGGTTCGCTCGGGGTCCATCGGACCTCCCTGGGGGAGCCGAGGCGGATGTCCACCCTGGCAGTCGCTTGCGTGGTTAGAAATCCTCGCTATGCGAGGAAAATCAACCGCGGAACGAAAGCGGCCAGGGCCTGTCCCGCGCTACGCGGCGAGGCGCTGGGGGCTGGAGCCGTTGGCGGAGCCGTTGAGGAGGTCGAGGATGATGCCCTCGCGGAGGCCGCCCTTGCCGATCTGGAGGGGCCGGCCGAGCATCTCGGAGATCTTCTCCAGCAGCAGGACGCCGGTGGTGAGGATGCGGACGCGGCGGGGGTCGAGCTCGAAGCGACGGGCGACATCGGTGGCCGGATCGGCGGAGAGGACGCGGATCGCGCGCTCCAGGGTCTCGTACTCGAGCACCGCGCCGACCAACCGGCGCAGGCTGGTGGCCGAGCCGCCGACCGCGACCGCCTGGTCGGGGTGGACGATCTCGACGCCGTCGAAGAAGTCCTCGATGTACTCGCGGATGCGCCGGATCTCCGCCGCCGAGGGCGGATCGGAGGAGATCAACTCGTCGGCGAGGTCGCCGGAGCCGATGTGCCAGGAGCGCACCTCGTCGACCCCGTCGCGCACCGTGCCGAGGATCACCTCGGTCGAGCCGCCGCCCACGTCGACGACGCCGACCTGCCCGTCGACCGGGTGGCCGAGCGCCTTGGTGGCGCCGATGAAGGACAGCCGGCCCTCCTCCTCCCCGCTGAGGATCTCGACGTCGACCCCGGCCGCGGCGGAGATCGCCGCCGCCACCGCGGGCCCGTTGCTCGCCTCGCGCACCGCCGCCGTCGCCACCGCGCGGATCTCGACCGCGCCGAGCTCGCGCGCCAGCCGCACCTGCGTTGCCACCAGCTCACCGACCTCGGCGACCTTGCCGGGCAGGATCGCCCCCGCCTCGTCGACCGCCTTGGAGATCCGCGTGTAGGCGCGCTGCTCCATCACCTTCTTCAATTGACCATCGACTGGCTCCGCGACCAGGACGCGGGTCGTGTTCGAACCGATATCGATAGCAGCGCACAGCATCAGGCCGTAGCCGTCATCTTCCCAGGCGGGCCGGATCTAAGCGTGCGCGTCCGGATGCGAGGCGTCCTCGAACTCGCGGAAAAGGCCGGTGACGACAAAGGCGACCTGCTCGCCGATGTCGACCGCGTTGTCGCCGATCCGCTCGATCGCCCGCGCCGTCAGCAGCATCGTCATCGCCCATTCGCGTTTGTCGGCGTCGTCGCCGATCGCCAGCGCCAGCCGGAAGCACTCCCGGTTCAACTCGTCGATGACGTCGTCGCGCTCGACCAGGTCGCGCGCCATGTCGACGTTGCGCTCTTCGAAGGCCCGCTTCGCCTGGCTGATCAGCGATTTGGCGTGCGCGCCCATCGTCAGGATGCGTTTCACCATCTCCTCGTCGGCGGGCGGCTCGTGACCCGACATCGGGATCACCTTGCAGATGTTCACGCACTGGTCGCCCATCCGCTCGATGTTCTTCAGCACGTGCAGCAGCGCCGAGATCAGCCGCAGGTCGGTCGCCACCGGCGACTGCGTCGCCAGCAGCGTGATCAGCGCCTGGTGGACCTCCAGGTAGCGACCGTCGATCCGATCGTCGTCGGCGACGACGATCTGGGCCAACTCGATGTCCTGGTGCTCGACCGCCTCCAGCGTCCGCGACAGCGCCCCGGTGACCAGGTCGAGCCCGCCCAGCGCGCTCTGTTCGAGCCCCTTCAGTTCCTCCTGATATTCGACCCGGACGTCCGGCATCGTCCCGTTCCCGTCCGCCCGACTCAGCCGAATCGACCGGAGACGTAGTCCTCGGTCTCTTTCTGCCTCGGGTTCGTGAAGATCGCGTCGGTCGGGCCGATCTCGACCAGGTGCCCCGGCTTTCCCGATTCGTCGAGGTTGAAGAAGGCGGTGTTGTCGGAGGCGCGCGCCGCCTGCTGCATGTTGTGGGTGACGATCGCGATCGTGTACTCCTTCTTCAGCTCCGAGATCAGGTCCTCGATCGCCAGCGTCGCCACCGGGTCGAGCGCCGAGCAGGGCTCGTCCATCAGCAGGACCTCGGGGCTGACCGCGGTCGCCCGGGCGATACAGAGCCGCTGCTGCTGGCCCCCGGAGAGGCTGGAACCGGGCCGGTCGAGCCGATCCTTGACCTCGTCCCAAAGATGCGCCCCGCGCAGGCTCTTCTCGACCGTCTCGTCCTTCTCGGACTTCGAGACCTTGCCCGCGTTGAAGTTGAGGCCCGCGGCGACATTGTCGTAGATCGACATCGTCGGGAACGGGTTCGGCTGCTGGAAGACCATGCCGATCAGGCGCCGCACCGCGACCGGGTCGACCCCGCCGGCGTAGATGTCCTCCCCGTCGAGCTCGATGTCGCCTTTGACGCTCGCCCCGGGCGTCAGCTCGTGCATCCGGTTGAGCGAGCGCAGGAAGGTCGTCTTGCCGCAGCCCGAGGAGCCGATCAGCGCCGTCACCTTGTTCGGTTCGATCGTCATGTTGACGTTTTCGACGGCGTGGAAGTCGCCGTAGTAGAGGTTGACTTCCTTCGCCTCGAGCGTCTTCGCGCGACGCGCCGGGGCAGCGCCCTGCGGCTCGCTCGAGGTCTCGGTGACCGGCCCTGCTTGCGACATCTTGGTGCGGCCCTCCTCGGCCTTCGGTTCGGCCTGGGTCCCGAACATATCTCTCAGCTTCCTTCCCTCCACGGCAATCTCCTAACGGATCTCCGTTTTGTAGCGGCGGTAGACCAGGCGGGCGATCACATTGAGGATCATGACGATCGCGATCAGCGTCAACGCCGCCGCCCAAGCTCGATCGTAGGACGCCTGTTTCATCACCCCAGGCGACCGGTACTGGTTGTAGGCGTAGACCGCGAGGTTCTGCATGCGGCCGTGGAAAGGATTCGCGTTCAGCGAGTCGACCACGCCGGTGGTGACCAGCAGCGGCGCCGTCTCGCCGATGATCCGCGCGGTGGCGAGCATCACCCCGGTGACCAGCCCGGCGAAGGCGGTCGGCAGGACCACCTTGACGATCGTCTTCCACTTCGGCGTGCCGAGCGCGTAGCTCGCTTCGCGCAGGTGGTTGGGGACGATCTTCAGGACCTCCTCGGCGGAGCGGATGACGATCGGGATCATCAGCACCGAGAGCGCGATCGAACCCATGATCCCCATCTGGATGCTGGGCCCGAAGAAGAGCTCGAAGAGCGCGTAGGCGAAGAGGCCGGCGACGATCGAGGGGATGCCGGTCATCACGTCGACGAAGAAGGTGAGCGCCCGGCGCAGCGGCCCGCGCCCGTAC
Source organism: Solirubrobacterales bacterium (assembly GCA_036495785.1). Classification (GTDB taxonomy): domain Bacteria; phylum Actinomycetota; class Thermoleophilia; order Solirubrobacterales; family 70-9; genus VAYN01. The sequence goes on from DASXMH010000064.1 coordinate 6,323, forward strand.
TCGTTCATGTAGATCGCCGCCATGATCCCGATCGGCACCGAGATCAGCGCCGCGCACGCGGTGATCACGAGCGTGCCGACGATCGCGTGCTCGGCCCCGCCGCCACCGACCACGCCGCGCGCGTCGGAGGTGAAGAATTCCCAGCTGATCCCGCGGGCGCCGCGCTTGATCACTTCGTAGAGCAGCGAGATCAGCGGCGCCATCGAGACGCCGAAGGCGGAGGCGATCGCCATCGTGATCGCCCGGTCCTTGGCGCGGCGGCGACCCTCGACGGCGCGCGACCAGGCGTAGATGGCGACGATCCCGACCAAGGCGCCGAAGACCAGCATCAGGGCGATCGTGAACCAGCCGAGCGCCGCCTCGAGGGCGGCGCAGAAAACGAGTGCGCCGACGAAGGCGCCCCACGGCGCCCAGTCCGGCAGGGTGCCGGTGCCTCCCCCCTCGCCCGCCAGCAGCGAGCGGGTCGAGAGCGCCGCGGCGTTGTCGGGCGGCGGGGTCACTGGACCTCCGAGCGGGCGATGATCATCCGCGCGATGAAGTTGGTGGCCAGGGTGATCGCGAAGAGGACCAGCCCGGTGGCGATCAGCAGGTTGATCGCCAGGCCGCTCGACTCGGGGAAGTTGAGGGCGACGTTGGCGGCGATCGTCGAGGGGTTCGACTGGCTGATCAGGTTGAAGGTGACCCCGCCGGAGACGGAGAGGATGATCGCCACCGCCATCGTCTCGCCGAGCGCCCGCCCGAGGCCGAGCATCGCGCCCGAGATCACTGACGATTTGCCGAACGGCAGCACCGTCGTGCGGATCATCTCCCAGCGGGTGGCGCCCAGCGCCTGCGCGCCTTCCTGAAGTTTGCGCGGCGTCTGCGAGAAGACCTCGCGGGCGACGGCGGAGACGATCGGCAGGATCATCACCGCCAGGACGAGGCCGACGACCAGCATCGTGCGGCCGGTGATCGAGGCGGGCCCTTCGAAGATCGGCAGGAAGCCGAGCTTTTCTTCCAGCCATTTCATCACCGGCACGGCGGCAGGGCCGAGCACGAAGATGCCCCAGAGGCCGTAGATGATGCTCGGGATCGCGGCCAGGAGATCGACCAGGTAGCCGAGCGTCAGCGCGATCCGCGGCGGCGCGATGTGGGTGATGAAGAGCGCCACGGCGATCGCCAGCGGCACCGCGATGATCATCGCCAGGACGCCCGCCATCACGGTGCCGAAGGCGAGCGGGGCGACGTAGCTGAGGAAGCTTTCGCCGCCCGGAAGTTCGGACGCCGAGGCGGTGATGGCCGGGAATCCCTCGGTGACCAGGAAGACGGCGACCCCGACGAGCAGCGCCAAGATCGTCACCGCGGCAATCACCGCGGCGTTGCTGAAGATCCGGTCGCCCCGGCGACGGCGCCCTCCGGACGCCGCCGCCAGGAGCTGGCCGGCATTGGTCGTGGTGTCGAAATGAGCCACGAGCGTGAGTCAGTCGATCGCGGTGGACCTATTCGATCGCGCCGACCGCGGCTTCGACTTTTTTGGTCAGGCTCGCCGAGAGCGGCGCCGAGCCGGCCTGTTCTTCGGCCAGGGCCTGCCCTTCCGGGCTGATCGCGTATTCGAAGAACCCTTTGACCAGCGCGGCTTCGGAGGCCGAGTTGTATTTCGTGCAGCCGATCAGCGAGGAGACCAGGATGATCGGGTAGACGCCGCTCGCTTCGGTTTTGCGGTCGATTTCGAAGGCGATGACGTTTTTCTGGCCTTTCTCGAGTTCCGGATCTTCTTTCGAGAGATCGAGGACTTTGGCCGCCGCTTCCGCCGACGGTTCCGCCCACGAGTTGCCGACTTTGATCATCGCTTTGCCGAGTTCGCCGGCCTGCGAGGCGTCGGCGTAGCCGATCGCGCCTTCGCCGGCGGTGACGGCTTCGATCACGCCGGAGGTGCCGGAGGCCGCTTCGCCGCCCTTCACCGGCCAGTCACCGCTCACTTCGTGGGTCCAGACCTTGGGTGCCACTTTGGAGAGGTAGTCGGTGAAGTTTTCCGTCGTGCCCGACTCGTCGGAGCGGTTGACCGGGACGATCCGCGTTTCCGGCAGTTCGACGCCTGGATTCTCTTTGGCGATTTCCGGGTCGTTCCAGTTTTCGATTTCCTGGTTGAAGATCTTCGCCAGGGTTTCCGGTTCGAGTTTCAGTTCTTCGACGCCCGGGAGGTTGTAGACGATCGCGATCGGCGAGATGTAGTCGGGGACCTCGAGCAGTTCGCCGGGTTCGCAACGCTTGATCGCCTTGCCGAGCTCGCCTTCGGATTCGGAGAGCGGCGTGTCCGAGCCGGCGTACGCGACGCCGCCGGAGATGAATTTTTCGCGACCGCCGCCGGAGCCGACGCCGTCGTAGGAGATCGTGGCGCCGCCGTTGGCGTTCTCGAATTCGGCGATCCACGCTTTCTGGGCGGCTTCCTGCGCAGTCGAGCCGGCACCGGCAATTTCGCCTGAGGCTTCGCTCGATGGAGCCCCTGCGCCTTCGGATTCGCTGCTTTCCTTGCTGCTCGTTTCGCTGCTGCTGGACCCTCCGCCCCCGCAGGCGGCAAGGCCGAGCACGAGCACGCAGGCGGCGGCGAACACCGCAAGCCATCTAGAGCTGGACATCAGTCTCCTCTTTGAGTTGTTGACGTGTATCCGGCCGCGGGTGGCGCGGCCTCAGGCGAGCGTCGCAACGTCGCAAGGGAACCTTGTTATCCGCGTGTGGCGGTGGTGTAAAAAAAATGTAAAAGGCCGTTATCGGCTGAGTTCCGGCTCGCCGGACGGGAATTCCTGCCCGGTCAGCCGTCAGGCGAGAAGCGGTAGCCGATCCCGTTGTGGGTGTAGATCAGCTTCTGGTCGGGCAGAGCGGCGCCGAGCTTGGCGCGGAGCCGGCTGACATAGACGTCGACCGAGCGGTCGTCGCGGCGCGGCGGGGTGCCCCAGACGGAGGTGTGGAGCTCCTCGCGGGTGAGGATCCGCTGCGGATTGGACCAGAGGGTGATCAGGAGCTGCAGCTCACGCACGGTGAGGCTCAACGGACGCCCGTCGACGAGCGCCGCGTGCTCCTCCGGGCGCACCTCCAACCTCCCAGCTTTATCCGACGCGCTGCCTACCGCCATCGTGGCGGAGGATGTCGAGGGCCGTGCCTGGACCGGTTACGCCGCGGTGAAGCTTTTGTGAACGACCTGTGAACTTTGGCCGTTCGGAGATGCCTGCGCGGGCACCGGCGGAGTGTTCGGGACGGCGTCGCCGGAGGGCTCCGGGTCGAAGCGGTAGCCGACCCCGAAGTGGGTGTGGATGTACTCCCACTCGGGCGAGCGCTTCTCCAGCTTCTGGCGCAGCTTGCGGATGAAGACGTCGACCGAGCGGTCGCCGTGGGCCATCGCGTAGCCCCAGACCCGCTGGTAGATGGTCTCGCGCTCGAGCACCTGGCCCTGGGTGCCGGCGAGCAGGTGCAGCAGCTCGAACTCGCGCCGGGTCAGGTCGAGGCTCTCGCCGGAGACGAAGGCCTGGAAGCGATCGGGGCGGATCTCGAGCTCGCCGGCGAGGACGGGCGAGGACTCGCTCTCGTGGCGGCCGCGGCGGTGGCGGCGGGTGACCGCTTCGATCCGCGCGATCGCCTCCTCCGGGTGGGAGGGCTTGGTGATCCAGTCGTCGACGCCGAGCCGCAGGCCGCGGACCCGCTGGGCCACGGTCGAGCGCCCGGTGCAGACGACGACGCCGAGATCTGGCAGCAGGCTGCAGACCCGGTCGAGATAGCGCCACGCCTCGTCGCCCAGCACCGCCGGGTCGACCAGCAGCGCGTTGAGCTTCATCGCCACCAGCTGGTCGGGGGGCACGGCACCGCCGGAGGTGCGTAGCAGCCATCCCGCCGCCTCGGCGCGCTTGGACAGGACGGTGACGAACCCGGAATCGGTGTCGATCACCGCGAGACGAGTGGTCGGATCAGGGGCCAACTCGAAATGGATTCTATGCACCCCTGCCCTGCTTTTACCGTTGTTTACAGGTTTTTCACAAGTCTGGCGCACCCAAATTGCGGGCAAGACGACCCTGCGGTGGCTTGTTCAAGCCGATTGAAACCAGCCCCGACCGACGGATCAGAAGGTCGCCGGGCGCAGGCCGGTCGCGATCACGATCAGGATCGCGATCCCGGCCGCGTAGCGGTAGAGGACGAAGGGGCGGTAGGAGGCCGTCCGCACGAGGCGGAGCAGGAAGACGATCGCCGCGTAGCCGGAGATCGCGGCGGCGATGGTCCCCACCACCATCGGCCCGGCGACGCCGGACGGCAGGCCTTCGTGGACGGCGCCGATGCCTTTGAAGAGGGTGGCGCCGGCGACGATCGGGATCAGCAGCAGGAAGGAGAAGCGGGCGGCGGCGTCGCGATCGAGGCCGAGGAAGCGGGCGGCGGTGATCGTGATTCCCGAGCGCGAGGTTCCGGGGGCGAGCGCCAGCACCTGCGCGATCCCGATCCAGGCGCCGTCGCGCACGTTGGTGCGATCCAGCGGACGGCGCTGCGGGCGGCGGTCGGCCCAGTCGAGCAGGGCGCCGAAGACGATCAGCTGCAGGGCGATCATCCAGGGCTCGCCGAGGTGTTCGTCGATGAAGTCGGAGGCGAGGCCGCCGGCGATCACCGCCGGGATCGTGCCGATCGCGATCGCCACCGCGAGGCGCTCCTCGCTGGTCGCGATCGCCCGCTTGCGCACGGCGGCGATGAAGCTGACGATCAGGCGCCAGACCTCGAGCCGGAAGAACGCGATCGCGGCGATCAGGGTGCCCCCGTGCAGGGCGACGTCGAAGGTCTTGTTGAACGATTCGTTTTCGGTCAGGAACGTGTAGTCCTGAAGCCACGGGACCACGATGAGATGGCCGGAGGACGAGATCGGCAGGAACTCGGTCAGCCCTTGAACCACCCCCAGCAGCAAGGCCTCGAGGTTGGACACGGCGCGATCCTACGCCGGCTGGTGCGATAGATTCCACGACGTGAAGCGCGCCGCCGCTCTCTTCCTGATGGCCCTGACGACGATGCTCGTCGCAGCTCCGATGGCCTTGGCCGACAACGGCGAAGGCCTGATCGGCGAAGCGTCGGACAAGACCGTCACCTTCTTCTGCTTCGGCGTGATGGCCTTCTTCGTGATCCTCGTGATCGGCCTCTCCCTGGTCCAAGGCGCCCTGGAGCGCCGCAAGGAGAAGCGCCGCTACGACATCGAGCGGCTCGGCTAAAGCGCCCGCCGCGCGACCGCCCGGTCGCGTTCATTTCACGCCGAAGGTGTTGCCGCCGGCTTTGAGGTTGAGCGTGCCGGTGACCGCGAACCGCTGCGAGCCGAAGGTCCAGTTGCTGCCCGCTTCTTCGCTGATCGGCAGCGAAAAGTTGACTGGCTGTTCGACGGCGAAGACGCCTGTTTTGGATTTGAATTCACCGAAGTTGGCGCCTTTGACCGGTGTGCCGCTGCCTTCGAACGGGCAGATGTCTCCGGGTTTATTCGCTTCGATGTTGAGGGTGAGATCGGTTTCCCCGCTGACCGGGCTGATCTTCACCAGCCACCTTTCGCCCTCCGTGTAGTGAGCTTCGAAGAGCAGCGGCTGGCTTGTGATCTTGTCTTCTTTGAACTTGCAGGTGGTCGCTTCGAGGAAAAAGGCTTCGGAGAAAAGGAGTCGTCCAGTCCCCGTGGCCACCCCGAGGTGGCCGGAGGCTTCGTTGGTGATCGAGCATTCGATGCAGCTGGCCGAGTTGGCGCGCATTTTGATCGCCAGGCCGCCGAAGGGGAACGCCAGTTCAATTTTTTCCGCGGCCGAGGCGGTGAGCACCTGTTTGCCCGTCAATGTCGTGAAGGTCGAGCCGGTGTACCACTCCGCTTTGTTTGTGGTCGCGGCCGCGTAGGCGTTGGACGCGAGCACGGCGAGCGTCGCGAAGGCTACGAACGCGGCGATGGATCCCCTCGCTGCCGCTCCTCCCCTGCGCCCCATGAGGTCCAGCCTGGCGGCTCGACGCCGCAGGTCAATTAATCGGGCCGGGCGTTTTTTAAGTCTCGCGGAACGCTACGCGAGCCGGAACCCGCTGAGCAGCCGTTTCTCGCTCTCGCCCTCGATCTCGGCGATCACTTCCACCTTGCCCTCGAGCGGCGTGCCGCGGATCTTCGTCGCCAGGAGGTCGTCGACCTGGAAGATGCCCGCCGAGTTGTTGAGCTGGATCTCGATCCGCACCGGGTGGTCCTCGCCGGCGCTGATCCGCACCTCGTCGATCGCCGCGGCGGAGATCGAGTGGATGCCTTCGTGGCCCGACTCGATCGGGATCCGGGTGCGGCCCTGGGCCATGTCGAGCGCGTCGGCGACGCGGACGACGCCCCCCTCGACCGTGTAGGGCTCACCGCGGCGGCGGTGGCCGATGATCGCGTGCAGGATCTCGGCTTCCACCACGGTCCGCTCCGGCTGTTTGTAGGCGCCTTTGAGCAGGCGATCAAGAGCGCTCTGGGCGAGGAAGAGCGAGTACTCCTCGTGGTCGGCGCGGTGGATCGACATGCCGACGTCGTGCAGCAGCGCCCCGCCGGCCACCACCACCTCGGCATCTCGGTCCCGCATCCCGTGATCGGCGACCATCGCCGGCTCCACCCCCGCTTTGCCCAGCAGCCGCAGCAGCCGCAGGGAGATGTTGAGGACGATCTGCATGTGGACCCAGCTGTGGTCCGACATCCCGAGCCGCTCGGCGTTGACCTGGGCCATGTACCACCAGCCCCGCACCTGGTCGTCGGCGTTGACGGAGTCGATGAAGCTCTCGAGCCGCCGGTTGCCGCGGGTCGGTGCGCGGACGTGCGCCTCGGCGACCGCCTCGCGCGGCGGCTTTCGGGTCGGTCCACTCGCGTCGGGGGCGGGAACCCCGCCTTCGGCGACCTCTTTCTCCACGTCCGGCGTCATCGCCGGATCGTAATCCGGTCCACGGCCGCCACGTTAAACGAGGGGCGACCGTGGCTACCGGGTCAGCCGCAGACGGGCCAGGGACTCGAGCCGGACTCCGAGTAGAGGAGCGCCGCGCGGTAGTCCTGTTCGGCCGCGGGCGCCTGGGCGGGATCGCCGTGGCCGCCGACCGATTCCCAGGTCCCCTGGTCGAACTGGTAGAGGCCTCGGTAGGTGCCGTCGGGTGAGACCGCTTCGGGGTTGCCGCCGGACTCGCAGGCGGCGATCGCTTCGAGCGTTTCGATCGAGACCCCGCCGGGCAGCTGCGCGAACTTTTCTTCTTCCTCGCGCGCTTCCTGCGCTTCATGCCGCTTGCGCGCATGGACCTTCTGCCGGTGCTCGATGCGCTCGGTCGTCGCCGCGATCAGCCGGCTATAGCGATCGACCGGGTCGAGCAGCGGCCCGCTGACCGCGACCGCGTTGCCGATCGCTGAGGGGGCGGAACGAGCTGCCGAGTACTTGGGCGCGTCGGCGCGCAGACGCACCCGCGGCGGAAGCTTCTCGTTTTCGTGTTGCGCTGCGGAGGCGACGGCCGGCGAAGCCAGGGCCGCGACGGCTCCGAGCAGGGCAATATGTTTGCGTTCTGTGAGCAAGCGGTGAACCGTTGCGGGGAACACCGCCGCTGTGTGTGGCCATCATCACACTTATCCCTTCTCTGTAGAAGCTCGTTCCGCCTGATCGCGCCGCAGATTCCCGCCTGTCAAGCGAAATGCGCCGGGTCGACCGGCCGCGACGAAAGGACGGGTGCAGATGGCCTATGCGGAGCAACTGGACGGAGCGGTGCTGGCGACGTTGTGCGGCGAGCCGGGGCCGTGGCCGATCGGCGAACTGATGCGGGAGTACGAAGGGTCGCTCCATGCAAGAGATGCGCTGATGCGGCTCATCAATCGCGGCCTGGTCCTGCGGATCGGTGACGATCTGGTCGTCACCTCCGCCGCAGGGCGCTACGCCCATGCCGTCGATGAGGCGCAGGGATGACCTTCGCGGAGGCGTTCGGGGAGCGCCTGATCGTCGCGCGGTTCAACTGCGGACGCATCAGCCAGGAGGCCCTTGCCGAACGCGCCGAGATCCACCGCACGCAGATGACGCTCTACGAGACGGGCTGACGAATGCCGATGCTGGAGTCGTTCATCAGGCTCGCCGGGGCGCTCGACCAAAGCCCCGACGAGTTGCTGGGGCCGATCAGGTGGGTCCCGGGCATCCGTGGCGCCGGCTACTTCGTCTTGGGCGAGAGGGACGCATGAGCGCCGAACGGGATGCGAAGCACTTCGGCCGCAACCTCCTGCTGGCGAGGCGCCGCCACGGCCTCTCGCAGGAACGGCTGGCGGCGCGGGCGGGCCTCAGCCGCGACACGATCTACAAGATCGAGATGGGGACGCGCTCACCCCGCCTCGACACGCTCCTGAGGCTCGCGGACACGCTGGGGGTCGATCCCTGCGAGTTGTTGATGGGCCTGCGTCCGTGAGTCCCGGCGGCGCCGTGTTCGCCCGAAGTGTCGGCCGCAACCTCCGCCGTGCCCGGCAAGAGGCCGGACTCACCAAGCACGCCTTGGCCGAGCGGACCGGACTCCACTGGACCGTGAACGTCGCCTACGAGGGCGGTCAAGGGATGCCGATCCTCGAATCGTTCGTGAAGATCGCCTATGCGCTCGGCGTGTCGCCGTGTGCGTTGCTGCCGGGGCTTGAGTGGGACCCGACCGAGTAGCTGAATGGTGGCGGCTCGGGGTGACCGCCCCGAGCCGCCGGAACTCAACGGAGTACAGCCGAACGAAGAGATCGTTAACACGTGGCCCGGAAGTCATGTCCGGGCCGCTTGCAACCCTCCGCACGTACCGTACGGGTACCCATGTCCGTGACCGCGGACACCTGAGACGGTGCAGAAACGGAGCTACACCTATGTCGAAGGTCTCGCCATTCCACACGTCGGTCCCTGAGTACGGCGGAGAGCGCGACGTCTACCACGACGACGACGAGTGCCCCGACGGTAAGCGGATCAAGCCGGAGCACCGGACCGACGGTGATGCCGGTCGTCCGCTGTGCAAGGTCTGTCAGGGGATGTAAAGGTCAGTTCCCAGTGGGGTCCTTCTGGCTCCCCGTTGACCATCTGCCAGTAGCGGCGTAGTTCGCTGACCGGCAGTCTCAAGGTGATCGCTATGGCGAGGGCACGAAAGCCCTCGCCGCGATTGCCGTGGAAGCGGATCGCAGGCTCGGCGAACGCATGGCCGTCGCCTCCCTGGCAGGACTCGAAGGTCTGAATCCCCGCAGAGTCCAGAGAATCAACGTATTGGGCGATCCCCGGATCGAGGCTCGCCAGCCAGTTGGCCCGGGACAAGGAAGGCTCCTTTCGTTCAGGGACGGAACATCCAAGCTGGAAGAGCGAGGACGGCCAAGCCGAGGAGTAGGGCGAGCCAGTCCGGCAAGAACTGGGCAAGAAAGCAGGCCGCCAAGGCGACCTTCACCCAGAACTCCGGCGGCGCGCCCTTGCGAGGGCGTCGACGTCGACTCGCGTTTCGGCCCATACATAGGTATATGTCTGCGGCCCTCGGGACTAAAGGGCCGTCGACGGGGCGGCGAGGGCTACGCTTCCGCTATGTCCAAACGCCGCACCCAGAAGACCGAGAAGGGGCTTGAAATCCCGGTCCCCAGCAAAGGGGACTTTGACTCGGCTATGAAGAAGGTCGCTCCCCCAGCAGGTCGTAGACGCCCTGACGAGAAAGACCGGCCGCAGAAGCGATCCGGGTGATCGGGACGTTCTGCGCTCGCGCCTGACGCACGAACTCGCGTAGATCGTCGGTCGCCTGCCGTTTCGCCGCGTCGGCGGTGCTGCGGCGGCTGGCCGCGCCCTTGATGCTCCGGAGGATCGTCGCCTCGCTCACTGCCGCGCCGCCTCCCCGACAAGCTCATGGAACAGGGAGCGATGGCCGACGTGGCGGTGGTTGTGGCGCCACGCGAACTCGTCCAGGTAGGACTGGAGGTATTTGTCGGAGACGTGCTTGTAGGCGCCCCCCATCCCGGTTTTCAGGTTGCCGAAAAACCCCTCGATCGAGTTCGTATGGATGTCGCCTTCGGCGTAGATGCCAGCGGAATGGTTGATGGTCGCCCAGTCGTACTCGCGGCGCAGGGGTTTGTAGGCGGGCCAGTCGTCGGTGAGCATGAACGCGGACGGGTTGACGTGCGTCCGCACCGCTCTACTAAGAGGCTCGCCTCGCCGCGACTCGATCACCCGCAGCCGCACCCGCCCGCCGCGCTCGATCATCCCGAGGACGGTGGTACGCGACTCGCGCCAGCGGGCGCGCTCGGCGGGGTCCTTGATCGGGCGCCGGGGCTTGCCGCCCCAGGACGTCTCGTCGATCTCGACCTTGCCGCGCAGCTGCGGCTCGTCCTCGTCGTTCATCAGCTCGGTCCTGATCTTGTTGAACATGCGCAGGCGGTCTTGTGGTGGACGCCCAGCTCCCGCTCTAGCTGTTTGGCGGATATCCCGCAGCGAGTGCTGGTCATCAGGTACATCGCGTGGAACCACAGCCGCAGCGAGGTCGAGGAGCGGTGGAAGATGGTCCCGGCGGTCGGGTGGACGTGGTGCCCGCAGGCGGTGCAGGTCCACGACTGGCGCTGCTGCCTGGTCGCGTAGCGGCGGAAGACGCGCTCGCAGTCGCACTTGGGGCAGTAGGCATGCTCGCCGTCTGCCGAATGCCGGGTGCGTCAGAGGTAGTCGAGGCAGGCGGCGTCATCGGGGAAGTCCCGGAGGAACTCCGTCACGGAGTAGTCCGACGACGAGGACCTGGCCCGTCGCGGTTCGTTCCTGTTGGCCGGTGGCATGGTGTAAAGCTACTTGACACAGAATAGAATGTCAAGTGGGTTGACACGCTAGATTCCGTGAGCCAAGGTAGGCTGCCGCAGATGGCCATAGAGGCAGACATCATCCTCGCTCAAGCCGCTCAGGACGGAGGCGCAGGCGTCTCTGCCTTGGGGATGGGCTGGCAGGTTCGGCCACCCGACCCGATCCCCTGGGCGCTGGTGATCGTGCTTCAGGCTGGCCGGGAACATCTTGGCCACGATCACGCTGGCGCCGTGGAGCTAGAGAGAGCAGATGGCGAGGAGATGCCCGATCTCCAATTGCGTATCGAGTTCGAATTCACTCCCGAAGGTCTTGACGACCCAGCAATCACTCAACCGGTCGTGCGGGCGGTTGCCCTCAACATGCCGCCAATTCCCCTTCCGGAGGGGACTGAGTTTCGCTTTCGCCTCTCGGTTGACGGAGAGACGAAGGACCATTGGGTGGCGCCGTTTCGGACCACCCCGCCGTGATGCCAAATGCGGCGTACTGCATCAACGCCGCCGCTTGTTGACCTTCGGTCATTGCATGCTTGCTGACCTGGGTTTGGGCATCCGCCAGCTTGTCGAGAAATCCTTCTCCTCGGCTCGCCTTGAGGAGGTCGGCAAGACGGTCACGTAGCTCTCCGTCCGTCCATTCTCCATTCTCCGCCTCCGAGAGCAGTCGCAGGGCGCCATAGCCGACCCTCTGAACCGCAGCGGGTTCATTGTCTAGACCCCAGGTGTGGACGGTCACCCAGTCGGACAGTTCCGAGATGGGAAGGTTTCCAGCGAGATAATCGGAAATCTTTTGTGCGAATCCGGTATTACCTGACATGTCGCGACCTCCAATTCATCGCGTATCGCCGAGGGAGTTGAGAGCACTCTTCAACGCGGTCATCCTTCCCAGAATCATGGCGAAGGAACTTCTGGAGACGATCCAGAACGAGGGTACGCCGAACCCGAAATACGGAGAGCCAGCCGGTTCACTCAGCCAGATCGTCGCATATTGTCCGGTCGAACGGGGCAAGATCGGCAAGCCGATCGCCCTCGCCCATCGATACCTGAGGCCGGACGGTTCGATCGGAGCCAGCGGCTTGCCGGACCCGAAATGGGTTCTTGATCAGGGCAAGCTCTACGCGGCGAGGCCGCCGCACAAGCCGAAACAGCGTTGACCCGGCGCATTCGGCTTGACAGGCGGGAATGCTCAGTGGCAGCTAGGCGGAATCAGCTTCTACGGAGAAGGGATAAGTGTGGCCATCATCACACTCATCCCTTCTCTGTAGAAGCGACGACGCTGGCGTTTTGGCTTCAGGGCGCGGATTCCGCGCGGAATAGGCATGATCCCCTGATCGCTCCAGACGCCAACACCACCCGCCTGCTGCTTGCCTGCCCGGACCGGCCGGGGCTGATCGCCACGGTTTCGGGCTTCCTTGCCGACGCCGGGCTGAACATCATCGACGTCGATCAGCACTCGACCGAAGCGGGGCGCTTCTTCATGCGGATGGTCTTCGACTCTCCGCCCGCGGGCGAGCGGGAGGCGCTCGAGGAACGCTTCGAGCGGGAGATCGCGGCGCCGTTCGAGATGGAGCACAGCTTCAACGAGTCGACGCGGCAGAAGCGGGTCGCGGTGATGGTCTCGCGGGAGGACCATTGCCTCTCGGACCTGCTCTGGCGACGGCGCAACGACCACCTCGGCGGCGAGATCGTCGCCGTCATCTCCAACCACGACGACCTGCGGGGCGAGGTCGAGGCGGTCGGCATCCCCTTCCATCAGGTGCCGATCAGCCGCGAGACGAAGGCCGAGGCGGAGCAGCAGGCGCTGGAGCTGATCGGCGAGGTCGACCTGCTCGTCCTCGCCCGCTACATGCAGATCCTCTCCGCCGACTTCCTCGGGGCCGTGGGCGCGCCGGCGATCAACATCCACCACAGCTTCCTGCCCGCCTTCGTCGGCGCCGACCCCTACGCGCGCGCCCACGAGCGCGGCGTCAAGCTGATCGGCGCGACCGCCCACTACGTCACGGCCGAGCTCGACGCCGGGACGATCATCGACCAGGACGTGGTCCGGGTCGGCCACGAGGACGAGGTGCCGGACCTGGTGCGGATCGGCCGCGACGTCGAGCGGCTGGTCCTGGCCCGCGCGGTGACCGCGCACCTCGAGGACCGGGTCCTGCTCGACGGCGAGCGGACCGTCGTCTTCTAGGTAGCGGCGGCCTCGGCGGCGCCCTGGACCGCCTCCCACTCCGCCAGGAGCTCCTCGACCGCGGCTTTCGCCGCTTCGTGCTTGGCGGTCGCCCGTTCGGTGCGGCTCGGGCTCGACCAGGCGGCGGGATCGGCCAGCTCCTCCTCCACCCCGCGCAGATCGGCTTCGGCCTTTTCGATCCGCTGCTCCAGCCGCGCCGCCTTGCGCTCGGCCCGTTCAGCCGCCTTGCCGTCACGCCGCCGCGCGGCGGTCGTGCTCGACGCCTTCTCCTTCTTCGTCGAGCGCGTCGTCGCCGCGTCGCTCTCGGCCTCGCGTTCGTCACGCCGCCGCTGGTACTCGGCCCAGCCGCTCGGATAACTCGTCAGCTTGGCGTCCTCGAGCACGATCGTGCGGCTGCCGACCGCCTCCAACAGCGCCCGGTCGTGGGAGATCAGCACCACCGAGCCCTCGAACTCCGTCAGCGCGTCCTCGAGCGCCTCGCGGCTCTCGATGTCGAGATGGTTGGTGGGCTCGTCGAGGACCAGCACGTTGGCGCCGGAGGAGACGAGGATCGCCAGCGACAGCCGCCGCTGCTCGCCGCCGGAGATGTCGGAGAGCTTCTTTTCGACGTCGCCGCCGGAGAAGAGGAAGCCGCCGAGCAGGGCGCGCGCCTTCGGCCCGGTGAGGCCGGTCTCGCGCTGCGCCGCGTCCAGCACCGTCCCCGCCCCGGCGGCGGTGTCGGCGTGCTGGGAGAGGTAGCCGAGGTTGACGTTGTGGCCGGTGCGGACGATCCCGGCGGCGGGCTCGCGGCGGCCCGCCAGCGTCTCGACCAGCGTCGTCTTGCCGCTGCCGTTGGCGCCGACCAGGACGACGTGCTCGCCGCGCTCGACCTCGAGCTTCGCGTCCTCGACCAGGGTTCGGCCCGGCACCTCGAGCCGCGCGTCGGCCATCTTCAGGACCACGCGGCCGGGCCGCTCGGGCGGCTTGAAGGAGAAGCGCAGGTGGCGGTTGTCGCGCTTTTCGGCCATCGGGCCGTCCTTCTTTTTCTTGTCGATCTTTTTGATCCGCGACTGCGCCTGGCGCGCCTTCGTCGCCTTGTAGCGAAAGCGCTCGACGAAGCGCTCCATCCGCGCGATCTCGGCTTCCTGGCGATCGATCGCTTTGCCCAGCGCGATCTGCCGCGCCGCCTGCTCCTGGCGCCAGGCGTGCCAGGGACCGGCGAAGAAGCGGGCGCGCTGCGCCTCCAACTCCAGCACCGAGGTACCGACCGCCTCCAGGAACCAGCGGTCGTGGGCGACGAGGACGACGGCGGCGTCGAGGTCGACGAGGTAGCGCTCGAGCCACTCGAGCGACGGGATGTCGAGATGGTTCGTGGGCTCGTCGAGGAGCAGCAGGTCGGGGCGCGCGGCGAGCGCGCGGGCGAGCGAGGCGCGGGTCAGCTCGCCGCCGGAGAAGGTCGACAGCGAGCGGTCGGCGTGCTCGGGGCCGAAGCCGAGGCCGCGCAGCACCGCCAGCACTTCGTCGCGCCAGCGGTAGCCGCCGCCGGCTTCGAGCCGGGCCTGGGCGGCCGCGTAGGCATTCATCGTCTCCTCCGAGGCGCCGCCCGCCATTTCGCCCTCCAGCCGGGCCAGTTCGGCCTCGGTTTCCAGCATGTCGCTGCGGCCGGAGAAGACGTAGTCGCCGAGCTTGGCGGCGGATTCGCGCGGCGGACGCTGGTCGTGGAGAGCGACGCGGGCGCCGCGCTGGATCGAGACCGAGCCCTCCTCCGGGGTCAGCTCGCCCGCCAGGACGCGGAGCAGGGTCGACTTGCCGGCCCCGTTGCGCCCGGACAGCGTCATCCGGTCGCCCGGCTCGAGCTTGAAGGAGACGTCGCCGAACAGGAGTTGGCCGCCGACGTAGACGTCGAGTGAGGTGGCGGTCGCGATCGCCATAGATGGTCCAAGGTAGATGACGCCGCACTCCGGCGGCGCGTGGGCTCAGGCGCAGTACTTGGCGGCGATCTGTTCGATCGTGCCGGCCGTGCGCGTCGTCCCCTTGCCGAGGGCGGCGTCGAGAGTCTTCGTGTCGAGCTCGGTTTCGGAGAGGCCGACGCTCGGCAGCCAGTGCAGCTCGCGGCCCTCGATCACCATCAGGTCGCCGTCGGGCGCCAGGGCGAGCGCCTCCTTCTTGGCTTTCGCGCTCGGTCTGCGGCCGAGCAGGACCACCTGCGGCTTGCCCTTCGACGCCTCGATCGCGGCGGACGGGAACGGATCGCGCGCGGCGATTGCCGCGACCTCCTTGGCGCTGCGCAGGAACACCGCGACGTCGTAGCCGAGCCGCGCGTCGAGCTCGGCTTCGAGCCGCTCCTGCAGCTTCGACTCCGCTTGCCCGGCCGGGTCGACGAGGACAACGTTGCCGCTGGCCCGGAAGGTCGCCACCTCCTCCATCCCCATCGCCTCGAAGTGCGCGACCAACTCGGGGTTCTTGATCCGGCGCTTGCCGAGATTCATCCCGCGCAGAAAGGCGACGTAGCGTTCCACGCCGCCACCGTATCCTGCGGACGTGGCAGGCCCGCTGCGACATCTCGGCGAGCTCGCGCGGGCGCAGGCGACGCGGCGCGCCTCGGCGCGCGTCGACGGCGAAGCGCTGAGCGAGCTGGAGGCGCGGCCGCCGGCTCTCCCGGCCGGCCTGGAGGTCGAATGGCTCGGCGTCTCCGGCTACCGGCTCACCCACGAGGGCCACACGCTCTTCGTCGATCCCTACTTCTCCCGCGTCCCCTTCCGCGACCTGCTGCTGCGGCGGCGGGCGCTGCCGGACCCGGCGGCGCTGGAGCGCTTCGTGCGGGCGCCGGGAGAGACGGTCGGCGTGCTCGTCGGCCACACCCACTTCGACCACGCGGTCGATGCCCCCGCGCTCGCCCGACGCCTCGACTGCAAGGCTTACGGCTCGGCCTCGCTGGTCAACCTGATGGCGCTGCACGGGATGCCCGAGCGCGCGATCGAGGTCGAGCCCTACCGCGTCTATGAGCTGGGACCGTTCGAGGTGAGCTTCACCCCGAACGTGCACTCGAAGCTGCTGCTCGGCCTCGCCGTCCCCTACGACGGCGACCTGACCTGCGAGCACCTCGACTCGCTCTCCCCCGCCGCCTACCGCTGCGGCCAGGTCTGGGGCATCTCGATCGCCGTCGCGGGTGTCCGCTTCTACCACCAGGGCAGCGCCAACCTGATCGACGACGCGGTGAGGGAGCGCGGCGTCGACGTCTTCCTCGCGGGCGTCGCCGGGCGCGGCTTCACCGAGCGCTACTGGCAGCGCATCCTGCCGCTGCTCGAACCGCGCGCCGTCGTCCCCACCCACTACGACAACTTCTTCCGGCCGCTGGGACAAGAGCTGGAGTTCGTCACCGCTGCCGAGCTTGCACGCCTGCCGGAGGAGATCGGTGCAGTCAGCAGTGAAATCGAGCTGGCGGCGCTGCCGCGCGCCGACCTTCGCCAGGCCGGGGCCTAGAAAGCTGGCGCCCGGGAAGGGATGGGGCCTCGTCAAGCCGGCGCCCGGGAAGGGATGGGGGCCGGGGAAGCTGGCGCCCGGGGAAGGGATGCGGCCGTCTCGTCCACGACCCCGGCAGGGTGTGGCCGTGGCCGAGACGGCCGGGTATGAAAGGCGTGGAGGATGCGTGACGTCTGCGGGGGACGCACGCCGCCGAGCGGCGGATACGCCGCTCCTACGACGGTCAGAGAACTGCGTGGTTGGAAATGCTCGTATAGCGATCATTTCCAACCACGCAGATCCCTGACCGTTCGAATCGCCCACGTTCGCCACGTAGGGCGTCACGGAAGCCCGACTTCCTCACGTCCCCGTGCCCCCCCACGGACCCCTCAAGTCCCGGGCGTCTCGTGGCGGCCACACCCCGCCGGGGTCGCCACGAGACGCCCGGGACGCACCTCGGCCAGCCGCCCCGGCCGCAACCGCCGCGCGGGGCGGCCGCCGGACGGGTGCGGCGGCGGGACGGGGTGCGGCCGCCGGACGGGGTGCGGCGGCCGGACGGCATCAAAACCTAGAATCGGCTTCGAGTGCCTGAACCTGCAATCTCCATCAGCGGCCTGCGCATGAGCTACGGCGAGACCGAGGCCGTGCGGGGCATCGACCTCGAGGTGAACCGGGGCGAGATCTTCGCCTTCCTCGGCCCCAACGGGGCCGGCAAGACGACCACGGTCGAGATCCTGGAGGGGTACCGGAAGCGGACCGGGGGAGAGGTGAGGGTGCTGGGGGAGGACCCCGAGACCGCCGGGCGGGCCTGGCGCGACCGGATCGGCATCGTGCTGCAGAGCAACAGCCTCGATCCGTACCTGACGGTGCGCGAGTCGCTGGAGCTCTACGCCGGGTACTTCAGCCACCCGCGCTCGGTCGAGGAGACGATCGCCCTGATCGGCCTCGAGGGCAAGGCCGATGATCGCGCCCGCAAGCTCTCCGGCGGCCAGCAGCGCCGGCTCGACGTCGGCATGGCGCTGGTCGGCGACCCCGAGCTGCTCTTCCTCGACGAGCCGACGACCGGGTTCGATCCGTCGGCGCGGCGCCAGGCCTGGGACGTGATCGCGGGCCTGCGCGACCTCGGCAAGACGATCTTCCTCACCACCCATTACATGGACGAGGCGCAGCGGCTCGCCGATCGGGTAACGATCATCGCGGCCGGGCAGATCGTCGCCGAAGGCACCCCGGAGGACCTCGGCGAACGCGAGAAGGCGGCGACCACGATCCGCTACCGCGACGCGGCGGGCGAGGAGGTCTCGATCGAAACCTTCGACCCGGTGCGGGAGCTCAACCGCCTCACCACCGAGGCGCTCAAACGCGGCGAAGAGCTCGACGGGCTCGAAGTGACGCGCCCCTCGCTGGAGGACGTCTACCTCGACCTCACCTCGACCGTGGAGAGGACCGGCGAATGAGCGCGCCGCGTCGCCTGGAGGCGAACCGATGAGCGCCCTCGCCCTCGTCGGCCACCAGTTCCGCTACGACCAGAAGGCCTTCTGGCGCAACCCCGCCTCGGTCTTCTTCACGGTGATGTTTCCGGTCCTGCTGCTGGTCATCTTCGGCACCATCTTCGGCTCCGACAACGTCGAAATCCGCGGCGGCCAGATCGACACCGACACCTACTACGTGCCGGCGATCATCAGCCTCTCGATCATCTCCTCGACCATGCAGAGCCTCGCCATGTCGCTCGTCATCGCCCGCGAGGACGGTCGGCTGAAGCGGGGCCGCGGCACCCCGATGCCCTCCTGGGTCTTCATCGCGGGCCGGGTCGGCAACTCGATCGTCACCGCGCTGATGATGCTGGCGCTGCTCGCGGTGATCGGCGGGCTGGTCTACAGCGTCCACTTCCCCTGGGACCGGATCCCGGCGATCCTGCTCGTGCTCGCGATCGGTGCCGCCGCCTTCTCCTGCCTCGGCATCGCCCTGACCGCGGCGATCCCGACCCAGGACGCCGCCGCCCCGATCGTCAACTTCCTGCTGCTGCCGCTCTACTTCCTCTCCGGCGTCTTCATCCCCGACGACCAGCTGCCGAGCGGGATCATCCACTTCGCCGACGTCTTCCCGATCCGCCACTTCTTCCTCGCCTTCTTCGACGCCTACGTGCCCGGCGGCGCCCACGCGGTCGACTGGAACCACCTGCTGATCGTCGTGATCTGGGGGGTCGGCGGCCTCCTCCTGGCGGTCCGCTTCTTCCGCTGGACCCCCCGCTCGGGTTGAGCGGCAAGCCGTCCGCCGACCGGCACATATAGCCTGGAAGGAACAAGATGTTGCACCATGTCCTCCTTGAGGTCTCGGACCTCGAACGCAGTGCCTCGTTCTACGACACGATGCTCGCCCCACTCGGTTGGCGGCGACACTTCGAGGAGGACGAAACGATCGGCTGGGGCATCGCCAAACCGGTCTTCTTCATCTCCGCCCACCACGACCCGCACCCCGGTTACGGCCTGCTGTCCGTGTCCGGGCTCGGCCTCGTCGCGGTGAAGGCGGCCTACGAGAACGGGATCAAAGCCGGCGGCACGAGCGTCGCGGAACCAGGCGAACGCCGCTCCTACGGCTCGGGCTCATACTCGGCTTTCCTCAAGGACCCCGACGGCTACGAGATCGAGATCACCGTCGGGTCCGATTAGGACGCCCCGCCGGGGCGATCCGGTAAGTGCCGAATCCCTAGGATCGGCTCGTCCAAACGAATTACAGGAGGCGTGGCTTCATGGCAGTGAAGGTCGGGATCAACGGTTTCGGGCGGATCGGGCGAAACGTCTTCCGTGCGGCGCACGCGGCGGGGGCCGACCTCGAGTTCGTCGCCGTCAACGACCTCGTCGACACCGATACGATGGGCCACCTGCTCAAGTACGACTCGATCCTCGGGCGCTTCCCGGGCACGGTCGAGGTCGGCGACGGCGCCCTGACCGTCGACGGCAAGGAGCTGAAGGTGCTCTCCGAGCGCGACCCGGCCGACCTGCCCTGGAGTGACCTCGGCGTCGACGTGGTGATCGAGTCGACCGGCTTCTTCACCAAGCGCGACGACGCGGCGAAACATCTGGCGGCGGGCGCCAAGAAGGTGATCATCTCCGCTCCGGCGACCGAACCCGACGTCACCGTGGCGCTCGGCGTCAACTTCGACGAGGCCTACGACCGCGACAGCCACCACGTCATCTCCAACGCCTCCTGCACGACCAACTGCCTGGCGCCGCTGGCCAAGGTGCTGCACGACGCGTTCGGGATCGAGCAGGGGCTGATGACGACGATCCACGCCTACACCGCGGACCAGCGCCTGCAGGACATGCCGCACAAGGACCCGCGCCGTTCGCGCGCGGCGGCGCTCAACCTGATCCCGACCACCACGGGAGCCGCAAAGGCGGTCGGGCTCGTGCTGCCGGAGCTGAACGGGAAACTGAACGGCTTCTCGATGCGCGCACCGGTGCCGACCGGCTCCGCCGTCGACCTCGTCTTCACCACGGCCAACCCGCTGACGCCGGATGAGATCAACGCGGCGCTGAAGGCCGCCGCGGAGGGCCCGCTGAAGGGCATCCTCGACTACACCGACGACGCGATCGTCTCCACCGACATCGTCGGCGACCCGCACTCCTCGATCGTCGACGGCCAGTCGACGATGGTGATCGGCGACGGACGCATGGCCAAGGTGATCTCCTGGTACGACAACGAGTGGGGCTACTCGAACCGCTGCGTCGAGCTCGCCGGCAAGGTCCTTTAGCGCGGCCGGCGGGGAGGGGGAGCGCGGGGAGCTCGGATGGCGTTCTCGAAGGCAAGCGTCCGTGACGCCTCGGTCAAGGGGCGCCGCGTCCTCGTCCGGGTCGACTTCAACGTCCCGCTGAAGGACGGCGAGGTCGTCGACGACACGCGCATCCGGGCGGCGCTGCCGACTCTGGAACTGCTGAGGGAACGGGGGGCGGCGCTGGTGCTCGCCTCGCACCTGGGGCGGCCGCAGGGCAAGGTCGTGCCGGAGCTGTCGCTGGCGCCGGTGAGCCGGCGGCTGGCCGAGTTGCTCGGGGTGAACGTGACGCAGGCGCCCAAGGTGGTCGGCGCCGAGGTCGACCTGGCGGCCGGGTGCCTCGGGCCGGGCGAAGTGGTGCTGCTGGAGAACACCCGCTTCGAGCCGGGGGAGACGAAGAACGACCCGATGCTGGCGGGGTCGCTGGCGGCGCTGGCCCAGGTCTACGTCAACGATGCGTTCGGTGCGGCGCACAGAGCGCACGCCTCGACCGAGGGGGTGGCGCGCCACCTGCCCGGCTACGCGGGGCTCTTGCTGGAGCGCGAGGTGAGCGAACTGAGCAAGGTGGTCGAGGACCCGGCCCGGCCGCTGGTCGTGGTGCTGGGCGGGGCGAAGGTCTCCGACAAGGTCGGGGTGATCGACCGCTTCCTCGAGGTCGCCGACCAGATTCTGATCGGCGGCGCGATGTGCTTCAGCTTCTTCAAGGCGCAGGGCAAGGAGATCGGCAACTCGCTCTTCGACGACGAGAGCGTCGAGGCGGCGCGCGCGGCGCTGGCGAAAGCCGAGCAGTCCGACTGCGAGCTGACGCTGCCTGTGGACCTGGTGCTGGGACGCGAGTTCAGCGCCGACACCGAGCGCCAGGCGCTCGACGGCACCGAGGTACCGGACGGCTGGATGGGGCTCGACGTCGGTCCGAAGACCGGGGAGCTCTACGCGCGGGCGGTGGCCGGCGCCGGGACGGTGCTCTGGAACGGGCCGATGGGTGCCTTCGAGATGGAGCCGTTCGCGGCCGGGACGCGGGCCGTCGCCGAGGCGGTCGCCGCGGCGACCGGCAAGACGGTGGTCGGCGGCGGCGACTCGGTCGCGGCCATGGTCGAGTTCGGCCTCGAGGACAAGGTCGACTGGCTCTCGACCGGCGGCGGCGCCTCGCTGGAGCTGCTCGAGGGCAAGAAGCTGCCCGGCGTCGAGGCGCTGATCGACGCCAAGCCCAAGGACGAAGAGGAGAGCTGATGCCCCGGACGCCCTACATCGCCGGCAACTGGAAGATGAACAAGACGGTCGCCGAGGCCGCCGAGTTCATCGACGCCCTGTTGCCGCGGATCGCCGCGACCCCGCACGACGTGGTCGTCTGCCCGCCCTTCACGGCGCTGCACGAGGTGGTCGAGCGGCGGCGCGGGACCGCGGTCCGGGTCGCCGCCCAGAACATGCACGAGGGCGAGTCGGGGGCGTTCACCGGCGAGATCTCGGCGCCGATGCTGGTCGAGCTCGACGTCGAGGCGGTCGTCCTCGGCCACTCCGAGCGGCGCCAGTTCTTCGGCGAGACCGACGAGGCGCTGGCGAAGAAGGTCCCGGCGGCGCTCGCCCATGACCTTGAGCCGATCCTCTGCGTCGGCGAGAGCGAGGAGGCGCGCGACGCGGGGCAGACCGAGGAAGTGCTGGAGCGCCAGCTGCAGGCCGACCTCGCCGAAGTCGCCGACGAGGATCTGCCGAAGGTCGTGATCGCCTACGAGCCGATCTGGGCGATCGGGACCGGGAAGGTCGCGACCCCCGAGCAGGCCCAGGAGGCGTGCGCCTTCGTCCGCGACGTGCTGCGGGCGCGCGGTGCCGCCGCCGAGGAGGTGCGGATCCTCTACGGCGGCTCGGTGAAGCCGGACAACGCGGCCGCGCTTCTGGCGCTGCCCGACGTGGACGGGGCCCTCGTGGGGGGTGCCTCGCTTGACCCCGAGGCCTTCGCCGCAATCGTGGAGGCGGCTTGACCCTGCCCGAGCGACCGACCGCTTCGCGCCCGTGACCGGCCAGGTCCCCTCCGTCGCCCTGGTCATCCTCGACGGCTGGGGGCTCGCGCCGCCGGGCCCCGGCAACGCGGTCTCACTCGCCGAGACGCCCGTCTTCGACAGCCTCTGGGCGCAGTACCCGCACACGGAACTGTCCGCCCAGGGTCCCGATGTCGGCCTGCCGGTCGGCCAGATGGGCAACTCCGAGGTCGGGCACCTCAACCTCGGCGCCGGAGCGATCGTCAAACAGGACCTGGCGCGGATCGACTCTGCGATCGCCGACGGCTCCTTCTACGAGAACCCGGCGCTGACCGCGGCCTGCGCGCGGGCGCGCGAAAGCCCGCGCGGGCGCCTGCATCTGCTGGGGCTGGTCTCCGACGGCGGCGTCCACTCGGGGTGGGAGCACCTCGAGGCGATCGTCGAGCTGGCCTCCCAGGAAGGGGTCCCCGACGTCGTCTTCCACGCCTTCACCGACGGCCGCGACACGGCGCCGGAAGGCGGCCGCCAGTACCTCGCCGAACTGGAGAGCTGGCTGCGCGCCGCCGGGCGGATCGGCACCGTGAGCGGCCGCTACTACGCGATGGACCGCGACACGCGCTGGGAGCGGGTCAGGCTCGCCTACGACGCGATCGTCCACGCCGAGGGACAGAAGGCGGCGAGTTCGGCCGAGGCGATCGCCGCCTCCTACGCCGACGGCAAGACCGACGAGTTCGTGCTGCCGACCGTGATCGGCGACTACGACGGCGCAGCGGCGGGCGACGTGGCGATCTTCGTCAACTTCCGCCCCGACCGGGCGCGGGAGATGACCCGCGCCCTGGCCGATCCGGGCTTCGACGAGTTCAGCCGGGCGGGCGGGCCGACGCTCGACATGACGACGATGACCGAGTACCGCAAGGGGTGGCCCTACCCGGTCGCCTTCCCCGAGCAGCGACCGCAGACGACGCTGGCCGAGACGATCGCCGCGGCGGGCGGCCGCCAGCTTCACGTCGCCGAGACCGAGAAGTACGCCCACGTCACCTATTTCTTCAACGGCGGTCGCGAGGGCGAGCAGGAGGGGGAAGAGCAGACCCTGGTCGAATCGCCGCGCGACGTGCCGACCTACGACCACAAGCCGGAGATGAGCGCCGCCGCGGCTGCCGATGCCTTCGTCGAGCAATGGGGGAAAGGCGACTACCGCTTCGGCGTCATCAACTTCGCCAACCCCGACATGGTCGGCCACACCGGCGTCATTCCGGCGGCGGTGAAGGCCCTCGAAACCGTCGACACCCAGCTCGGCCGCGTGGTGGAGGCGGTCCAGGCCAAGGGCGGCGCCCTGATCATCACTGCCGACCACGGCAACTGCGACAACATGCTTGAGCCCGACGGCTCGCCCAACACGGCCCACTCCCTCAACCCGGTGCCGCTGATCGTCTCCGAGGAGGGCCTCGACCTCCGCTCCGGCGGCATCCTCGCCGATGTCGCCCCGACCGCCCTGGCTCTCCTCGGCATCCCCCAGCCCGGCCCGATGACCGGCCGGTCCCTGATCGAGCAGTAGGTGGATTCCAGGCCCCGAGCGCTCGGAGCGCCGGCCCCGGCGCGCCCGGACCGCCAAGTCCGGCGCGCCCATCCCCACCTGAGTTCGGCTGGGTAGGTGGGGCTGGGCGCGCCTCGCGCCTGTCCGGAACGGCCCGGGGACGGTCCCGTGACATCTCCCGAGGCAGCCGGCGGTGAGTTCGCACTTATCGTCGCTATCCGACGATTTCTGCGAACGCACCAGGCGCGCCCCCGAGGAGTTCGCAGTTGACGACAACATGTGGCGTCAACTGCGAACGCACTCGGAGGCCGCAGCGGTGCGTTCGCAGTTAACGACAAATGATGTCGCCAAGTGCGAACGCGCTCCGGGGGACCGGGCCGGGACGCGTGGACGGCACGCTTCCGTGCTCCCTTCGCCGGGAAGCGCGCGGGAGGCGGCACGCTTCCTTGCGCGGTCGGCACACCCACGTGCGCGGTCGACCTGCCTCCGTGCGCCCGCCTGGTTGATGGGCCGAAAACTCAAGCATGTCTTGAGTTTTCGGCCCATCAACATCTGTGTGCGGCGGAGGGCGCGCGGGGCCGG
>DASXMH010000065.1:0-5699 GCA_036495785.1 Solirubrobacterales bacterium
GTTCTCGTCGCATAGCGCAGATAACTGCGAACTCACCTTGGGCCACGACCCGTGCGTTCGCAGTTGACGACAAATTACGTCGCAAAGTGCGAACGCACTCGAGGGGCCGGCCGACGCGTTCGCACTTGACGCCAATATGTGGCGCCAAGTGCGAACGCACTCCGCGGGGACCGGGGCCGGGGCGCGCGGACGGCACGCCTGCGTGCGGCCTTCGCCGAGAGGCGCGCGCGGGAGGCGGCGCGCTTCCTCGCGCGGTCGGCACACCCACGCGCGCAGTCGACCGGCGTCTTTGCGCAGTGGACACGCGCCCCTGCGCCGGTCCTGTTGATGGGCCGAAAACTCAAGCATGTCTTGAGTTTTCGGCCCGTCAACATCGGCGTGCCCCGTAAGCACTCGGGACCGTGCCGGGGCCGTCTCGCGGCAGGCGCCCGGGCGCGCCCGTCCCCACCTGACCAGCCGAACTTAGGTGGGAACGGGCGCGCCTCGCCTCGGCCGGACGGCCGCGCCTCGCTCCGGCCGGACGACCAGAGTCCTGCCGCGGAAAGGCCGGGCCGCGGCCGGCTAGGCGCGGGAGACGTACTCGCCGGTGCGCGTGTCGACCCGCACCGTCTCGCCCTCCTCGATGAAGAGCGGCACCTGGACCACGGCGCCGGACTCGAGCGTCGCCGGCTTGTTGCCGCCGCCGGAGGCGGTGTCGCATTTCAGGCCCGGGTCGGTCTGGGTCACTTTCATCTCGACCGCGCTCGGCACCTGCACGTCGCTCGGCTGCTCGTCGACGAAGAGCACCTCGACCTCGGAGTTCGGCAGCACCCACTGCATCGTGTCGCCGAGCACGGCCGAGGGGATTTCGATCTGGTCAAAGTCCCGGTTGTCCATGAAGACGACCGAGTCCCCTTGGTCGTAGAGGTACTGCATCTTTTTCGATTCGGTGCGGACCGAGCGGAACTTCTCGCCGGCCCGGAAGGTTTTGTCGATCACCGCGCCGTCCTCGATGCGGCGTAGCTTGGTCCGCACGAAGGCGCCCCCCTTGCCCGGCTTCACGTGCTGGAACTCGATGATCTTCCAGACCTTGCCGTCGATCTCTATGTGCGAGCCATTGCGAAATTGATTGGTGCTTACGGTCATTGACGCGGACTTTAACGACGGGGCGCGGCGGGACGCGGGCGGGCAGCAGGGCGCGGTGCTGCCCAGCGCCGGCGCGCGGGCGGAGGCGGGGAGCGGTCAGTCTTTGTGCTCGCTCGCGGCCGGGGTGAACGTGCCTCCGCCGCCGCCAAGGACGCGGCGGACGAGGCCCGGGGCGAAGATCCGGAGCGCCGCGGCGACCGCGTAGGGCCGCGGCACGTAGCGCTCGGCCTTGCCGCCGGGGCCGACCTGGTAGATGGCGTCGGCGACCTTCTCGGGGCTGGAAAGGATGAGGCGGGTCAGTGCTTTCTGGCGCAGCTCGGTCTGCGGGAAGCCCTCGGTGGGGACGAAACCGGGCAGCACCATGCCGACGTGGACGCCGTGCGGCGCCTCCTCCAGGCAAAGCGCGTCGGTCCAGCCGATCAGGGCGAACTTGCTGGCCGAGTAGGCGCCCGAGTTGGGACGGCTGACCCGGCCCGCGGTGCTGGCGACGTTGACGATCGCGCTCGGGGCGGAGCGGCGCAGCAGCGGCAGCAGCGCCTCGGTGAGGCGGACGACGGCGTCGAAGTTCAGCTCCATGTGGCGGTGGACGTTGGCCCAGCCGCTCTCGCCGAAGGTGCCCCGCCAGGCGGCGCCGGCGTTGTTGACGAGCAGGTCGAGGCGGTCGTGATGCTGCTCGACGTGGGCGCGGACCCGCTCCGGCGCGTCGGCGCGGGTGAGGTCGGCGGTGAGCCAGGTGGCCGGGGCCGGGAGCGAGGCGGCCAGTTCGGCGAGCAACTCGCCGCGGCGGGCGACGAGGACGAGCTCGGTGCCGGGGTCGCGGGCGAGGCGGCGGGCCGTGGCGGCGCCGATCCCGCTCGAGGCACCGGTCACCAGAGCGACCTTGGGTTGTGTGGTCATCGGCTAAAGCTACGTCACGGCTCCCCGAGCTTGCAGCGGGCCGGCCCGGGGCGCCCGGCAATCGACTTGCAAGGATTGAGAGCGTGTCCGACGCCTCGTCCCCGGACGGGCAGCCGAGCCCGTCCCACCACCATCCCCACGCGCCGCACCTGAGCGCGGTTCGCCGCGAAGGCGGCCGGGTCACCCCGCTCGAGCTCTTCTTCGACCTCGTCTTCGTCCTCGCGATCACCGAGTGCACCTCGCTGATGTCCCACCACCCGAGCTGGGCCGGGCTGGCCCAGGGCCTGCTGGTCCTCGGCGTCCTCTGGTGGGCCTGGACCTCCTACGCCTGGCTGACCAGCGTGATCGACCCCGAGGCCGGGGCCGTGCGCCTCGTCTTCTTCGCCGCGATGGCCTCGATGCTGATCGCGGCGATCTGCGTTCCCGACGCGTTCGGCGACCTGGCGCTCACCTTCGCGCTGGCGATCGGCTTCTTCCGCTGTGCCCACATCGCCCTCTTCACGATCGCCAGCGCCGACGCCCCGGACCTGCGCCGCTCGACCGTGTCGCTCGGCGTCTCGACCGCGATCGCGGTCGCCATCCTCGCCCTCGCCGCGGCCTTCGACGGACTCCCACAGGCGGGCCTCTGGGCGCTGGCGCTGGCGCTCGACTTCGCCGGCCCCTACTTCTTCGGCGCCGAAGGGTGGCAGCTCGTCCCCGGCCACTTCGCCGAGCGCCACGGGCTGATCGTGATCATCGCCCTCGGGGAGTCGATCGTCGAGATCGGCGCCGGCGCCGCCGGGCACCTGGACCTGGGGATCGGCGTCGCGGCGGTGCTCGGGGTCGCCGTCGCCGCGGCCCTCTGGTGGGAGTACTTCGACATCGTCGCGCCGGCCTCGGCGCAGCGCCTGATCGACGCCGAGCCGGGTCGTGTCCAGAACACCCTCGCCCGTGACTCCTACTCCTATCTGCACCTCCTCCTGGTCGCCGGGATCGTGCTGACCGCGTTCGGGCTGAAGACCGTCATCGTCGACACCGGAGCCCACCTCGAAGGGCTGACCGCCTTCGCGCTGCTCGGCGGGATCGCCCTCTACCTGCTCGGGCTGGTCGTCTTCCGATACCGCCATGTCCAGACCTGGAACCACAAGAAAATGATCCTGTCGGCCCTCCTCGCGGTGCTGATCCCGGTCGCCACCGCGATCCCGGCGCTGCTGACCGAGGCGATCGCGACGGCCCTCCTCGCCCTCCTGATTATCGGCGAGCACGCCGGGTACGACGAGCGCCGTGCCCGGTTCCGTGCGCGCAACACGATGACCGAGGCGGAGGCCGAACTGCTCGGTCAGGAAGGTTCCTAGCCGACCGCGGACCCCCCGGCCCGCCATCGGTTGAACACAATCGAGTGCGTTAAAGACCCCCGACCGGGGGCGGACAAAGATACGACTTCGCAATACTGCCCTGCCTATGACGACTTCGAACGACGTTCCAAAACTCCTCGACGAACTGCTCCGCGCGGGCGCGCCCTCCGGCTACGAGGGCCCCGCCGCCGAGATCTGGCGCAAGGCCGCCTCCTTCGCCGAGCTCTCCTACGACGGGATCGGCTCGACGATCGCCCGGGTCGGCGAGGCCGAGCCGCTGGTCGCGATCGTCGGCCACATCGACGAGATCGGCCTGATCATCACCCACATCGACGAGAAGGGCTTTCTCTGGTTCGAGCCGATCGGCGGCTGGGACCCGCAGATCCTGGTCGGCCAGCGGGTCGAGGTGCGCGGCCGCGAGGGCCTCGTGCCCGGCGTCGCCGGCCGCAAGCCGATCCACCTGCTGGAGATGGACCAGCGCAAAAAAGTCGTCGAACTGAAATCGATGCACATCGACATCGGCGCCGCCGACCGCGAGGAGGCCGAGGCGATGGTCCGGGTCGGCGACCCGGTGACGATCCGCACCGAACCGATGAAGGTGGCGGGCTCGCGCCTCGTCTCCAAGTCGATGGACAACCGGCTCGGCGCCTACGTGGCGCTCGAATCGACGCGCCGCTGCGCCGAGGGCAAAGGCCCAGGCGGCTCGATCGCGGGCGTGGCCGCTGTGCAGGAGGAGATCGGCCTGTTCGGCGCCCGCACCTCGTCCTTCGAGCTGCATCCCGACATCGCGATCGCCGTCGACGTCACCCACGCGACCGACGCGCCGGGGATCGACGAGAAGGAAGTCGGCGTGCACCCGCTCGGCTCCGGCCCGGTGATCGGCCGCGGCTCGACCCTCTCGCCGAAGGTCTTCGAGCTGCTGGTCGAGACCGCCGAAGCGGAGGGGATCGAGTACTCGATCAGCGCCAGCGGCCGCAGCACCGGAACCGACGCCGACGCGATCCAGATCGCCCGCTCGGGGATCCCGACCGGGCTGGTCTCGGTGCCGCTGCGCTACATGCACTCGCCGGTCGAGATGGTCGACCTGCAAGACGTCGAGTCGACGATCGCACTGCTCGCCGCGTTCGGCTCGCGTGTCAAGGCCGGCGTCGACCTGTCTCGCTGAGCCGCGCGCCTGCGGGGAACTCTCCTTGCGTGGTTGGTTTTCCTCGTATAGCGAGGATTTCTAACCGCGCAACGCCGCGCTAGTCGACGTGGGTGAGGTCTTTCGGCAGCGAAGAGAGGTTGCGCAGGCCGTTGTCGGTGACGACGACGAGATCCTCGATCCGCACGCCGAGGTTCCCGGCCAGGTAGATCCCCGGCTCGACCGTGACGACTTCGTTCGCCGCCAGCACGTCGTCGGAGCGCAGCGAGAGGCGCGGGCCCTCGTGGATGTCGAGGCCGACGCCGTGGCCGAGGCCGTGGCCGAAGTGCTCGCCGTGGCCGGCGTCGTCGATCACCTTGCGCGCCGCGGCGTCGACGTCCTCGCCCTTCTCGCCGGGGCGGATCGCCTCGATCGCCGCCTGCTGCGCGACGAGCACCGTCTCGTAGACGCGCCGCCCTTCCTCGCCGGGGTCGCCGGTCGCGTAGGTGCGGGTGCCGTCGGAGCAGTAGCCGTCGAGCTTGGCGCCCATGTCGAAGACGACCAGCTCGCCCCGCTCGATCACCCGCGGGCCGGGCTCGGCGTGCGGTTGGGCGCCGTTCGGGCCTCCGGCGACGATCGTGTCGAAGGAGGGCACGCCGCCCCCGGCGCGGACGCGCGCCTCGAAGGCGTCGGCGACGGCCCGCTCGGTCTTGCCGACAAAGCCATCTTCGACGGTCGCCTTCAGCGCCGCGTCGGCGAGCTTCGAGGCCTCGGCGATCGCCGCCAACTCCTCGGCGTCCTTGACCCGCCGCAGCGCCTCGACCGCGCCGCCCGCGGCGACCGCCTCGGTGCCCTCGGACAGTTTCTCGTTCAGTTTGTGCAGCGAGCGGACCGAGACGTGGTCGTCCTCGAAGCCGACCTTGCCGGTCAGCCGCTCGGCGATCCCGGCCAGCCAGTCGCCGGTGACGGTGACGGTCTCCCACTCGGAGACCTCGGCGGCGGCGCGCTCGGTGTAGCGGAAGTCGGTGAGGAAGAGGCGGATGCCGGGACCGCAGACACAGGCCCCGTTGGTGCCGGTGAAGCCGGTCAGGTACCGGACGTTGACCAGGTCGGTGACCAGCAGCCGGTCCAGCTCGCGCTCGGCGAGCAGCGCCTCGAGGCGATCGCCGCGTTCCTGCATCAGGCCTTATCGGCACCAAGCTCGTGGGCCAGCAGCTCCA
>DASXMH010000066.1:0-114545 GCA_036495785.1 Solirubrobacterales bacterium
CACGACCGTGAGGTCGACATCTGGGGCGTGACGGGCCCGCTGTGTGGATGTGACCCTGCACGGGAACCTCGCCGCGACGGCCCTCGCGGCCGGTCACGCCGGCTTGCGGGCGCTGACCAGCAGGTTGTAGAAGAGCTCGGCGGGGAGGTGGGGCTCGAGTAGGCGGGTGTCGACCTTCTGTAAGGCGATGTAGCTGCGGAAGGCGAAGCGGCGCCAGCGGAGGGAGACCGAGGCGGGCTCGGCGCTCGACTCGACCGTGCGCAGGCCCCAGCCCCAGGCGTTCGCGAGCAGCTCCTCGCCGCCGACGCGGCGGTCGTCGAAGCCGGCGCGCTCGAGCAGGCGGCGCAGGTCGGCGGGGGCGAAGGCGTGGACGTCGACCTCGCCCTCCAGCGAGTGGCCCTCGGACTGGTCGACTTCGGCGACGGCGCGCCCGCGCGCCCCGACGACGCGCCGCCAGACCGGCGCGACCAACATCCCGGTGCGCTTCGGCAGCGCCGCGAGGCGGTCGCCGTAGCGGGAGGGCTCGCCGGCGAAGACGATCGCCCCGCCCGGCCGCAGCACCCGCTTGAACTCGGCGAAAGCGCGGTCGAGGTCGGGGATGTGGTGGAGGACCGCGTGTCCCAGCACCAGGTCGAAGCTTTCTTCGGCGAAGGGCAGCGTCTCCGCCTCGGTGACCACGGTGGTGACGTCCTCGAGCCCGAGCGCCTTCGCGGTGCTCGCCAGCTGCGCCAGCATGCCGGGCGAGATGTCGGTCGCGGTCAGCCTGCCGATCAGCCCGAGCTGCACCAGGTTGAGCGAGAAGTAGCCGGTCCCGGAGCCGATCTCGAGGGCATCGCCGAAGGTCTCGCCGCGGCGCCCGCCGAGCGCCTTGACCAGCTTCGCCCGCACCTGGTCCTGGCCGATGTCGCCGAAGTCGATCCCCCACTTGGCGTCGTATTCGTGCGCCGCCGCGTCGTGGTAGCGAGTATTGACGTCCTTGATGTGCTCGGGCGTGGCGGTCGGGGAGGCAGGCATGGTGGCGGGACTCTATGGGTCCGCTGCAATACGGTGCGCCCCGTGAGCGAGGAGATCCTGCAGGCAAACCAGCCCGACGGGGTGCCGCCGCTGCCGCTGACCGGCGAGCGGACGCTGCCCGACGTCCCCGCCGAGAACTACTGGTTCCGGCGCCACCTGGCCGTCTACCAGTGGATCGGGGCGCGGGCCGGTGGCCTGCGCATGGTCGACATGGCCTGCGGGGAGGGCTACGGCTCCGACCTGCTGGCCGCGGCCGGGGCGGCGAGCGTGGTCGGTGTCGACGCCAACCCGGAGGCCCACGAGCATGCGCGGCTGCGCTACCGCCGCCCCAACCTGCGCTTCGAGCGCGACCTGGTCGAATCCTTCGCCGAGCCCTGCGACGCGGTCGTCTTCCTGCAGACGATCGAGCACGTCCAGGACCCGGGCGCGGTACTCGAGCACTTCAAGTCGATGGTGGGGCCGGACGGCACCGCCTACGTGTCGACCCCGAACCTGCTGACGCTGGCGCCGGAGGGCGCCGAGAAGTCCGACAACCCCTGGCACATCAAGGAGTACCGGGCGGATGAGTTCCGCGCGCTCTGCGAGGCGCACTTCGGCCGGGTCGAGCTGCTCGGCCTCTTCCACGCGCGCAAGCTGCGCGTCCACGGCTGGGCGCTGCGGCTCGGCTGGGACACGGTCCACAAGCGGCTCAGGCTGACCAAACCGTTCTACGACCGCTTCACGCCGGCGATCGCCGCCTCCGACTTCCGCCTCGCGACCGGGGACCTCGACCGCGCGCTCGATTTCCTTGCCGTCTGTCGGCCCTGAGACGGGGACCGCGGGCGCGGCGGGGACCGCGGGCGACCTGGCGATCGTCCTGCACTCCCACATGCCCTACGTCGAGGGCTTCGGGACCTACCCGTTCGGCGAGGAGTGGTTGTTCGACGCAGTGGTGCGCTCCTACCTGCCGGTGCTCGAGGTGGCGCGCGACCTGACGATGACGGTGACGCCGGTGCTCGCCGACCAGCTCGAGGACGCGGGGACGGCGGAGCGGCTGCGGCGCTTCCTGGTCGAGTGGCGGATCGGGGCGGCGGAAGCGGACCTCGGCGACGTGGCCGCGGACGAGCGGCCGGCCTGCGCGGCGGAGCGCGACCGCTACCGGCACGCGCTGGATCTGCTCGACGCGGCGGGCGGCGACCCGCTGGCTCCGTTCCAGCGGGCGGCGGGGGAGGGGCGGGTGGCGCTCGCCGCGTCGTCCGCCACCCACGCGCTGCTGCCGCTGCTGGCGAGCCGCGCCGGCCTGCGGCTGCAGCTCGACGCGGGGATCCGCTCGCACCGGCGCCGCTTCGGCTGGGACGGCGGCTTCTGGCTGCCCGAGTGCGCCTACGAGCCGGGGCTCGAGTGGGGGCTGGCGCGGGAGGGCATCGAGTGGTTCTGCATCGACCAGAGCGCCCACGAGGAGCCGCTGGCGGCGCTGGCGCCGGTGGCGACGGAGGCGGGCCCGGTGGCGCTGCCGATCGACTGGGAGGCGATCTCCTGGCTCTGGTCGCTCGACGGCTACCCCTCCGACCCCGCCTACGCCCAGTTCGACGGCAAATCGCTGCGCGGGATGCGGCTCTGGAAGATCGGCGGCGGGGCGTACGACCCGGCGGCTGCGGCGGCGGCGGCGCGGCGCCAGGCGGGCGAGTTTCTCGGCGCGATCGCCGCGCGCCTGCGCGGCTACGCGGCGGAACGGGGGCGGCGCGGCCTCGTCGTGTTCGCGATCGACACCGAGTTGCTCGGGCACTGGTGGTCGGAGGGCCCTCTCTGGTTGGCGGCGGTGCTGGAGGGCGCGGCCGAGGCCGGAGTGCGGCTGGTGACCGTCCCCCGGGCGCTCGAAGACCACGAGCCGGAGCGGCGGCCGCTGCGCCGCGCCAGCTGGGGCGAGGACAAGGACTTCTCGACCTGGGACTCGCCGCCGGTCGCCGACCTCGCCTGGGCGGCGCGGCGGCTGGAGCTGCGGCTGGCGCGCGCGGTCCGGGGCGGGCTCCGCGGAGGCCGGGCGGAGCGCGCGGCGCGCGAGCTGCTGGCCGCCCAGGCGAGCGACTGGGCCTTCCTCGACCGCCGCGGCCAGGCGGGCGACTATGCCTGGCAGCGGGCCACCGACCACTCGCAGGCGCTGTTTGAGGCCATAGGATGCGATCGCGACATCGATCGGCGCATGCGTTCGCTTGCCCCGGACCTGAGACTTACGCCACTCCTCGAACCATGAGCCGCCCCTAAGTGACCTGCGCCCGCCGCCCGTGACCCGCGTCCTGATCCTCTCCTGGGAGTACCCACCGCTGATCGAGGGCGGGCTGGCGCGCCACGTGCGCAAGCTCTCCGAGGCCCTGGTCGAGCTGGGGGTCGAGGTCCACGTGCTGACCCGCGGCGGTGAGGACTCCCCTGCCGAGGAAACGGCCGGCGGTGTGGCGATCCACCGCATCCGCGAGCCGACCCGACCGACCGACCTCGGCGAGTTCGTCGCCTGGGTCGAGCGGATGAACTCCGACATGCTGGCGGCCGGGGTGGAGCTCGGCGACCGGCTCGAGTTCGACCTCGTCCACGGCCACGACTGGCTGGTCGCCAACGCCTGCGACCACCTGGCGCGCCGAATGTCCGCGCCACTGATCACGACGATCCACGCCACCGAGTACGGGCGCCACCAAGGCTGGGTCGAGGACCACCCGCAGTCCTACATCCACGGGGTGGAGCGCTGGATCACCAACCGCTCGCAGCGGGTGATCGCCTGCTCGGCCTACATGAGCGAACAGGTCGCCGACATCTTCGGCGTGGCGGAGGGGCGGATCACGGTGATCCCCAACGGCATCGACCCCGACGACCTGCCGCGGCCCGACCCGGCCGAGTTGGTGCGCCTGCGCGGCGAGTTCGCGGCGCCGGAGGAGCGCCTCGTCCTGCTGATCGGCCGGCTGGTCTACGAGAAGGGCTTCCAGCTGGCTCTGGAGGCGATGCCGAAGCTGATCGAGGCGGTGCCGGGGACCCGCTTCCTGGTGGCCGGCTCGGGCACCCACGAGAAGGAGCTGAAGCGGCAGGCGGAGGAGCTCGGCCTGATGGAGCACGGCACCTTCCTCGGCTGGATCGGCGACGACGTCCTCCACACCCTCTACGGGATCGCCGACCTCACCGTCGTGCCCTCGATCTACGAGCCGTTCGGCCTTGTCGCCCTCGAGGCGATGGCCTCGGGCTGCCCCTGCATCGTCGCCGACACCGGCGGCCTGCGCGAGGTCGTCCCCCACGAGGAGGCCGGCCTCCGCTTCGCCGCCCGCGATCCCGAGGCTCTCGCCGAGGTCGCGATCCGCGTCCTCTCCGACCCCGAGCTCGAGGCCCACCTGATCGCCGAAGCCAAAGAGCACGTCCTGCGCTTCGACTGGGCCGACGTCGCCGCCCAGACGGCGGCGGTCTACGCCGACCTCGTCGGTGCCAAGCTCGGCCCCGCCTGAGCCGGCCTCAACGCGAGCGCCGCGGCTCCTCTTCGAACTCGAAGGAGCCGCCCTGTAGATCTCCGGGCGTCCAGTTGATGCCCTCCAGCAGCTCGGACGAGGGAATCGACATCGCCCCTGCGAGCTGGATCAGCGTGTCGATGCGAGCGACGCGACCGCCGCGCTCGAGCAAACCGACCTCCGTCCGGTGCAGGGACGCCCGGATCGCCACCTGCTCCTGTGAGAGGCCGACACGGCGCCGTGCCCGGCGCAGGTTCTCACCGAAGCGCTCGGCCACCTTCTGCGAGCGGGCTTTCCGATCATCCTCGGACATTGCGGTAAATTCGCACAGCGCAGACAATCAGCCTCCAGACAAGACATTCCATTCCTGCTAGTTTTTATGCAGGAGGGCCCGGACGGAAAGATTTCCACCCATGTGGGAAAATTCCACCATGGCCTTGAACATCAAGGACAAGGAGACGGAGGCGCTGGTGGCCGAGATCGCGGCACTGACCGGGGAGACGAAAACGGGAGCGGTGCGTACCGCGGCGCGCGAACGGTTGGAGCGGCTGAAGCTAGGGCCGGACGATCCAAGGCAAGACGCCGAGTCGATGCGCCGGTTCTTCGAGACCGAGATCTGGCCACTGATCCCGGAGGACGTACGCGGTCGCAAACCGCTGACCAAGGCAGAACGCGAAGAGATCCTCGGGTACGGGCCCGGCGGAGTGTGATTCTCGACAGCTCCGCTGTCGTGGCCGTCCTACAGGAAGAGCTCGGCCACGAGGAGCTCGAACAGAAGATGCAACGGGCCGATGTCTTGGCGATCGGAGCGCCGACCTTGGTCGAGACGGGACTGGTGGTGGTGCGCGCGAGCGGTGAGCCGGGGCGCGCAGCGATCTCCCGGTTTCTGGTCAACCTGAGAGTGGTCATCATTCCGTTCGGGCAACGCCATTCAGACGCTGCCGCGGATGCTTTCATCCGGTTCGGCAAGGGACGCCACCCGGCGGCGCTCAACTACGGCGATTGCATGACTTACGCGACCGCGCGCATCGCCGATCGGCCCCTGCTCTACCTCGGCGACGACTTCGCGCAGACCGACATTACGGCTGCGTAGGTCGTTAACGAATATCGATGAGTGGGGTCGCTAATCTGCGGCGCGTGCCCTTCGCGAACCGCAAGTCCGGCCGCGGTCCCCTGCAGCGGCTGAGCGATCAGCGACGCAGTCTGGCCCTCGCGGGCCTGGCGGTCGGCGCCGCCTTCAGCGCCGCGGTCTTCCGCCGCAGGTGGCGGGCGACGGACACCCGGTCCGAGCCCGCGATGGTGCGGCCCGAGGAGCCGGCGGCGACCGCCCAGCCGGAGGCCGAGGCGCCCTCCGTCCAGCCCGATTCGGGGCCGCCCGCCTCAGTCGAGGTGCCGCCGCCCGCGAGCGAGCCGGAGCTTGACCATGCGCCGGAGCCGATCAACGCGCCAAAGGCGGATGACGGCGGAACCGCAGAGCCCGCCCCCGCCGCTTCCGCGCCCGAGCCCGCCACCGGCGAACTGAGCACCGAGGAGGCGTCGATCCTCGCGGTGCTGGCGCAGTCCGGGCGGGCCGACGACGACCGCACCGCGATCGCCGTCGCCACCTCGCTCGAACGCGACACCGCCGACGTCACCACCGTGCTGCGGAAACTGGGCAGCGAAGGGGTCGTCTCCGGCGACCTCTACACCGCCTCGGGCGACAAGATCTGGGCGGTCACCGAGCGCGGCGTCCGCCGCCTCGGCGCCCAGAGCTGATCGTCGCCTACACCGCCCGCTGGTAGGTGCGGAACGCGCGGATCGCGAACGTCGCGCAGAGGCAGAGGAAGGCGACGAGGAGGCCGGTCTTGCCGGCGATCGCGCCCCAGTCGGGGTTCGGGGTCACCGCGTCGCGGCCCGCTTCGACCGCCCAGTTCAGCGGGTTGAACTTGGAGACCGTCTGCATCCAGTCGGGCATCAGGCTCCTCTGCATGAAGGTGACCGACACGAAGGAGAGCGGCAGGAGCAGGAACTGGACGGTCGCGATCAGCGTCTCCTCGCGGCGCACCAGGAGCGCCAGGCCGATCGACAGGCAGCCGAAGGCCGAGCCGAGCACCACCGAGACGAGGATCAGGACGACGACGCCCGGCACGCTGTTGGAGAAGGAGGCGCCGACGATCAGCGCCAGCACGACGATGATCACCGACTGGATCGCCGTGGTCAGCGCGCTGGAGGCGAGCCGCCCTGAGATCAGCGAGCTCCGCCGCACCGGCGAGACCAGGAAGCGGTCGATGACGCCGCGGTTGATGTCGTCGATCACCGGCATCCCGGTCCAGCCCGTGCCGAAGAAGGCAGTCATCACGACCACACCGGGCGCGAGGAACTGGATGTAGTTGTCGGAGCCGAAGCCGGGGATGTCGGTGACCGCCTTGAAGAGGGCACCGAAGAGCAGCAGCCAGATCACCGGTTGGACCAGCGAGACGGCGATCCACCAGGGCTGGCGCCAGAGCGTCATCAGGTGGCGGACGGTCATGTATCGGGTGTCGCGGAGCGCCTTCATCGCGCTGCCTCCTCCTTCTTGTCGGTTCGGCTGGGTCCATCGCCGTCGCTCTCGGCCTCGCCGAAGGTCCGCCCGGCGAAGCGCAGGTAGACGTCGTCGAGCGAGGGCCGCGCCACCGTCACCGCGGCGACCTCGAGGTCGGCACCGTCGAGCGCCGCCAGCACCGCGGGCACGGTCCGCGCGCCGTCCTCGGCGCGGGCGTGGAGGAGGCGGTTGTCGTCGTAGATGATCTGGTCGAGGCCGTCGACGCGGGCGAGCGCCTCGCGCACCGCGGCCTCGCCGCCGGTCTCGGTGCCGAGCTCGATGTGGATCGCGTCGCCGCGCAGCTCGCGCTTCAGCGCGTCGGGGGAGCCCTCGGCGACGACCCGGCCCTTGTCGACGATCGCCAGCTGCGCCGCCAGCTGGTCGGCCTCCTCGAGGTAGTGGGTAGTGAGGAGGACGGTCAGCCCGGCGCCGGAGAGGCGCGAGATCTCATCCCACATCTCCGCCCGCACCTCCGGGTCGAGGCCGGTGGTCGGCTCGTCGAGGAAGAGGACCTGCGGCCGGTGGACGAGGCCTTGGGCGACGTCGAGCCGCCGCTGCATCCCGCCCGAGTACTCGCGGACCAGGCGGTTGCCGGCGTCGGTGAGCCGGAACTGCTCGAGCAGCTCGTCGATCCGCCGCTCCAGCTCGCGGCCGCCCATGCCGAACACCTGCCCCTGCAGGCGCAGGTTCTCGCGCCCGGTCGCCTCGCGGTCGAGCCCGCCTGCCTGGGAGACGACGCCGATCGACTCCCGCACCAGGGCCGGTTCGCCGAGGACGTCGTGGCCAGCAACCTTCGCCGAGCCGCCGTCGGGGTGGGCGAGCGTGGTGAGGATCTTCACCGTCGTCGACTTGCCCGCCCCGTTCGGCCCGAGCAGGCCGAAGACGGTCCCCGCCGGCACCGAGAAGGAGAGCCCGTCGAGAGCCTGAACCTCCTCCCCGTAGGACTTCCGCAACTCCACCGCTTCGATCGCGTTTGCCTCGCTCACCCAGACCTCCTCGGATCGCATACAATTTCACTCGATTCTCAAGTATCTTGAAAATCAAGGTAACAAAGATTCGCGGCAGATGATTCGCGGCAGATAGATGAAGCGAAAGACGAAGGCGGAGCTGGTCGGCGAGCTGTTCGCGGCGGTGCGCGAGAACCAGCTGGCGACCGACAAGATGGACGACCTCGCGTCGCGCGGCATCGGGGTCAACCGGACCGACTCGCGCTGCCTCGACATCGTCGAGCGGCTGGGCCCGGTGACGGCGGGCCGGATCGCCGCCGACGCGGGGCTGACCAGCGGCACGGTCACCGCGGTGATCGACCGGCTGGTCGAGAAGGGTTACGTGCGGCGGGTCGCCGACCCGGACGACCGGCGCCGCGTCCTGATCGAGCAGACCGAGAGGCTGGAAGAGGTCTCCGACCGCTTCTACGGCCCGCTCGCCGCGGGCGCGCTGCCGCTGGTCGACCGCTTCACGATCGCCGAGATCGAGGCGATCATCCGCTTCCTCGAGCTGGGGACCGAGTTGGTCGAGCGGCGGGTCGCCGAGCTGCTCGAGGAGCGCTCCTAGGGCGACGGCGGTTGCAGGGTCGTCGGCGCGTCCGGGTCCGGTTCGACCGGATGGTCCCAATGCAGATCGCGCGGCGCCTCGCGCATCCGCAGCACCCGCGCCGGGATGCCGCCGACGACCGTGTTCGCGGGCACGTCCTTGGTGACCACCGAGTTGGTCCCGATGATCGAGTTGTCGCCGACCCGGACGCCGCGCAGGATGCAGGCGCCGTAGCCGATCCAGACGTTCGAGCCGACCTCGACGTCGCGCTTGTAGATGCCCTGCACGCGGATCGGCCGCTCGACCTCGACGACGCCGTGGTCGAAGTCGATGAACATCGCCCGGTCGGCGATCACGCACTGCTCGCCGATCCGCACATGCTGATAGGCGGAGATCGTGCACTCCTGGCCCATCACCGTCTTGGCGCCGATCTCGACCACCCCCTCGTGGCAGCGGATCTTGGTCCGGTCGCCGATCCAGACGAAGCGGCCGAAGTCGATCCGGCCGCGCGTTCCGATCTCGATTTCGAGGCCGCGCCCGAAGAAGACGAAGCCTTCGGTGCGCCAACGGCGCCCCGCCGAGGTCAGCAGGCGGCGCCACAGGTAGCGCCAGGCGAGTCGCCCATAGCGCCAGTTCAGCATCCCGTTGCGGGCGAGGAAGCGGAGCACGGCGGGGCACTTTAGTGCCGCGCCGGCGACATCGGACGCGGCATTAGACTGGCGACCCCGTGCCTGACGTTGCCAAAGACGCGCCGCTGGCCGAGCGGCTGATCGCCGGCGACAAGCGCGCCCTGGCGCGGGCGATCACGCTGATCGAGTCCGACGACCCCGCCGGCTGGGATCTCGTCCGCGAGGTCTACCCGCGGACCGGCAAGGCGCGGATCATCGGCTTCACCGGCCCGCCGGGGGTGGGGAAGAGCACTCTGATCGGCGCGCTGACCGCGGAGATGCGCAAAGCCGAGCGCGAGGTCGCGGTCCTCTCGATCGACCCCTCGAGCCCGTTCACCCGCGGCGCCCTCCTCGGTGACCGGATCCGCCTCTCCGACCACTTCCTCGATCCCGGCGTCTTCATCCGCTCGATGGCCTCGCGCGGTGCCCTCGGCGGGCTCTCCGAGGCGGCCCTGCAGGTGGCCCTGGTGATGGACGCGGCGGGCAAAGACGACGTGCTGATCGAGACCGTCGGCGTCGGCCAGGCCGAGATCGACATCGTCGACCACGCCGATACGATCATCCTCGCGCTGATGCCCGGCTCCGGCGACTCGATCCAGGCACTGAAGGCGGGGGTGATGGAGATCCCCGACATCATCGTCGTCAACAAGGCCGACCACCCGATGACCGACACGATGGTGCGCGAGGTACGCGGCGTACTGGCGCTGTCCCACGAACCAGGCGCCTGGCAGGTGCCGATCCTGCGCACCGAGGCGGCCCGCGGCGAGGGCGTGGACGAGCTGGCGCGGAAGATCGACGAGCACCGCGGCTTCATCGAGGCGCAGGGGACGCTGGCCGAGCGCCGCGCGCGCAACCTGCGCAGCGAGGTGATCGGGATCGCCGCCTCGCGGATGCGGCGCCGGCTTGAGGCGTGGGCGGCCGAGGACGCCGAGACGGCGGCGCTGCTGGAGCGCGTGGTGCGACGCGAACTTGACCCGGCGACCGCGGCGAGCGAGCTGCTGGAGCGGCACGCCGATGGCTGAGAAGGTCAGGCTCCCCGAGGCGATCGGCTGGGTCGGCGGGCCGCTGGCCGACCTCGAGGGCGGCGCCGTCGGCGAGGTGCAGAGCGTCTACATCGACTCCACCTCGCACGACCCCTCCTGGCTGGTGGCGAAGCTGAACGGCGGGCGGCGGCGCGGCGGCCGCGTCGTCGCGGTGCCGGTCGGCGTCTGCGCCGGAGCCGCCGGGGTGGGCGTCTGGGCGGCGGTCGCGGAGGACCGCCTGCGTGGCGCGCCGGTCGTCGACCCCTCCCGGCCGCTCCTGCGCGAGCACGAGCTGACGATTTGCGAGCACTTCGGCATCGCCGATGAC
The DNA here is from genome assembly GCA_036495785.1 of Solirubrobacterales bacterium. Classification (GTDB taxonomy): domain Bacteria; phylum Actinomycetota; class Thermoleophilia; order Solirubrobacterales; family 70-9; genus VAYN01. Next base: position 10,584 of record DASXMH010000066.1, read on the forward strand.
GTCGGTCGGGCCGGCGCCATCGCCAAACTTGCCGACGGCGCGATCACCTCGATCCCGCCCCGCAGCTGAGCGCGTTCGCACTTAACCCCAATATGTGGGGCTAAGTGCGAACGCACTTGGCGGCGACGCCTGGTTGAGCCTTGCCCGTTACCGATTCGTAAGGTCTTCCTGGAAGGCTTCTCGCGAATGGCGCTTTTGATCATCTTCGGCTTCGTCGCGGGCGCCGCGACCGCGGTGTCGCCGTGCGTGGTGCCGGTGCTGCCGATCGCGCTCTCGGCCGGGGCGACCGGCGGGCACCGCCGCCCGCTCGGGGTGGTCACCGGCCTCGTCGTCTCCTTCACCTTCGTCCTCTTCGCGCTCGTCTACGTGATCAACGCGCTCGGCCTTCCCAACGACCTGCTGCGAAACGTCGCGATCGTCGTCCTCTTCGGCTTCGGCATCGTCCTGCTGATCCCGCCCCTCGCCGCGCGGGTGGAGGCCTTCGGCTCGCGCTTCGCGGGCCGGGTCGGGGTGAAGACCGAGGGCGACGGCTTCTGGTCCGGCGTCGGCCTCGGCTTCAGCCTCGGCGTCCTCTACGCGCCCTGCGCGGGGCCGATCCTCGCCGCCGTCCTCACCGCTTCGGCCTCGCAGCCCTTCAACGCGGGCCGCCTCGCCGTCGTCGTCGCCTACGCGATCGGCTCGGCGATCGTCCTCTACCTGCTGATGATCGGCGGCCGCAGGCTGGCGGCGCCGCTCGCCCGCCGCAGTGGCGCCTTCCAGATCGCGATCGGCGGGGTGATGGTCCTGGTCGCCTTCGCGATGTGGCAGGGCTACGACACCACCTTCCAGTCGAAGGTCACCGCCGCGCTCCCCTCTTGGCTCACCAACCCGGCGGAAGGGATCGAAAAGAGCCACACCGCCCAGGTCGCGCTGGCCGAAGTCCGCGGCGGCAGCGGTCACGGGATCGGCCTCAAGGCGGCGGAAGCGGAATCGGGGCGCGAGGTCGAACAGGCCCGCGCCGAACGCGGCGAGAACCCGCGTCCCGGCAACGAAGGCGAATCGCGGCTGACCGCCAAAGAGGAAGAAACCGTCCCGCTCGAAGACATCGGCACGGCGCCCGAATTCGTCGGCACCCAGGACTGGTTCAACACCCCCGGCGACAAGCCGCTGACGATGAAGGGGCTGCGCGGCAAGGTCGTCCTGATCGACTTCTGGACCTACAGCTGCATCAACTGCATCCGCACGCTGCCCTACCTGAACGCGTGGTACAAGCGCTACGCCAAGGACGGGCTGGTGATCGTCGGCGTCCACACCCCCGAGTTCCCGTTCGAGCGTGAAGCCTCCAACGTCGAAGAGGCGATCAAGACCGACGGGATCGACTACCCGGTGGTCCAGGACAACGAAATGCAGACCTGGGACGCCTACGAAAACCTCTACTGGCCGGCCGAGTACTTCGTCGACGCCAAGGGCCAGGTCCGCTTCGCCCACTTCGGCGAGGGCAGCTACGGGGAGAAAGAACAGGTGATCCGCGAGCTCCTGACCGAAGCCGGGCATGCGCCCGGCAAGCAACTCTCCGGCGCCCGCGGGATGGCCGCCGAACCGGGCGTGACGACGCCCGAGTCCTATCTCGGCTCGGAGCGCGCTCTGGACTTCACCAACGGCGAAATCAAGCCTGGCCGGCAGACGTTCACGCTCGAAGAACCCGGCGAAAACCAGCTCTCCTACGGCGGTGAATGGTCGATCGGCGAACAGCCGGTGACCGCCGGGAAGGATGCCCGCCTCGCCCTCAACTTCGGCGCCCGGCGCGTCTACCTCGTGCTCGGCTCCCCCGGCAAGCCCCGCCGCATGAAGGTCCTGCTCGACGGCAGGCCGATCGCCGCCGCCGACGACGGCTCCGACGTCCACAATGGCTACGTCAAGGTCACGAGCCAGCGTCTCTACAACCTGGTGGAACTGCCGAAAGTGGAACACCACGTGCTCGAACTCGTCCCGGAAGCCGGTGTGCAGGGCTATGCCTTCACCTTCGGCTAAGAACTCGTCCGGACCCTTGGAGAAGACCGCGACCGTCCTCGTGGTCGACGACGAGCCGACGATCGTCGAGATCGTCGGCCGCTACATGGAACGGGCCGGGTTCGAGACCTTCACCGCCGCCGACGGCTACAAGGCGCTCGACCTCGCCACCGAGCACCGCCCCGACCTAGTCGTCCTCGACGTGATGCTGCCCGGGATCGACGGGATCGAAGTGATGGAACGGCTGCAGGAACGGCCCGGCTCGCCGATCGCGGTGATCCTGCTGACCGCGCGCGGCGAGGAGTCCGATCGCCTCGTCGGCCTCCGCAACGGCGCCGACGACTACGTTGTCAAGCCCTTCTCGCCGGCCGAGCTCGTCGCCCGGGTCGAGGCGGTCCTGCGCCGCACCGTGCCGGCCGCCGACGAGGAGGACCGGCCGCCGATCGTCCACGGCCCGCTGCGGGTCGAGCCCGCGAGCCGCCGCGTCTTCCTCGACGGCGAGGAGATCATGCTGACGATGCGCGAGTTCGATCTGCTCGCCTTCTTCGCCGCCAACCCCGGCCGCGTCTTCTCCCGCGATCAGCTGATGGAGGCGGTCTGGGGCGAGCCCTGGTTCGACGACACCTCGACCGTCACCGTCCACGTCCGCCGCCTGCGCGCCAAGCTCGGCGACGACCCGGCCGAGCCCCGCTTCATCGAGACGGTCTGGGGCGTCGGCTACCGGTTCCGGGTATGAAGCGCGCCGCGCTGATCGCCTTCGCCGCCTTCCTGGCCGGCGCCGCCGCGGTCGGGATCCCCAACCAGATGGGGTTCGACCAGATCCTCCTGGTGCTGGTCGCGGTGGCCGCCTCCGCGGTCGCCGCGGGCCTCGCCGTCCGCCAGTCGATGGAGGAGCGGATGCGCCGCCAAGTCGAGGAGGCGCGCCGCGGCCTCGTCGCCGCCGCCTCGCACGACCTGCGCACGCCGCTCGCCTCGCTGCGCCTGCTGGTCGAGGCGATCGACGACGGCGTCGCGGGCGAGGACCGCGACCGCTACCTGGCCGAGATCCGCACCCACGTCGCCGTGCTCAGCGACCTGATCGACGACCTCTTCGAGCTCTCGCGGATCGAGGCCGGCGACATCTCCTGGACGATGCGCCAGGTCGAGCTCGGCGACCTGATCGGCGATACGGTCGCCGCGTTCCGCACTTCCGCTGAGGAGCGCGGCGTCCACCTCGCCGCCGAGCTGCCCGACGGGAAGGTCGTCGCCGAGGCCGACGCGGAGAAACTGCAGCGCGTCCTCTTCAACCTGATCCAGAACGCGATCCGCCACACGCCCGCCGACGGCAGCGTCACCGTACGGGCGAAGGGCGGCCCGGGCAGGGTGGAGGTCGAGGTCGTCGACTCCGGCGAGGGGATCCCGGCGGGGGAGGGAGAGCGCGTCTTCGAGGCCTTCTACCGCGGCGAGAGCTCGCGCGGCGAGGACGGCGCCGGGCTCGGCCTGGCGATCTCGCGGGCGATCGTCGAGGCGCACGGCGGCCGCATCTGGCTCGAAGACGCGAACCCGGGGACCCGCGTCCGCTTCACCCTCCCCGCCTGAGTCCTTCCGTGGTTGGTTTTCCTCGCATTGCGAGGATTTCCAACCGCGCTAGAGCTGGAGGCTCTTGACCTGGAGCATCTCCTCGAGGCCGAAGCGCCCGTTCTCGCGCCCGTGGCCGGACTGGCCGTAGCCGCCGAACGGGGCGACCGGGTTGAAGGCGCCCCCGTTGATCTCGATCTGGCCGGTGCGCAGATGGCGCGCCACCGCGATCGCCCGGTCGGTGTCGCCCGACCAGACGCCGCCCGCCAGCCCGTACTCGGTCGCGTTGGCGATCCGCAGCGCGTCGGCCTCGTCCTCGTAGGGCTGGATCGCCAGAACCGGGCCGAAGATCTCCTCACGGGCGATCGTCATCTCCGGCGTCACCTCGGAGAAGGCCGTGGGGCGGACGAAGTAGCCGCGGGTGAGGCCCTCGGGCGGCTCGGCGCCGCCGGTCACCAGCTTCGCGCCCTCGGCCTCGCCCTTGGCGATGTAGCCGCGGACGCGCTCGCGCTGGGGCGCCGAGACGAGCGGGCCGAGCGTGGTGCCGGGGTCGAGCGGGTCGCCGGGGATGAAGCCTTCGGCGGCCGCCTTGGCCAGCTCCTCGGCCTCGGCGAGGCGCTCCCGCGGCACCAGCATCCGGGTCAGCGCGCTGCAGGTCTGGCCCGAGTTGAGGAAGCACTTGGCGACCCCGTCGGGGACGGCGCGGGCGAAGTCGGCGTCGTCCAGCAGCACGTTCGGGGACTTGCCGCCGAGCTCCATCGCGACCGGCTTCACGGTCGCCGCGGCGAGCTCGGAGACGCGCCGGCCGGCGCGGGTGGAGCCGGTGAAGGAGACGAGGTCGACGCCGGGGTGGCCGGCGATCGCCTCGCCGACGACCGGGCCGATCCCGGTGACCAGGTTGAAGACGCCGGGCGGCAGCCCGACCGACTCGATCACCTCGGCGAGGATGAAGGCGTTCAACGGCACCACCTCGCTCGGCTTCAGGACCACCGTGCAGCCGGCGGCGAGGGCGGGGGCGACCTTGGCGCCGATCTGGTTCAACGGATAGTTCCATGGGGTGATCGCGCCGACCACCCCGGCCGCCTCGCGCAGCACCCGCGAGTTGCCGACCGCCTCTTCCCAGCGCACTTCCTCGATCGCCTGCGGCATCACCGCGAAGTGGTTGATCCCGAGGCCGACCTGGATCATCTCGGTCAGTTTCCGCGGCATCCCGAGCTCGGCGACGATCGTCTCGGTCAGTTCCTCGGCACGCTCTCCCATCCCGGCGGCGATCGCCGCCAGCGCTTCGGCCCGCTCGCCCCGCGGCGCCTGCGACCAGCCGTCGAAGGCGGCCCGCGCCGCCTCTACCGCGAGGTCGACCTCGACCAGCGTGCAGCCCGGGATCGTCGCGATCGTCTCCTCGGTGGTCGAGTTGACGACCGGCAGCGGGTCCGCCCCGGCCGGCTTGACCCACTCACCGCCGATGAAGATCTTGTCCCGCGCTCCGATACCCGCCGCAGTCGCCATTCCACTCCTCCTCTGGATTGCTGCCCCGTTCGAAGGAAAGGTAACGGGTGGGCAGTTGGCGATCCGGCGGGGACGACCCAATCGGCGATCGCCCGGATCGAACCTCGAGTACGCGCCGACCCGGCGTCTCGAGCGTGGCCTTGGATTTGCCGATGTCGTCCGCGAAGATCAGCGGCGCTCGGCGAAGGGGGAGAAGCCGACGTCGTAGGCCGGGGCGCCGGGGCCGGGGACGGCCTTCGCGTCGCGGGCGGTGAGGACCTCGCCGCAGGTCCCGCAGATGCCGCGGTCGGAGACCTCGCCGCCGCAGCCCTTGTGGACGACGAGGAGGGGAGGGCCGTCGGGGCCGGACGAGTAGCGGTCGCCCCAGTGCATCAGGGCCATCAGGGCGGGCCAGAGGTCGAGTCCCTTCTCGGTGAGGAAGTATTCGTGGCGGGGCGGGCTTTCCTGGTAGGCGCGGCGTTCGAGGATGTCCTCCTCGACGAGGCGCTCGAGGCGGGCCGAGAGGACGTTGCGGGCGATCCCCAGGTTGGACTGGATGCCCGAGAAGCGGCGGTTGCCGTTCAGCACGTCGCGGACGAGCAGCAGCGACCAGCGCTCGCCGATCACCTCGAGCGACTTGGCAAGCGAGCAGACTTGGTCCGGATAGTCGTTGCCGAGCACCGTGTGATCTTGTCACACATCGGTTGCATCACGAAACCGAGTCGCCTAGGGTCGCTGAAGTTGAGTTGCATGACGAAACCCAAAAGCGCCACTGAACGGAGGCGACGATGAGGTTCAGCACCAACAGACATAAGAATCGGGGTCGCTCGCGTGGCCCGCGGATCGCGATCAGCCAGGAGGAGATCACCGCCGACCTCAACTACCGAGGTGGCGAGCCGCGCCGTCTGGGGGCCGTGACCCCCGTCCGCCGGGGCCGCCGGTGAGCACCGCCGAGTCGGAGTCCGCGATCCGCTCGCGGACCCTGGAATGGCTGGACCCGGTGATGACCGCAAGCGCCGGGGCGGAGATGGCGGGGCTCGAATACATGCGCGCGGTCGTCGCCGGCGAGCTGGCCCGGCCACCGATCTCGCTGGTGATGAACATGGCGCCGATCGAGCTCGAGGAGGGCCGCGTCGTCTTCGCCGGCGAACTGGGGGAGGAGCACTACAACCCGATCGGCGTCGTCCATGGCGGCTACGCGGCGACGATCCTCGACTCGGCGCTCGGCTGCGCGGTTCACACCACGCTGCCCGCGGGCGTCGGCTACACCTCGCTCGGGCTCGAGGTCAAGTACGTGCGGCCGATCGAGCGCGAAACCGGCCGCGTCCTCTGCGAGGGCACGGTCGTCCACCGTGGCCGCCGCCAGGCGACCGCCGAGGCGCGCCTCACCGCCGAGGACACGGGCAAGCTGCTCGCCACCGGCACCTCGACGCTGATGATCTTCGGCGGCTGAGCCGCGGCGCTCAGTCGGCCAGATCGCGGACCAGCTGCACCAGCAGCCGCACGCCGTAACCGCTGCCGCCCTTGCCGGTGTAGGCGCGGTTGACGTCCCAGGCCGTGCCGGCGATGTCGATGTGCGCCCAGGGGGTGCCGTCGACGAACTCCTCGAGGAAGGAGGCCGCGGTGATCGAGCCCGCCTCGCGCTTTTTGGCGAGGTTGGAGAGGTCGGCGACCGTCCCCTTCATCATCTCCTTGTACTCGGGGTGGAGGGGGAGGCGCCAGACCAGCTCGCCGGTCTCCTCGCCTGCCGCGGAGAGCTCCGTCGCCAGCTCGTCGTCGTTGGAGATGACCGCCGCGTAGGTGGAGCCGAGCGCGATCAGCACCGCGCCGGTCAACGTCGCCAGGTCGACGATCCGCTCGGCGCCGAGCTCGATCGCGTAGGCGAGCGCGTCGGCGAGGATCAGCCGCCCCTCGGCGTCGGTGTTGTTCACCTCGACCGTCTTGCCGTTGTACTGGGTGATGACGTCGCCGGGCTTCACGGCGGTCCCGGAAGGCATGTTCTCGGTGGCGGGGACGACGGTGATCAGGTCGACCGGCAGGCCGAGCTCGGCGATCGCCGCGGTCGCCTCGAGCACCGCCGCGGCGCCCGACATGTCGAACTTCATCTCCTGCATCCCGGCGCCCGGCTTCAGCACGATGCCGCCGGTGTCGAAGGTCACTCCCTTGCCGACGAAGCCGAGCGTCGGCCCGTCGCCGCCGCCCGCGTAGCGCAGCACGATCAGGCGCGGGTCGACCGGGCCACCTTGGCTGACCGCGGCGAGGCCGCCCATGCCTTTGGCGCGGATCGCCTCGCCGTCGAAGACCTCGATGCTGACCGCGTCGTTGCCTGCGGCGATCTCCTCGGCGCGCCTCGCCAGGTCCACGGGGCGGGCGAAGTTGGCGGGCGTCTCCTGCAGGTCGCGGGCGCGGTTGGCGGCCTCCGAGTAGATGCGCGCCGTCTCGACCGCGCCGGCCAGCTCGGCCGGCCCGAGCACGGTCAGCGACTCCAGGCGCGCCTTTGGCTCGTCCTCGTCGTCGCCCGCGCTCTTGAAGCGGTCGAAGCGGTAGGAGCCGAGGATCGTGCCGGTGACGATCGCCTCGGCGGCCGCCTCCTCGTCCTCGAAGCCGGGCAGCGCCCAGGCCAGCGAGGTCGCCTCGAGCTTCGCCGCCTCGCCCGCTACCAGCGCCGCGAGCACCCGCAGCTTCTCCGCGTCGAGGTCTTCGCGCTCGCCCAGCCCGACCACCAAAAGCCGCTCCGGGCCACCCGGGTAGAGCCGGGTCAGCGTCTTGAAGGAGCCCTTGGCATCGGCCGCCCCGGGGGCTCCCGCGACCTCCTCGGGCAGCGAGTCGCCCTCGTAGAGGCCGACGGCGACAAGCCCCGCGTCGACATCGCGCAGTGACACTTGTCTCACATCGACGTTCATCGGACGGCGAGTCTAGTGAGGCGGGAAAAGCGGCCGGTGCCGTATCGTCCCGCAGGCGAGGCGCCCGCGCCGCGGGCCGGCCCGACAACGGGAACAACACGCCAGGAGAGGAAGGCCTGCAGATGTCCAGCTCAGTGATCCTTGGTACCGCGCGCACCCCGGTCGGCAAGATGGGCGGCGCCCTGTCTTCGCTCGAAGCCCCCGAGCTCGGCGGCATCGCCATCGAGGCGGCGCTGGAGCGCTCCGGCGTCGGCGCCGAGCAGGTCCAGCAGGTCATCTTCGGCCAGGTGCTGCAGGCCGGCCAGGGGCAGATCCCCTCGCGCCAGGCCCAGATCAAAGGCGGCATCCCGAAGGAGGTCCCCTCGGAGACCGTGAACAAGGTCTGTGCCTCGGGCATACGGACGCTCGGACTCGCCGACCAGGCGATCCGGGTCGGCGACCTCGACGTCGCGGTGACCGGCGGCATGGAGTCGATGAGCAAGGCGCCCTACCTGCTGCCGAACGCCCGCTTCGGCTTCCGGATGGGCGACGTCCAGGCGCTCGACGCGATGACCCACGACGGGCTCACCAACCCCTTCACCCACAAGCAGATGATCAACGAGGCGTCAGAGGTCTCCAACGAGCTGGAGATCACCCGCGCCGACATGGACAAATTCGCGGTCCGCTCGCAGCAGCTCGCCGGCGAGGCGACCGAGGCGGGCCGGATCGCCGACGAGATCGTTCCGGTCGTCGTCAAGGGCCGCAAGGGCGACACGACGGTCGAGGTCGACGAGGCGCCGCGCCCCGACACGACGCTGGAGGTCCTCTCGAAACTGAAGGCGGTGGGCGGCGAGGGTGCCACCCATACCGCAGGCAACGCCCCGGGCGTCAACGACGGCGCCGGCGCGATCGTCGTCGCCTCCGAGGAATGGGCCGACAAGGAAGGGCGCAAGCCGCTCGCCAAGGTGCTCTCCTACGCGATGGTTGCCGACGACTTTGCCTACCTCGCCCGCACCCCCGGCAACGCGGCGCTGAAAGCGTTGGAGAAGATCGGCATGCAGCCCGGCGACGTCGACCTCTGGGAGATCAACGAGGCCTTCGCCTCGGTCGCGATCGGCTCGATGCGGATCCTCGGCATCGACGAGACCAACGTCAACGTGAACGGCGGCGCGATCGCCTTCGGCCACCCGATCGGCGCCTCCGGCGCCCGCATCGTCGGCGCCCTGGTCCACGAGTTGGGGCGTAGGGGCGGGGGCCTGGGCGTGGCGGCGATCTGCTCGGGCGGCGGCCAGGGCGACGCGATCGTCCTGGAGGTCGCCGCGGCGTAAGCCGCGCGCCGAACTTCCGGCGCTGATTCGATGAGCAAAGCCGCCGCTTTCTTCGACTTGGATAAGACCCTGATGGCGGGGTCGAGCGGCATGCAGTTCGCGCGCGTTGCGGCGCGGGGCGGGATCGTCAGCCGGCGGCAGCTCGCCCGCTGGGCGGTCGAGCACCTGCGCTACCGCCTGCGCGGCACCAATGACGAGCGCACCACCGAGGTGCTGCGGGTCGCCCGCGAGCTGATCACCGGCCTGGCGGCGAAGACGGTCGAGCGGATGGGGCCGGAGACGATGGCGGCGATCCTGCCGCGCGTCTATCCGCAGATGCTGGAGGAGGTCCATGCCCACCAGGACGCCGGCCGCCCGACCTTCATCGTCAGCGCCGCCGGCAACGAAGTGGTGGAAACGCTGGCGACCGTGCTCGGCATGGAGGGCGGGATCGGCACCCGCTACGAGGTCGACGCGGAGGGCATGTTCACGGGGCGGCTCGACGGGCCCTTCGTCTACGGCCCCGGCAAGGTGACCGCGATGGAGGAATTCGCCGCCAGGCACGACATCGACCTGGCCGCCTCCTACGCCTACTCGGACTCGCTCTCGGACCTGCCGATGCTGCGCGCGGTCGGCAAGCCGGTCGCCGTCAACCCGGACCCGCCGCTGGCGGCGATCGCCAAGGAGGAGGGCTGGCAGACGCTGCGCTTCGAGCGGCTCGGCCGGCGGCTGACCGCGATCGCGGTGACGGTCCTCGCCACCGTCGCGGGCTTCGGCGCGTCCCGCGTCGCCGCCAACCGCCGCCCGGCGCCGCGCCGCTTCCCGCTCCGCCGCCCGGGCGGATGAGCCGGCGCGCCTGGGGCGCCTTCGCCGCCGTCTCCGTCCTCTGGGGCCTTCCCTACCTCTTCATCAAGATCGCCGACGACGGCGGCATGCCGCCGCTCGACCTCGCCTGGCTGCGGGTCGCGCTCGGCGCCGTGGTGCTGGTGGCGATTGCCTGGCGGGCGGGGACGCTGCCGAGCCTTTGGGGCCGCGGGCGCTGGCTCCTTGCCTTCGCGGTCGCCGAGGTCGCCGTCCCGTTCCCGATGATCGCGGCGGGCGAGGAGCATGTCGCCTCCTCGACGGCGGCGATCGTGATCGCCACGGTGCCGCTGCTGATCGCCCTGCTCAGCCTGCGCTTCGAGCCGAGCGAACGGGTCAGCGGCTACCGCCTCCTCGGCCTCGTGGTCGGGCTCGCCGGGGTGGCGGCGCTGGTCGGGGTCGACGTCTCGGGCGACGGCGGCGAACTGCTCGGGGTCGGCGCGGTGCTGATCGCCGCCTGCGGCTATGCGACCGGCCCGCTGATCCTCAAACGCAAGCTCGGCGACCTCGACCCGACCGCGATGATGGCGGCCACGCTGGTGATCGCCGCGGCGCTCCTGACGCCGCTCGCGGCGATCGACCTGCCGGGCGCCGCGCCGAGCGCGGGCGCCTTCGCCTCGGTCGTCGTCCTCGGCATCTTCTGCACCGCCCTGGCGCTCGTCCTGATGGCGATCCTGATCGGCGACGCCGGCCCCGCGCGAGCCTCGGTCATCACCTACATCAATCCGGTGATCGCGCTGGCGCTCGGCGTCGTCTTCCTCAGCGAGGAACCGGGCGCGGGCGCGCTGGTTGGCCTGGCGCTGATCCTGGCGGGCTCCTGGCTGGCGACCGCCGGTCCGCAACCACAGCCGGTGAGCGAATAGAGTTCCTTCCTCCGATGGAGGCTGCCACCGCCCGCAAGATCCGCGTCGTCGTCGCCAAGCCCGGTCTCGACGGCCATGACCGTGGCGCCAAGATCATCGCCCGGGCCCTGCGCGACGCCGGCATGGAGGTCATCTACACCGGCCTCCACCAGACCCCCGAGCAGATCGCCGAGACGGTGATCCAGGAGGACGCCGACGCGGTCGGCCTCTCGATCCTCTCCGGCGCCCACATGACGCTGGTGCCGAAAGTGGTCGAGCTGTTGAAGGCGCAAGGGGTCGACGACGTTCTGGTAACGGTGGGGGGGACGATCCCTGCCGACGACATCCCGGAGCTGAAGAAGCTCGGCGTCGCCGAGGTATTCACGCCTGGATCGGGTACCGACGACATCGTCGAGTTCATCCGCGAGGGCGCCGCCGAGCGCCACGCCGCGGGCGCCTGATCCGACCGGCGACGTTCCTCCTAATTGCCTACACGGATCTGTGCACAGGTCCTGGTGGAGCGGGTATAGTGCCTGATTGACTGGTCAGTCAACCGGCCAAACCGATAACATGCCCGGCCGCGACGGGGCCCTTGAATCGCAACCCGCGGCCTTCCTCGCACACCGAGAACCGTTTCCCCAAGGAGGCTTGAACTTGAAGATCTGCGTCCTGGTCAAGGAGGTACCGGACGCCGCGGTGCAGAAGCGCATTGATCCGAGCACGATGCGCCTCGATCGCAGCGGCGAGAAAAACCTCAACCCCTTCGACACGCACGCCCTCGAGGCGGCCATGCAGATCAAGGAGGGTGGCGCGATCCCGGTCGAGGAGGTCGTGGCGGTGACCATGGGTCCCGAATCCGCCGTCCGCGCGCTGCACAAGGCCGTCGCCCTCGGCGCCGACCGCTCGGTCCAGCTGACCGACGACGCCCTTGCGGGCTCCGACGTCTGCGCCACCGGCTACTCGCTGGCGAAGGTGCTCGAGTCCGAGAAACCGGACCTGGTCCTGCTCGGCCAGCAGTCCGATGACGGCGAGTGCTACACGATCGGCGCCGTCGTCGCCGACCACCTGCAGATGCCGTCGCTGACCCAGGTGATCAAGATCGACGTCAACGACGGCAAGCTCCGTTGCGAGCGCCAGGCCGAGTACGGGTACGACACCGTCGAGGTCGAGCTGCCCGCCGTGATCAGCGTCGGCGACGCGATCAACGAGCCGCGCTACCCGTCGCTGAAAGCGATCATGGGCGCGAAAAAGAAGCCGCTCGACAACAAGGCCGCCGGCGACGTCGGGATCGACGCCGGGCAGGTCGGCGAGGCCGGCTCGAAGACCAAGGTCCTGGCCCTGAATCCGCCGCCCGCCAAGGAGGCCGGCGAAATCATCGAGGACGAGGACACCAACGAGACGGTCGAAAAGATCGTCGCCTGGCTGGACGAGAGGAAACTGATCTAGATGGCAGGCATCCTGGTTTACGCCCTCCACGACGACGAGGGCAACTTCAACAAAAACAGCCTTGGTGCCATCTCCGAGGCCGCCAAGCTCGCCGGTGAAATCGGCGGCGAGGCCAGCGCGCTGGTGGTCGGCGACATCGCCGACGACGCCTGCGCCGGGCTCGGCAACTACGGCGCCGCCAAGGTCTACCGGGCCAAGAGCGTGCCGGAGGGCCTCGCCCAGCCGATCGTCGACGCGATGGCCAAGGTCATCGGCGACAACGGGATCAGCTACGCGCTGTTCGGCGGCGGTCTGCTCGGCTTCGAGATCGGCGCGGGCCTGACCGCGCGCCTCGGTGCCGGGGTGACGATGGAGGTCACCGCGGTCAAAGTCCAGGACGGCAAGCTCGTGGTCGAGCGGCCGATCCTGCAGGACTCGGAGATCGCCGACGTCGGCTATGTCGCCGAGCCCGGGATCATCATCGGCCGCCTCAACGCCTTCGACGCGAAAGAGAGCGGCGGCACCGCCGCGGTCGAGGACGTCGAGGTCGAGCTGTCGCCCTGGTCGTCCAAGGCGACGCTGGTCCAGCGCGGCGAGCAGCGCGGCGCCGACGTCAACATCGAGGACGCCGACATCCTGGTCGGCGGTGGCCGCGGTCTCGGCGCGGCGGAGGGCTTCAAACTCGCCGAGGAACTCGCCGAGTCGATGGGCGGCGCCGTCGCCGCGACCCGCGCGGTCGTCGACGCCGGCTGGTACCCCTACGCGGCGCAGATCGGCCAGACCGGCAAGACGGTCGCGCCGAAGCTGTACCTCGCGGCGGGGATCTCCGGTGCGATCCAGCACAAGGTCGGTATGCAGAACTCGGAGAACATCCTGGCGATCAACAAGGACCCGAACGCCCCGATCTTCGAGTTCTCGGACCTCGGCGTGGTGGGCGATCTGCACAAGATCGTCCCCAAGCTGACCGAGGCGATCAAAGCCAAGAAGGGCGGCTGAGCTTCGGCTCAGTCCCCGCAGTTCTCGCCCCCGAGAGGAGCCCCAGATGCCGGCAGTGCCACCCAGTGAGTTCCCGCCGCCGTTCGACTCGAACTCGGTGATCGGTCCGCCGACCGACGCACCCGAGGATCGGATCGAGGTCGGCGTGGCGATCGTCGGCGGCGGCCCGGCCGGCCTCGCCTGCGCCAACAAGCTGATGCAGCTGCTCGAGAACGAGCCGGAGCTGACCGAGAAGCTCGGTGAAGTGCCGGTTGCCGTGATCGAGAAGGGCAAGGTGGCCGGTGCGCACCTCCTCTCGGGGGCGAACATGATGCCTTCGGCGATGGAAGAACTGTTCCCGGACCTGCCGAAGGAGGAGTGGCCGGTCTACGGGGAGGTCAAGAAGGATGCGGTCTATTTGCTGACCCCGAAGAAAGCCTTCCCGATCAAGCCACCGCCGCCGAACTTCCGCAATCACGGCAATTACGTCACCTCGGTCGCGAAACTGGGGCGCTTCCTCGCCGACAAGGCCGAAGAGGCCGGCGTCTACATCCTCAGCGAAACCGCCGCGACCAAGCTGCTGGTCGAGGACCGCGTCGTCAAGGGCGTACGCTCAGGCGACCGCGGCCGCGGCAAAGACGGCGAAGAGCTGGCCAACTTCGAGCCCGGCTCCGACGTGATCGCCAAGGCGACGGTGCTCGCCGAGGGCACGGTCGGCCACCTCACCTACGCCGCCTACGACTACTTCGACATGCACGGCGCCGACCCGATGCGCTGGGAGCTCGGTGTGAAAGAGGTCTGGGAGGTGCAGAAGCCGCTCGACCGCGTGATCCACACGATGGGGTGGCCGCTGCGCACCGGGGCCCGCTTCAACGAGTTCGGCGGCAGCTTCATCTACCCGATGGGCGAGGACAAGCTCTGCATCGGACTGGTCGTCGGACTCGATTACACCGATGCCACCTTCAGCGTCCACGACGCATTGCAGCGGATGAAGCTCCACCCCTTCATCAAGAAGATGCTGGAGGGGGGGAAACGGGTCGCCTGGGGCGCCAAGACGATCCCGTCGGGCGGCTATTACGCCATGCCGAAGCGACTCGCGGTGCCAGGCATGATGGTCGCGGGCGACGCGGCCAGCATGGTCAACATCCCGACCCTGAAGGGCGTCCACTACGCGATGCACGCCGGGATCTACGCGGCGGAAACGATCGTCGAGTCGCTGAAGGCCGATCCCGACTCGGTCAACTTCGAGGCCTACGACGATCGGGTCCACAGGTCCGCGATCGAGAAGGACCTGCACAAGTCTCGGAACGTCCGGCAGGCTTTCACCAAAGGCTTCTTCGTCGGCGGCGCGGTCGCGAACGCGTGGGCGATGTCCAACGGCGCCCTGCCTCCGGGTCACTGGAAGGGCGAGGACGACGCGGAGAACCCGATGTCGATCGGCAAGGCGGGCGACAAGTACCCGAAACCCGACAACGAGCTGACCTTCGACAAGCTCGGCTCGGTGTTCCTCTCGGGCAACGCGACCCGCGACGACGCGCCGAACCACGTCCGCATCCAGACCCACGTGCCGCGCGAGATCGCCCAGACCTGGGTGTCGATGTGCCCGGCCCAGGTCTACGAAATCCCCGAGGACCAGCAGAACAACGGCGAGGCCGAGGTCGACGTCCACGTCACCGCCTCCAACTGCGTCCAGTGCGGCGCGATCACCGCCAAGGGCGGCCGCCTCACCCTCCCAGAGGGCGGCGACGGCCCGCTGTACCAAGAGACCTGATCCTCTAGTTCCAAACTTGGCTCATCCTGCGCGCCACGCGTGCGTATTTGGCGGGCAGCATCCCACGGGTGCTGCCCGTCGCGTTTCTCACTCCAGAAAAATTGCTCTCCGGTGCCGGGGGTCTTGCCGCCGCGATCGCGATCGGCGCCTTCCTCGGGCAGATCCTGCCGAGCTTCCGTCCATCAACCGAGCAGAGGCGTCATCGCGATACCGCTGTGGGTGGATTGCTCGGTCTGGTGACGATGACCATCCTCATCTTTTTGTCTGTGAGCCACTGGTAGCCTCGATTGCATGACCGAGAACCAGGCATACGTCCTCCTCTTCTCGATCTGTATCTCGGCCGAGCTCGCTTGCTACTTCCTTCTTCGCGCCCTGGGTGCCGACGAAGAGACGGTCATCTTTGCCGCGCTGATGTGCTTGGTGGTCGGCGCACTGACGGTGGGCGGAATCGGCGTCCACTACGACGAGAAGGAAGTCGAGCGCGGAAAACACCGCGAGGACTGAAGCGACGCACCGGCGGGCTAGGCTCGCCGGATGCTGGCGCTGGGGATCATCTGCGCGATCGGGGCTTCGGCGCTCTACAACACCTCGATCGCGCTGCAGGCTTTGGAGGCGCGGGAGGTGGGGCACGAGTACGCGCTGCGGGCGTCGCTGCTGGGGCGGCTGGTGCGCAATCCGCGCTGGCTGGTCGCGACGCTGATCGGGCTGCTCGGCTGGCCGCTGGAGATCGCGGCGCTGCTGATGGCGCCGCTGACGGTCGTCCAACCGTGCCTCGCCAGCGGGCTGGTGCTGCTGCTCTGGCTCGGGGTGACGAGACTGGGGGAGAGGCCGGGGGCGAGGGAGTACGGGGCCGTCGCGGCGATCGTCCTGGGGGTCGCCGGGATCGCCTGGGCGGCGCCCGAACGGACCACCTCGAACGCCGGCGCGGTGCCGATCGCGATCGCTCTGGTGCTGGTGACGATCCCCGTCGTCGCCCCTTATGTGGTGCGCGGTCGGCCGAACGCGGCGGGGACGATGGCGGTCGTCGCGGCCGGCTTCGGCTACGCCTGGACGGCGATCGCCTCGAAGCTCCTCACCGACGAACTCTCGGCGGGCTCACTGGCGGTCGCGGTCGTCTGGCTCGCCACCGCGGCCGCCTCGGAGGGGCTGGCGCTGCTCAGCGAGATGAGCGCGTTGGGCCGGCGGCCGGCGACGCGGGTCGCGCCGGTGATGTTCGCCGTCCAGGTGGTGGTGCCGGTGATCCTCGCGCCGCTGATCTTCGAAGAGTCCTGGTCCGCCACCCCCGCCGGCGGCGCGGCGCTGGTCGTCGCGATCCTGTTGGTGCTCGCCGGGGTCGTCTCGCTGGCCGGTTCGCAGGCGGTCGGCGCGGTGATCGAGTCCGCCCATGCCGACGACCAGCCCGCTCCCGCTGAGGACTAGTCCTACTCATGCCGAGGACCGAATCTGCCAATTTATGGGAAGTCTGCGCGTTCGCGAACCGGTCCGTCCCCTGCCGAGGCGATTCTTAAGCCTTCTCTCCGATTTCGCTGCTAGCCTGACGCCGCCTTTCGGCGAACCAATCGATCCGACTCCCGCCGAACCCCTTTCCAGAACACTCAAGAAGGAGCCCCACCGTAGGCGCCGCCGAGACATCCCTGCCGGACGTTACGAAGTTCGCGATCGGCTTTGACCACCGCGATCGTCCCCGACTGTTCGAGCTCTGGGCCGAGGTCCTCGACTCCGAGCAGTGGTCGGAGGGCGCCAAGCTGGCCGCCTTCGAGGAGCGCTGGGCGGAGTGGAACAAGCTGCCGAGCGTCGGTCTCTCGAGCTGGGCCGGCGGCGCGCTGGCGGCGCTCGAGTTCGCCGGGGTGAAAGGCGAGACGGTCATCTGCCCGTCGAACACCTTCATGGCGACGCCGCTCGCCGCGATCGGCGCCGGCGCCGAGGTCGAGTTCGTCGACTGCCGGCGCGACGACCTCTGCATGTCTTTCGAGGACTTCGAGCGCCAGGCCGAGCGCCACCGGCCGCGCGCCGCAATCCTCGTCCACGTCGGCGGCCACCTCGCCTTCGACACTCCACAAATTGCCGAGTACTGCCGCTCCAACGGCATTTTTCTGCTCGAGGACTGCGCCCACGCCCACGGCGCCGACTGGGACAGTGCCCGCCCCGGCAGCTTCGGCGACGCCGGCGTCTACTCGCTCTACGCGACCAAGACGATCTCAAGCGGCGAGGGCGGTGTGCTCGTCTCCGGCAACGAGGATCTGATCGAGTTCGCGCGCAAGTTCCGCAACTACGGCAAGTTCGACCACCAGGTCGACGGGCTCAACTTCCGGATGAACGAGTTCACCGCCGCGCTGGCGCTGGTCCAGGCGGAGCGGATGGAGGAGATCGTCGCCTGGAAGAACGAGTACGCCCGCGAGCACCTCGATCCGATCCACCCGTCCCGCCTGGCGCTCCCCGACGGGATGACCTCGGGCCTCTACAAGTACATCGTCTTCGAGGAGATCGAGAAGAGCACCGGCAAGGTCTACGACCAGCCTTGCCACCGGATCATGGGCCGCTCCGACGAGCTGCCCAACACCGACTGGGTGGCCGAGAACCATTGGTGCGTGCCGCTCTATTACCGTCCGGAGAGCCGCGCCGCGGCTCTGGCCGGCAGGGAGGAGTAAGGGATGAGGATTCTGGTCACCGGAGGTGGGGGCTTCATCGGCTCCCACGTCGTCGACAAGCTGATGCAGAAGGGGATGACCCCGCGGATCTTCGACCTCAGCGCCTCGCCCTACCACTCGCCGCTCGAGGTCGAGACCTTCACCGGCTCGATCACCGACCCGGGCAACCTCGACCTCGCGATGCGCGACTGCGATGCGGTCATCCACCTCGCCGCGGTCGCCGACGTCGGCCACGTGCTGGCCGACCCGGTGCTGGCCGAGGAGGTCAACACCCGCGGCACCCTGCAGGTGCTGGAGGCGGCCTGCCGAGCGAAAGTCGGCCGCGTCGTCTACGGCTCGACCACCTGGGTCTACAGCGACTGCCCCGAGCAGGAAGTCGACGAGGAAACCGCGATCCCGGCGCCGCGCCACCTCTACACCGCGACCAAGCTCGCCGGGGAGACCTACTGCGCCGGCTACTCGGAGCTCTACGACCTCGAGTACACGGTCCTGCGCTTCGGCATCCCTTACGGCCCGCGCGCCCGCGCCGCCGGCGTGGTCGCCAAATTCACCGACCTCTCCTTCGAAGGGAAGGCGCTGACGATCGCCGGCGACGGCAGCACCACCCGCAGCTTCATC
Source organism: Solirubrobacterales bacterium (assembly GCA_036495785.1). Lineage (GTDB taxonomy): Bacteria > Actinomycetota > Thermoleophilia > Solirubrobacterales > 70-9 > VAYN01. The sequence goes on from DASXMH010000066.1 coordinate 28,944, forward strand.
TACGTCGAGGACCTCGCCGACGGGATCATCGCGGCGCTCGCCCCGGCGGCCGCGGGGCGCACCTACAATCTCTCCGGCGACGAGATCACGACGATCCTCGAAATCGCCGAGCGGGTGCAGGAAAACGTCGATACCTGTGAGATCACCCATACGCCGCCGCGTCCCGGCGACTTCCCGGGCAAGACGATCTCCAACCAGCGGGCCCTTGACGAGCTCGGCTGGAAAGCCGAAACGCCCTTCAAAGACGGCGTCCGCCAGTACGTCGAATGGGTCCGCTGCACGACCCGGCCGCCGGACCCGATCCCGGGCACCAAGCCTTCGATGAACGGCAACGAACACGCCGCCGGGGCGCTGCTCTCCGGCGCCTCGCGGCCCGGCGGGAGCCGCGATCCGCGCGTCCTCATCCTCACCGCCGACATCGGCGAGGGGCACGACCTGCCGGCCCGGATGATCGCCGCCGACCTCGAAAAGGAGGTCCCCGATGCCAACGTGACAATCGACAACGGCCTCGAGGCGATGGGCCGGATGATGTCGGCGGTAGTCCGTGGCGGCTCGCGCTTCACCTTCCGCCGCGCGCCCTGGGTCTTCGACGTCCAGTACTGGCTGATCGCCAAGTTCGCGCCGACCCGTTGGCTGGCGATGCAGCTGATGTACCTGACCGGAGCGCGCGGCCTGCTGCGCCAGGTTGCCGAGCACGAACCGGACGTGATCATCTCCACCTACCCTGGGGTCACCGTGGTGCTCGGGATGCTGCGCGAAAAGCGCCGCCTCGAAATCCCGGTGCAGTCGGCGATCACCGACCTCGCCGGGCTGCGCTACTGGGCGCACCCGGGGGTCGACCTCCACTACGTCACCCACCCCGAGTCGATCGAGGAAGTCGAACGGCTGGTCGGGCCGGGCCGGGTCGAGTGGACGCGGCCGCCGATCTCGCCGGAGTTCCTCGCCCCGCGCACCCGCCGCGACGCCCGCGAGACGCTCGACGTGGCCGCGCACGCCCGCATGGTGCTGGTCTCCGGCGGCGGCTGGGGGGTAGGCGACCTGGAGCGGGCGATCGAGCTGGCGCTGGCCGATGGCGAGGCCGAGGTGGTCTGCATCGCGGGTCGAAACGAAGGCGCCCGCCAGCGGCTCGAGGCACGTTTCGCCGACAACGAGCGGGTCCGCGTCCTCGGCTTTACCGAACAGATGAGCGATTGGATGGCGGCCGCCGACGCGATGATCCACGCAACCGCCGGCCTCACCGTGCTCGAGGCCCACATCCGCGGCTGCCCGGTCATCTCCTACGGCTTCTCGGCCGGCCACCTGCGCGCCAACAACGCCGCCTTCGAGCGGTTCGGGATCGCCGAGGTGGCGCGCTCCGACCACGAGCTCGAGTCGACCCTGCGCCACGTAGCAGGCGAGCGCCGCTCGCCCGACTCCTCGTTCGCCTCGCTGCCCTCGATCGCCTCGCGGGCGCTCGCGGTGCGGCCGCAGGTGCGCCAGGAGCCGGTCTGGCGGCTGCGCACGGCGCGCGCCGTCGCGCTCGCCTGCCTGGCGGTGATCGCGGTCGTCCTGGTGATCTCGGCGGTCCATCGCGAGAGCCCGTTGAAGCCGCTGCGCCCCGTCACCAGCCGCATCCACATCGGCACCGACCCCGATAGCGCGACGCCGGCGGCGCAGAAGCTCGGCCCGGCCGGATCCTCGCGCGAAGTCGCGACCGAAACCGCCGAAGCCGAATCCGCTCCTTGAGCCCGCGCCGGGCGCCGGGAGCCGGGACGCCGGCATAGTGGCGCGGCGGGTCGCCGGCGCGGGCGCGCTTGCCCTCGCGGCCGCGGTCCCGCACGCGGGTCCGGCGCTGGCGCCGATCGTCCCGCCGGTCGGCCGTCGGCTCGGCATCGTCCTGCGCGAGGAGGGCGTCGACGGCGTCGCCCTCACCTTCGACGACGGCCCGCACCCGCAGGGCACTCCCGCGGTGCTGGAGATCCTCCGCGAGGCCGGCGCGCGGGCGACCTTCTTCCTGGCCGGCGAGCAGGTCGAGCGGCGGCCGGCGCTGGCGGCCGAGATCGTCGCCGCCGGCCACCGGGTCGAGCTCCACTGCCACCGGCACCGGAACCAACTGAGGCTGACCCCGCGAGCGCTGATCGACGACGCCGAACGGGCGCGCGCGGCGATCGAGGAGGCGAGCGGCCAGGCGATCGCCGACTACCGGCCGCCCTACGGGATCTTCAGCGGCGCCGGTCTGCGGGCGATCCGCTCACGCGGCTGGCGACCGGTGCTCTGGTCGAGGTGGGGACGGGACTGGAAACGGGGTGCGACCGCGAAGTCGATCACGCGCAAGGCGACCGACGGGATCCGCCCCGGGGACATCGTCCTATTGCACGACGCGGACTTCTACAGCGCGCGGAACTCTTGGGAGCGCACCGCGTCCGCCCTGCCGAGGATTCTCGACGAGCTGACGACGCGAGGGCTGAAGTCGAGCGTGCTTCGCCGCTGAACCGGCGGCGCGATGGTCCACTCGTCGCAGCCCGCGAAGGCTTCGTCGAGCAGCCGGGCCATCGTGCTGCGCGGCCGATCCTGGTCGAAGATCTGCTTGGACATGGCTCTCCGTCCTGAATAGGGGGGTTTGATGAAGATTCACCCTCTAGTCGGACGAAAAAAGTGCAGTTTGCGGATTTTGCGAACAGTTGTTCGCGGAAGGCGTTACGGCGACGGCGCAAAGTCGGCAATCGCCGAAGCCACTTGTTGTGGCTGATCGAGCGGTACGAAAGTCGCCGAGTCGGAGATGCGGACCAGCCTCGCGCCGCCGATTTCCTCGCCGAGGCGTTCCGCGTAGCTGATCGGGAAGTAGCGGTCGCCGGGCGCCCAGATGAGGAGGAGGGGGAATTCCGAGCCACGCAGGCCGGCCGCCGCGGCGAGGGTGTGGCGCTTGTCCATGCCGCGGGTGACCTTGGCGACGTCGCGCATGACGCCCTTGTCGCGCTTCGCCGGCTCGGCCCAGGACTCGATCAACCCGGCGGGCGGCTTGGTCTTGGAGAAGGGGGCGAAGGCGGCGCGGGCGACGGCGGGGATCCGGAAGGGCGCCGCCAGCACCTGCATCCCGCCCGGCAGCTTCGCCACCGGCGGCATCACCTTGAAGATGCCCGGCGGGAAGTTGTCGTGGGTGTCGCAGTTGGTGAGGACGAGGCGGGCGACCCGGGCCGGCCGGCCGGCGACGAGCACCTGGCACATCGCGCCGCCGGAGTCGTTGCCGACCAGGGTGACGTCCTCGAGATCGAGCGCCTCGAGGAACCCTTCGATGATCGTCGCGATCCCGGGCGGGGAGAGGTCGGCGTCCGGCTCCATCGCCACTGCGTGGGCGCCCATCGGCCAGTTCGGGGCGATGCAGCGATAGCGGTCGGCGAGGGCGTCGACGACCCCGTCCCAGAGGCGGCCGTCGACCAGGTAGCCGTGGACGAAGACGATCGGCGGCCCCGATCCCGCCTCCCGGTAGCGGATAGTTCCCGGTGGAAGTTGAACCTCGCGCAACTCGTTTCTCGCCACGTTTACGGCCATATGGATGCCCTTTCCAGCCATGAAGACCGAGCTCCTTTCCAGCCATGAAGATGAAGACCGAGCTAAATCTGTTCATCTGCCGATGGTGGGTAACATACATACATCATGAATGAAAGTCAAGAGAACCGAAATCAGGGGGAGGGGCAGACTGACCGGCCGGGTCCTCATGCGGGGCGGCGCACCCAGGCGCAGCGAACGGAAGCGACGCGCAGGGCGCTGATCGCCGCCGGGCGCGAGCTGTTCGCCGATCGCGGCTACGACGAGGTCGGTGCCGAGGAGATCGTCCGCACCGCCGGGCTCACGCGCGGGGCGCTGTACCACCACTTCCCGAGCGGCAAGCCCGCCCTGCTCGAGGCGATCTACGAACGGCTCGAGGCGGAGTCGACCGAGCGGGTCGCCCGGGTCGTCCTCGACTCGGACATGCACAGCCCGCTGGCCGCGATGAAGGCCGGCGTGGCCGCCTTCCTCGACGAGTGCGCCGAGCCCGGCTTCCAGCAGATCGTCCTTCACGACGCCCCCGCCGTGCTCGGCTGGGAGCGCTGGCGCGACATCGCCGCCGCCAACGGGCTCGGCCTGATCGAAGCGAGCCTGATCGCGGCGATCGAGGCGGGGGAGATCCGCCCGCTGCCGGTCAAGCCGACCGCCCACCTGTTGCTCGGCGCGCTCGACGAGGCGGCGATGCTGCTCGCCCGCTCCTCCGACCCGGCCCGCCGCGCCGAGGTCACCACCGTCCTGCTCGCCTTGATCGACAGCTTCGCCGCGCCCCTCCCTGGGTAGCGGGGGCCCAACCCGCCCAGGCCGCCCGGACGCGCCTTGCGCACTGCTCTAAACTCTTAGGAGTGAAAGCTTCAATCCACCCCGATTACGCCCTCGCCAACGTGCACTGCTCGTGCGGCAACCAGTTCTACACGCGGTCGACCAAGGACGACCTGCACGTCGAGCTCTGCTCCGAGTGCCACCCGTTCTACACCGGCAAGCAGAAGCTGGTCGACACCGGAGGCCGCGTCGAGCGCTTCCAGCGTCGCCAGGCCAAACACCGGGCCGGTAGGCGGTAGCAACCGTGAGCCCGATCGCGGGCTCCGCACAACAGGCGGCAAACACCTCCCCCTCCAGCAGCACCAACGGAGGGGACCCGCTGCGCATGCCCGACGGCGCGCTGGTCGCCAAACGCGACGCGCCGGTCGGCGGCCAGGCGGTGCTCGAGGGGGTGATGATGCGCGGCGTCTCGACCTGGGCCGTCGCCGTCCGCACCCCGGAGGGCCAGATCGAAGTCGAGTCCGAACCGCTCACCCCGTGGGCAAAGCGCAACCGCCTCTGGCGGGTGCCGATCCTGCGCGGCGTCGTCGCCCTCGCCGAATCGATGAAGATCGGCTTCCGCGCCCTGGCGATCTCCGCCAACGCGCAGATCGAGGACGACGAGGACGGCGAGCCGGAGGAAATCGGCGGCTGGGTCTGGGGCCTGACGATCGCCTTCTCGCTGGTCCTCGCGATCGGCCTCTTCTTCGTCGTCCCGGTCGGGATCACCAGCCTGATCAAGGGCCAACTCGGCTCGCCCTTCCTTTTCTGGCTGGTCGAGGGGCTGCTGCGGACCAGCATCTTCATCGGCTACATCTGGGCGATCAGCAAAATGCCCGACCTGCGGCGGACCTTCGAGTACCACGGAGCCGAGCACAAGACGATCTCCTGTTACGAGGCCGAAGACGAGCTGACCCCGGAGCGGGCGAAGCTCTACTCGCGCCTCCACCCGCGCTGCGGCACCAGCTTCCTGCTGATCGTGATGGTGCTGGCGATCTTCATCTTCGCGCCGCTCGGGCTGCCCGCCTGGTATTGGCTGGTGGTCTCGCGAATCGTCGGCATCCCGGTGATCGCCGGGCTCTCCTACGAGGTGATCAAGTGGGCGGGCAAGAACCGCCGCAAAGCGTGGGTGCGGGCGGTGATGTGGCCGGGCTTGATGCTGCAAAACCTCACCACCCGCGAGCCCGACCTCGACCAGCTCGCGGTGGCGATCGCCTCGCTGAACGCTGTCCTCGCGCGGGAGAAACCCGAGGACCTGCACTCCAATCAGACGATCGAGATCGTCGCTTAGGTACGCGGGGGCGCGAGCGGGCGACCCCTTCACTCACGAACTGCGGGAGGTTCGCTCAGGGGCCGCCCGCTCGCGCAGCGCGCACCCCTAAAGTGGGGTTCTCATGATCGAGCAGCTGGTTGAACAGATTCGGGCGAGGTTCGCGGAGCTCGAGGCGCTGATGTCAGATCCAACCGTCATCGCGGATCGCGAGCGCTACGCGGAGGTCGGGCGCGAGTACCGGCAGTTGAAAGCCGCGCGTGAGCCGGCGGAGGAGTACGTCACGCTCAAAGACGACCTCGAAGGGGCGCGGGAGCTGCTCGCGGAGGGCGAGGACGAGGAGCTGCGCGGGGTGGTGGAGGAGGCGCCGGCGCGGCTCGAGGCGCTCGAAGAGGAGATCCGCTTGGCGATGGTCGAGCGCGACCCGAACGACGAGAAGAACGTGATCGTCGAGATCCGCGCCGGCACCGGCGGCGACGAGGCGGCGCTGTTTGCCGGCGACCTCTTCAAAATGCTCACCCGCTACGCCGAGCGGCGCGGCTTCTCCACCGACGTCCTCTCGCAGTCCGCCTCCGAGGCGGGCGGCTTCAAGGAGGTCACCTTCGAAGTGCGCGGCGAGGGCGCCTACTCGGTCTTCAAGTTCGAGGGCGGCACCCATCGTGTGCAGCGGGTGCCGGAGACCGAGAGCCAGGGCCGCATCCACACCTCGACCGCGACGATCGCGGTGCTGCCGGAGGCCGAGGAAGTCGACGTCCAGATCGACCCGAACGACCTGCAGGTCGACGTCTACCGCTCCTCCGGGCCCGGCGGCCAGTCGGTCAACACGACCGACTCGGCGGTGCGGATCACCCACAAACCGACCGGGATCGTGGTCTCGATGCAGGACGAGAAGTCCCAGCTGCAGAACCGCGACAAGGCGATGCGGGTGCTGCGGGCACGGCTGCTGGAGAAGCAGATCGCCGAACAGCAGGAACAGATCGCCTCCGAGCGCAAAGCCCAGGTCGGCAGCGGCGAGCGGGCCGAGAAGGTGCGCACGTACCACTTCCCCCAGGGCCGGGTCACCGACCACCGGATCAAGCACACCTCGCACAACCTCGACGGGGTGCTGAACGGCGAACTGGAGGAGTTCACCAACGCCCTCTCGGCGGAGGAGAAGCGGCGGCGCCTCGAGGCCGCCGCGGTGGCGTGAGCGCCGCGGCCGGCACGGCGGCGGCGACGGTCGGCGAGGCGCTGGGCGCGGCGAGCGACGCGCTGGTCGCAGCCGGCGTGCCGGAGGCGCGCCTCGATGCCGAACTGCTGCTCGCCGCGGCGAGCGGGCGGGGGAGGGCGAGCCTGATCGCCGACCCGTCCGGACCGCTGCCGCCCGCGGTGGCTCGTCGCTACGGCGAATTCGTACGGAGGCGGCTGCGGCGCGAGCCCGTCGCCTACATCGTCGGGACCAAAGGCTTCCGGCGGATCGAGCTGGCGGTCGACCGGCGGGTGCTGGTGCCGCGGCCGGAGACGGAGCTCCTGGTCGAAGTGGCGCTGGAGCGACGGCCAGCGCGGGTGCTCGACGTCGGCACCGGCTCCGGGGCGATCGCGCTGGCGCTCGCCGACGAGCTGGCGGAGGCGGAGATCGTCGCCACCGACACCTCGCCCGGGGCGCTCGAGGTGGCGCGCGCCAACGCGGCGCGCCTCGGCCTCGCCGAGCGGGTCCGCTTCGAGCAGGGGACGGTGCCGGAGGGCGAGCCCTTCGACCTGATCCTCGCCAACCTTCCCTACGTCGCCGAACGCGACTGGGCGGGGCTCGAGCCGGAGGTGACCGAATGGGAGCCGCGCGAGGCGCTGCTCGCCGGCGACGACGGGCTCGACGCCTACCGCGACCTGCTGGCCCCGATGGCGGAGGGACCGGCGGAGTGCCTGCGGTCGACCTTCAGCGACCAGCCGGAGGCACTCGACGGGACCGCCGCGATCGGGGTCGAGATCGGCGAGGGCCAGGCGCTCGAGGTCGCGGAGCTGATGCGCGACGCCGGCTTCGCCGAGGTCGAGGTGCGCCGCGACCTGGCCGGGATCGAGCGCGTGGTGGTGGGAGAGCGGTGAGCGCCGAGACAGAGGTGGTGCCGCTGGAGCATGGCGGCGCGGCGGCTGCGCGCTCGGCACTCGAGCGCACGATCGCCAAGGGCGGCGTCGTCGTCTTCCCCTCCGACGGGGTCTACGGGCTGGCCTGCGATCCGCTCGACCCGGCGGCGATCGCCCGCATCCACCGGATGAAGGGGCGCGACGACGGCAAACCGGCCGCGGTCATGTACTTCTCGCCGCTGGCGATGCGCGAGCTGGTCGCCGAGCTCGGCCCCCGCGCCGCGGCCGCGGTCAGCGCCCTGCTGCCGGGCCCGGTCACCCTGGTCGTCAACAACCCGGGCCACCGCTACCCGCTCGCCTGCCGTGAGGACGTCGAACGGCTCGGCGTCCGCCTCCTGTCCGGGCCGCTGGGAGGGGCGATGTGTCCGGTCTTCCAGACCTCCGCCAACCTCAGCGGCAAACCGGCGCCGGGCCGCTTCGAGGACGTCCCCGACTCGATCCTCGGGGCGGTCGACCTGGCGATCGACGGAGGTGAGCTGACCGGCCTGCCCTCGACCGTCGTCGACATCGCCGCGATCGATGCCGGCGGCGGCTGGGAGATCCTCCGCCAGGGCGCGATCTCCGAAGGCGATCTGGCGAGCGCCCTCGCGTCCGTCGGCCTCGACTAGCCGGCCGCCCCGCTCAGCAGCCGGAGCCGTCGAACGGGAGCCGGACCCGGCGGTGCGATGAGTTGTCGCGCTCGTTGGACTCGAACAGCAGGTGCTTCGGGTCGACGGTCATCGAGAAGGCGAAGCAGCCGCGCAGGCCGCTGACGTCGATCCACTGCTTGTCGTAGTCGGCCGGGTAGATGTCAGACCAGCCGACCGAGGTGCCGAGCACGTCGCGCCGGCTGTGCGGGTCCTGGTTGCAGCCGGGGTAGTGGGGGCTCGGCGGCGAGCGACGGCCAGGGCGGGTCCGCTCGAGGTCGCGCAGGCAGTAGTTCAGCTTCGGGCTGGTCCGGACGACCGGGCCGAGGCCGCCGCCGGGCCGCACCCGGCGCAGCTCGAAGCGGGCGAGCTGGTGGACCTTCCAGTAGGAGCCGCCGAAGTAGGCGCCGACGTCGGTGAAGTGGAGGCCGGCGTGGGTGCGCACCTCGATGTGGCCGCCGCCGACCCGGTAGATGCGCTGGGTGACCTTCATCCGCTTCGGCCCGTCGCGGCGGCCGCGCAGCTCGATCGGCCCGCGGCCGCGGCTGCGCACGTCGGAGGTCGCGTGCAGCAGCGTCCGGCCGTCGTAGGTCGAGGCGTAGAGGTCGCTCGGCGGGCCGATTCGCAGATTCGGGCAGAGAAGCCGCTTCGCCGCCGGCCCTTCGCAGGGGTTCTGGCTCGGCACCTTCCACGGAGCCGCGGCCGAGGCGACGCCGGGCAGCGCCGCGGCGAGGACGAGGGCAGACCCGAGGATCCGGAGCGGCACCTTCACCCGCGCCAGCCTACCCCGGTATCGGAGGCCATTGCTATGGTCGGCACAAGCGATGGCCGACCTCCCCGAGAACTTACAGACCGCCCCGCTGAGCGAGGTCGATCCCGAGATCGCGACCGTCCTCGACCGTGAGCTGCGCCGCCAGCAGCGCACCTTGGAGATGATCGCCTCGGAGAACTTCGTCCCCCAGGGCGTGCTCGAAGCGGCGGGCTCGGTGCTCACCAACAAGTACGCCGAGGGCTACCCCGGCCGCCGCTACTACGGCGGCTGCGAGGAGGTCGACGTCGCCGAGCAGCTGGCGATCGACCGCGCCAAGGAGCTGTTCGGCGCCGACCACGCGAACGTCCAGCCGCACGCCGGCGCCCAGGCCAACAACGCCGTCTACTTCGCCCTGCTCGAACCCGGCGACACCTTCCTGGGCATGGCCCTCGACCACGGCGGCCACCTCAGCCACGGGATGAAGATCAACGTCTCGGGCAAGCTTTACCACCCGGTGCCCTACCACGTGCGCCGCGAGGATTACCTGGTCGACATGGACGAGGTCGCGCGGCTCGCCGCCGAGCACAAGCCGGAGATGATCATCGCCGGCTTGTCGGCCTACCCGCGCCAGCTCGACTTCCCCGCCTTCCGCGAGATCGCCGATTCGGTCGGGGCTCTCTTGATGGTCGACATGGCCCACTTCGCCGGCCTCGTCGCCGCCAACGAGCATCCCAGCCCGGTGCCCTACGCCGATGTCGTCACCACCACCGTCCACAAGACGCTGGCGGGGCCGCGCAGCGGCATGATCCTCAGCAAGGAGGAGCACGCGAAAGCGATCGACAAAGCGATCTTCCCCGGCCAGCAGGGCGGCCCCTTGATGCACACGATCGCCGCCAAGGCGGTGGCGCTGAAGATCGCCGCCTCGGAGCCCTTCGCCGAGCGCCAGCGCCAGACGATCGCCAACGCCCGCGCCCTCGCGATCGGCCTCGAAGCGAACGGCATCCCGGTGCTGACCGGCGGCACCGACGTCCACCTCGTGCTCGTCGACCTCACCCCGACCGGGCTCGACGGCCAGACCGCCGAGGACCGCCTCGAGGCGGTCGGCATCACGGTCAACCGCAACGCGATCCCCTTCGACGAGCGGCCTCCGATGAACCCCTCCGGCCTGCGCATCGGCACCCCTGCGCTGACCACCCGCGGGATGAAGGAGGAGGAGATGGAGGAGATCGCCGCCGTGATCGCCGCCGCCCTCGGCCCCGACTTCGAGTCCGAAAAGGCCTCCCTGAATGAGCGCACCGCCGCCCTGATGGACCGCCACCCGCTGTACCCCCAGCTTTCTCCGACTGCCGTCTGAGCGTCTGCTGGTCGGTCGATTCCGCCGGCAACGCGGGGGGGTTGAAGGGTGTGGGGTTTGCCGGCCGGCGCCCGGGGAAGGGACGGGCCGTCTCGTCCACGACCCCGGCAGGGTGTGGCCGTGGCCGAGACGCCCGGGGGTGCGGGGAGTGTCGAGGATCCGTGTCGCGTGCCGGGGATCGTCACGAAGATGCCGGGAACGTCACTCTTCCTGGCGTCTTCCTCAGACGTCACGAACACGTGACCATCGTTTTGGCCCCCATGGGGGCCAAAAAGCACCCAGCGCGTCTCAGGGCCTCGATTCCGGCCCTCGGAGGGCCGGGAGGTGTGACGTTCCCGGCATCTTCGTCGACGATCTGGCCTCCCGGGCCTCACTCTCGGGCAAGACGCTCACGAAAGTCCGACTTCGTGTCGGCCTTCCTCCACACCCGCCGAACCCCCCACGTCCCGGGCGTCTCGTGGCGGCCACACCCAGCCGGGGTCGCCACGAGACGCCCGGGACGCACCTCGGACGGCCGCACCGGCCGCGAACAACGCCGCGCCCGGCCTGGATCGACGCCGCGCCCGGCCTGGGTCGACGCCGCACCGGCCTGGATCGACGCCGCACCGGCCGGGGTCGGCGCCGCACCGCGCCCGGAATCGACCCTCTGGCGGCGCCGTGCTTCAGGCGCGCTCGAGGACGACTACGGGGATCTGGCGGTCGGTGCCCTGCTGGTAGTTGTCGTAGTCGGGCCAGGCCGCGGTCATCTTCTTCCACATCCGCGGCTTCTCCTCGGGCGTGGCGGTCCGGGCGTGCGCCTTGAAGCGGTCGCCTTTGACCTGGACTTCGACCTCCGGTTCGGCCTCCAGGTTGAGGAACCAGGCCGGATGCTCCGGGGTGCCGCCCTTCGAGGCGACGATCAGGTAATCGGCGCCGTCGGGCTCGAAGATCAGCGCGTTCGCGCGCTCCTCACCGGACTTCCGGCCCTTGGTGAAGAGCAGCAGGATCTTCGTCCCGTTGCGCCAGTCGAAGCCCTCCTCGCCGTCGGTCTCGATGTAGCGCTGGACGTGATGGTCTCCGTACAGCTCGTGCGAAGTCGTCATGCGAAACAGGCTACCCGGCGGCCATCGTCGGCTTGCGCGGCCGGCGCGTCCCCCGACGCCGCTAATCGACCTCGGGGTGCTCGATCAGCTTCCGCGGCGGCGCGCCCGGGCGGAGCTTCGAGACGCCGTCGGGCCGGAGGCCGTCGAGGACGATGCCGAGGTAGCGCTTCCAGAGGTCCTCGCGGAGGCCGGGGAAAGGGAGGTCGCCGAGCGAGGCGACGGCGGACATCAGGAACATCAGGTCCTGGCCCGCGATGTCGTCGCGGACGACGCCCGCCTTCTGGGCGCGGCGGACCAGCTGCGAGGTGAGGTCGATGATGCGGCGGCGCTCCGCGGCCAGGGTCGGCGAGGCCATGCAGCGCTCCTTGGCCGCGTCGGAGACGCCGTGGTCGACCGAGGCGCGGGCCGCCATCTCGTAGAGGAAGCGTTCGAGCCCGCGCCAGGGGTCCTCCTCCTTGAGGCAGGAGCCGGCTAGGGCGGCGGCCTCTTCGAACTGCACCCCGATGATCGCCGTGATCAGATCGTCCTTGGTCGGGAAGCGGCGGAAGAGGGTAGCCTCGCCGACCCCGGCGCGGGCGGCGATCTCCGCGGTCGAGGCCTCGAGGCCGCGCTCGGCGAAGACCTCCATCGCGGCGGCGACGATCCGCTCCCGGTTGCGCGCCGCGTCGGCCCGGAGCGCCGGTGAGGTCTCGACCGCTGCCATGGTTCGAAGCCTAACCCGCGCGCCCCGCGCCGCCGCAACCGCGTGAGGCGCGCGGGGTCACACCGGGATCGCGGCGGAGACGTCGCCGGACTCGATCCGGGCGACGTCGCGGCGGCGCAGGAGCAGCGCCGCGAGGATCGTGCCGGCGGCGACCAGCACCGCGGCGACGATGAAGGCGGTCTGGAAGCCCGACACCAGCGCTTCCTGTCGGTCGAGGAAGCTCGGCTTGCCGACGATGCCGCCGAGGAAGTCGGCGGTGCGGCTGTTGGCGATGCTGGAGAGGACCGCCAGGCCGAGCGCGCCGCCGATCTGCTGCGAGGTGTTGAAGATGCCCGAGGCGAGGCCGGCGTCGGCCGCCTCGACGTTGGTGGTCGCGACCAAGGTCAGCGAGACGAAGGTCGCCCCCATCCCGATCGACATCGGCAGCAGGCCGCCGATGATGCCCGGGTAGTGGCCGCCGACCTTGGTCGTCGCGGCGAGCACGGCGAGCCCGGCGGCGGCGACCAGCATCCCGGTGAGCAGCACCGGGCGGAGGCCGACGCGGGGGATCATTTTCTCGGCGATCGTCGCGCCGATCGCGATCCCGGCGGTGACCGGCAGGAAGGCGAGGCCGGTGGTCAACGGCGAGTAGCCGAGGACGTTCTGCAGGTAGAGCGAGGCGAAGTAGAACATCGCGAAGAGGCCGCCGGCGACCATCAGGAAGACGCCGTTGCCGGTCGCCAGCGAGCGCAGTTTGAAGAGCTCGAGGCGCACCAGCGGCGCGGGCGAGCGGCGCTCGATCGCGACGAAGATCGCCAGCAGGGCGATGCCGAGGGCGGCGACGCCGAGCGTCTTCGGCGAGCCCCAGCCCCAGCTCGAGGCCTCGACGATCGCGTAGACGAGGGCGATCAGGCCGCCGGTGACGGTGCTCGCGCCGAGCAGGTCGAAGTGGCGCAGGGCGCCCTCCTGGCGCGAGTTGGGGACCCATTTGAGGGCGGCGAAGACGATCGCCACGCCGACCGGCACGTTGACGAAGAAGATCCATTCCCAGGAGAGGCTTTCGACCAGGAAGCCGCCGAGCAGCAGGCCGACCGCGCCGCCGCCGGCCGCGACGGCGGCCCAGATCGAGAGCGCTTTGGTGCGCTGGGCGCCCTCGTCGAAGGAGGTGGTGATGACCGAGAGCGCGGCGGGCGAGAGCATCGCGCCGCCGAGGCCCTGCACGGCGCGGCCGACGATCAGCATCGTCTCCGAGCCGGCCAGCCCGTTGGCCAGCGAGGCGAGCGAGAAGACGCCGACGCCGGCGAGGAACAGCGAGCGCCTGCCGAGCAGGTCGGCGGCGCGCCCACCGAGCAGCAGGAAGCCGCCGAACAGCAGCGTGTAGGCGTTGACGACCCACTGCAGCGAGCTGTCGGAGAAGCCGAGGTCGCCTTGGATGGCGGGCAGGGCGACGTTCACGATCGTCGCGTCGAGGACGACCATGAACTGGCCGAAGCAGACGACGACCAGGGCCAGCCACGGATTGAAGTGAGGGTGATCGCTCCGGTTCATGGCCGGGGGACCGTAGCAAGAAACGGAGCCGCTGCTCCGTTAAACCGGAGTTGGGACTCCGGCCGGCGCGCGACGCCGATGCGCGCGATGATGGTGAGGTGAAGCTCGAAGGGCTCCACCACGTCACGATGATCACCGAGGACGCGCCGCGCTGCGTCGAGTTCTACGCCGACGTGCTCGGGCTGCGGCTGGTCAAGAAGACCGTCAACTTCGACGCCCCCGACGTCTACCACCTCTACTTCGGCGACGAGACCGGCGCGCCCGGCTCGATCCTCACCTGGTTCGAGTTCCCCGACGCGGCGCGGGGCCAGGCGGGCGCCGGGATGATCCACCGGCTCGAGCTCGGGGTCGGAGGCGCCGCCTCGCTCGACTTCTGGGAGGGGCGCCTCGACGCGCTCGGCTACGAGGCGCGCCGCGAGGGCGACGAGCTGCGCTTCGCCGACTACGACGGGCTCGACTTCGCGCTGGTCGTCGCCGACGGCAGCAACCCGCCGCTGCGCGCCGCCCATCCCGAGATCCCGGCCGAGCACGCAATCGCCGGGATCGAGGGGGCGCGCGCCTACGCGCGCGGTGCCGGCGGCCGGGCGCGGCAGGCGCTGCTCGACGAGGTGCTCGGCTTCGCCGGGGGCGACGACTACCGCGTGGCCGGCGAGCGGCGCGGCTTCCGCTGGTCCTACGACCCGCCGCCGGAGGCGCCCGGCCTGCAGGGCGCGGGGTCCGTCCATCACATCGCCTTCGCCTGCATCGACGAGGACCAGCTCGAGTGGCAGCGCCTCGTCGCCGAGGCCGGCGCGGCGGTGACCGAGGTCCTCGACCGCGAATACTTCACCTCGATCTACTTCCGCGAACCGGAAGGGGTGCTGTTCGAGATCGCCACCCTCTCCCCCGGCTTCGCCGTCGACGAGGCGCCCGAGCACCTCGGTGAGCGCCTCTGCCTGCCGCCCCAGTACGAGGCGAATCGGGCGCGCCTCGAAGAGCTGCTGACGCCGTTGCCGATCCCGCACCGCTGAGCGCGGGCCGGCCTTGATCAAGCTCGCCGCCGGCCGCGAAGTCAGTACCTCCGTGTTTGTGATTGATCTACGATCGCCCTGAGGATGAGCTACGTGAGGAGATACCCGGTCCCGACGGTCATCCTTGGCGTCGCCGTCGCGCTCCTCGCGCTGGCCGCGCCGGCCGCCGCCGAAGTGCGCACCGGGCAGATCACCTCGGCCGTCGACGAAATGATCTCCGGCGAGGCCGACCTGCTCGGCGCGACCGCGAGCTACGACTCGACCACGGGCTCCGTCACCTTCACGGTCACGACGCGCGAAGCGCCCCTGCTCACCGACGAAACTCTCGCCCTGGGGGTGGGGCTGGCGACCGGTGCGACCTGCACCGATCCGCTGATGGCGATCGCCGGCCGGTTCGACGAAGAAGGGACCGCCACCTGGCGCGAAAGGCTGGGGCCGGGAGTGGAAACTGAACCGATGCCGGCCATCAAGTCGATCTCGGGGGCGATCACGACCCTGAGCGCCTCGGGGAGCACGCTCGAGAACCGGCCTTACGTGTGCGCGCAGGCGTTCGTCGCGGAAATCGGCCCGGCGCCTGAAGAACGGCTCAAAGAACCATTTCTCGACGAAGTCAGCTTCCCGATCAGCGGGCCGCCGAAGTCGATCCCGCCGCCCTCGAGCCCGCCGACGACCACCATCCCCACGCCGACCCCGAAGCCCGCGGCGCTCGCGATCGGCACGCCGCACCCGCTGAAGCTGCGGACCGGGAGGTGGCGCAAGGTGGTCGTCGAGGTCTCCGATCCCGGCGACACCGCAACCGGGCCGGTGACGCTGAAGATGAAGGCGTCGGCCGGGGTCGTCCTCAAGCCAAGGTCCGGGAGATTGAAGCTGCCGGCGCTGCAGCCGGGGCAGACGCGGACGGTCGGATTCCGGGTCAAGCTGGCCGCGAAGGCAAAGGCGAGGTCGACGATCGCGCTGACCGCGACGGCGCCCGGGCTCATAGCGAAGGCGTCGATGATGGTCAGGGCCCTCGGCGGCTGAGCGGCGCCCGCCGTCCGGGTCGGCCAGAATCGGCGCGTGCCCGACCGTCCCGACATCGAGCTGAGCGCCGCGCAGGCGCGGCGGGCGGCGATCGCGGCGCAGGGGCTGGCCCGGGCGCGGCCGCGGGGGCGGGTCGACGTGCGGCACCTGCGCCGGGCACTCGACGCGCTCGGGATCGTCCAGCTCGACTCGGTCAACGTCTTCAGCCGCTCCCACTACATGCCGCTGTTCTCGCGGCTCGGGCCGTATCCGCGGGAGACGCTCGACCAGCTGAGCGTGCACCAGGACGGCCAGAACGGGCGGGCGCCGGGCGGCCGGCGCGAGCTCTTCGAGTACTGGGGGCACGAGGCGTCGCTGATCCCGATCGACATGCAGCCGCTGCTGCGCTGGCGGATGGCGCGCGCCGACGAGCTCGCCTGGGCGGGGGTGGCGCGGGTCGCCCGAGAGGAGCCGGGACTGGTGAAGCGGGTGCTGAAGCTGGTCCGTGAGGAGGGGCCGATCCGGGCGGCGGCGGTCGGCAGCCCCAAGCGGGAGCGCCGGGCGGGCGAGATGTGGAACTGGAACGCGGGCAAGAAAGCGCTCGAGTACCTCTTCTTCTCGGGCCAGGTGACGGCGGAGCGGCGGGTCAACTTCGAGCGCCTCTACGACCTGCCCGAGCGGGTGCTGCCCGAGGCCGTGCTGACGATGCCGACGCCGCCCGAGACCGAGGCGCAGCGCGAGCTGCTGCTCTTCGCGGCGCGGCGCCTCGGGGTGGCGACCGAGCCCGACCTCGGCGACTACTTCCGGCTGCCGCGCTCCGAGTCGAAGGCGCGGGTCGCCGAGCTGGTCGAGGCGGGGGGGCTGCGCAGCGTCGCGGTGAAGGGCTGGAGCGCGCCCGCCTACGCGCCGCACGACTTCAAGGCTCCGCGACGGGTGCGGGCGCGATCGCTGCTGACCCCGTTCGACTCGATGGTCTGGGCGCGCGAGCGGACCGAACGGCTCTTCGGCTTCCGCTACCGGATCGAGATCTACGTTCCGGCCCCGAAACGCATCCACGGCTACTACGTCCTCCCCTTCCTGCTCGGCGACCGGCTGGTCGCCCGGGTCGACCTGAAAAGCGACCGGCAGGCGGGCGTGCTGCGGGTGGTCGGGGCGTTCGCCGAGCCGGGGGTCAAGGAGGCCGAGGTGGCGCGCGAGTTGGCCGACGAACTGCGGCTGGTATCGGGGTGGCTGGGGCTCGGCGGGGTCGCGGTGGGCCGCAAAGGGGACCTGGCGGGGGCGCTTCGGCGGGCGGTGGAGGCGACCGATGCGTGAGTCGAGCGATGAGCGGCGCGGCGGCCCGATGAGCGGCGGAGCCACGGACGGCGGGCCATCGGGCGGCTACACGTTCGGCGACTCGGAGCCGGCGGCGCGGCGGCTGGCGCTGGTCGCGGCGACCTTCGCGAAGACGACGCGGCAGTTCCTGCTGATGCGGGCGGGCATCGCGCCGGGGTTCGCGGTCGACCTCGGCTGCGGGCCTGGGTACACGACCGAGCTGATCCGCGCGACAGTCGGGCCGGCGCGGCTGCTGGGGGTGGACGTCTCCCCCGCCTACGTCGCCGCGGCGGCGAAACGGCTGGCCGACGACCGCACCCGGATGCTGTGCGCGGACGTCCTCGACCTGCCGCCGGAAGTCGCGGACGCCGACCTGATCTACGCGCGGTTCCTGCTCACCCACCTGCGCGAGCCGCCGGCCGCGATCGAGGCCTGGCGCGAGCGGCTGTCGGAACGCGGGGTGCTGCTGCTCGAGGAGGTGGAGTCGATCGCCACCGAGGAGCGCGGCCTCGCCGGCTACCTCGACCTGCAGCGGGAGATGCTCGCCGCCAACGGCAACACGCTGGAGATCGGGCCGCGGCTCGACGCGGAGCTGGGCGGGAACCCGGCGGTGCGGAGCAGCCAGGTGGTCGAGTTCTCGCCGCCGAGCGTGATCGCGGCGCGCATGTTCGCGATGAACCTGGTGACCTGGCGCGAGCGGCCGGAGGTGGCGGCGGCGCACGATGCCGAGGAGCTCGACGAGGTTGCCGCCGGGCTTGAGCGGATCGCGAGTGGCGAGGGTGGGTCGTCCCCGATCACCTGGCGGATGCGCCAGATCGTCCTCACCCGAGAATGAGATGACCCGCTTCCTCGTCTGCCCGGACTCCTTCAAGGGGACCTTCTCGGCCCCCGAGGTCGCGGCGGCGATCGGCGAAGGACTCGCGGCGGCGGGTGCGGAGGCCGACCTCTTCCCGGCCGCGGACGGCGGCGAGGGGACGGCGGAGACGGTGCGGGTCGCGCTCGGCGGCGAGGTGCGCACGGCGCCCGCCCACGACCCGCTCGGGCGGCCGATCGAGGCGGCCTTCGTGCTGGTCGAGGACGGGACGACCGCGGTCGTCGACACCGCCGCGGCGTCCGGCCTGCCGCTGGTCACGCGGCGAGGCCGCGGCGCCAAGACGGCCGGCGCCGGCGAGCCCTCCGTTGTCGCCGCGACTCCCACCGTGTCGGACGCCGAGGCGGCGAGCACCTACGGGACCGGCGAGCTGATCGCGGCGGCGGTGGCCGCCGGGGCGCGGCGGGTGCTGCTCGCGGCGGGCGGCAGCGCCACCACCGACGGCGGGGTCGGGGCGATCGAGGCGCTGGAGGAGCGCGGCGGCCTCGATGGCGCCTCGCTGACCGTGCTCAGCGACGTGCGGACGAGCTTCGAGGACGCGGCGCGCGTCTTCGCCCCGCAGAAGGGCGCCGACCCGGCGGCGGTCGAGCGGCTGACCGAGCGCCTGCGGCGGGTCGCCGCCGAGCTGCCCCGCGATCCGCGCGGCGTGCCGATGAGCGGCGCCGCGGGCGGGCTCTCGGGCGGGCTCTGGGCGGCGTTCGGGGCGGAGCTCCGACCGGGTGCCGAGTTCGTCCTCGACCTACTGGACTTCGACGGGCGCCTGCGCGCCTGCGACGCGGCGATCAGCGGTGAGGGCCGGATCGACGCGCAGAGCCTCGAAGGGAAGATCGTCGGCCAGATCGCCGCACGCTGCGCCGCCGCGGGCCGCGACCTCCACGTCGTCGTCGGCCAGGACGCCCTCGACCCCGCCCTGCTCGACACCGCGTCGCTCCGCTCGATCCGAGAGGCCCGGACCCTCGCCGAGATCCGCACCGCCGCCGGCGAGATCGCCGCCCCGCGTTGAGGATGCGGATCGAACTCGTTACTTCGCCGCCGCGCCGGCACCGGGGAAGGGCGCGGTGGGGCTAGGCTGAGGGTGATGGACGCAGGGCTCGAGGCGCTGCTCGACGACCTCCACCGGGAAGGGGTCGAACATGACGCGGCCCTGGCCGATCGGGGCGGGCGGCGGCGCAACCTCGAGCCCGACTCGGCGCGGCTGCTGCACCTGCTGGCGCTGACGACGGGGGCGAGGCGGCTGCTCGAGTTGGGGACCTCAAACGGCTACTCGACGATCTGGCTGGGCGCGGCGGCGGTCGCCAACGGCGGCGGGGTGCTGAGCGTCGAGGTCGACGATGGGCGGCTTGTGGAAGCGCGCGAGAACGTCGCGCGGGCGGGGTTGAAGGAGGCGGTCGAGCTGCGGCTCGAAGACGCCGGGTCGGCCCTCTCCGGCTCGGCGCCCGCGCAGTGGGACCTGATCTTCCTCGACGCCGAGCGGCCCGAATACCCGGCCTTCTGGTCCGACCTCGTCCGCGTCCTGCGACCCGGCGGCCTGCTCGCCGTCGACAACGTGCTCTCCCACCCCGAGGAGATCGCCGACTTCCGCATCCTGGTGAGCGCCGACCGGCGGGTCACCGAGGCGCTGGTGCCGACCGGCGCCGGCGTGCTGCTGGTGACCCGGCTGCCCTGAGCGACGAGTCAGGCGGTGGCGCCGCCGTCGACGGTGAGGGTGGTGCCGTTGATGTGGAAGGCGGCGGGGGAGGCGAGGAAGCAGATCGAGGCGGCGGCTCGAGGGCGAGGGAGCGCATCATGGTGACGAGGCCGCCCTTCGAGGCGGAGTAGACGGTGCTGTAGGGCCGGCCGGCGAGACCGGCGAGTGAGGAGACGACGACGACGGCGCCGCCGGAGAGGACGAGCGGGTCGATCGCGGCGTGGGTGAGGTGGAACGGGGCACGGAGGTTGACCTCGACGACCCGGTCCCAGTCGTCGAGGAGATGTTCTCGACGCGGCGGCGCAGACCGACGCCGGCGACGTGGGCAAGGACGTCGGGTCGAGGCAGGCGACGGCGGCGCCGCGCTCGGCGAGCAGCTCGGCCGTCGCGCGTCCCACGCCGGAGGCGGCGCCGGTGACGAGGGCGACCTTGCCCGCGAAGTCAGGCGGCATAGCCGCCGTCCACGTTCAGGTTCTGGGCGGTGATGTAGTGGGCGCGGTCGGAGGCGAGGAAGCAGACCGCCTCGGCGATGTCGCGGGCGGTGCCGAAGGAGCGCAGGGGGATGTTGGCGCGGGCGGCTTCGAGGGCGGTGGCGTCGAGGTCGCCGCCGGAGATGAGGGTGGCGGCCATGCCGTCTTCGAGCATCCCCGGGCCGACGCAGTTGGCGCGCACCCCGAAGCGGCCCTCCTCGACGGCGAGGCCGCGGACGAGCAGCTCGACCGCCGCCTTCGGCACCGCCGAGAGGCCGTCGCGGACGGCGAAGCGGTCGGTGGCCGCGGTGGTGACGGCGACGATCGAGCCGCGCGCCGCGCGCAGGTCCTCGAGCAGGGGCGCGACCGCGTTGAAGAAGGCGGCGGCCTCGGCCTCGAGGTGGTGGCGGAGGAGCGCCGGCTCGACCCTGCTCAGGTGGAGCTGGTGGACGGGCGGCCCCGCCGCGTGGACGTAAGTGTGGATGGCGCCGAAGCGCTCGCGGGTCGCGTCGGCGAGGGCGCGGGCCGAGGCCTCGTCGGTGAGGTCGGCCTGGAAGGCGGCCGCCGTCCCGCCCGAGGCCTCGATCGCGGCCACGGTCGCCTCCGCCGCCTCAGGGCGCAAGCGATACGAGAGCGCGACGGCGGACCCCCGCGCCGCGAGCATCCGGCAGACCTCGCCGCCGACCCCGCCGCTGCCGCCCGAGACCAGCGCCGCCCCCTCGCGTTCGCAGAAATCGTCGGATAGCGACGAGAAGTGCGAGCTCATCGCGAGCGCCGCCCGATGCGTTCGCACTTAACGACAACAGTTGTGGCTAACTGCGAACTCATCATGGGGGGTCTCCGATGCGTTCGCACTTAACGACAACAGTTGTGGCTAACTGCGAACGCACGGGCGGTGGGGGCTGGCTCAGAGGCGCTCGATGATGGTGACGTTGGCCTGGCCGCCGCCCTCGCACATCGTCTGCAGGCCGAAGCGGGCGTTGCGGCGCTCGAGCTCGGCGAGGAGGGTCGTCATCAGGCGGGCGCCGGTGGCGCCAAGGGGGTGGCCGAGCGCGATCGCGCCGCCGTTGACGTTCACCTTGGCGGGGTCGGCACCCAGCTCCTGCTGCCAGGCGAGGACGATCGGGGCGAAGGCCTCGTTGATCTCGACCAGGTCGATGTCGTCGATCGTCAGACCGGTCTTCTCGAGTGCCCAACGGGTCGCCGGGATCGGCGCGGTCAGCATCCAGATCGGGTCGTCGCCGCGCACCGAGAGGTGATGGACGCGGGCGCGCGGCGTGAGGGAGTGGTCGCGGACCGCCGCCTCGGAGGCGATCAGGAGGGCCGCCGAGGCGTCGGAGATCTGGCTCGCGACCGCGGCGGTGACATCGCCGCCCTCGGTCATCGGCGGCAGCGAGCGCATCTTCTCGCGGTCGGCGACCCGGCGCGGACCCTCGTCGACCTCGACCCCGGCCAGCGGCGCGATCTCGCCCTCGAAGCAGCCGGCGTCGATCGCCGCGATCGCCCGCCGGTGGCTCTCCAGCGCGAACTCTTCCATCTGCTCGCGGTCGATCTCCCACTTTTCGGCGATCATCTGCGCCGAGCGGAACTGGGAGATCTCCTGGTTGCCGTAGCGCTCCTGCCAGCCGATCGAGCCGCGGAAGGGATCGTCGAAGCCGAACTCGCGGCCGGTCCTCATCGCCGCCGAGATCGGGATCGCGCTCATGTTCTGCACGCCGCCCGCGACGACCAGGTCCTGGGTGCCGCTCATCACGCCCTGGGCGGCGAAGTGGACCGCCTGCTGGGAGGAGCCGCACTGGCGGTCGACGGTGGTGCCGGGGACGCCCTCGGGCAGCCCGGCGGCGAGCCAGGCGGTGCGGGCGACGTCGCCGGCCTGCGGGCCGATCGTGTCGACGCAGCCGAGGACGACGTCGTCCACCGCCTCCGGGTCGATCCCGGTGCGCTCGACCAGGGCCTTGATCGCGTGGGCGCCGAGGTCGGCCGAGTGGACGTCGGCGAGCCCGCCGCCGCGCCGCCCGACCGGGCTGCGCACCGCGTCGACGATGTAGGCCTCAGGCATCTGCCACCTCCCTGCTCGATTCGATCCGAAACTCACGCGCCGTACACGGGCGCCGGCGCCGGCGCCTCCCGGGTCAACTCGGCCACCGCGGCGCCGATCTCCTCCGGCTGCCAGCGCCGCTCGCGGGTCGCGCGGGGGCCGAACTGCCAGCCGTCCATGACGCCGATCGTGCCGCCTTCGACCTCGAAGACGCGCCCTGTCACCTCGCCGGACCCGGCGCTCGCCAGCCAGACGACGAGCGGCGAGACGTTGGCCGGGTCCATCGCGTCGAAGCCCTCCTCGGGGGCGCGCATCTGCTCGGCGAAGACCGCTTCGGTCATCGGCGTGCGGGCGGCCGGGGCGAGCGCGTTGACGGTGACGCCGTAGCGCCCCATCTCCGCCGCGGCGACCAGCGTCATCGCCGCGATCGCGCCCTTCGCCGCCGCGTAGTTGCCCTGCCCGACGCTGCCCGGCAGGCCGGCGCCGGAGCTGGTGTTGATCACCCGCGCGCTCACCTCCTCGCCCGCCTTCGAGCGCTCGCGCCAGTGCGCGGCGGCGTGGCGCAGCGGGCAGAAGTGGCCCTTCAGGTTGACCCGGGCGATGTCGTCCCACTCCTGCTCGGACATCGAGACGAGCATCCGATCGCGGGTGATGCCGGCGTTGTTGACCAGCGCGTCGAGGCCGCCGAACCACTCCAGCGTCGTCTCGACGAGGCGCTTCGAGTCGTCCCAATCGGCGACGTCGGCGACGCAGGGCATCGCCTGGCCGCCCGCCGCGACGATCGCGTCGGCGACCTTCCTCGCGCTCTCGCCGACGTCGTTGACGACGACCCGCGCGCCGGCCGCCGCCAGCGCCTGGGCGTGGGCCCGTCCCAGGCCCTGGCCCGCGCCGGTGACGATCGCCACCCGGCCCTCAACGATCCCGCTCATCCAACCTCCTCAGCACTGCCGCCGCCTCGGCGACGATGCGGTCGATCAACTCCTCGCAGCTGGGGATGTCCTCGATCAGCCCGACCACCTGGCCGCTGGCGGCGACGCCGACGTCCTCGCGGCCTTCGTGGAGGCCTGCGCGGTAGAGCATCGGCGCGTTCGCCGCCATCACCATCTGGCTGAAGGACAGCTCGTGCGAGCGCTTCATCGCCAGGCCCTCGCGCACCATGTCGCTCCACCTGGTGCCGGAGAGGCGCTGGAAGGCGATCGCGTTGCGGGTCGCGGCGACCAGGCGGGTGAGGCCGTTGGCCCGCTCCAGGTCCCGGACCGGCCCGCCCATCAGCACCCGCTGTGGCACCCCGTCGATGACCGTGGTGACGACCGCGTCGGTGACGCTCGCGCCGAGGTAGCGCTGCTTCACCGAGTCGAGCACCGGGCTCTCCTTGGTCAGCAGGAAGCGGGTGCCCATCGCGATCCCGACCGCGCCGTAGGCAAGCGCCGCGACCAGGCCGCGGCCGTCGAAAAAGCCGCCCGCCGCGATCACCGGGATGTCGACCGCGTCGACCACCGCGGGCAGCAGCAGGCTGGTCGGCACCTGGCCGGTGTGGCCGCCGCCCTCGGCGCCCTGGACGACGATCGCGTCGGCGCCCCAGGCGGCGACTTTTTCGGCGTGGCGGACGGCGCCGATCGAGGGGACGACGAGGACGCCGGCCTCCTTCAGGCGCGCGATCAACTCCGGCTTCGGGGCGAGCGCGAAGGAGGCGACCTTCACCCGCTCGCGGATCAGCAGGTCGATCGCGGCGCCGACCGTGGGGTTGTCGGCGCGCAGGTTGACGCCGAAGGGCTCCGACGTGCGCTCCTTGATCTTGGCGACCTGCGACTCCAGTTCGGCCATCGACATCGGCGCGCCGGCGAGGATGCCGAGCCCGCCCGCAGCCGAGGTCGCGGCGGTGAGGGTCGCGTCGGAGACGTAGCCCATCCCGGTCTGGACGACCGGGTGGCGGATCCCGAGCAGGTCGCAGAGAGGGGTCTGGACCTGCGGGCGCACCTCGGTCATCGCCTCACCGCGGTCATCGCCGCCGTGGTCACGCCCTCACCTCGCGGTCGCGGGCCCGGTGCGGGTCGATCTCCTCGCGGATCAGGCGCAGCTCCTCGGCCGTCGGGGAGCGCGTCTCCGGGACCTCGCCGTCGGCGGCGAGGTCGAAGCCGGTCGCGGCGACGACCTCCTCGCGCCCCACCCCCGGGTGCAGCGAGACGATCCGCATCGTCCCCTCCGGCCCGCCCCAGTCGAAGACGCCGAGGTTGGTGACCAGCCGGTGCAGGTGGTGGAAGCGGTTCGCGCCCGCCCCGGCGGCGTCCGCCGAGTCGTTGCCGACGCCCGCCACCATGTCGACGCGCGGCACCAGGGCGCGGGTCGAGTGGCGCGGCAGCCAGTAGCTGGTCGGATGGTTCACGGTGTTTCCGGGGGCGCCGCGGACGCCCAACAGCTGCACGTCGGGCCGGCGGTGGTCGGCGCCGATGTAGGAGATGTTGGCGTTGCCGTGGCGGTCGATCTGGCTCGGCATCATCATCACATGCCGGCGGCCGCTCCAGACCAGGTCGAAGACCGAGCGGTACGGAAGCCAGCCCTCATAGGACTCGGGCGCCTCGCCGACCGGCCAGACCCCGGCGGCCAGCATCGCGCCGCCGTCGCCGAGCAGGAGCTGCGGCGCGAAGGTGGCGCGGGCGAGGCGGGCGCCGACCTGGGGCACGAGGCCGATCGGGCTGGCGAGGATCTCGCCGGCGTCGCGCCAGACCTCGGCGCAGGCGACGACGCAGACCTCGGCGCGGGTCGCCCGGGTCGTGGCGCCACGGTCGCCGGCCGCCTCGGCGCCGTCGCCGCGGGCCGGCGCCGCGCGATCGCCGCCGCTCACCGGGCCGCCCCGGCGCCGGCGGCGAGCTCGGCCACGGCGGCCTGGTAGCCGGCCTCGTCGACCTCGAGGAAGCGGCGGGAGAAGGCGGCCCAGGAGTCGGGGTCGCCGGCCGCCTCGACGTAGGCGCGCTGGAAGGCCTCGTCGCGTCCGTAGTCGGGCTCGCAGGAGGTGAAATGGGCGCCATGCGGGGCGGGGACGACCCCGGCGACGTAGGCGCGGTTGATCCGCATCGTCGCCGGGTGGGCGCGGCCGAGCTCCTCGGTCGGCACGACCTCCTCACAGGAGACGTAGGCGCGCTCGGCGGCGTGGCAGTAGAGGTCGTCGAAGTAGAGGTCGGGGCCGAGGTACTCCGCGTTGCCCTGGGCGTCGGCGCGGTTCTGGTGGACGAGCGCCGCGTCGAGCCGCAGGGCCGGCATCGCGACCAGCTCGTCGCCGCCGTAGGGCGAGGTGACGGTGCGCAGCCCCGGGTTCATCTTCATCACGTCGGAGCCGAGCCCGGCGCGCAGCGGCAGGAAGTCGACCCGGTTGGCGGCCGCGTAGAGGCCCCAGAAGAGCATCCCCTCGTCGTACTCGGCGGCCTCGATCGCGCCCGCCTGGCGGGCGGCGCGGAAATGCGGGTCGAGGGGGATCGAGTCGAGCGAGACGAAGCCGTAGATGAGCTTGCGGACCTTGCCGGCGGCGCAGAGCAGGCCGACGTCGGGGCCGCCGAAGGCGACCACGGTGAGGTCGCGGAGGTCGGAGCGGAGGATCGCCCGGATCAGGGACATCGGCTTGCGGCGCGAGCCCCAGCCGCCGATCCCGAGCGTCATCCCGGAGCGCAGCTCGGCGACGACCTGGTCCTCACTCATCCGCTTGTCTGGAAGTCCGTCCGGCATGTTGACGCGCTTAACAAGCAAGCGCTTGGTTGGAGACTACTTTTTCCGCGACCGTCGCGTCAAGCGGGGCACGATCGCCGCCAAGCAGGGGGCGTCAGGCGGGGGCGATCGACTCCAGCAGGGCGGTCAGCTCGACACCGGTGGCGCCGATCCCGGCGGCCGCGTAGCGCGCGGCCATCGCCGCGTAGTCGGCGGCGCCGCGGGCGATGTAGACGGCGTCGGGGTGGTCGCTGGGGACGACCCGGGCGGGGACGCCTTGCGCCCGGTGCCCGCTCGGGACCTCGAGTCCTGCCGCCAGCACTGCACCGGCGGCGGCGACGGCGCCGCGGCGCAGGGTCGAGCCGGGCAGCATCTGGGCGCCGACCGCGACCATGCAGGCGTCCTCGACCGTCGCCGTCTCGATGAAGGCGAGGTGGGCGACGATGCAGTCGCTGCCGACCAGGGTCGGGGCGTAAGGCGCGGCGTGTAGGACGGCGTTGTCCTGGATGCTGGTCCGCTCGCCGACCCGGATCGCGCCGAAGTCGCCGCGCAGCACCGCGCCTGGCCAGATCGTCGAGCCGGCGCCGATCTCGACGTCGCCGATGATCGTCGCAGCGGGATGGACCCAGGCGGTCGGGTCGATCCGCGGGACGAGGTCCCCGAGCGCCTCGATCGCCATCAGCTGTCCCTCCCGAGGCGGCCGCTCGCTTGCGTGGTTGGTTTTCCTCGTATAGCGAGGATTTCCAACCACGGAGCGATGGCAGGCCGCTCGGTTTCGGGATCAATCATCAGGCCTCGAAGAGGTCGTAGGCGCGGCGGGCGTTGTCGACGAAGAAGGCGCGGCGCTGCGCGTCGTCGAGGCCGGCGACGGCGGCGAGGACCGAGTCGAGCAGGGTCGCGTAGTCGCCGTACATCCCGTCGACCGGGAAGTTGCCGCCGAACATGCAGCGCCCGGGGCCGAAGGCTTCGAGGCAGCCCTCGATCCAGGGGCGCAGCGCCTCGGCCTCGAGCGAGTGGGTCGCCATGCCGAGCCCGGAGACCTTGCAGTCGACGTTGGGGAGCGCGGCGAGGCGGTCGATCCCGGCGCGCCATTCGGCGAGGCCGTCGGCGTCGACCGCGGTCGGCCAGCCCGCGTGCTCGAGCACGACGTGGAGGTCGGGCCAGGTTTCGAGCAGCGCCGCGAAGCCGGCGGCGCTCGCCGGATGGACGACGAGGTCGAAGACGAGGTCGCGCTCGTCGAGCGCCGCGCAGACGTCGGTGGCGCTGCCCCCGGCAGGGTCGAGGCCGGTGAGGATGCGGATGCCGCGGAAGCGCGGGCTCTGGGACTGGGCTTCGAGGTCGGCCTCCATCGCGGCGCGCGACTGGTCGGGCTCGAGGGCGCCGATCGTCGCGGCGGGCAGGCCGATCTCGTCGAGCACCCCGTCGACCCAGGGCAGCTCCTCGAGGTGGACGCGCGGCGCGCTGGTCGCGCTGACGTGGACGAGGCCGAGAAGCTCGACCGCAGTCGTCTCCTCGCGCAGCTGCGGGGCGAGGAAGTCGCGGGCCATCCGGGTCACGTCGCCGAGCGCGGCGAACGCCTTTGCCGCCTCGGGGTCCTGCATCGCCGGGTACCAGGGCCGCGCCGAGGGCTGCCAGAGGTGGACGTGGGCGTCGACTATCTCCATCTCATCTCCAGTTGGTGGGTCAATTCATCGTGATGCCGCCGTTGACGCTGAGCGTCTGCCCGGTGACGTAGCCGGCGGCGGGCGAGGCGAGGTAGGCGACCGCGGCGGCGACGTCGGTGGGAGCGCCGAGGGCGCCGACCGGGATCGCCTTGACGAGGCTCTCGCGCAGGCGCGGGCGCTCCTCGAGGATCGCCCGGGAGCGCTCGGTGTCGATCGGCCCGGGGCAGACGACGTTGGCGGTGACGCCGTCTCGGGCCGCCTCGCGGGCGACCGACTTGGCGAAGCCGAGCAGGCCCGCCTTGGTCGCCGCGTAGACCGCCTCTCCCCCGGCGCCGGCGCGGGCGCTGTCGGAGGAGACGAAGACGAGCCGGCCCCAGCCGCGGGCTGCCATGCCAGGCAGGAGCGCGCGGGTGAGCAGCATCGGCGCGCGCAGGTTCACCTGCCAGAGGCGGTCCCAGCCGGCGGGGTCGCTCTCGGCGAAGCGCTCGACGACGGGAAGGCCGGCGACCGCAGCGAGGATGTCGATGGGCCGGTCGGCGAGGGTCGGCGCGGTGGCCGGGTCGCCGGAGGCGGGCGCGGTGGCCGGGTCGCCGGAGGCGGGCGCGGCGCGATCGGCAGGTGCCGGCGCCGCGGCCGGGTCGCCGAGCGCCATCGCCCGGTCGGGGTCGGTGAGATCAGCGGCGATGGCCTCGATGCCGAGGTCGGCGACGAGCGCGTCGAGCCGCTCGCCCGGCAGGTCGGTGGCGAGGACGGTCGCGCCGGCGCCCTGGAGCGCCGCGCAGACGGCGCGGCCGATGTCACTGGCCGCCCCGCTGACAAGTGCGGTGCGGGCGGACAGGGAGGCGCTCGGGTCGGGCGCGGCACGCGCGGACAAGAAGACGTCCTGCCCGACGGAGCCGGCCGGCTCCGTCGGGTGCGGCCCTGTTCGGTGCGGCCCTGTTCGGTGCGGCCCTGTTGGGTGAGTGGGGTCCTGCGTCGTCAAGCCGAGCTCTCCTCCGGCCGGTTAATCTAGCAAGCGCTTGCTAGGTTGCCAACTCCGCTACTAAGCTGGTGCAGCGTGTCTGAGAACCGACCTGTATCTATTCCCACCCCCCCGCCTGGACACGCCCTTCTGGAGGGCAAGAGCGTCCTCGTCACCGCCGCCGCGGGGACCGGGATCGGCTTTGCGACAGCGCTCCGCTGCGCCCAGGAGGGCGCCCGGGTGGCGATCTCCGACCGCCACGAGCGGCGGCTCGCCGAGGCGGCCGAGCGGCTCGCCACGGAGGCCGGCACCGAACTCCTGGCGATCCCTTGCGACGTCACCGTCGAGGAGCAGGTCGGGGCGATGATCGACGCCGCGGTCGAGCGCTTCGACGGGCTCGACGTGCTGGTCAACAACGCCGGCCTCGGCGGCGAGGCGAGCATCCTCGAGATGACCGACGAGGAATGGTCGGTCGTCCTCGACGTCACCCTCAACGGCACCTTCCGCTGCACCCGCGCGGCGCTCCGCCACATGGCGGCGCGCGGCTCCGGCGTCGTCGTCAACAACGCCTCGGTGCTCGGCTGGCGCGCCCAGCCCGGCCAGGCCCACTACGCCGCGGCGAAGGCCGGAGTGATGGCGCTGACCCGCTGCGCGGCGATGGACGTCGCCGACCGCGGCGTGCGCGTCAACTGCGTCGCGCCGAGCATCGCGATCCACGAGAACCTCGCCAAGGCGGCGCCGCGGGAGTTGCTCGACCAGCTCGCCGCCGGCGAGGCCTTCGGCCGCTCGGCCGAGCCGTGGGAGGTGGCGACCACGATCATCTTCCTGGCCAGCGACTACGCGGCCTACCTGACCGGCGAGGTCGTCTCTGTCAGTTCGCAGCACCCCTAGTTCAACCCACCCGATAGAGGAGGAGAGATGAGCGATCCCGGCAAGATCACCGCGACGGTCGGCGAGGACGGCGTCGCCGAGGTCGTCGTCGACTTCCCGCCGGTCAACGCCCTGCCGGTGGCGGGGTGGTTCGAGTTGGCCCGCACGGTCCGCGGGCTGGGCGAGGACGAGGCGGTGCGGGTGGTTGTTCTGCGCGCCGAGGGGCGGGGCTTCAACGCCGGCGTCGACATCAAGGAGATCCAGCGGGATGGGCAGCCGGCGCTGATCGGCGCAAACCGCGGCTGCTTCGAGGCGTTCGCGGCGGTGTATGAGTGCGCGGTGCCGGTCGTCGCCGCGGTGAACGGCTTCTGCCTCGGCGGCGGGATCGGCCTGGTCGGCAACAGCGACGTGATCGTCGCCGCCGCCGACGCGACCTTCGGCCTCCCGGAGGTCGACCGCGGCGCGCTCGGCGCCGCCACCCACCTCTCGCGCCTCGTCCCCCAGCACAAGGCGCGGGCGATGATGTACACGTCGGCGACCGCGACCGCCGCCGAGCTGCACGCCTTCGGCTCGGTGCTTGAGGTGGTCGAGCCCGAGCGGCTGCGGGAGGCGGCGCTCGCCGTCGCCGCGCAGATCGCCGCCAAGGACCCGACCGTGATCCGCGCCGCGAAGGAGTCCCTGAACGGGATCGACCTCTGGGACGTGCGCCGCAGCTACCGCTACGAGCAGGGCTTCACCTTCGAGCTCAACCTCAGCGGCGTCGCCGACAAGGTGCGCGACGAGTTCGGCAAAGAGGGCGCGGGCGCCCCCGACGAGGGCTGAGCCGATGGACCTCACCTACAGCGATTCCGAGCAGGCGTTCCGCGCCGAGGCGCGCGAGTGGCTCGAGGCCAACGTCCCCGACGGCCTCGCCTCCGGCGACACCGCGGAGGGGTTCGCGCAGCACCTCGAGTGGGAGAAGCGGCTCTATGAGGCGCGCTGGGCGGTCGTCTCCTGGCCCGAGGCCTACGGTGGCCGCGAGGCCTCCCTCTGGGAGTGGCTGATCTTCGAGGAGGAGTACTACCGGGCGGGGGCGCCGCAGCGGGTCACCCAGAACGGGATCTTCCTCCTCGCCCCCACCCTCTTCGACGTCGGCACGCCCGAGCAGCAGGACCGGGTGCTGCCGCGGATGGCGGCGGCCGAGGATCTCTGGTGCCAGGGCTGGTCGGAGCCGGGCGCCGGGTCCGACCTGGCGGCGACCAAGAGCCGTGCCGTGCGCGACGAGGCGGCGGGCGGCTGGCGGCTCACCGGGCAGAAGACCTGGACGACGCGGGGCGCCTTCTGCACCCACATGTTCGGTCTCTTCCGCACCGACCCGGAGTCCGAGCGCCACCGCGGCCTCACCTACTTCATGGTGCCGCTCGACGCGGCCGGGGTGACGGTGCGCGGCTTCGAGCGGCTCGACGGCGACGAGGGGTTCGCCGAGGTCTTCCTCGAGGACGCCTTCGTGCCCGACGACGCGGTGATCGGCGAGGTCGACGCGGGCTGGAAGGTGGCGATGGCGACGACCGGGTCCGAGCGGGGGCTGACACTGCGCTCGCCGGGGCGCTTCCTCTCGGCCGCCGAGCGGCTGATCGAGCTGGCCGCGGAGCGCGGCGAGGCGGCGACGCCGCTGCTGCGCGACCGCGTCGCCCGCGCCTGGATCGACGCCGAGGCCTACCAGCTCTTCACCCTCGAGCAGGTGACGACGATCAGCGAGGGCGGCTCGCCGGGGGCGCGCTCCAGCCTCAACAAGATCTTCTGGTCGGAGCTCGACGTGCGGCTGCAGGAGACGGCGCTCGACCTGCTCGGGCCGGCCGCCGAGCTCGACGGGCCGTGGAGCCGCGGCTTCCTCTTCGCCCTCGCCGGCCCGATCTACGCCGGCACCAACGAGATCCAGCGCAATATCGTCGCCGAGCGGCTGCTCGGCCTGCCGAGGAAGTGAGGCCCGCATGCGTTTCGCCCTGACCGAGGACCAGGCGGCGCTCCGCGACGCCGCCCGCGAGCTGCTCGCCCGCGAGTGCCCGCCCGCCGTGGTGCGGAAAGCGTGGGACGGGGGCGCGGGCGCCTCGCCGGTGGCGGCCGTGTGGTCGAAGCTGGCCGAGATGGGCGTCGTCGGCGCGGCGGTGCCGGAGGAGGCGGGCGGCCTCGGCCTCGGCGCCTGCGACGTGGTGCCGCTGCTCGAGGAGGCGGGGCGCGTGGCGCTGCCGCTGCCGCTCGTCGAGACCGCGTTCGTGGCCGGGCCGTTGCTCGCGGCGGCCGGGGACGACGGCGCGGTCGAGCGCCTGCTCGCCGGCGACCTCCTCGTCGCGTGCGCCCTCGACGGCGCCGCGGAGGTCCCGTGGGCGGGGGACGCAGACCTGATCCTGGTCGGCGAGCGCCCGGGTGGACCTGTGTCCCAGATCGTCGGATCCCACGGCGGCGGCGCAACGGCCGGCGCGGACGGCATCGCCCGCTTCGGCGGTGCGCTGGAGCCCGCGCGGTCGATTGATACCGCACGGCGCCTCGGCGTCCTAGTCGGATCCGCAGCGAGCGCGAGCGGACTGGTCGGCGGCGACGACCGCGGCGCCGACTCCGGCCCTGGCGAACCGCCGGCAGCCGTGGAGCCGCTCGACGCCCCCAACGAGGCCTGCGTCCTCGCCTGGCAGCGCGGTGCGCTCGGGACGGCGGGCCAACTCATCGGCCTCTCGCGGGCGCTGCTGGCGATGACCGTCACCTACGCCGAGGAGCGGCGGCAGTTCGGCGTCCCGATCGGCAGCTTCCAGGCGGTCAAGCACCAGCTGGCGAACGCGCTGCTCGGGGTCGAGTTCGCGGCGCCGACCGTGCTGCGCGCCGCCTGGTCGCTCGACTCGGGCGCCGCCACTGTCGACCGCGACGTGGCGATGGCGAAGGCGCTCGCCTCCGAGGCGGCGGAGCGGGTCGCGGCGACGGCGCTGCAGGCGCACGGGGCGATCGCCTACACGACCGAGTACGACCTCCACCTCTTCGCCAAGCGGGTGTGGGCGAGCGCCCGCACCTGGGGCGACGCGGAATGGCAACGCGCCCGGGTCGCCGCGGCGCTGGGACTCAACTAGGAAGGAGCGGGAGATGAGCGAGGAGCAGGTGGTGCTGAGCGAGAAGCGCGGCGCGGTGCAGGTGGTGACGCTGAACCGACCGCAGTACCGCAACGCGCAGAACTCGGCGATGACCTACGCGCTCGACGACGCCTTCGCGGCGGCGGCGGCCGACGACGAGGTGAAGGTGATCGTGCTGGCCGTGGCGGGCGACCACTTCTCGGCGGGGCACGACATCGGCAGCCCGGGCCGCGACGTCGACGCCTTCTTCCCGCGGCGGGCGAGCCTCTGGTGGGATCACCCGGAAAAGGCCGGCGCCGAGCAGCGGATGGCGCGCGAGTCGGAGGTCTACCTCGGCATGTGCCGGCGTTGGCGGGGGCTGCCGAAGCCGATGATCGCCTCCGTCCAGGGGGCCTGCGTGGCCGGTGCCCTGATGCTCGCCTGGTCCTGCGACCTGATCGTCGCCGCCGACGACGCCTTCTTCGCCGATCCGGTGGTGCGGATGGGCATCCCCGGGGTCGAGTACTTCGCCCACCCCTGGGTGATGGGCCCCCGCTTCGCCAAGGAATTCCTCTTCCTCGGCGAGAAAGTCGGCGCCGAACGGGCGCTGCAGCTGGGGATGGTGAACCGCGTGGTCGGGCGCGCCGACCTCGAGACGGAGACCGTCGACCTCGCCGAGCGGATCGCCAAGATGCCCCGCATGGGCCTGGCCCTGACCAAAATGGCGGTCAACCAGTGCGAGGACCTGATGGGCCTGCAGTCCGGCATGGACTCCGTCTTCGGCCTCCACCACGCCGCCCACTCCCACAACGCCGAGAGCAGCGACGACCACCTCGCGGGCCACGACGCCCGCAGCATGCGCGACTCCCAGCGCTGAGCGCGCGGCAGCAGAACGTGTTGATGGGCCGAAAACTAGACATATAGGCAAGTTTTCGGCCCATCAACGA
This sequence comes from Solirubrobacterales bacterium, assembly GCA_036495785.1. Taxonomy (GTDB): domain Bacteria; phylum Actinomycetota; class Thermoleophilia; order Solirubrobacterales; family 70-9; genus VAYN01. The sequence goes on from DASXMH010000066.1 coordinate 62,296, forward strand.
GACGGGCGCGCGCAGGCGTTCCGTCCACGCCCCCGGCCCGGTCCCCCCGGAGTGCGTTCGCAGTTAGCGACGTCATTTGTCGTCAAGTGCGAACGCACCGGCGGGGCCCCCGAGCGAGTTCGCAGTTAGCGCCACATGTTGTCGTTAACTGCGAACGCACCGGACGGGCCCCCGGAGTGTCCCCGGGCCGTCCCGGAAGTGGCGCGAGGCGCGACCTCGGGCCTGGCGACCCTCCCCTCGGCTACTCGGTCGGTGAGGGACGGACGACGGCGATCGCCTCCACCTCGAGCAGGAGGCGGGGGTCGAGCAGGCCGGCGACGATCACGCAGGTCGAGGCCGGTGCGGCCGCGCCGAAGCGACGGGCCTTGGCCTCGGCGTAGGCGGGATAGCCGGCGGCATCGCAGAGGAAGCAGGTGAGCTTCACCACGTCCCCGGCGCCGGCGCCGGCCGCGGCGAGCGCCGCCTCGACGTTCGCCAGCGCCTGCTCGGCCTGCGCGGCCCAGTCGCCCTCGCCGACCACCTCCCCGCGGGCGTCGAGGGCCACCTGGCCGGAGAGGACGACGAGGTCGCCGTCGCGGACCGCCTGCGACATCCCCGCGAAGGCGAGGCCGGGCAGGTCGAAGCGGCCGCGCTCCGCGGCGCCCCGGTCAGGCGGCATGGAACGCGTTCCAGCCGCCGGCGACGTCGAGGCAGACGCCGGTGATGAACCGGGCCTCCTCGGAGGCGAGGAAGAGCGCGGCGTCGGCGACGTCGCTCGGCTCCAGCCACGGCACCGCCATCGGGTTGAGCGTGCCGAAGGCGTCGGCGACGTCCTCCGGCGCCGGGTCCTCGAGGTCGGGCCGGAAGAGCGCGTAGGTCGCCGGGTTGTGGCACATCGCCGTCGCCACCGACATCGGCGCCAGCGCGTTGACCGTGATCCCGACCGGCGCCAGCTCGATCGCCACCGACTTGACGAAGCCGATCACGCCCCACTTCGCGCTCGCGTAGTTGGCGTTGTTGGGACCGCCCTCGCGGCCGACCTCCGAGGAGGTGCAGACGATCCGGCCGCGTCCCCGCTCCAGCATGTGAGGGACCACGGCGCGGACCGCGTGGGCGACACCGCCGAGGTTGATCGCGATCATCTCGTGCCAGGTTTCGTCGCTCATCTCCGCGAACGGCCCGTAGGCGCCGATGCCCGCGTTGGCGACGAGGACGTCGATCGCGCCGAAGGCCTCGATCCCCTGCGCGCACATCTCCCGCATCTGCTCCGGGTCACGGACGTCCGCCCGCATCGAGATCGCCCGCCGACCGGTCTCCTCGACCAGGCCCACCGTCTCGGCCAGCCCCCCGGCAGTCCCCATCGGCGACGCGCAGGGGATCTGCTCGCAGAGGTCGGAGACGACCACGTCGGCCCCTTCGCGGGCGAACCGGACCGCGTGCTCGCGCCCCTGTCCCTGGGCGGCGCCGGTGATCGCCACCACCTTGCCCTCGAACCTTCCCATCCTTCCCACCTCCATCAGACCGAGTTGAGGGCGCTGAGCCCCATCGAGACGTCGAGCACCGAGCCGGTCATCTCCTCGCCCGGCCTGCCGAGCAGGTAGAGCACCGCGTCGACCGCCTCCTCGGCCGGCACGAAGGCCCGCGAGAGCGGGTGCCGCACGCGCAGCGCGTGCGCCGCCTCCTCGGCGTCCGCCGACTCCGCCCCGACCGCCTGCGCCCAGGACTCGGGGACGTTGAACGAGGTGGTGTCGAGCGGCGTCGTGGTGACGACGTTGACCGCGATCCCGGCATCGGCGGTCTCGACCGCGACCGACTTGGCGAGCCCGATCGTGCCCCAGGCGGCGGCCGCCTGATGGGAGAGCCGCGGCGCCCCGCGGCGCCCTTCGTCGCCGCACAGCACGACGACGCGGCCGCCGCCGCCGGCGATCATCGTCGGCACTACCTCGCGCAGCACGTGGTAGGTGCCGTTGAGGTTGACGTCGACGGTCTCGGCCCACTGCGCGTCGTCGAGCACCGCGACCGGGGCGACGGTGCGGATGCCGGCGGCGTGGACGAGCAGCCGGATCGGGCCCAGCTCGGCGTCCACCCGCGCCACCGCCTCGCGGACGGCGTCGTGGTCGCGGACGTCGGCGCGCAGCGTCAGGCAGCGGCGCCCGTGACCGCGCACCGCCGCCGCGCTCGCCTCCAGGTCGGCGTCGCCCGCGAGTGGGTAGGACGGCGTCCGCAGATCGGCCCCGCCCGGCAGGTCGAGCAGGGCGACGTCGGCGCCGCGCGCGGCGAGCTCGGCGGCGCAGGCCGCCCCGACGCCGCGGGCGCCGCCGGTGACCAGCGCCACCGCCCCCTCGAAGCCATCGGCCGCGCTCAAGGCATCCTCGCGCTGGCGCCCATGCAGACGTCGAGGGTCGTCCCGGTCACCATCCGCGCGCCCTCAGAGACCAGGTAGAGGACCGCCGCGGAGATCTCCTCGACCGGCGTCCAGGGCTCCGGGATCGGGTTCATCGCCGTGTACCGGGGTTCGACGTCGGCTTTCGTCGGATTCTCGAGGTCGGGTGCGAAGAGGCCGTAGAGGGCGTCGTTGTGGACCATCTGGCTGTCCACCGTCGCCGGGCAGATCGCGTTCACCGTGATCCCCTTGTCGGCGACTTCCAGCGCCAGGGTCTTGACCAGGCCGATCACGCCCCACTTGGCGGCGACGTAGTGGGCGAGGTTCGGGTTGCCCATCCGCCCGCCCATCGAGGAGGTGGCGACGATGCGGCCGTAGCCGCGCTCGATCAGGTGCGGCACGACCGCCCGCATCGTCTTGAAGACCCCGGTCAGGTCGGTGTCGACCATCTCGTCCCACATCTGGTCGGTGATCTCCCAGAAGACCCCGAACCCGCAGACGCCGGCGTTGGCGAGGAGGATGTCGATCCGGCCGAGCCCCTCGATCGCGCGGGCGACGGCGGCCTCCAGCTGCGCGGTCGAGCGGACGTCGGCCTGCACGGCGACGCAGCGGCGGCCGAGCGCCTCGACCTGGCGCACGGTCTCCTCGAGGTCCTCCATCGCCGCCAGCGGATACGGCACGGTCTCCAGCTGCGCGGCGATGTCGCAGACGGCGATGTCCGCCCCTTCGCGCGCGAGCGCCAGCGCGTGCGATCGGCCCTGCCCGCGGGCGCCCCCGGTGATGAAGGCGACCTGTCCCTCGAGACTTCCCATCTGTCCTCCTTGCATTGGTCGGAAACTGGTCCTCAGCGCCGTCGGCCGCGGACTTTGGTCAGGACGACGGCGATGATCAGGGCGGCGCCCTGGAAGGTCGGGATGACCCAGGAGGGGATCCCGTTCAGCTGCAGGCCGTTGATCCCGACCGCGATGATCGCCAGCCCGACGAGCAGGCCGAGCACGTTGAAGCGCCCCGGTTTGATCATCGTCGAGCCGAGGAACGCCGCCGCGTAGGCGGGCAGCAGGTACTGGCCGCCGACTTCCGGCTGGCCCGCCCCGATCCGCATCGCGTAGAGGAGCCCGGCCGCGGCGGCGCAGACGCCCGAGGTCATGAAGGCGAGGTAGAGGATGCGGTCGGTCGGCACCCCGGCCAGCCGGGCGGCGTCGCGGTTCGCCCCGGTCGCGTAGATCTTGCGGCCGAGCGGCGTCATCACGAAGACGTAGCCGAGCGCCGCGGCGAGCACGACCACGTAGATGATCGGCGCCGGGATGCCCAGCGGTTCGCTGCGCCCGAGGTCGGTGAACCCGGTCGGGATGTGTTCGGAGATCACCTTGCCGTTGGCGATCAGCTGTGAGATCCCGATGAAGACCGAGCCGGAGCCGAGGGTGACGATGAACGGCTCGATCCCGAGCCGCACGACCAGGAGGCCGTTGAAGAGGCCGGCGAGGATGCCGATCCCGAGCGTCAGCAGGATCACCACCGGGACCGGCATGTCGCCGCCGGTCGCCTGGAACATCAGGGTCGAGAAGATGACCGAGAGCGTCAGGATGCCGCCGATCGAGATGTCGAAGACGCCCGCCGCCAGCGGCACCAGCAGGCCGAGCGCGACCATCGCCGTGATCGTCTGGTTGTTGACGACGGCGATCAGGTTGTTGTAGGTCGGGAAGGTGTCCGGCAGGAGCGCCGTGAAGACGACGAACATCACCAGCAGGAATCCCGGCCCGGCGAAGCGCTCGAGCAGCGACGCCCGATGGCGCCGGGCGGTCAGGTTCTTCGGCTCGCCCTCGGAGGCGACGCCTGGGTCAGCGGTCTGCGACATGGATCGGGCCCTCCTCGGCCAGGTAGCACTCCTCGACGATCGCTTCGCGGGTGGCCTCCTCGCCGACCAGCTCGGCGGCGATGCGGCCGGCCCGGAAGGCCAGCACCCGTTGACAGACCCCGGCGAGATCTTCGAGGTCCGACGAGCAGAGCAGGACGCCGACGCCGTGCTTACGGGCGGCGTCGACGATGAAGCGCAGGATGTCGGCGGAACCGCCGACGTCGACCCCTTGGGTCGGCTCCTCCAGGACCAGCAGGCGCGGCCTGGTGCGCAGCAGGCGGGCGACGTAGACCTTCTGCTGGTTGCCGCCGCTGAGCAGCTCGATCGGCCGCTCCGGCTCCCGCGGTCGGATCCCGAAGCGGTCGAGGAGGTCGCGGGCCTCGGCGCGCTCGGCGCGGTGGTCGAAGTGGGCCGCCGACCAGAAGGGGCCGAGGTCGGAGATCGTCAGGTTCTCCCGCACGGTCAGCCCGGCGATCCGCTTGCGGTGGTTGCCGGCCGGGACCACGGCGACGCCGAGGCGGGCCAGCGCGGTCGGCCCCGGCTCCCCGACGGCGGTGCCGTCGACCGTGATCTCTCCGGCGGTCACCCGCGAGCCGCCGAGCAGGGTGCGCGGCACGTCGTGGACGCCGGAGCCGGAGAGGCCGGCGACGCCGACCACTTCTCCCGCCCGCACGGCGAGGTCGGCGCCGCGCAGCTCACCGTCGGTCCAGACCTCGCCGAAGCGCAGCAGCTCCTCGCCCTCGGCGTCCTTGCCGAGGGCCCCGGCCCGCACCGGGGCGACGACGTCGGAGCCGGCGATCAGCCGCGCCAGCGCCCGCCGGCCGATCGCCGCGACCGGCGAGGAGTGGACGACGACGCCCTCGCGCAGCACCGTCACCCGGTCGGCGAGGTCGAAGACCTCTTCGAGCCGGTGCGAGACGTAGATGACGCCGACGCCGCCGGCGACGAGGCGGCGGACCAGCGCGAACAGCCTGCCCACCTCGCGGTCGGGCAGCGCCGCGGTCGGCTCGTCGAGCACCAGCACCCGCACCTGATCTTCGTCCTGGAGGGCCCGGGCGATCGCGACCTCGGTGCGCTCGACCGCGCCGAGCCGGCCGACGTCGTCCTCGGGGTCGAGGTGCTCGAGCCCGAGCGCCGCGAGCCGGCGGCGGGCGTCGGCCCGCTCGGAGCGCCGGCGGATGCGCCAACCGGGCGCCGTGCGGTAGAGCCCGGAGCCGAGCTTCAGGTTGTCGAGGACCGAGAGGCCGTCGGCGAGCCCCAGGTCCTGGTGGATGAAGCGGATGCCGGCCGCGTGGACCCCCTCGGGGTCGCCGAAGCGGATCTCGCGGCCGTGGACCAGGGCGGGACCGGAGCCGGGATCGGGCTCGTGGAAGCCGGAGAGGACCTTGATCAGGGTCGACTTGCCGGAGCCGTTGTGCCCGACCAGCGCGTGGATCTCACCGGCCGCGACCTCCAGATCGACCCCGGACAGCGCGTGCTGCCCGGGGAAGGTCTTGGAGATCGAATGGAGCTCGAGCAGGCTCACGGCCTAGCTCGCGCCCCAGAGCGCCTTGAACTGTTCTTCGTAGTTTTCGGCGCCCTCGAAGCTGCCTTCGGGGGGCACGTTCGACGTCGTCAGCACCTGCTGGGTCGGGTTCTCGATGTTGCCGGGCACCGGGCTTCCGGCGAGGTAGCGGCTGATCAGGTCGACCACGCACCAGCCGTTTTCGTAGATCCCGGAGAGCACGTCGAGCTTGACGATTTCTTCCTTGCGCAGGAGTTCGAGCTCCGGTTCTTCGCCGTCGAAGGTGCCGATCGAGATTTCGCTCGATTTGCCCGCTTCGCGGACCGAGGCCGCGGCCAGCGAGCCTGCGGCTCCCGGGGCGGCGACGATCCAGTCGAGTCCCGGATTGCCCTGGATCGTGGCCTGGATCGCCGGGCCGAGGTCGGTCTGCATCGTCGCCGCCGAGAAGCTTTCGGTGTCGAGGCTGCAGCCACTGCATTCGGAGAGGACTTTTTCGAGCCCCTTCGCCCGCTGCTGGTTGCACTGGTAGACGGTGTCGGCGAAGACGGCGACGTTCGCTTCGCCGTTCGTCTGGGCGATGATCTGGTCGGCCAGCAATTCGGCTTCGTGTTCGCAGACGTAGCCGACCTCGCCCGCGTTCCCTTCTTTCGGTTCCGGTTCCTCGGCGGTGAACTGGCCGAAGACCGGGATGTTCGCTTCGTGGGCCTTCTTGTATGCCTCCGGCGCGTCCGACTGCGGGCGGGCGTTGTTGACGATCGCCGCGGGCGACGCCTGGACGGCCTGGCTCATGCAGTTCTGGAACGCGGCGACTTCGAACTTGGCGTCACAGACTTTGGTCGTGTAGCCGGCCGCGTCGGCGGCGGCTTCGAACCCTTTGACCTGGGCGACGCACCCGGGGATCGACTGATCGCAGCCGATGAAGTAGATCAGCGCGCCTTTCTGCGGGGTGACCGGACCGAATTCGGCGGCTTCGATCGTGGTCGGCGTCTTGCTCGATTCGGTCGCCGATTCTTTCGCCGCGGTGAGGACCGCGTCGCCGGAGGAGGCACCTTCGCTGCCGCCGCCGGCGCTTTCGGCCGAAGAGGTCGTGGAGCTGGAACTGCCGCCGCCTCCGCAGGCGGCGAGCAGCCCGGCAAGGACAAGGACCGCGCACAGGGAGAACAACTTGCTCTTCATTTCGTCTCTTCCTTTGGGTGGATGAAGGGCGGGGCTCAGTTGCCCGCCGGGGCCTTGGCGGCAGAGCGGATGGCGACGCCGAGAGCTTCGATCCCGCGGACCAGCTCGGCCTCCGGGGCGTGGCTGTAGGCCAGCCGCAGGAAGCGCCGCGAGTCGCCGTCGGCCATGAAGCGCTCGCCGGGACGACACATGACGCCGTTTTCGGCGGCCCGGGGACCGACCTGGTCCCAGTCGACCGCGTCGTCGAGTTCGAGCCAGAGGTAGAAGCCGCCTTGGGGGACGTCGAAGCGGACGAAGTCGCCGCAGTGCTCGCGCACCGCCGCGATCGCGATGTCCCGCCGGCGCCGGTAGACGTCGTTGACCATCTCGATGTGCGGGTCGAGCTTCCCCTCGGCCATGAAGGCGGTCATCAGCCGCGCCAGCCACTGGCTGACCCCGAGGTCCTGGCGGACCCCGACGAGCCCCTCGATCATCTTCTCGTCGCCGCAGACCCAGCCGATCCGCAGCGCCGGCGCGACGATCTTGCTGAAGCCGTGCGACTGGAGGACGAGGCCGGAGCGGTCGAGGCTGAGCAGCGTCGGCAGCGACTCGCCGTCGTATCGGAGGTCGCCGTAGATGTTGTCCTCGAGCACCACGATCTCGTGCTCCTCGGCGAGCTCGAGGAGGCGTTCGCGCCGGGCGAGCGGCGTCTCCACGCAGGTCGGCAGCTGGAAGGTCGGGATCACGTACATCAGCTTCGGTCGCACGCCGTCGGCCTTCATCGCCAGGATCTGGCGCTCGAGGTCCTCGACGTCGACGCCTTCGGAGTCGATCGCGACGCTGCGCACGTCGGCTTCGCGCATCTCCATGTAGCGGATCGCGTAGGGGAAGCTGGCGGCCTCGACCAGGACCCCGTCGCCGGGGTCGACGAAGGCGTTGATCGCGAGCGCGATCGCCTGCACCGAGCCGGAGGCGAGGATGAAGTTATCGGCGCCGAACTCGCGGCCTTCGCGGCCCGTCATCCACCTCGCGAGCTCATCGCGCAGACCGGTGTAGCCGAGCACGAGCTCGATGTAGGTGGCGAGGTAGAGGAGCCGTTCCTCCTCGTCCTCGTAGCCGAAGGAGATGTACTCGAGGGCGCGCGGGCCGTCGGTGTCGAGGACCTCGACGGCGAGCCGCTTCAGGTCCTCGACCGGGAAGGTCTCCTCGGCCGGGATCCCCTGGTCGAGGTTGAAGGTGACCGGAGCCGGCGGGTCCGGGAAGAACAGGGGCGGGCCATTTGTCGCCAGGCGCGAGTACAGGGCAGCGGGGTCCAATGTTCGTCTCCTCCGTGCGTCGGGGGGCTATCCCACACCCGGTCTTCCCATGACCAAGTGCTTGCTTGGTTGGATTCCTAGACGAACTTCGGCGGCGTGTCAAGCCGGTGCCGCTTAAGCGCCGCGCGGGGCGCCGACCACGTAAATCTGATCGCCCGGTCCGCGCGAGCCGCCGGGGCCCTCCCCCTCCTTGGGGATCCAGTCGCCCGCGCCGAGCGCGCGCGTCCATTCGCGCAGCGCCCAGCGCTCGCGGATCAGCCAGCCCTCCTCGTGGCGCCGCAGACGGTCCACGTAGCGGAAGGCGGAGACGAAGTTCAGGCGCGGCTCCGCGGCCGGCGTGCCCCAGTGGTAGGCCTGCCCGTAGGTCTCGGCGCGCGCCTCGTCGCCGTCGATTTCGGCGAGGTGGTTGGCGACCACGTGCATCGTCCCGTCGAAGCGGCCGATCGCCTCGCCGACCCAGGCGACGTAGGCGTCGCGATCGCCGCTGAAGCCGGTGTGATGGTCGACGCCGCCGGGCTCGTAACAGACGCGGACCGCCTCCATGTCCATCCGGTCGATCGCCCGGCAGTAACGCAGGACGAGGTCGTGGATCTGCCGGCGATCGAGGAGCCAGCGCAGGTCCGGCTCCGCCACGGGACCCTCAGTGGCTGGAGACGCCTTCGACGAGGACGGCCATGTACTGCTCGATGATCTTCTCGGGCTTCAGCGAGCCGCCGGGGCGGTACCAACGGGGGGCGGTCCAGACGGTGTCGCGGACCAGGCGGTAGACGAGTTTGGGGTCGATCGAGTCGCGGAACTCGCCGGATTTGACGCCCTTTTTCAGCACGTCGGTCCAGATCTTCTCGAACTTGCGGTGAGCGGCGGTGAGGTAGGAGAAGCGCGGCTGGGCGGCCAGGAAGCGGCCCTCGTTCTGGTAGATGAGGATCGCCGAGCGGCTCTCGACCATCGATTCGAGTGAGGTGCAGACGAGGCCTTCGAAGGTCTCCTTCGGGCCCTTGCCTTCGGCGATCACGCCTTCGTAGGAAGACAGGGTCTGGTCGATGAAGGTCGAGAGGATCTCATCGATCATCGACTCCTTCGAGTCGAAGTGGTGATAGAGGCTGCCGGAGAGGATCCCCGCCTCGTCGGCGATGTCGCGGACCGTGGTCGCGACGTAGCCGCGGTCGGCGAAGAGGTCGGCGGCGATCGCCAGCAGCTCGGACTGGCGCACGGCCTCGCCGCGCTTTCCGCGCGCCTCGCTTCGCCCGTTCGCTGCCCGCCGCGTCGTCCGTCTGGTCGTTGCCATCTCCACTTACCCTACCCAAGCAACTGCTTGGCGAGGCGCGCGGTCGCATTTCGGTCCTTCTCCTGCACTCTTGACCAAGCAAATGCTAGGTTGACGAACGCGACCAGGGAGACCGAGGAGGACGAATGGAGACGCTCGCCGACCGTGTGGTGGTGGTGACCGGGGCCGGGCGCGGCCTCGGGCGCGAGCACGCCCTGCTGGCCGCCGCGGAGGGCGCCGCGGTGGTGGTCAACGACAACGGCTGCGAGGCTGACGGCACGGGCGCCGATCCGGCGCTCGCCGCGGGCGTTGTCGCCGAGATCGAGGCGGCGGGCGGCCGCGCCGTCGCCGGCGCCGACGACGTCGCCACGACGGCGGGCGCCGAGGCGCTGCTGGCGAGCGCGCTCGAGGCCTTCGGGCGGGTCGACGGCCTGGTCAACAACGCGGGCGTGCTCCGCGACCGGATGTTCGTCAACCTCCACGAGGAGGACTGGGACGCGGTGATCCACGGCCAGTTGCGCGCCACCTACTGCCCCGCCAACGCCTTCGCGCGGCACTGGCGCGCCCGCTCCAAGGACGGCGAGGCAGTCGCCGCCTCGATCGTCAACGTCCCCTCCACGTCGGGCCTGATCGGCCAGGTCGGCCAGTCCAACTACGGCGCCGCCAAGGCGGCGATCGCCTCGCTGACCCTGATCCTCGCCGAGGAGCTCGGCCGCTACGGGGTGCGGGTCAACGGCGTCGTCCCGGTCGCCCGCACCCGGATGACCGCCGACGTTCCCGCCCTCGCCAACCTCGTCGCCGCGCCCGCCGACCCGGAAGCGTTCGACGCCTACCACCCCGGCAACGTCTCGCCGCTGGTCGCCTGGCTCCTGCGCGGCGGGTGCGAGGTCAGCGGCCAGGTCTTCTACGCCAAGGGCGGCGAGATTCGCCGCTTCCTCGGCTGGCACTACGGCGCCGTGGCGAGCAAGGAGGGGCGCTGGGAGGTCGAGGAGCTGGACGCGGCGATGGCGCCGCTGGTGGCCGAATGAGAGAGTCGATGCGCCGCCCTCTTCGGATAAGCTGCACCAAGCATTTGCTTGGCCACGGGACGGAGGAGGAGAGTTGAGCGACCACCCGCAGACCCTGCCCGCGCTGCTCGCGCACGCGGTATCCGAGCACGCCGAGCGCATCGCGGTGATCGATGGCAACACCCGCCTCACCTACGCGGAGCTCGGCGAGCAGGTCGACCGCGCCGCCCGCGGTTTGATCGCGGCGGGGGTCGAACCGGGCGACCGAGTCTGCATCTGGTCGCCGAACACCTACCACTGGATCGTCGCGGCGCTCGCGCTCCACTCGGCGGGCGCGGTACTCGTCACCCTCAACACGCGCTTCACCGGGGCGGAAGCCTTCGACATCCTCGAGCGCACCAGCACCCGCGTCCTCTTCCTCCCCGACCGCTTCCTCGACAACGACTACCTGGCGACGCTGCGCGGCGCCGAGCGGGCGGTCGGCACCTCGGACGAGGCCGCCGGTGAGGGCGCAGCCGGTGATGGTCGCGGGCCGGTCCCGGGCCTGCCGGCGCTGGAGCTGGTCGTCCGCACGCCGATCGAGGGTGGCGAGGAGGCCCCCGAGCCCGGCGTCTGCAGCTGGGAGGAGCTGCTCGCCCGCGCGCCGGAGGTCGACGACGCGACCGCGGCGGCGCGCCGCGAGGCCGTCGGGCCCGAGGACATCTCCGACATCCTCTTCACCTCCGGCACCACCGGGCGGCCGAAGGGGGCGATGTCGGCGCAGCGCCAGACGCTCGCGGTCGCCGAGGCCTGGGCCGACTGCGCCGAGGTGAGCGCGCGCGACGTCTACATGATCATCGCGCCCTTCTTCCACACTTTCGGCTACAAGGCGGGCTGGGTCGTCTGCCTGCTGCGCGGGGCGACGATCCTGCCGATGATCACCTTCGACCTCGACGCCGTGGTCGACACGATCGAGCGCGACCGGGTCACCATCGTGCCCGGGCCGCCGACCGTCTTCCAGACCCTGCTCGCCTACCCGGGGCGGGAGCGGCGCGACCTCTCCTCGCTGCGCCTCGCGGTGACCGGCGCGGCGGTGGTCCCGGTGACGCTGGTCGAGCGAATGCAGCACGAGCTCAGCTTCGAGATGGTGATCACCGCCTACGGCCTCTCCGAGGCAGTGGTGGTGACGATGTGCCGGTCGGGCGACGATCCGGCGACGATCGCCCACACCTCGGGGGCGCCGACCGGCGACTTCGAGGTGCGGATCGCGGGCGACGACGGCGCCGTCCTGCCCGCCGGCGAGTCGGGCGAGATCCAGCTCCGCGGGCCGAACGTGATGCTCGGCTACCTCGACGACCCGGAGGCGACGCGCAACGCGATCGAGCCCGACGGCTGGTTCCACACCGGCGACATCGGCCACCTCGACGAGCGCGGCTACCTGACGATCACCGACCGCCTCAAGGACATGCTCACCGTGGGCGGCTTCAACGTCTACCCGGCCGAGGTGGAGAACGCGATCCTCGGCCTCGACGGCGTGGTCGAGTGCGCCGTCGTCGGCGCCCATGACGAACGCCTCGGCGAAGTCGGCCTCGCCTACGTCGTCGCCAAGCCCGACCACTCCCTGGAGCCGGAAGCCGTGATCGCCGCCTGCCGTGAGCGCCTCGCCAACTTCAAGGTCCCCCGCCGCGTCGAGATCGTCGACGAGCTCCCCCACAACGCCTCCGGCAAGGTCCTGAAGACCGAGCTCCGCGCCCGCGCCGCCGCCGCGAGCTGACCACGTTTCCCGAGCGGCGCCCGCCCGACCTCGAGCGCGTTCGCAGTTCTCGTCGCATAGCGCAGATAACTGCGAACTCACTCCGGGGACCGGGCCGGGGCGCGAGTTCGGCCCATCAACATCGGGGACGGGCGCGCTAGCTCAGGCGTTCGACGATCAGGGCCATGCCCTGGCCGCCGCCGACGCACATCGTCTCCAGGCCGATCGAGGCGTCGCGGGCGCGGAGGCCGTTGAGGAGGGTGGTGAGGATGCGGGCGCCGGTCATACCGAAGGGGTGGCCGAGGGCGATCGCGCCGCCGTTGACGTTGAGCTTGTCGCGGTCGATGCCGAGGCGGCGGGCACTGGGGATCACCTGGGCGGCGAAGGCCTCGTTGATCTCGACCAGGTCGACGTCGTCGATCGTCATGCCCGCGCGTTTGAGGGCGGCTTCGCTGGCGCCGACCGGGCCGAGGCCCATCACCTCGGGGTCGACCGCGGAGACGCCGGTGGCGACGATGCGGGCGAGCGGCGTGATCCCGCGCTCCTCGGCGAAGCCGCGGCTGGTGACGACGACCGCCGCGCCGCCGTCGTTCAGCGGGCAGGCGTTCCCCGCCGTCACCCGACCTTCCTCGCGGAAGGCCGGCTTGAGGCCCGCCAGCTTCTCGACCGTCGTCCCGGGCCGCGGGCCGTCGTCGCGATCGACCACGGTGCCGTCGGGCAGGGTCACCGGGACGATCTCGGAGTCGAAGAAGCCTTCCTCCTGGCGCGCCACCGCGAGCTGCTGGGAGCGGGCCGCGAACTCGTCCATCTCCTCCCGCGTCACCCCCTCCAGGTCGGCGACGTTCTCCGCCGTCCACCCCATCGCGATGTAGACGTCGGGCAGGCCCTCGGCCGGTGCCCAGGGCTCGGCACCGGGCTCGGCTCGCCGCGCCGTCCGCGCCATCGCCTCGGCGAAGCGCGGGTTCTTGGTGTCCGGGACGCGGTCGGCGTTGCCCTTGTCGAAGTGGCTGCACGACTCGGCGCCGGCGGCGACGAAGCAGTCGCCCTCCCCCGCCCGGATCGCGTGGGTCGCCATCCGGATCGTCTGCAGCGAGGAGGAGCAGTAGCGGTTGACGGTGACCCCGGGGACGTCGGTCAGCCCCGCCATCACGGCGACGACGCGGGCCATGTTGAAGCCCTGCTCGGCGGCCGGCTGGCCGCAGCCGAGCATGAGGTCCTCGACGTCGTCGGTCTGCACCTCCGGCACCTGGGCGAGCGCCGCCTCGACCGCGATCGCCCCGAGGTCGTCCCCGCGCATCGGTACCAGCGATCCCTTGCCGGCCCGCCCGATCGGGGTGCGGACAGCGGCGACGACTACGGCTTCCTCAGACACTGCGTTCTCCTTCGGTAGGGGTGGGTGGCGACGGCGCTCAGCCGAACCGGATCAGGCCGCCGCTCAGCACCACGGCCTCGGGGGTCGCCACGGAAAAGGGGACGCTGCCGTCGTCGAGCGGCTCCCAGGCGCGCAGCTCGAGTGGGTCGCCGGGCAGGACGGCGGCGGCGAAGCGGGCCTCGAGGCCAGCGAGCTCGTCGGGGCGGCGGCCGAAGAGGGCGGGGAGGGAGCGGGCGGCGAAGCCGAGCGTGCAGAGGCCGTGGAGGATCGGCCGCGGCGCGCCGATCGCGCGCGCCGCCTCGGGGTCGACGTGGATCAGGTGGCGGTCGCCGAGCAGGCGGTAGAGGACGGCGCTCTCGCGGCTCGTCCGCAGGCGCGCGCCGCGGGTGGGCGCGGGCTCGGGATCGCGGCGGGCGCTCGGCCCGCCCCCGCCGCCCCAGCCGCCCTGGCCGGGGGCGAAGATCGAGTAGACGGCGCGGAAGTGCTCGCAGGCGACCTCGATCTCGAAGATCGCGGCGCTGCCCTTGTCCCAGACGTCGGCGACGCGAGCGACCAGCTCCAGCTCGCCGCTCGGCGGCAGCGGTCCCAGCACCTTCAGCCGCTGCCCGACGTGCAGGGAGTTGGTCGAGGAGAAGAAGCCGCGGCCGCCGAGCTCATCGCAGGCCCAGAGGCCGAGCGCGAGGCCGAAGGTCGGGAGCACCCGGAGGTCACGCTCGAAGACCAGGTCGAGGTCCTCGGCGGCGGCGCCGACGGCGAGCGCGTAGAGGATCGCCTCGCGGTCCGCGTAGCTGACGCGGCGTGTCCCCAGCTCGAGCCCGGCGGCCTCGGAGGCGGGTTTGAGGGTGTCGAGAGTGTCCGTCACTTGACCAAGCGCTCGCTTGGTTTATATCCTACGCGCCGACCGAGGTCAACACGCGGCGGCGCCGCGGAGGGGACATGGAGACGACGCGCGGCCACGCCGCGGAGGGACAGATGGCGACGACTGGTTCCGAAGTCCTGGCCGCGGGCCTGACCTTCCCCGAGGGGCTGCGCTGGCACGACGGCGCGCTCTGGTTCTCCGACATGCACGCGCACACCGTGCTGCGGCTGGAGCCGGGCGGCGCGCCCGAGGTCGTCGCCGAGGTGCCCGAGTGCCCCTCCGGCCTCGGCTTCCTCCCCGACGGCACCCCGCTGGTCGTCTCGATGCACGACCGCCGCCTGCTGCGGCTCGGGCCCGACGGGCCGCGCGAGCAGGCCGACGTCTCCGCATTGTCGCCCTGGCACACCAACGACATGCACGTCGACCGCCACGGCCGCGCCTACGTGGGCAACTTCGGCGACGACTCCGCGCCGCCCGCTCCCCCCAGCCCGACCGTACTCCTCCTGGTCGAGCCGGATGGCGCGGCGCGAGTCGTCGCCGAGGACCTTTGGTTCCCGAACGGGATCGCGTTGACGCCCGACGGCGACACGCTGATCGTCGCCGAGACGCGCTCGGTGCCGGGCAAGCTGACGGCGTTCACGGTGGGCGCCGACGGGTCGCTGGGGGAGCGCCGGACGCTGGCGGAGTTCGAGGGCGGCTTCCCGGACGGGATCGCGGTCGATGCCGAAGGCGCCGTCTGGGTCGCCTTCCCGTTCGGCGACGAGCTGGTCCGGGTTACGCCCGACGGCGGGGTCGATCGGCGCCTCCCCTTCCCGAGCCCCTACGCGGTGGCGCTCGGCGGGGCGAGCGGCCGCGACCTCTTCGTCGCCACGGCGCCGAGCTGGGTGCCGGAGGAGGCGGTGAAGCAGCGAGCCGGGTCGGTCCACCGGCTCGAGGTCGAGGCCCCGGTGCCCGCCCCGTGAGCCCCGATCCGCGTCCCGCGAGCGGTCCCCGCGCCGCAGGCGCAATCCGGCCCGCGGGCGCTACCCGTGGCGGGCTGCCGCCGCGCCTGCACGTCGGCCTCGACAACTACGGCTCCTGGCTGGGCGGCAACTGGGCACGCCTGCTCGACCTCGCAGCCGCCGCCGACGAGGCGGGCGTCGACACGCTCGTCCTGGTCGACCACGTGGTGCTCGGCGGCGACCTCTCCGGCTACCCCTACGGGCCCTTCGCGACGGAGCCGGGCGCGCCCTGGCTCGAGCCCCTGACCTGCCTCGCGGCGATCGCCGGGCGGACCTCGCGGGTGCGGCTGATGACCGGCGTCCTGATCGCGCCGCTGCGCCCGCCGGCGCTGCTGGCGAAGACGGCGGCGACGCTCGATGTACTCTCCGGCGGCCGCCTCGACCTCGGCGTCGGCACCGGCTGGCTCGCCAAGGAGTACGAGGCGGTGGGGCTCGACTTCCGCGAGCGGGGACGGCTGCTGGACGACGCCCTCGACGCCTGCGCGGCGCTCTGGCAGGGCGGCCCGACCGCCTTCGACTCGCCGCGCCTGCGCTTCGACGACGTCTACTGCGAGCCGCGGCCGCGCCAGGCGGGCGGCATTCCCTTCTGGATCGGTGGCGAACTGCACGACCGCAACCTCGCGCGGCTGGTGCGCCGCTGCGGCGGCTGGATTCCGAGCCCGACCGCGAGGAGGCGCGAAATCGCCGCCGGGATCGAGCGGCTCGACGCGGCGCTCAAAGCGGCCGGCCGCGATCCGGGCGAGGTGCGCGTGCGGATCGGCGTCCCCGCGGGAGGCGATGAAAGCGGCCGGCCCACGCTCGACACCGAGCGCCTGGCCGAGTTCCGCGCGCTCGGTGCCAGCGACTTCTACGCCCCGCTGTCCCACCTCTGCCCGGACGCCGACAGCGCCCCCGCCTACATCGCCGGCCTCGCCGCCGCCTTCCGCAGCGCCACCGCCTAGGTGGTTGATCCCACGGTGGGCGCGCCCGGTGAGGGGCCGAGACGGCCGGGTGCGTGAAGAGAGTGGAAGATCCCTGACGCGCGCACCTGATGCACGCGTCAGGGAGGAAGAGGGCACGGATCCTCGGGGTTCGTGACGGAGAGTCAGAGAACGTCACTCTTCCTTGCGTCTTATTCCCTGATTCCCATTACTCAGCCCTTTGCTGTGGAGAGAAAGTAGCTCTATACGACGCTAAACCACCACAGCCGCGGATCCAGTGCAGCCCCTCACGTCCCGGCGTCAGCCGGAGCGCCGTTCAGGCGAGGCGGACGGGGCGCTTCTCGGTCCAGAGGACTCGGAGCTCGCGGGCGGCGAAGCGAAAAGCGCCTGACTCGTCGCGCCGGTAGACGTCGGAGTAGCGGCCGTTGAGGATCACGTCGCTGCCCTCGCCGCCCTCGCCGCAAGTGATGTGGTGGGCGACGCAGACGGAGACGCCGCGCGCTTCGGCGCCGGACACATCGCCCCCGACCGGCTGCTCGCCGTCCGCCCCGTCCTCGCCACGGTCATCCCATTCGAGGAGCAGCCCGGAGACCTCATGCAAGGTCGCCTCGAACTGTCCCAGCATCTCGATCACGCCCGCGAGCCCTTCGTGACCACGGCGGACTTCCGGCTGCGCGTCTCCCCGCCGCACCGTCAGGGTCGCGTCGGGGAGGAAGAGGTTGCGGAGCGCCGCGAGGTCGCGGCGGTCGACCGCGGACGCGTAGGCGGCGACGAGCCGCGACAGCTCCGGTGTCGGATCGCCGCGTCCGTCGCCGGGGACCGGTTCGCCTAGTGGGCCGATTTGATCGTGCCCCCGTCGGCCCGCTGGGCGGCGCCGGTCACCACCGAGGCCCGCTCGGAGCACAGGAACGCCACCACAGCGGCCACTTCGGCGGGGTCGGCGAATCGCCCGTTCAAGGTGTCGGCCAAGAAGCCGCCCGGCTCGAACATCTCGGCTTTGACCTCCTCGATCGGCCGTCCCTCGGGGTTCGCCCGGTCGAGGAACGCGGCCGACCCCTCCGTCCAGGTGGGCCCGGAGATGGCCGTGTTGACGGTGACGCCGGTGCCTCGGCTCATCACGGCCAGGCCCCGGGCCAGGGCGATGACGGCCGCCTTGCCCACCGAGTACGGCATCAGGTCCGGATTGATCTGGACTCCGTAGTCGGAGGAGACGAAGACGATGCGGCCCCAGTCCCGCTCCAGCATCGCGGGGAGGAATAGCTGGGCCAGCCGGGCGCCCGCGAGCAGGTTGGTCTGGAGGCTCTCGCGCCAGTCGTCGTCGCCGAGGTCGAAGTAGGACTGGACCCGGTAGAACGCGGCGTTGTTGACCAGCACGTCCGGCCTGCCCACGGCCGCGACCCGCTCGGCGATCGCCGCCGGCGCCGCCGGGTCGGACAGGTCGCCGGCCACGCCGTACACCTCGCCCCGGCCCTCCAGCCGACCGACGGCGTCCTCGACGGTCGCCTCGCTGCCGCCGTGGACGAACACCGCTGCCCCCTCGTCGAGGAGGCAGCCGGCGACGGCGTGCCCGATCCCCTTGGTGGCCCCGGTGACCACCGCCAACCGCCCCTTCAGTCCGAGGTCCATGGGGCTACTTCGCGGTCGAGCCGGCGTCGACGGGAAGCGCGATGCCGGTCACGTAGCGGGCGTCGTCGGAGACGAGCCAGCTGATCGCCGCGCTGACCTCGGCGGGCTCCATCATGCTGACGTCGAGCAGGTTCAGATCGTTCAGCCCCGGTTCGGCGTCGGCCAGCGAGGGGGACTCGAGGTCCGGCCGGAAGAGGGAGTAGAGAGCGTCGTTGGTGATCATCGGGCTGTTGACCGTCGTCGGGCAGACCGCGTTGACCCTGATGTCGTGCGGAGCGAGCTCGTGGGCGAGGGTGCGCACCAGCCCGATCACCCCGTGCTTGGCCGACGTGTAGTGGACGTTCCCGGTGGTGGCTTTGAGGCCGATCGAGGAGCTGGTGATGGTGATCGCCCCGCCGGTCCCCCCTTCGATCATGGTCGGCACCACCGCCTTGGCCGTCTTCCACTGCCCGGTCAGGTTGATGTCGATCATCGTCTGCCAGGTCTCCTCGTCGAGCGACCACGAGTCGGTCGACCCGGACCAGATCCCCGCGTTGGAGACGAGGATGTCGATCCGCCCGAAGGTCTCCTTGGCGAGGTCGACGGCCGCGCCGAGCTGCTCGAGGCTGCGGATGTCGGCGGTGGCGGTCACGCAACGACGGCCGGCCGCTTCGACCAACTTCGCGGTCTCCGCCAACTCGTCGGCCGTGCCGAGCGGGTACGGCACGGTCTCCAGATCGGCGCAGACGTCCACGGCCACGATGTCGGCCCCGTCCTCGGCAAGTCGGACGGCGTGGGACCGACCCTGCGACCGAGCCGCGCCGGTGATGAACGCTACTTTTCCCTCAAGTTTGGACATCTGGTCCTTTCCCTCTTCGATGGTTATCCGGCGTTGAAGTGGATGGCCTTCGTCTGGCAGAACTCGCGGACCCCGGCGACGCCGTACTCGCGGCCGATGCCGGAGCGCTTGTAGCCGCCGAACGGCGCCCAGGAGTTCATCCGGCCGCTGCCCCCGTTCAGGCTCACCTGCCCGGTCCGCAGCCGCAGGGCCATTTCGAAGGCGGTCCCGGAGTCCTTCGAGAAGACGGCTCCCGACAGGCCGAACTCGGAGTCGTTGGCGATGGCGACGGCCTCCTCGTCGGAGTCGAACCCGGTCACCACCGCGACCGGGCCGAAGATCTCCTCTTGGGCCACCTTGGAGGAGTTGTCGACCGCGGTGAGGATGGTCGGCTCGTAGAAGAACCCTCGATCCAGGCCGGCCGGCCGCCGCCCGCCGGTGACCACTTCGCCGCCGTCGTCGCGGGCCTCGTCGACGTACCGTTCCACCCGCTGACGCTGGGCCTCCCGGATCAGCGGGCCCATGGTCGTCCCGCCGACCGCCGGATCGCCGATCCGCAGAGCCTGCGAATTCCCCACCATCAGGTCGAGGAACCGGTCCCGGACCGCGTTGTGCACCAGGTGGCGAGTGCACAGGCTGCAGCCCTGGCCGGCCTGCAGGGTGTACTGGCCGACGGCGAACTGGGCGGCCGCCTCGACGTCGGCGTCCTCGCGCACGATCAGGGCCGACTTGCCGCCGAGCTCGAGGACGACCTTCTTCAGCGTGTCGGCTCCTTGCCGGGCGACCGCGGCACCCACGGTGTCGGAGCCGGTGAAGGTGATGAGGTCGACGCGGGGGTCGGAGGTGAGCGCCTGGCCGACCTCGGTGCCGCCGGTGACGACGTTGAGGACTCCCGCCGGGACACCGGCCTGCTCGGCCGCCTCGGCGAGCACGAAGGCCTCGAGCGGAGTGAACGGTGAAGGCTTCAGCACCACCGTGTTGCCCATCGCCATCGCCGGCGCGATCTTCGCCACGTTGATCAGGAGTGGGAAGTTGAACGGGCTGATCGCCACCGCCACGCCGTAGGGCTCGTACACCTGCACCTGGCTGCCCAGCAGGCGTCCGCCGCCGACGCGATCGGTCAGGTCGTAGGGAAGGGGCTCGACGTCGGGCCAGGCGGCGGCGTGGGCGAAGAACTCGAAGTGGGCGAGCGTGGTGTCGACGTGGAGGCCGGCCGCCAGCCCCCGCGGCGCCCCCGTCTCGGTCATGACCAGCTCGATCAGCTCGTCCCGCCGGGCCGTCAGGACGTCGAGCATCCGCAGCAGCGTCGCCGAGCGCTGCGCCCCGGACATCGACGGCCACGGCCCTTCGTCGAAGGCCTGCCGAGCGGCCGCCAGCGCGGCGTCACACTCGCCCATCTCGCCGACCGGCAAGGAGGCGACGACCTCCTCGGTGGCCGGGTTCACCACATCTTCTCTTCCCTCCCCCGGCGGCGACACCCAATCGCCGCCGATGTACAACGCCCCCTCGTGGTCGAGTCCGGCCAGCGCCATCACGATCCTCCGGTCTGTGCTTGGTGCGGTGGTTCCCGCGTGGACATCACGGCGTCGCGCGACAGCTCCGGCACACACACCCGGAGCTGTCGCGAACGCCTATCCGGAGCGCCCTATTCGGCTCCCCAGAGTTTCTTGAACTGCGCTTCGTAGTCTTCGACGACCGGGAATTCTTCTTCCGTGGTCGGCAGCGATTCCTGGGTGATCGTCCAGTAGGGCAGCGTCGAGTCGTCGAGGTCTTCTTTGTATTCGACCCCGGCGAAGAGACGGGCCAGCAGGTCCATCCCCCGCCAGTACACCTCGGGGAAGCTCGACCCTACGGTCGACTGCAGGTATTCACCGTTCGCCAGGTAGGGCGCGATCGAGGTGTTGATATTGACCGTGGTCAGCTTCGCGTTTTCGACCCCGGCGCCTTTCAGCGCGGTGGGCAGGCCGGTGACCATGTCGTTGTAACCGACCGTCGCCCATTCGATCCCGGGGTTGGCGGTGAGGAAGCTGGAGATCCGCTGCGGCAGGTCTTTGCCGATCGCGGTCAGTGGCGCTTCCAGTTTCTTCACCGTGCATTCGGGGCATTCTTCGCTGAACACCTTTTCGACCGATTCGGCCGTGCCGGTCACCGTTTCGAAGCCCTGTGCGTTGACGACGCCGATTTCCATCGACTTGTCGGTGCTGTGGGCGAGGATGTAGTCGGCCATCATCTTCCCCTGGGTTTCACTGGTGGGGATGCCGCCGAGCACGGCGGTGATGCCGTTGCCGGCTTCTTCCTCGACGAAGAACTCGATCACCGGGATGTTCTTCGCCTTCAGCTGCGCGATCTCCGGTTCGAACAGCGAGCGCGGGTAGCCGGAGCCGAGTACCGCGTCGGGTTCGTCCTTGATCGCCTGGTCGTAGGCGGCCTTGATTTCCTCGGGAGTCGTCCCGGCGTTGATCGATTTGATCGTCCAGCCGAGCGCGCTCGCCGCCGATTCGAAGAGTTCACCCTCGGTCTTGCAGGCGGGGACGCCGCACTGGATGAAGTCGATCGTCTTGCCCTTCGGGATCGGTTTGCCGACCGGCGTTTCGATCCCGATGGTGGTCGGACGTTCTTCGAATTCTTCGTTGGCTTTGGCGGCGGCCGGGAAGGCGGTTTCCGAGCTCGAGCCTTCGCCCGACCCGGCCGAGCCTTCGCTCGAACCGCCGCTCGAGCCTTCGCTCGATTCGCTGCCGTCGCCACCGCTGCTGCTGGTGCTGCTCGACCCGCCGCCGCAACCGGCAACGACCAGAGCCAACCCGACCAGCAAGATGCCCGCCGCGGCCAACAGGCGCGCGGAGGCAATGTGCAACCTCATGCTCTCTCCTCTCACGGCTTTCACAGTGGTGCGCAGGCGCAAAAACCAAGCGCTTGCTCGGGACAGACTACGCGCACGCTCGCGCGCCTGTCAAGCAGATGCTTGATAGGGACACGAGCGGCGCCCGCACGTGCCCGGCGGCGCGACGCCGGGCGCGGGGCGCCCGCTCCGCGACGCTCAGGCGGCCGCGCCGGAGCGCTCGCCGGTCCCCGAGATCGCCCGCAGCAGTTCGCGCTCGTTGACCGCCTCGCCGTAGAGCTCCTCGGCGACGCGGCCCCCGACCAGGGCGATGACGCGGTCGCAGACGCCGACGAAGTCCTCCATGTCGGAGGAGCAGATGACGAAGCCGGCGCCGGTCTTCGCGTGGTCGCGGACGACGTCGTAGATCGCGTGGCGGGCGCCGATGTCGACGCCGCTGGTCGGGTCGTCCATGAAGACGACGCGGGGGTCGATCCCGAACCACTTGGCGAGCAGCACCTTCTGTTGGTTGCCGCCGCTGAGCAGGCCGTAGAGGCGGTCGGGGTCGGCGGGCCGCACGTCGAGCCGCTCGATCCACTGGTTGACCGCGACGCGCTCGCGGCGCTTGCGCAGCCGGCCGCCCTGGGAGAACTCCGGCAGCCGCCCGAGCGTCATGTTCTCGCCGATCGAGAAGTTGGCGATCGCCGCGTCGACGTGCCGGTTGGGCAGGACCAGGGCGAGGCCGAGTCGCTGCGCCTCGAGCGGGTCCATCTCCCCCTCCCACGGCTGCCCGGCCAGCGACAGCGCCATCGCCGCCGGGACGGCGCCGCAGACCGCCGCCGCCAGGGTCTCGCGGCCGGAGCCGGAGAGGCCGGAGATGCCGAGTACCTCGCCGGGGAGGACGTCGAAGTCGACCCCGGCCAGCGGGTCGGCGCGCAGGCCGCGCACCGAGAGCACCGGCTCGGCGTCGGCGGCCGGGCGGGGCGCCTGCGCCGCGGTTTCCTCGACCGCGCTGCCGACGATCAGCTCGGCGAGCCGGGCGCGGTCCATACCCTTGGCGGCGAAGGTGCCCTGGTAGGCGCCGTCGCGCAGCACCGTCACCCGCGCGGCGAGGCTGAGGATCTCGTCGAGGCGGTGGGAGACGTAGAGGATGCTCACGCCTTTGGCGAGCACTTCGCGCAGAACCGCGAAGAGGGCGTCACACTCGGCGGGCGGCAGCGCCGCCGAGGGCTCGTCGAGGACCAGCAGCGAGATCGCGCCGTGGGTGTCGTCGAGGGCGCGGGCGATCGCCAACGCGCTCCGCTCGACCGCTTTCAGCTCCGACACCGGGCAGTCGACGTTCATCTCCACGCCGATCCGGCCGAGGAGCTCACGGGTGAGGCGGCGCTGCCGGGACCAGGCGATCTTGCCCGGGCCGGCGGTGGCGAAGCCGGAGACGAGGCCGACGTTCTCGGTCGCCGAGAGCTCACCGATCAGGCCGAGGTCCTGGTGGACGAAGCGCAGGCCGCGGCGCCGCGCGTCCTCGGCCGAGTTGACTTCGAGCGGCTCGCCGTCGATCGTCACGACGCTCCCCGGGTCGGGGTCGTGGAAGCCCGAGAGGCACTTGATCAAGGTCGACTTGCCGGAGCCGTTCTCACCGACCAGGGCGTGGATCTCGGCGCGATCGATCGCGAAGCTGACGTCCTTCAGGGCGCGTTGCCCCGGGAAGGTCTTCGACAGGTGCTCGATCTGGATGAGCGGCTGCGCCGCCGAATCGGTGCTCAACGAATGCTCTCCTCGCTCAAGGAATTCCCTCTTCCTCAATCGCTCGTTCGTAGGGTATGCTGCCAACCAAGCAAGCGCTTGGGATGACTGTAGTCCGCCGGGTGGTTGCCGTCAATCCGCCGGGAAGGAGAGATCGAAAGCATGTCCGCCGACGCCCATGCCGCGCCGTCGCACGCGGCACCCAGCCGGCCGCTGAAGAGCCGGCTCGGCAGCCTCAGCTACCGCAACATCGGTGCCGTCTACGTCTGGCTCCTGCTGATCATCATCTTCACGGTCTGGAAGCCGAGCCTCTTCCCGACCAGCCAGACGGCGAAGAGCGTCGTCAACCAGTACGCGATCACCGGCCTCGCCGCGCTCGCCGTGGTGATGCCGCTGGCGGCGGGCGTCTTCGACCTCTCGATCGGCGCGACGATCGGCTTCGCCGGCGTCTTCGCGGGCTGGTCGATGAACACGCTCGGCCTGCCGGTCGGGCTGGCGGTCGCACTTACCCTTGTCGCCGGGCTGGCGATCGGCACCCTCAACGCGATCGTCGTCGTGAGGATGAACATCGACTCCTTCATCGGGACGCTGGCGACCGGGTCGATCATCGGCGCCGCGACGCTCTGGGTGTCCGGCGACGAAATCATCACCGGCAAGGTCTCCGGCGGCTTCACCAAGATCGCCAGCACCGACATCGGCGGCGTCCAGCTGCCGGTCATCTACATGCTGGTGGCGATGCTGGTGCTCGGCTTCGTCCTCGAGCAGACGGTGTTCGGGCGGCGCGTCTACGCGTCGGGCTACGGGCCCGAGGTCTCGCGCCTGGTCGGCCTGCGGGTCGGCCGCATCCGCACCATCTCGCTGCTCTTCTCCGGCCTGGTCGGCTCCTTCGCCGGGATCGCCCTGGCCTCGCGGATCGGCTCGGCCGACCCCTCGGTCGGCCCCGAGTACCTGATCCCCGCCTTCTCGGCTGCCTTCGTCGGCGCCTCACAGTTCCGCCACGGTCGCTTCAACCCGTGGGGGACCGTGGTCGCGGTGCTGATGATCGGCACCGGCAGCGTCGGGCTGCTCCTGGCCGGGACGCCGAACTGGACCCCGCAGGTCTTCCAGGGGGCGGTGCTGATCGCCGCGGTCGGGATCACCCAGCTGCAGCGGCGGCGCCCGGTCGCCGACTGACGGTTCGGGGCGTGGCCTTCCCCGAGCCGGGGCCGCTGCTGGAGGGCCGCACCGCGATCGTCACCGGCGGCGCGGCCGGAATCGGCGGCGCGATCAGCGAGGCATTCTTGGCCCACGGCGCCGCCGTGCTGGCGGCGGACAACGACGGCGCCGCGCTGGCGGCGCTGCGGTCGCGGGTCGAGGACGCGGATCGGGTTCGGGCCGCACGGCTCCAAACCCTCGAGCTCGACGTCACCGCCGGCGGAGCCGCCGAGCGGATCGCGAGCGCGGCGCCCGAGGCCGACGTCCTCGTCAACAACGTCGGCCACTTCCTGCGCCCGCCGACCGTCTTCGCCGAGGAGGACGGCGCGGCATGGGAGGCGCAGCGGGCGATCAACCTCGAGCACGTCTTCGCCGTCACCCGCGCCGTGCTACCACGGATGATCGAGCGGGGCCGCGGCGGCAGCATCGTCAACCTGACCACGGTCGAGGCCTTCCGCGGCATCCCCGGCCACGCCGTCTACTCCGCCTACAAGGCCGCGGTGGTCGCCTTCGGCCGCAGCCTCGCGCTTGAGGTGGGCGCTCACGGCATCCGCGTCAACGATGTCGCTCCCGACGTGGTCGAGTCGCCCCAGCTCCCCTACTCCGAGTGGGTCGAGGAGTCGGAGCGCCGGCGCTGGCGCACCTGGGTGCCGCTCGCCCGCCACGGCACCCCCGAGGACGTCGCCGGCGCCGCCCTCTTCCTCGCCTCACCGCTGTCCGAATTCGTCACCGGCACGACGATCCACGTCGACGGCGGCACCAAGGCGGCGGGCGGCTGGTACCCCCGCGACGAGGGCGGCTGGACCAACCGCCCGCTTTCGCCCTAGTAGCCGGTCGATTTCACCTCCGGCCCGGGCCTCTGTAGAGCCCGCCGTCCAGCCGGCAGAGCGCGCCCGTCCCCACCTAGGTCCGGCTGGTTAGGTGGGGACGGGCGCGCCGGGCGCCCGCGGCGTGACGGCCCGGGCACGGTCCCGCGCGCCTTCCGGGGACCCCGATGTTGATGGGCCGAAAAGCGCTCCATATCGGCGCTTTCCGGCCCATCAACCAGGCGGGCGCACGGAGGCAGGTCGACCGCGCAGGTAGGTGTGCCGACCGGCGCGAGGAAGCGTGTCGCCTCCCGCGCGCTTCCCGCCGAAGGGCGCACGCAGGCGTGCCGTCCACGCGCCCCGGCCCGGTCCACCTGAGTGCGTTCGCAGATAGCGACACCATTTGTCGTTAAGTGCGAACTCACCGCTGGGGCCCCCGAGTGCGTTCGCACTTGGCGACGCCATTTGTCGTTAAGTGCGAACTCACCGCTGCGGCCCCCGAGTGCGTTCGCACTTAACGCCAATATGTGGCGTCAACTGCGAACGCACCGGCCGGGACCTCGATGTGAGTTCGCGGTTATCTGCGCTATGCGACGAGAACTGCGAACTCATCGCGGGAACGCGACCGAACCGTCCCCGAACCGTCCCCGGACACGCGCGAGGCGCGCCCATCCCCACCTAACCAGCCGGACTTAGGTGGGGATGGGCGCGCCGGGCCCGGCGGTTCGGGCGCCGTGGTCGGCGGTCCGGGGCGCGCGGGGTCCGGCCGGTCCGGGACGCGGCGGGCCCGGAATCAGGCGGCCGGCGCTGGTCGGTCGGCGAGGAGGGCCCGGGCGCTCGCGAGGGCGGACGGGATGGCGTCGGGGTCGCCTAGGTCGATCGTCGGCAGCGGGCCGAGCTCGGCGGCGAGCAGGCCGGCGTCCTTGGCGAGCAGATCGTCGACCAGGCCGGCGAAGGCGTCGGCCATCCAGCTGCCGCCGGAGCCGCGGCGCAGCAGCTCGGCGGTGGCGGCGAGGTCGAGGCCGGCGCCGGACGCGAGCTCGACCGCGCTCGCGTAGGCGAGCGCGTTGTAGGCAGCGAGGGCGTTGTTCAGGAGCTTCGCCAGGGTCGCTTCGCCGTAGCGCGGCATCGGCAGGACCCGGGACGCGAGCGTCCGCTCGAGGAAGGCGACGTCGTCCAGCTCGACGGCGGGCCCCCCGGCGAGCACCACCAGCTCGCCGCGTTCGGCGCCGCCGCGGCCGCCCGAGACCGGCAGCTCGACCAGCCGCGGCCCCTCGGCGGCGGCGCGCTCACCGAGTCCCCGGGCGAAGTCGACGGCCAGCGTCGTCACTACATATATGACGGCGTCGGCGGCGAGCCGCCCGTTGAGGTCGGCGATCACCGCCTCGGCCTGCTCGGTCGTGCGCACGCAGACGAAGGCGCGCGGGACGCGCGCCGGGTCGAGCTCGGCGGTCGAGGCGAGCGCCGCGAGGCCGCTCTCCCCGTCCCACAGCTCGCGCCGCTCGGGCGCCCCGTCGATCCCCGCCACCGCGACGCCGACCTCGTGGAGGCGTCGCGCGATCGAGATGCCGAGGTCGCCGAGACCGACGACCGCCGCGCCGTCACGCGATCCCACGTCGCTCACCGTGCCGACCCGCCGGTCCCGTCGCCCACCCGTGCCGACCCGCCGGTCCCGTCGCCCACCCGCGCGGACCCGTCGGTCCCGTCGGTCACCCGCGCGGGCCTGCCGGTCCCATCACTCACGGCGTCACCTCGCCCGCCCAGTCGAGCAAGCGTTTCCAGAGCACCTCGCGGTCGGCCGAGGCGTTGTGGCAGTGGGCCGAGTTCTCCAGCCGCACCAGTTGGACATCCGGCGCCGCCGGGTAGCCGGCGGGCTCGGAGGCCGGGTCGGGTGAGAGGTCGGTCGCGCCGTAGCCGAGCAGCACCGGCACGTCGATCGCCGCCGCGGCGCGGGCGGAGACGCGGGGGATCGTCGTTTCGATCGCCGCGGTGCGGGGCACGCAGGTCGCCAGCTCGGTGTCGGCGGCGATCACCTCGGCGGGCGTCCCCGGCGCGTAGAAGAGGTCGCCGAAGTTCTCCCGCGGCAGCTCGAAGTAGGGCTCGAGCTCCGCCCACGGCCGGCCCCACAGCTTCGGCGGCAGGTGCTCGGTCGCCCAGGCGAAGCGCTCGGCGTCGGTCAGCTCAGCCTCGCGCTCGTGGTCCTCGTAGATGCCCTCGAGCGGCTGGTTGGAGAAGCCGAGCACGGCGATCCCGGCGAAGCTGCCGAAGTTCGCCTGCTGGAGGAGGACGAGGCAGCCGCCGAGCGAGTGGCCGATCCCCACCGGGCGGCCGAGGTCGAGCGGCCCCAGCTTCGCCAGCAGCTCGCCGCGCCCGAGGCGCGCCACCAGCTCCTCCGCGAGCGCGGCGTTGGCGCCGGCCATCGCCGCCAGCGTCACCGCGTCGGAGTCCTCGGGGCGGCAGCTCGCGCCGGTACCGACGTTGTCGACGGCGATGACGATGTGGCCCGATTCGGCGGCGGTGCGGGCGAAGCTGTAGCCCTCGAGCGGCAGGTCCCAGTACTCCTTGCCGTAGCTCATCCCCGGCACGCAGAAGAGGACCGGCGCGCCGGGCGTCGGCTGGTCCGGCGCGACGACGCGGACGGTCAGCTTCAGTCGGCCCAGGTCGTCCAGGTCGACAGCGACGCGCTGATCGCTGACGCAGATGGACTGGCTCATCGTCGAGTTCATCGACTCCTCCAATTCCGTCACCCAGTTATTCCCATTGGTTACTTTAGGGAGCGCGTCGACTCCTCCGGTCCCGCCGGGGAGTTTAACAAGCGCTTGATAGGTTTCCGATATGGAAGAGCACGGGGTAAAGGAGCAGACGACCGCCCGCGAGCGAGCCGCCGCCGAGTACCACCGGCTGGGCTGGTGGAGCGAGAACTCGCTGGCCGACCACGTCGCCCGCCACGCCCGCGAGCGCCCTGACGCGGTCGCCTTCGCCGGGCCGCTCGGCACGCTGAGCTGGGCCGGCTACGAGGCCGCCTCGAACCGGATCGCGGGCGCGCTGCGCGAGCTGGGGCTCGGCCGCGGCGACCGCGTCGGCGTGATGCTGCCCGACGGCGGCGCCGTCCACGCCGCCTTCCTCGGCTGCGAGAAGGCGGGCGTCGTCGCGGTCGGCGTCGGGGTGCGGGCGGGCGGGCGCGAGGCGCTGCACATCCTCGCCAAGGGCCGCGCCGCGGCGCTGATCACCCACGACGAGCACCGCGGCGCCCCCGCCGCCGAGCACTTCTCGGCGCTGCGCGGCCGGCTCGAGGACCTCCGCCACCACGTCGTCGTCCCCCGCTTCGAGCACGGCGTCGATGCGCCGATCCTCCGCGACGGCGTCGAGGCGGGCCCGCCGCCCACCGACTTCCCCGACCGCCTCGGCCCCGACGAGCTGTGGCTGATCAACTCGACCTCCGGCACGACCGGCCTGCCGAAGTGCGTGATGCACGCCCAGAACCGCTGGTGGTACTTCCACCAGTGCGCGGTCGAAGTCGGCGACCTGACCGAGGACGAGGTTTTCATGGCGGCGATCCCGGCACCGTTCGGCTTCGGCCAGTGGACCTCGCACTTCAGCCCCGCCTACCTCGGCGTGCCGACGGTGTCGATGGAGCGCTTCGACACCTCGCTGGCGCTGGAGCTGATCGAGCGCGAACGCGTCACCGTCCTCTGCGCCGTCTCCACCCAGTTCCGGATGCTGCTCGCCGACCCGGCGCTGCGCGAGCGCGACCTCACCTCGCTGCGGTTGATGTACACGGGTGGCGAGATGATCCCCTACGAGCCGGCCCGCGCCTTCGAGGAGATGACCGGTGCCGCGATCCTCAACTTCTACGGGTCGAACGAGAGCGGCCTCGCGACCGCGACGCGGCTCACCGACCCGACAACGCGGCGGCTGCGCACCGGCGGTCGGGTGCTGCCGGGGACCGAGATGCGCCTCTTCGACGAGGACGGCGCCGACGTCACCGAGACCCGCCGCGGCCAGCCCGGCACCAAGGGGCCCGCCACCTGTCTCGGCTACCTCGACGACCCGGCCGCCAACGCCCAGCTCTTCACCGCCGACGGCTTCCTCCTCCATGCCGACATCGTCGAGCTCGACGAGGAGGGCTACCTGACGGTGGTCGGCCGCACCTCCGATATCGTCATCCGCGGCGGCAAGAACATCAGCGCCGCCCAGGTCGAGGAGGAGATCGCCGCCCACCCCCGCGTCGCCCTCGCCGCGGTCGTGGCGATGCCCGACGAGATCTTCGGCGAGCGCGTCTGCGCCTTCGTCCAGCTGAACGACGGCGGCGCGATGGAGCTGTCCGAGCTGACCGACTTCCTCGAAGCGGCCGGCGCCTCGAAGGAATATCTGCCCGAGCGCCTCGAGATCGTCGACGAGATCCCCCGCTCCTCCGGCGCCAAGATCGCCAAGGGCGAGCTGCGGCGGATCGCCGCCGACCTGCGCGCCGAGTCGCGTTAGTGCGTTCGTACTTGGTCCGGATATCCGAGCAAAGTACGAACGCACCGGCGCCTAGTAGTCGTCCCCCAGCGCCTGGATCGCGGTGAGCCAGCCGGGGGTTTCGCCGCCGCCATCGACGTGCAACTCGGCGCCGCTGACGTAGCGGGCGCGTGGGGAGGCGAGGAGGACGCAGGCGTCGGCGACGTCCTCGGGGCGGGCCATGCGGCCCATCGCGATCGCCGAAGAGGCGGCGGCGAGGCCGGCGTCGTCGCCGTAGTGGCGGGCCGAGCCGGCGGTCTCGACCGGGCCGGGCGTCACCTGGTTGACCCGCACCTTCGGCCCCCACTCGAGCGCCAGCGCCCGGGTCAACCCGTGCAGGCCCGCCTTGGCGGCGGCGTAGAGGGCGGTGCCGGGGGCGGGGCGGCGCTCGGCGGTGCTGCCGATGTTGACGATCGTGCCGCCGTCCTCCTGCTCCTGCATCGCCGCGTTGGCGCGCTGGGCGACGAAGAAGGGCGCGAGCAGGTTGAGGTTGACGACGGCGGCCGCGGAGCGCGCCGACATCTCGGCGGCCGGGCCGGGCGCGGTGCCGCCGGCGTTGTTGACGAGGACGTCCAGCCGTCCGCGGCTCCCCAGCACCGACTCGACCGCGGCGACAGCGGCCTCGGCCTCGCGCAGGTCGGCGGCGACGAACTCGGCGGTGCGACCGCCGGCGCTCGGCGGCTCCTCCGGCGCTCGGCGGCCGCAGACGACGACGTCGTCGCCCTCCTCGAGGAAGGCGGTCGCGATCGCCGCGCCGATCCCGCGGGTGCCGCCGGTGACGAGGACGACCCGCGGCTCGCTCACGACCGCGACCCGCTTACGACCCGAGGCGTGCTCACGATCCGTGGCTCGCTCATCCCAGGATCCCGGCCCGTTGACCGACCAGCGTGCGAAGGCCGCGCCGGCCGCCCGCCAGCAGCTCGTTCGCCTTCGCCCGCTTCAGGTACATGTGGGCGTCATGCTCCCAGGTGAAGCCGATCCCGCCGTGCATCTGGATCGCCTCCGCGGCGACGTGGAGGAGCGCCGCGCCCGCCACCGCCTCGGCGAGCGGCCCGACGACCGGCAGCTCCTCGGGCGCGCCGTCGACGGCCCAGGTCGCGTAGTAGGCGGTCGAGCGGGCGGCCTCCAGCTCGGTGGCGAGGTCGGCACAGCGGTGCTTCAGCGCCTGGAAGGACCCGATCGGCCGCCCGAACTGCACCCGCTCCTTCAGGTAGGCGACGGTCTCCTCGAGGCAGCGCGCGGCCGCTCCGACCGACTCGACGGCGAGGGCGACCGAGTGGAGGTCACGGGCGCGGGCGAGCGCGTCGGGGCCGGTGGCGAGGACGGTGGAGGGCGCCGCGTCGAGGCGAACCATCGCCTGGCGGCGGGTCTGGTCGAGGGTCGCGAGCGGCTCGACGGTGACGCCGGGGCCGTTCGCCTCGACCGCGACCAGAGCGGGTTCGTCGCCGCGCCGGGCAGCGAGGACGAGGATCTCCGCGGTGGCCCCGTCGACCACCGTGACTTCCTCGCTGACCGTGGCCCCGTCCGCTTGCTTCCGAGCTTTGGTGGTCCTATCGCCACCTAAGCTCGGAAGCACAGCGCCCGGCGCGCCGGCGTCGCTCAGCTCAACCGCGGCGGGGGCGCCGGCGGCGATGCGTTCGAGCAGGCTGGCGGCCGGCTCCGCACTACATATATGTGAGAGCACCGCGGCGGCCGTGACGGTCGACAGGTACGGGACCGGGAGCAAGGTCCGGCCGAGCTCCTCGATCGCGATCCCGACCTCGACGAAGCTCGCGCCCGCACCGCCCCGCTCCGGCGCTATCGCCAGGCCGGTCAGTTCCATCTCGCCGGTCAGCCGCGCCCACTGCTCGGCGGCGAAGCCGTCGCCTTCGGCGGCCTCTCGCACCAGCGGCGAGGTCGCGTGGCGCTCGAGGAAGGCGGCGACGGTCGCGCGCAGCTCCCGCTGGTCCTCGGTGAAGGAGAAGTCCACCGCGCCTCAGACCCTCGGCAACCCGAGCATCCGCTCGCTGATGATGTTGCGCTGGATCTCGTCGGACCCGGCGTAGATCGTGTCGGCGCGGGTGTAGAGGAAGAGCGCCTGGTCGCCGTCCAAGGTGTAGGGCGACTCGACCCGCGTCGCCGCGGCGCCGCGGACGTCGATCGCCAGCTCGCCGAGCCGCCGGTGCCACGGCCCCCAGAGGAGCTTCGACATCGAGGCCGACACCGGCTGCCCGTCGCTCAGGGAGCGGAGCGCCTGATAGCGCATCGTCCGCAGCTCGATCCAGGCGTCGACCAGGCGCGCCGCGATCTCCGGCCGCTCGATCGCCCCGGTCTCACGCGCCGTCGCGATCACCGCGTCGAGCTCACGCCCGAAGCCGATCTGCTGGGCCAGCGTGGCGACGCCGCGCTCGAAGCCGAGCGTCCCCATCGCCACCCGCCAGCCGTCGCCGGGCTCGCCGACCACGTTGGCGGCGTCGGTCGTCGCGTCCTCGAAGAAGACCTCGCTGAACTCCGAGGTGCCGGTGATCTGGACGATCGGGCGGATCTCGATGCCCGGCTGTTTCATCGGCACCAGCAGGTAGGAAAGGCCGCGGTGGCGCTCCGATCCCGGCTCCGAGCGCACCACGGCGAAGCACCAGTCGGCGTGCATGGCGAGCGAGGTCCAGACCTTCTGGCCGTCGATGTGCCATTCGCCGCCGTCGAGCCGCGCCCGGGTGCGGACCGCGGCGAGGTCGGAGCCGGCGCCCGGCTCCGAGTAGCCCTGGCACCAGAGCTCCTCGCCGCGCAGGATCGGCGGCAGGAAGCGCGCCCGTTGGGCGTCGGTGCCGAAGGCGACGATCGTCGGTGCCAGCAGGTGCTCGCCCATGTGGTTGACGCGGGCGGGCGCCTCGGCGCGGGCGTACTCCTCGGCCCAGATCACCTGGCGGTCGAGGCCGGCGCCAGGGCCGCCGTGCTCGGTCGGCAGGTCGAGGCCGATCCAGCCGCCCTTGCCCAGCTCGCGCTCCCAGGCGAGGCGCACCTCGAAGCCCTCATGCTCGCGGCCCGGACCCCCGGCGCCGCCGAGCGCCGCGAACTCGCCGCGCAGGTGCTCGCCGAGCCAGTCGCGGACCTCCTGGCGGAACGCTTCGTCGGCGGCGGTGGGTCGCAGGTCCACGCTCGGAACATACCAAGCGCTTGCTTGGGAAGCCAGCTAAGATCCGGCCCGATGGAGGAGACTGGGCGGATGCCGGAGAAGACGCCGAGGCCGGGCGCGCACGCCGTGCCGTTCCATCCCCCCGAGGAGGTCGCACGCTACCGCGCGGCCGGCGAGTGGGGGGACACGACGCTGAGCGATCTGGTCGCCCACAACGCGGCGGAGCGCGGTGAGGCGCCGGCGCTGGTCGGCGATCGCGGCTCGCTCAGCTGGGCCGGGTACGACCAGCTCGGCGACGCATTGGCCGGACTGCTCGCCGGGGCGGGCTTCGAGGCGGGCGCGCCGCTCGCCGTCCTCCTCCCCGACGGCCCGAGCGTCCACGTCGCCTACCTCGCCTGCGAGCGGGCCGGCCACCCGATCGTCGCCGTCGCCGCCCGCTCCGGGATCGGCGAGGTCGCCCACCTGCTGCGCCGCACCCGCGCCGCCGCGGTGATCACCCACGACACCGTCGGCCGCGAGCCGGTCGCGGCGCTCCACGACGGCCTCCGCGAGGCGGGCCTCGGCGAGGTCCGCCGCCTCGTCCTCCCCGACCTCGCCGCTGCCGACCTCGCCACTGCCGATCTCGCCGACGCCACGCTCGCCGGCGCGGCCCCACCGCCGCCCGCGCGACCCGCCGCGCCGCTCGGCCCCGACGGGCTCTACCTGATCAACTCGACCTCGGGGACGACCGGGCTGCCGAAGTGCGTCGTCCACAACCAGAACCGCTGGTTCAGCTTCGCCCGGATGGCGATCGAGGCGGGCGGCTTAGGGCACGACGAGGTCGTGCTCTCCGCCGTCCCCAGTCCCTACGGCTTCGGGCTCTGGAGCGCCCACTTCGTGCCCGCGATGCTCGGCTGCCCGACCGTGCTGATGGAGCGCTTCGAGGTCGAGCGGATGCTCGAGCTGCTGGAGCGCCACCGGGTCACCTTCCTCGCCTGCGTCACCACCCAGCTGATGATGATGCTCGGCTCGCCCACCTTCGAGCGCCGCGACCTCGGCGCGCTGCGCACCGTCTTCACCGGCGGCGAGGCGGTCTCCGCCGAGGCGGCGGCGCGCTTCGAGGCGACGACCGGTGCCCACGTCCTGCAGTTCTACGGCTCCAACGAGAACGGCGCGATCAGCGTCACCCGCCACGACGACGCCGACGAGCAGCGCCTCGGCACCGCGGGCCGGCCGATCCCGGCGATGAGCGTCCGCCTCTACGACGGCGAGCGCGACGTCACCGCGACCGGCGGCCCCGGCCAGGTGGCGAGCCGCGGCCCGACCGGCTGCCTCGGCTACTACGACGACCCGGAGGCGAACGCCGAGCTGCTGAACGCCGACGGCTGGATGCTGAGCGGCGACCTCGCCGAGATCGGCGCCGACGGCTTCCTCCGCCTCACCGGCCGCGCCTCGGACCTGATCATCCGCGGCGGCAAGAACATCAGCGCGGTGGCGGTCGAGGCGGAGGCCTCGACCCACCCGGCGATCGCCCTCGCCGCCGCGATCGCCGCCCCCGACCCGGTCTTCGGCGAGCGCGTCTGCCTCTGCGTCGAGCTGGTCCCCGGCGCCTCGCTCACCCTGGAGGATCTCGGCGACCACATGCGCGCCCGCGGCGTCTCCCGCGAGTGGCTCCCCGAGCGCCTCGAGATCCTCGACGAGATGCCCCGCTCGGCCGGCGAGAAGGTCGCCAAGGCCGAGCTCCGCCGTCGCTTCGCCGACGCGGGGTAGGTAACGCGCCGAGCGGGGGCCACTGGCCGGCTGGCCAGTTTTCCCTTGACAGATGCGGTACTCGCAAGTACCGTCGCTTCCATGCCGACCGCCGAGACCGCACCGACCGCGACCGTGCCCACCGCCGCAGCCGACGCATACCGCCTCCCCCCCGGCCCGAAGACGCCGAAGCTGCTGAACGGCGCGATCTTCCTGCTCGCCCGCAACGAAATGGTCCGCCGCCTCCAGCGCCGCTACGGCGACGCGCTGACGATGGAGATGCCGGGCTTCGGCACGATGGTCCTGGTCATGCGGCCCGAGCTGGTCAAAGCCGTCTACACGGCGAAACCCGACGTGCTGCACGCGGGCAAGAACCCGCTCGGCGAAATCCTCGGCCCCGGCTCGCTCTTCTCGATGGACGAAGAGCGCCACCTGCGGGAGCGCCGGATGCTGCTGCCGCCCTTCCACGGCGAGCGCATGCGCTCCTACGAGGCGATCATCGAAGAGGAGGCGAATTCTGCGATGGCCGAGTGGCCGGAGGGGGTCGAGTTCGCCTCGATCGAGTCCTTCCAGACGATCACCCTGCGGATCATCCTGCGCACCGTGTTCGGCGCCGAGGGCCAGGAGCTGGCCGAACTCGAACGGCTGCTGCCGCCGATGACGCGGCTCGGCCAGCGCCTCGTGACCGCGCCGTTCCTGCGGCGCGACTGGGGACGGCGCAGCCCCGGCGCCCGCTGGAAGCGGATGCATACCGCCTACCGCCGGCTCGCCTTCACGCTGGTCGACCAGCACCTCGCCGACCCGAACCTCGACGCGCGGATCGACATCCTGGCGCTGATGCTGCGCGCCCAGCTCGAGGAGGGCGGCGAGCTCGACCGCGCCGAGGTCGCGGACGAGCTCCTTACCCTGCTGGTCGCCGGCCACGAGACCACCGCCTCGGCGCTCGCCTGGAGCGTCGAGCGCCTGCGCCGGCACCCCGATGTCCTGCGCCGGCTCGAGGACGAGGCGGCCGGCGACGACAACGCCCTGCGCCTAGCCACCGCCGAGGAGGTGCTGCGGGTGCGGCCGGTGATCAACGCCACCGCGCGCCTCGTGATCGAGCCCTTCGAGCTCGGCGAGTGGCGCCTGCCGCCCGGTTCGCGCGTCGTCACCGGGATCGCCCCGATCCACCACGACGACCGCTTCCACGAGCGCGCCCGGCGCTTCGAACCGGACCGCTACGTCGGCAAGAAGCCCGACACCTACGCCTGGATCCCGTTCGGCGGCGGCGTCCGCCGCTGCCTCGGCGCCGCCTTCGCCCAGTTCGAGATCGACGTCGTCCTGCGCACCCTGCTGCGCAACTTCGAGCTGCAGCCGACCGGCGAGCCGGGCGAGCGCGAAAGCTTCCGTGGCGTCGCCTTCGCCCCCGCCAAAGGCGGCGTCGCCGTGGTCCGCCGCCGCCCCGAGCCCCTCGCTCAGCCGGAGAGCGCGGCGACGATCACGGCCTTGAACTCGTAGGAGACGCGGTCGAGGTCCTCGCCCCGGACCAGGGCGCGGACCAGCGTCTGGTGCAGGCCGCTGACCAGCATGTAGGCGCGCTCGACCGAGATCGGCGCGACCCGCGGGTCGCGCGCCGAGTCGCTCTCCACCACCGAGACGATCAGCGCCGCGTAGCGCTCGAACCCTTCCCGCTGGGCCACCACCGTCCGCTCGCCGAGCGCCGGGCTGGCGAAGGTCGAGGTCAGCGCCGGATCCCGGGTGACCAGCCCCAGGTAGGTGTCGATCGCCTGCTCGACCTGCGTCGCGATCGGCGCCTCCCGGTCGATCGACCGGTCGACCGCTTCCAGGAACGCGTCCGACAACGTGTTCATCAGCTCGACGAAACACGCTTCCTTATCGGCGAAATGGTTGTAGAAGGTGCGCCGCGAGGCGTGCGCATGCCGCACGATGTCGGTGACCTGGGTCTGCGCCAGGCCTTTCTCGCGGATCGATGCCGCCAGCCCCTCCATCAGGCGCGCGTGCTGGGCCTCGCGCGACTCCTCGGTCTCGGCTTTGGCCGTTGCTTTCGTCGTCACCCTGCCAACGCTACCCGCCGAGGTCTACCGTTACCGAGAGATGAGCGACGAGGCCCCCTCACCGCCGCCGTCGGACCGCCCCCTGCCAGGCGAAGAGAGCGACGTCAGGTTCCCGCGGCTAGACGAGGCGCAGATGGCGACGATGCTGGCCGCGGGGCGGCGGGAGAAGCTGCGCGCCGGGCAGGTCCTCTACTCGCCCGGCGACCTCGACTACGACATGGTGGTGCTGCTGAGCGGCTGCGTCGATGTGATCGACGGGATCGGCACCGACCGGGAAAGCGTGCTGGTGCGTTACGGGGAGCGCCAGTTCACCGGCGAGCTGAACCTGATCACGCTCGAACCGACCCTGCTGACCGCCGTGGTGACCGACGAGGGCGAGGGGATCTTCGTCGACCGCGAGGCGCTCCGCGACGTGATCTCCCGCGACACCCGGCTCGGCGACCTGATCATGAACGCGCTGGTGAGCCGGCGGGCGCTGATCATCGAGTCCGAGGGCGGGGCGCGGCTGATCGGCTACGGCACCGACCCGGCGACCCGCGAGCTGCGCGAATTCCTCACCCGCAACCGGGTGCCGCACCGCTTCATCGACCTCGACGGCGCCGACGGGCTGATCTCGCCGCTCGACGGCGAACCGCTCGCCGCCGACGACCTGCCGATGCTGGTCAGCGGCGAGCACGCGCTGCGGGCGCCGAGCATCCTCGGGGCGGCGACGGCGCTCAACCTGCGCGCCCCCAACAAGACCGCCAAAGTGGCGTGGGACTGCCTGATCGTCGGCGGCGGGCCGGGCGGCCTCGGCGCCGCCGTCTACGCCGCCACCGAGGGCCTCTCGACGATGCTGGTCGACGCGGTCGCCCTCGGCGGCCAGGCGAGCACCTCCTCGCGGATCGAGAACTACCTCGGCTTCCCGGCCGGCGTCTCCGGCTCCGAGCTGGCCGAGCGGGCGATCGCCCAGGCGCGGCGCTTCGGCCTGCGCACGGCGGTGCCGGAGCGGGCCCTGGCGCTGCGCAGCGAGGCGGGTCGCTACGTGGTCGAGCTCGACAGCGGCGACCAGCTCGCCGCCCGCACCGTCGTCCTCGCCACCGGCGCGGACTATCGCCGGCTGTCGGTCGAGGGGATCGAGCGGCTGAACGGCTCCGGCATCTTCTACGCCGCGACCCTGGTCGAGTCGCGGATGTGCGGCAGCGAGGGTGTCGCGGTGGTCGGCGGCGGCAACTCGGCGGGCCAGGCGGCGGTCTTCCTCTCCGGCACCGCCGAACAGGTGTACCTGCTGCTGCGCGGCCCCGACCTGCGCCGCGGCATGTCCAGCTACCTGGTCGACCAGATCGAGGCGATCGACAACATCGAAGTGCTGCTCTGCCACGAGGTGCGCGAGGTGGCCGGCGGCACCGGCCTGGAAGGGATCGTGGTCGAAGAGAACCGCGGCGGCGGGCGCCGCGACCTCGACGTCGGCGGCCTCTTCGTCTTCATCGGCGCCGACCCCTGCACCGACTGGCTCGACGGCCAGCTGGCCAAGGACGACGACGGCTTCCTGCTCACCGGGGTCGACCTCGAGGTCACCCACCTCGGCGGCGGCGCCGGCGAAGCGGGCCGCCCGGCACTGCCCCTGGAGACCAGCCTGCCTGGCGTCTTCACCGTCGGCGACGGCCGCTCCGGCTCGATCAAGCGCGTCGCCTCCGCCGTCGGCGAGGGCTCGATGGCCGTCCGCGTGATCCACGAGTACCTGTCGCTGCAGGGCCCCGCCGGCAGCTAGGCGGCGGAGTCGACCTGGGCGATCAGGCGTCGGCTGCCCTCGAGGAGGTGGTCGAGGTCGGAGGCGAGGGAGAGGCGGACGAAGTCGTCGCCGGCGGCGCCGAAGGCGGTGCCGGGAGCGACGGCGACTTGGTGCTCTTCGATCAGCTCGCGGACGAAGGCGTCGCTGCGGCGGCCGGCGCGGGAGATGTCGACCCAGAGGTAGAAGGCGCCTTTCGGGGTGAGGACCGGGAGGCCACCGGCGCGGAGGACCTCGAGCGCGCGGTCGCGGCGCTCGCGGTAGGCCTCGCGCATCTTGGCGACCACGTCCTGAGGACCGGTCACCGCCTCCAGCGCCGCCATCTGGGTCGGCGCGTTGACGCAGGAGATCAGCGGCTCCTGCAGCCGGGTCATCGCGGCGGCGACCTCGGGCGGCGCGACCGCGTAGCCGATCCGCCAGCCGGTCATCGCGTAGACCTTGGAGAAGGAGTAGACGGAGACGACGCGGGGGCTGGGCGCGACGGCCATGGTCGAGACGAAGTCGCCGTCGAAGGCGATCTCGTCGTAGCACTCGTCGGAGATCAGCCAGAGGTCGTGGCGCTCGGCGAACTCCACAAGTTCGGCGAGGCGCGCCGCGGGGATCACCGCGCCGAGCGGATTCGACGGCGAGTTGACGATCAGCACGCGGGTGCGCTCGTTGACCAGCTCCTCGAGCTCGGCCACGTCGGGCAGGTAGCCGGTCTCCGCGGTCTGGTGGTAGAAGCGGGCCGGCGTGCCGAGCAGGGCGGCCATCTGGACGAAGTCGGGCCAGGCCGGATCGGGCAGCAGCACCTCATCGCCGGGATCGGCGAGCGTGGTCAGGGTCGCGTGGATCGCCTCCACCCCGCCCGCGCTGACGACGATCTGCTCCGGGGAGGCCTGGTAGCCGTTGACCCGCCCGACCTTGGCGGCGAGCGCCTCGCGCAGCGGCGGGATGCCGGCGTTCGGCGTGTACTTGGTGTGGCCTTCGCGGGCGGCGCGCGCCGCCGCCTCGACCACGTTGTCCGGGGTCGGGAAGTCGGGCTCGCCGACCTCGAGGTGGATCGCGTCGGGCCGCGCCCAGGCCAGCTCCATCACCTCGCGGATCGCCTGCACCGGCAGTCGGCGCGAGCGCTGCGAGATGCCGCGGGTCTGCTGCGGCGCCGCACTCAAAGCGCGGCCTCTCCCGCCTGTGGTGACTTACCGTCGCTATGCGACGCCAAGCCACCACGCTCTGCCAGGTTTGGGAAGAGGCGCAGGGCGGTGCCGCCGCGGATCGCGGCGAGGTCTTCCGCGTTGGCGCCGGGCAGCGCCCGCTCCACGAGCGCCAGCGTCTCGGCGTAGCCCGGCTCGCGCTCGGTCCAGGGGAAGTCCGACCCCCACATGCAGCGCTCAGGGCCAAACGCCTCGACGCTCCGCCCGATCAGCTCGTCGAGGTCGGGGTGCGGGTAGGACTCGGCGGAGAGGGCGTACTGGCCGGAGATCATCATCACCACGGCAGGATGACGGGACAGTCCCAGCACCGCCTCGATCCGCTCGGGGACCAGCGCATCGTCGAAGGCGGGGCGGCCGAGCTCGTCGACCCGCATCGCCTCGGGGAAGAAGCCGAGGTGGTTGAGGACGACGGTGAGGCCGTCGACGACCTCCGGCAGTTCCAGCAGCAACGACATCTGATCCGGCGCCAGGTAGCTCCACAGCGGCAGGCCCCACTCGGCGAGCCGCCGCAGCGCGGGCAGGGCCGGGCTATCCGCCAGCGGCCGGCCGGGCTCGCCGAGCCAGCCGGTGCGCAGGCCGTCGAATTCGAAAGGCTCGCGCCGCCCGCTCGCCGCGCCGCCGGTGTCCGCGCCGTCGAGCCCAAGCCCTTCGCGGCGCCGCTCCAGCGCCGCCACCGGGTCGACGCCGTCGACCCGACCCAGCTCCTCCGGCGTGGCGACGGCGATCGCCGCGAAGACATCGGCCCGCTCGCGGCGCACCGCGGGGACGTAGACGTCCGCGGGATCGACCCCGACCAGGACCGCCCGGTCCACCCCCGCGCCATCCATCGCGACGCGCAGGCGCTCGACCGGCGCCTCGCGCTCGGCCGGGATCAGCTCGTCGCTCCCCCGCGCGCTCGCGTCGGCGCGAAGGAAGATGTGCGCGTGGGCGTCGACGATCATCGCCCGCGCACGGCGCGCGCCGACTCGACCGCGGTCCGCGCCCGCTCTTCGATCCGTCCCAGGTCGCCCTCGGTCGGCCGGGCCGGGAAGATGCTGCCGCCGAGGCCGACCGCCAGCGCCCCGGCCTCCAGCCACTCGCCGGTTTCCTCCGCGGCGATGCCGCCGGTCGGGATGATCGCCGCGTCCTCGAAGGGCCCGTGCAGCGCCTTCATGTACTTGATCCCGAGCTCGCCGCCGGGGAAGAGCTTCAGCAGCTCGACCCCGTTGGCGCGCGCCAACGCCACCTCGGTCGGCGTCGTCACCCCCGGCAGCGGCTCGAGGCCGGCGCCGCGCGTCGCCTCGACCACCGCCAGGTCGAGGTTCGGCGAGACGACGAACTGCGCGCCGACCCCGGCCACCGCGGCGACGGTCTCCGCGTCGAGCACCGTGCCCGCGCCGACCATCACGTCCTCCGGGTGCGCCGCGCGCACCGCCCGCAGCGAATCGAGCGCGCCGGGATCGTCCTGGGTCAGCTCGAAGATCTCGATCCCGGCGCCGACCAGCGCCTCGGTCACCTCGACCGCCAGCCCGTGGTCGCGCAGGCGCATGATCGCCAGCACCCCCGTCCGTTCGAGGCGCTCGCGGACCGTCTCCTCGGCTTTGCTCATCGCAGGATCCTCCGGGTGTGTTCGTTGTCAAGGTCCTCGGGGCCGCCCACCCAGGCGTCCCCCGGCAGGGTGTGCTTGAAGGCGCAGGCGCGGGCGGCGAGGTCGGTGGCGAGGTCGAGCCCGTCGCCGGCGACGAGGCGGGCGACGAAGACGCCGACCGCGGCGTCGCCGCCGCCGAAGCCGTCGACCACCTGGGCAGCGTGGCTCTCGCTGCGGTGTGCGCCGTCCGCCGCGACCGCGGTCATCGACACCGTCACCCCGCTGCCCGCGTGGGCGTTCTCGCGCAGGACCACCAGCTCCAGCCCGAAGCGCTCGATCGCCGCCGCCGCCAGCTCCTCCGCCTCGCCCTCGCGCTCCAGCAGGCGGCCGAGGTCGAAGTCGCTGGCGAAGAGGACGTCGACGCCGCCCAGCACCTCGCGCAGCACCGGCGCCGCCTCGTCCCAGCTCCAGAGGAAGTTGCGGTGGTTGACGTCGAAGAAGCTGCGGACCCCCGCGGCGCGCGCCGCCTCGAAGAGATCGCCGACGGCCCGTGTCGGCCCGGCGCCGAGGCCGCAGGTGATGCCGCTGCAGAGCACCGCGTCGGCGCCCTCCAGCTCCGTCGCGAAGTCGAAGTGGCCCGCGTCGAGATCGACCATCGCGCTGTGCGAGCGGTCGTAGAGCACCCGGGTCGGCCGCGGGTCGACGCCCTGCTCGACGAAGTAGACCGGCGCCCGCGCCCCCGAGACCCACTGCACGCGCGCCTCGACCCCGTGCACCCGCGCCTGCGCGGCGACCCGCCGGCCGAGCGGGTTGTCGGCGATCCGGGTCAGCCAGCTCGCCTCCATGCCGCAGCGCCGCGCCGCGATCAGCGCGTTCAGCTCCGCCCCGCCGACCTCGAGCTGCAGCTCGCTCGCCACCTCGAGCCGCCCCATCCCGGGCGGCGAGAGGCGCACCAGCGCCTCACCCAGGCCGACCACCCGGCCGCCCGTCGCCTCGCCGCCGCTCATCGGTCCCCTCGCGAGGTGAAGATCGCGGCCGCGGCGATGATCACCAGGCCGCGGATCAGGTCGTTCAGCGTCGCTTCGATCTGCAGCAGGGTGAAGGAGGTTTCGATCAGCGCGAAGAGGAGGACGCCGCCGACCGTGCCGACCAGCGTGCCGCGCCCGCCGGTCAGCGAGCTGCCGCCGATCACCACCGCGGCGATCGCCGAGAGTTCGAGTCCCTGCCCGGCGGTCGGCGAGCCGATCGTCGCCCGCGACGCCAGCATGATCCCGGCCGCCGCCGCGAGCAGGCCGCAGACGACGTAGGCCCAGACCAGCGTCGAGGTGACCGGGACGCCGTTCGAGCGCGCCGCCTCGGCGTCGCCGCCGACCGCGTAGACGTTGCGCCCCAGCGCCGTCCGGTAGAGCAGGAAGGCGACCAGCGCGACGGCGACGATCAGGACGATGAAGGCGTGCGGGAAGAACCCGGTCTTTTCGATCGCGAAGTCGGAGAGGTTCTTCGTCACCTGCCCGGTCGGCGAGCTGGTGATCATGAACGCGACCCCCTGGAGGATGAAGAAGGTCGCCAGGGTGACGACGAACGGCGGCAGCTTCACCCGGGCGACGAGCAGCCCGTGGCCGACCCCGATCAGCGCGCCGATCACGAGGATCGCGATCACCACCGGGAAGGCGCGTTCGGGGTAGCCATCGATCATGATCGCAGCCAGCAGGCCGGTGAGGGTGGCGGTCGAGCCGACCGCGAGGTCGATCCCGCAGGTCAGGACGACCACGTTCTGGCCGACCGAGACGAGGCCGAGCACGACCATCGCGGTGAGCACGTTGGCGATGTTGCCGCTGGTCCAGAAGCCGCTCGCGTCGTGGATCGTCAGGCCGAGCACAAGGC
The DNA here is from genome assembly GCA_036495785.1 of Solirubrobacterales bacterium. Lineage (GTDB taxonomy): Bacteria > Actinomycetota > Thermoleophilia > Solirubrobacterales > 70-9 > VAYN01. The sequence continues at coordinate 105,453 of DASXMH010000066.1, forward strand.
CGCCGACGACGATCCAGGTGGCGAGGCCCGACCGGGCGATCCGGCTGAAGTCAAGGCGGGCGCCGCGCGGGCGGCGACGCTCGCGGGTGGGGGTGGCGACGGCGGTGCTCACGCGGCCGCCTCGGTGCCGAAGGCGATGTGCATGATCGCCTCGGGGTCGACCTCTTCGCGCGCGAGCTCGCCGACCACCTGGCCTTCGCGGCAGACGAGCACCCGCTGGGAGAGCCCGACCACCTCGGTCAGGTCGGAGGAGGCGAAGACGACCGCCATCCCGCGCCCCGCCAGCTCGCGGATCAGCGCGTAGATCTCGGCCTTGGCGCCGACGTCGATGCCGCGCGTCGGCTCGTCGAGCAGCAGCACCTTCGGCTCCGTGCGCAGCCACTTCGCCAGCACCACCTTCTGCTGGTTGCCGCCGGAGAGCTGGCCGGTCATCTGCTCGGGGCCGGAGGCGCGGATGCCCAGTCGCTCCCTCTCCTCCTCGTAGACCTGGCGCTCGCGGCGCCGGTCGAGCCAGCCGCCGCGGGCGATGCCGCCGATGCTGGCCAGGGTGACGTTGGCGCGCACCGGCAGCCCGAGCGCCAGGCCCTCGGCCTTGCGCTCCTCCGGCACCAGGACGACGCCGGCGTCGATCGCCGCGTGCAGGCTGGCGCGCACCTCGCGGCCGCCGACCAGGACCTTGCCGGCGTCGCGCGCCCCGTCCCCGGCCAGCGTCCGCAGCAGCCGCGTCCGGCCCGAGCCGAGCAGCCCGGCCAGGCCGACGATCTCGCCCGCGTGCAGCTCGAAGTCGAGACCCGCCCCGTCCCCGCCGCGCGGCCGCAGGCCGGTCACCGACATCACGACCTCCTCGCCGTGCGGGGCCGGGTCGGGGAAGACCGAGTCGACGTCGCGGCCGACCATCTGGCGGACCATCGTCGGCACGTCGAAGTCGGCGATCGGCCCGGTCGAGACGTCCTTGCCGTCGCGCAGGACCGTCACCTGGTCGGCGAGCTCGCGCACCTCCTCGAGCAGGTGGCTGATGTAGATCACGGCGATGCCGTCGGCGGCGACCGCGCGGACGACCCGGTGGATCGCCTCCAGCGCCTCGCCCGCCAGCACCGCGGTCGGCTCGTCGAGGATCAGGACCCGCGTCTCGCGGGCCAGCGCGCGGGCGATCTCGATCAGCTGGCGCGTCGCCAGCGAGAGGTCCTCGGCCCGCCGCCCGAGGTCGAGGTCGCCGAGGCCGACCCGGCCCAGCGCCTCGCGCGCCACCCGCCGCCGCTCGCGGTTGTCGAGCAGCCGCCGCCGCGTCCGCTCCTGGCCGAGCAGGACGTTGTCGAGCACCGACATCGCGGGCAGCACGGTCAGCTCCTGGTAGACGGCGGTGATGCCGGCCGCCAGCGCCTGGCGCGGCCCGTTGAAGCGCACCGGCGCCCCATCGAGCAGCACCTCGCCCGCATCCGCCGTCTCGTTGCCGGTGAGGATGCGGACCATCGTCGACTTGCCGGCGCCGTTCTCGCCGACCAGCGCGTGGACGCCGCCCGCCTCACACGAAATGCTCGCGCCGTCGAGGGCGCGGACGCCCGGGAACTCTTTGACGAGCCCCCGGGCCTCCAGTACTGGTACTCCTTGACTCATTCGCAGAGCTTCAGAGACTTCAGCTCTTCGCCTGACAGTTTGGTCGGAATCCAGAGGTTTTCACTGCATTCCGGCCGCACGTATTTCTTCTTTTCGGTGTCGGTGAACGCCGGCGCTTCCACGTTCACGAAGTTCGGCACCGGTTCGCCCTTGAGGATCGACAGCGCCGTTTCCAGGCACTGGGTGCTCATTTCGGGCGGGAACGGCGAGAGCGCGAACTTGACGTCGGCGTTCTGCACCGCCTTCAGGTAGGCGTTCGAGGCGTCGCCGGTGACGGGCGGCACCGGCTGGCCCGCTTCCTTGTATGCCTCGTAGACACCGAGCGCGGTGAAGCTCGAGTCGCTCCAGATCGCGTCGAGGTTCTTCGACACCAGCGAGGCGGCAACCGTCTTCGCTTTGGTCGGCGACCAATCGTCGTACTGCTTCGAGACGATTTCGATTTCCGGATATTTTTCGGCGAACAGTTCTTCCGCCGCCTTTTTCGGGAACTCGGCGGTCGGCACCCCGGCGATCCCGGAGATCATCGCGATCCGCCCTTTGCCGTTGATCTGCTTGGCGATCCATTCGGCCCAGAGGCGGCCCTGGAGTTCGTAGGAGCGGGTGACGGTGGAGACGACGCCGCTCGACGGGTCGATCGTCCCGGCACAGGCGACGACCGGGATGCCCTGCGCGGTGGCCGCTTTCACCTGGCCGGTGATGCTGGAGCCCATCGGCACGACGACCATCGCGTCCGGTTCCTGGGAGGCGAGCTGCTGGATGTTGTCGACCTGTTTGGTCGCGTCACCGTCGGCCGAGGCGTAGAGCTCTTCGACCCCGAGTTCGCTCGCCTTGGTTTTGAACGCTTCTTCGTTCTCCGCCGCCCACGAGTTCGTCGGCCCCTGCGCGGCGAAGGCGATCTTGTAGCCGCCGGACGGTTCTTCCACCTTCCATTCAGAAGTATCTACTTCACACAGTTCGGTTTTCGGGATTTCGAGGTCCGTCAGTTCGAACGCTTCTCCACCCTGTTCCCAGGCTTTGTCGTAGGCGGCTTCCACCGACTTGGACGGCTTGCAGCCGGAGCCGGCGCTCGCCGTTGCTTCGGTTCCTTCCTTCGAGCCTCCGCAGGCCGCCAACGCCAGCGCGCTGAGCAACCCCAGGCCCACGACGAACCACACCCTCGTACGAGAGAACATCTTCACTCTCACCCCTTCACGCTTCGTTTTTGGGACAACGCCTGCCGCTGGAGCCAGACCGCGACCAGGATCACCGCGCCCTCGACCGCGAGCTGGCCGCCGATGCCGGCGCCCAGTTCAACCATCCAGACAAGGAGGACCGCCAACAGCACCACGCCGCAGACGGTCTGACCGATCGTGCCCTCGCCACCCGTCAGCGCGACGCCCCCGATGACCGCCGCGGCGATCGATTCGAGGTTGAGTTCGCGTGAGAGCTGCGCGTCGACGTAGCCGATGTAGCCGGCGTCGACGAGACCGGCGAGGACCGCGAAGAGTGCGCACGCGACGTAGGCCGAGGCGACGACCCACGGCGTGCGGATGCCCGACATCGCGGCCGCGCGCGGGTTCAGGCCGATCGCGTAGAGGCGGCGCCCGGCGCTGGTGCGGGCGAGGATCAGCCCGACCACCACGGCCAGCAGGGCGAAGACGAGCAGCGGTACCGGGATGCCGAGCACGCGGTCGGCGCCGAGCGTGTGCAGGCCGCCCGGGATCCGACCCGAGGGCGCGCCGCGGGTGACCGCGGTGATCACTCCCTCGACCAGGACGAAGCTGGCGAAGGTGGCGACGAAGGGCGGCACGCCGCGGACGATCACCAGCAGCGCGTTCAGCAGGCCGACGCCGATCCCGGCCGCCGCAGCGAGCAGGATCGCCACCGGCAGGGCGCCGTTGGAGCCGTCGGTATGGGCGGCGACGATCACCGCGGTGAGGCCGATCACGGCGCCGACCGAGAGGTCGATCCCGGCGACCAGCAGGACCAGCGTCTGGCCGAGCGCGGTGATCCCGATCAGCCCGATCTGGAAGAGGATCAGGCGCAGGTTGTCGCTCTCGAAGAGCGAGGGCGAGGTGATCGCCGCGGCGATCAGGACCAGCACCAGCCCGGCCAGCGGGGCGAGCCGGGCGCCGAAGTCGGAGGCGAGGGTGCCGGCGCGGTTCATGCCGGGCAGTACTCCCGGGCGATCTCGCCGTAGAGGTCGATGCTGCGGCGCAGCGCGCCGACCGACACCCACTCGTCGGCGGCGTGGGCGCGGCGCAGGAGGCCGGGGCCGACCGCGGGCAGGACCGGCGTGCCGTCGGCGCCGAGCCAGGTCGCGTCGGTGGTGCCGGGGAAGACCGAGTCGGGCGGCGTCGAGCCGAGGATGCGGCCGAGGGCGGCGCGCGCGGCGCCGGCCAGCGGGTCGGCGGGGTCGACCAGCGTGCCCGGCAGCCAGTCGGTCGGCGGCTCCGACCACTCGAGCGCCAGCTCGGCGCCGCCGTCGCGCGCCTCGGCGAGCCGGTCGGTGAGCGTCGCGGTGACCGCCTCGCGGTCCATCCCCGGCAGCAGCCGCACCTCGCAGTCGGCGGCGACGCTCTCCGGCAGGACGCCGTAGCCGATCCCGCCGTGGTAGGCGAGTCCGGCGTTCAGGGTGACGTCCCAGCCCGCGATCCCGGCGGGCGCGGGCGGCGCCCCGGGCGGCTCGCCATCGCCCAGCGCGACCACCGCGCGGGCGACGTCGACGCCGGCGTTGCGGGCGCCGAGCTCGTCGGCGAGGCTCGAGTGCCCCTGCGTCGCGCGGGCGACGACGCGGGCGCGGGCGATGCCGCGGCCGGCCAGGTGGAGGCGGTCGAAGTCGGCCTCGATCCCGGCCGCCTCGCCGATCACGACGCCGTCGGCATCGAGCTCGCCCGCCGCGGCGAGGTACTGGGCGCCGAAGGCGGCGCCGTCCTCCTCGTCGGCGCAGAAGAGCAGGCTGAGGCGCCCGGCCGCGGGCGGGTCGGCGGCGAGCCGCGCGGCGGCCAAGAGCATCGCCGCCAGCGCCCCCTTCATGTCGGCCGAGCCGAGGCCGTAGAGCTGGTCGCCGTCGAGCGTCGCCCGCAGCGGGTCGACGGTCCAGGCCGCGTCGCCGACCGGCTTGGTGTCCATGTGGCCGTTGAGGACGAGGTGGCGTCCGCCGGGGCCGAAGTCGATCGTGGTCAGCAGGTTCGGCCGGTCGGGCTCGCGGGCGATCGTCCGCGGCTCGGGCAGCCCGGCGTCGGCGAGCGCCTCGCGCAGCACCGCGGCGACGGCGGTCTCGTCGCCGGGCGGGTTCGGGCTCGGCGCCGCGATCAGCCGCCCGGTCAGCTCGACCACCTTCTCGACGTCCGCGGCCGGGCTCACTTGTACTGCGCCGCCCAGTCCTGGCCCTGCCAGGTCTTCAACGCCACCGGCTCGAGCCGGAAGAGCCAGCGCTTCTTGTCCATCGTCGGCGCGAGGTACTTGGGGCCGTCCTCGCCGAGGTAGCGGACGCTCATCCGCTCGGCGATCTCCACCCACTTGCCGCCGAGGTTGGGGGTCTCCTCGACGTGCGCGCGGCAGCGGGCCAGGACCTTGCGCTGCGCCCCGTCCTCGTCGATCGTCAGCGCGCAGCGGCCGTCGCGCTCCAGGTAGCGTGCCCAGGCGGAGCGCTCGCGCGGCACCACCCAGAACGACGCTCCGTCCCACTCGTGCCAGCAGGGCACGACGTAGGGCCAGCCCTCCTCGTCGAGGCAGCCGAGGCGGGCGATCTGCCCTCCGGCCAGGAATGCCTCTACCTCTTCGGAGGCCAAAGCCCCGACTTTGCCGCGCCAGCTCTCGTCGCTCATCTCTTCTCCGTTCAAGGTGATTCCACTAATTGGAATGGAGTTCCAAGAAGTGGGACGGTACCCTGCCAAAGTGATGGCGACGAGTCAAGCGACCGGTAAGGGAGATCTGGCGCCGGGGAACGCGCCGGGTGTCGCGGCGGCGGCCGACGCGCCGACCAAAGGCGCGGACCGGGTGCTCGCCGTGTTCAAGTCCCTTGCCCAGTTCCCGCGTGGCGCAACCCTCGAGCAGATCGCCGACGCGGTCGGCAGCCCGAAGTCCAGCACCCACCGCGCCCTCGCCACCCTGCGCCGCGCCGGGCTCGCCGAACAGACGCCGGGCGGCGGCTACCGGATGGGCCTCGAGGCGCTGCGGCTCGCCTTCGCCTACTACGAGAGCCTCGACAACCGGGTGCTGGTGCAGCCGGCGCTCGACGAGCTGGCGTCGCGCTTCGGCGAGACCGTCCACTACGCCGAGCTCGACGGTGGCGAAGTCGTCTACGTCGCCAAAGTCGTGCAGCGCGACCACGGCGTCCACATGGCCTCGCGGATCGGCGGCCGCAACCCGGCCCACTGCACCGGCGTCGGCAAGATGCTGCTCTCCTACGAGCTGCCCGACGCGGCCGCGGTCGCCGACTACGTCGAGGCCTACGGCCTGGAACGGCGCACCGACTCGACGATCGTCACCGCCGCGGCGCTGCACGACGAGCTGGAGGCGATCCGCGCCCGCGGCTACTCGATCGACCGCGAGGAGAACGAGCGCGGCGTCGGCTGCGTCGCCCTGCCGGTCTTCATCGGCCCCGGGCCAAGGCCGACCGGCGCCGCCAGCGTCACCACGCTCCTGCACCGGACCGGGCTCGACGAGCTGATCGAAGGGGTCGACGAGATGAAAGCGATTCTCGGCGCCCACCTCCCGGCGAGCCCCGGCGCGGAGGCGCAGGCCGGCGGACCCGGCTCAGACGTACATCCGTCCAGCTGACGCTTACCTGATCGTGACGACCGGCTAGCGTGGCGCCGGTCAATTTGGACCTGAGGTCCAAAACGGTGGGATGGGTGCCACCGCGGCCCCCGCCGCCGTCCTCCCCAACGACCGAAAGAGGTGCCCGATGTCGTCATCTCGCATCCGCTTCATCCTCGGTGGGTCACTCGGCGCGATTGGCGCGGCGCTGCTTGCGCTCTGCCTCACGGCGGCTCCCGCCGTGGCCGGTGAATCCACCGTAGGCCCCGAATCGACCGTCCCCGACCCGGCCCACTGGCGCCTGCTCCATGCCGAAGAATTCAAGCGACCGATCCCGATCGAATCGACCCCGTGGGTGCATGACACCTACGGGCCGGAAAGCCCCTGGTACACCGAATACTTCGGTGAGGACGGCGAGTACTACCACGACTTCGGCGGTCCGGCCTTCGAAGAAGACATCTCGAGCTTCTGGCTCAACCGCAAACGGGTCCAGTTCGGCCAGGGGGGTTGGCTGACCGCCGAGCTGGCGCACCGAACCGGTGGAAAGCCCCTCGCTGACCGAGACGACCCTGCCAGATCACGAACGCGGCGCGGTGCTCTCCGAGCCGAACAACACCAGCGGCCTGGTCATCCGCTCGACCGAAGCCCTGCCCCCGCAGTACCGCATCCAGTACAAGCTGGACACGATCAACTTCGGCGGCGAGCGGGGCGGCTCGCTCGAATACGAAGGCAAGCTGAACGGCTACCGCACCGATCAGTGCAACACCAGCTTCCCCTGGAACGGTGGTGGTGACTACTCCGGCCCGCAGAATCCATGCAACACCAACTTCGGGGATTCGACCACGGAGAACGGCTACTACTTCATGTACATCACGGGGTTCCCGGACGCACCCCACGACAACCCGGTGGTCCACGACCGCAAGGTAGGTTTCGACGCGTTCAACGTCACCGCCGCCCACGAGTCCGGCTACTGGATCTGCAACCCGCAGACGAAGGAACTCTACGAATACACCGGTCCGATGAGCGAACGGAACGCGATCAACGCCACCTTCAGTGAGGGTGACGAAGTCGGCAAGTCGGAAATCCTCTTCCCGGGGCAGGTGTACCAGACGCCCTGCGGCGCGTTCAAGAACAGCGAATCCGGCCGGGCGATCGTCGAGTCGGCCGAACTGCAGCCGGAAATGATGCCGAACGAGAGCTACACCTTCGGAATCGAACGGTCGAAGACCGGCTACACCCTGGAAATGTCGGGCGACTTCAAATACGTCGGCCACGCGACGATCCGCGAGCACCGCGACTTCGTCGAAGAAGGCATCCCGATCTGGCACTACAACAACACCCCCGGTGAATACGAAGGCCAGTACGACGGCTCGCTGACCGACACCGGCAAATACGGGTCGTTCACGATCCCCCACATCTGGCCGAAGGGCTCCGCCTATCCCGACTACTTCGTGATCGGCGATCCCCACCTCAACTACTACGAGGGCTCGGCGACGATCTCAGACATCCGCCTCTACGTGCCGCGTGAAGAACACGGCCACGGCGGCCGCAACGGGCATGGCCACGGCGGCCATCAGGGTCACGGCGGTCGCGGCCACTGACCCTCGCCGTCCGCCCGCCCACGGCGCCTATACTGGCGCCGTGGGCGCCGGCGGTGATCGCGGTTCGCAACCGTCAGGATCTGCGAAGGCACTGGTCAAAGGCCTGCGCCTGGTCGCGCTGGTCGCCGAGAACCCGGACGGCCTCCGCCTCGTTGAGATCATCCGCCGCGGCGATGTCGCCAAGGGGACCGCGCTCCGCCTCCTCGAGACGCTGGTCGACGCCGAGCTCCTCCGCGTCGACGCGGCGGGCGTCTACCAACTGGGTCCCACCTGCGCAATCTGGGGCTCGACCTTCCTCTCCAACCTGCAGCTCCGCGAGCAGGCCGGCGACATCCTTGAGCAACTCACCGAGCGGACCGGCGAGACCTGCCACCTGGGTTTGCCCGACGGCACCCGCGTCCTCTACGTGGCGCGCGCCGAGAGCCCCCACTCGATCCGCATGGTTTCCCGCACCGGCAGCACCAATCCCCTGTATTGCACCGGCCTCGGCAAGGCGATCCTCGCCTGGTCGGAGCCGAGCATCGTCGAGGCCGTGATCACCGCCGGCCTCGAGCCCCTCACCCCGGCGACGATCATCAACCCCGACGAGCTCCGCCGCGAGATCCGCAGAATACGCCGCCGCGGCTACTCGATCGACAACGTCGAGAACGAGGACGGCGTCCGCTGCGTCGGCGCCCCCGTCTTCGACCATGAGGGCCACGTTGCCGGCGGCCTCAGCGTCGCCGGCCCCACCTACCGCATGACCTCCGAGCGCCTCCGCGAGTTCGGCCCCGAGGCCGTCGCCGCCGCCGACACCCTCTCCCGCCGCCTCGGCTGGTCCGGCCCCCCCACCGCTTAGCCGCCAGACCCCCGGCCCGGCGGGCCCGGACCGCCGACCCCGGCGCCCCGGACCGCCGGGGTCGGCGCGCCCCGGACCGCGCCGACCCCGGCGCGCCCATCCCCACCTAAGTTCGGCTGGTTAGGTGGGGACGGGCGCGCCTTGCGCGTGTCCCGGGACGGTCCGGGGACGGTTCGGTCGCATTCCCAGGATGAGTTCGCAGTTCTCGTCGCATAGCGCAGATAACTGCGAACTCACAGCGAGGGCCCCGCCGGCGCGTTCGCAGTTGACGCCACATATTGGCGTCAAGTGCGAACG
>DASXMH010000067.1:0-13221 GCA_036495785.1 Solirubrobacterales bacterium
GCCTGATCGCAACCCGCGATTCGAGCGTCCGCCGCGCCCCCGCCGCGCCCGGGCTCGCCGCCGCGGCCAAGCCGCCCCGCCTCCTCCCCGAGCAGCGGGCCGCCGTCGACGCTCTCGTCGCGGCGCTCGACGGCGAGGCCGCCGCCCCCCGCGAGCAGCTCCTGCACGGCGTCACCGGCTCGGGCAAGACCGAGGTCTACCTGGCGGCGGTCGAGGCGGCGCTCGCCCGCGGCCGCGGCGCGATCGTCCTGGTGCCGGAGATCGGCCTCGCCCCGCAGGCCGTCGCCCGCTTCCGCGCGCGCCTCGGCGACCGCTTCGCCGTCCTCCACAGCGCCCTCTCCGACGGCGAGCGCTTCGACGAGTGGCAGCGCCTGCGCAGCGGCGAGGCGAGCGTCTGCGTCGTCCCGCGCTCGGCGATCTTCGCCCCGGTCCGCGACCTCGGCCTGGTCGTCATCGACGAGGAGCACGACCCCTCCTACAAGCAGGAGGGCGACCCGACCTACGACGCCCGCGCCGTCGCCCGCCACCGGGCGCGCGAGCGTGGCGCCGTCCTCGTCGCCGGCACCGCGACGCCGCGCCCGGAGACCTGGCTCGAGCTCCCCCGCCTGGAGCTGCCGCGCCGCGTCGACGGCCTCCGGATGCCGCCGGTCAACGTCGTCGACATGCGCGAGGTCGACCCTCGCTCGGGCCCGCTCCACGCCGACACCTGGACGGCGCTGGAGGAGGTGCGGGCGGCGGGCCGCAAGGCGATCGTGATGGTCAACCGCCGCGGCTTCGCGCCCTGGCTCACCTGCCGCTCCTGCGGGCACCACTGGGGCTGTCCCAACTGCGACGTCTCGCTGATCGTCCACCGCGAGTCGGGCCGCCTCGTCTGCCACCACTGCGCCCACTCCGAACGGGCGCCGCGCGCCTGCCCGGTCTGCGCCTCGACGACGCTGGCGCGGGCGGGCGCCGGGACCGAGCGGATCGAGGAGCTGGTGCGCGAGCGCCTGGCGCCGATGCCGGTCTTCCGCCTCGACTCCGACACGACGGCGCCGCGCGGCGCCCACGCCCGCATCCTGGCCCAGTTCGGCGAGGCGGCGAGCGCCGTCCTGGTCGGCACCCAGATGGTCGCCAAGGGCCACGACTTCCCGGAGGTGACGCTGAGCGCGATCCTCGACGCCGACGCGACCCTGCGCTTCCCCGACTTCCGCGCCGAGGAGCGGACCTTCGCGATGGTGGCGCAGCTGGCGGGGCGCGCGGGGCGAGGGGAGGCGGGGGGAGAGGTGATGGTGCAGACGCTGGCCCCTCACGCCTCCTCGATCGAGCACGCCGCCGCCCACGACTCGGCGGGCTTCCTCGCGGGCGAGCTGGAGCGCCGCCGCATCCTCCGCTACCCGCCCTACTCGCACCTCCTGCGCGTGAACCTCTCCTCGCCGGCCGAGGAGAAGGTCGCCGCCGCCGCCACCGCGATCGCCGCCGAACTGCGCTCCCGCCTGCCGGCCGAATCGGAGCTGCTCGGGCCGGCGCCGATGTTCCGGGTGCGGGGACGGCACCGACGCCGCATCCTGGTCAAGGCCCAGGACCGGGCTGGGACGGTCGCCGCGGCGCGCGCCACGGTGGAGCGCCGCGCCGCCGACCGAGCCCTGCGCGAGGTCTCCGTCGGCGTTGACGTCGACCCGACGTAGGCAGAGCGCCCGCCCTCGGCGGCCGCTCTGCGGATCGTTCGGCCCGCGCGCCGCTCCTGAAGCCGATTCGGCCGCGCAATCGCCCGCGCGGCCTCCCGCCCCGCTTACAATCGGCCGGTGAGCGACGAGCAGGCGATCGGCGCCGAAGAGAACAAAGAGGAACTGCACCAGCTGCTGCTGGAGCGCCGTGAAGCGGCGCTCGCCAACGTGCTCAAGTTCGGCGACCCGGTGCTCAAGAGCCGCGCCTCCCCGGTCCACGAGTTCGGCCCCGAGCTGCGCGACGAGGTCGACCGGATGATCCACATCATGCAGGACGGCATGGGGGTCGGCCTCGCCGCCACCCAGCTCGGCATGCTGCGCCGCGTGCTCGTCTTCCAGGCGGGCTCCGACAACGAGCCGACCGCGCTGATCAACCCGAAGATCGAGTGGGCGTCAGACGAACTGGCGATCGCCGAGGAGGGCTGCCTCAGCCTGCCGCGGGTGACGATGGACGTCGAGCGCCCGCTGCACGTCCGCTTCACCGGTCGCGACCTCGACGGCGAACCGGTCGTGATCGAGGCCTCGGGCCTCGAGGCGCGCGTCCTCCAGCACGAGATCGACCACCTCGACGGGGTGCTGATCCTCGACCGTACGACCCGGCAGCAGCGCAAGGCGGCGCTGCGGGCGCTGCGCGAAGGCGGCAGCTATCACCCGCCCGCCGAGGACGAGGACGATCCCGGCGAGGAGTTCCGCGAGCCGCGCACCGACGCGTGAGGACCGTCTACCTCGGCACCTCGGACTTTGCCGCGACCGTGCTGCGCCGGCTCGCCGGGTCGCCGCACGCGCCCGCCCTCGTCGTCACCCCGCCCGACAGCCGCCAGGGCCGCGGCCGCCGGGTCTCGCCGCCGCCGGTGGCGGAGCTGGCGCGTGAGCTGGGGACCGACCTGCTGCAGGCGCCTAACGTCAACGAAGAGGGTGCGCTGGAGCGAATCCGCGCCGCCGCGCCCGAGGCGATCCTGGTCTGCGCCTTCGGCCAGTTGATCCGCGAGCCGCTCCTCAGCCTCACCGAGATCCTCAACGTGCACCCGTCGCTGTTGCCGCGCTGGCGCGGCGCGGCGCCGATCGAGCGGGCGATCATGGCGCGGGACCGCGAGACCGGGGTCTGCGTGATGCGGTTGACCGCCGGGCTCGACTCGGGGCCGGTGGCGCTGCGTGCCGAGGTGCCGCTGGGGGACGACGAGGACTACGGGGCGCTGTCGCCGCGCCTCGCCGGGCTCGGCGGCGACCTCCTGGTCGAAGCGCTCGACCTGCTCGCGGACGGGACGCTCTCCTTCACCGAGCAGGACGACGCGGCGGCGACCTACGCGGAGAAGATCGACCCGGCCGAGCGGCGGCTTGACCTCGGGCGCTCGGCCGAGGAGCTGGCGGCGAAGGTGCGCGCGCTGACGCCCCACGTCGGCGCCTACCTGGAACTGGAGGGCGGCGAGCGGCTCGGGGTGCGCGCCGCCCACACGGTGGACGTCGGCGTCCAGGCCGGGACGGCGAAGGTCGAGTGGGGGGCGCTCCTGGTCGGCTGCACGCCGGGGACGCTGCGGCTCGGCGTCGTCCAGCCCGCCGGCGGCAAGGCGATGCCGGTCGAGGCCTACCTGCGCGGACACCAGCCGCCGACCCTGGCGTGAGCCTCCTTTTGGTGACCGGACGGCGCCTGCCGGCGGCGGCCATCGTGTGCCGGCCGAGGCGCGTGGGCGGACGGCCGTGCCCGTAGCCGGCCCCCGCGCGCTCGCCTTCGAGGTCCTGCGCGAGACCTTCGAGCGCGGCGCCCACACCGAGCTCGCCTTCCGGGCCGGCGCCGAGCGGCTCGGGCTCGCCGGGCGCGACCGTGCGCAGGCGCAGCGGCTCGCCTACGGCTCGGTGCAGCGGCGCGGCACCGCCGACGCGGCGATCGAACGGCTCTCCGGCCGCGCGCTCCGCCTGCTGGACCCGCCGGTCGCCGCCGCGCTCCGCCTCGGCCTCTACGAGCTGCTCTTCGCCGACGCGACCCCTGACCACGCCGCCGTCGACCAGGCGGTGGAGCTGGTGAAGATCGCCAAGGCGGGCCACGCTTCCGGCTTCGTCAACGCGATCCTGCGCCGGGCCGCGCGCGAGCGCGCCGAGTTGACCGAAACCCTGCTCGGCGACGACTCGACCGCCGAGGCGGCCGCGGTCGCCCACTCGGCGCCGCTCTGGCTGGCGCGGATGTGGTGGGAGGAGCTCGGCGCCGAGGCGGCGCGGGCGCTCCTCGCCGCCTGCAACGAGCCCGCCGAGGTGGCGATGCGGGCGGCGGACGCCGACGCGCGCGCCGATCTGGTGGCACGGCTGCGCGGCGAGGGCGTCGACGTCTCACCCGCCGCCGGCGGCTGGCCGCTCGAGGTCCCCGAGTCGCTCGTCTTCGCGGGCCGGGTCGGGGACTCGGTGGCGCGCCTCGTCGTCGAGGGCGCGTTGACCCCGCAGAGCCGCGGGTCGGCGGCGGTGGTCGAGGCGCTCGCGCCGCGGCCGGGGGAGACGGTGCTCGATCTCTGCGCCGGGCCGGGCATCAAGACCGGCCAGATCGCCGCCCGGATGGAGGACCGCGGCGAGGTGATCTCGGTCGAGCTCGACGAGGGCCGCGCCGCCGAGATCTCCGCCCAGGCCCGACGCCTCGACCTCCGCAGCGTCAGCGTCTTCGAGGGCGACGTGACCGCGCTGCCGCTCCCCGAGGGCTTCGACCGCATCCTCCTCGACGCGCCCTGCTCGGACCTCGGCACGCTCGCCTCGCGCCCCGACGCGCGTTGGCGCAAATCGCCGCGGACGATCGAGCGGGTGGCGGCGGTGCAGGAGAAGGCGCTGCTGAACGCGGCGAAGCTGCTGCGGCCGGGCGGCACGCTCGTCTACTCGACCTGCACGATCTCGCGCCGCGAGAACGAGGACCGGATCGCCGCGCTGCTCGAAGCGGCCGCCGCCGGCCAGGTCCCGCCGCTCGAGCTGGACGACCTCGGCGCCCTTGCCCCGGGCCTCGCCTCACCGCACGAGCCGCGCACCCTGCAATTCCGTCCGGACCGCGATCGGACCACCGGATTCTTCATCAGCCGATTGACCCGGCACAATTAGGCGGATGTCCGATGCCCCGAGCGGCAGCAGCCTCCTCGACCGAGCGCCGTGCCCGAACTGCGGCGAGCCCTGGCTGCGCCCCACGCAGCTCCCCGGCCGCCTGCGCTGCGTCAACTGCCTCAGCCGCTTCGAACTCGTGTCGCAGTGTCCCGAGTGCGGCGAACACCAGACGATCGCCCGGATGACCCACACGGCGGACATGCAGTGCCAAACCTGCGGCGCCAGCATGCTGAAACCCACCTGAGCGGATCTGGGGGCGCCTGGCGGCGTCATCGGTCGCTTGTGTGCAAAGCACACGGCGCTCCCTGCTTCCTTGCCAGGCTGGCCCAGATCCGCTCAGCGCATCAGTAGGGTCCGCGCCATGAGCGAGCGATTTCGCGAATTGATCGCCGCGCCGCGGGTGGCGCCGTCGATTCTCTCGGCGGACTTTGCGCGGCTCGGAGCGCAGGTCGAGGAGGTGATGACGGCGGGGGCGCGGGTGATCCACGTCGATGTGATGGACGGGCACTTCGTCCCCCCGATCACGCTCGGGCCGGTGGTCGCGGGCGCGGTCGCCGACGTCGTCCACGCGGCGGGCGGGGCGATCGACGTCCACATGATGATCGAGGCGCCGGAGCGCCAGATCGAGGAGTTCGCCAAGGCGGGGGCGGACTCGATCACCTTCCACGCCGAGGCGACCCCACACGCCAACCGCACCCTGGCGGCGATCCACGAGCTCGGCTGCTGCGCCGGCATCGCGATCAACCCGGGGACGCCGGTCGAGGCGGTCGCCGAGCTGCGCAACCTCGCCGACCTGGTGCTCTGCATGAGCGTCAACCCGGGCTGGGGCGGTCAGTCCTTCCTCGCCTCCTCGCCCGACAAGGTCGAACGTCTCCGTCCCCTGGTCGGCACCGCGAAGATCGAGGTCGACGGCGGCATCGACACCGACACCGCCGGCCCGATCGCCGCCGCCGGCGCATCCCTCTTCGTCGCCGGCTCCGCGATCTTCGGCGCCGCCGACCCGGCGGCTGCCTATCAGGCGATCGCCACCGCCGCCGGCGCCTCCTAGCCGCGTGCGCCCCGAGCGCGTTCGCAGTTAACGCCAATAGTTGTAGTTAGGTGCGAACGCGCCGGCGGCCGCCCCAAGCGCGTTCGCAGTTAGCGACAACAGTTGTCGATAAGTGCGAACGCACCCGCGAAGGACGCCGGAATGCGCCGGTCTCAGAGCCTGCGCCCGCGCGCGATCAAGGCCCCAGTGATCTCTTGGAGCCAAGCCTTGGTCTCGGCGTCGATCTCCTCCATTTCGGCGCGGCCCTCGCACCAGCCGGCCAGGGCGCGGCGGCCGCCGACGGCGACCAGCTCCTCGCTCGTCACCGCGTAGCGGCCGTCGGCAAGGGCGGCCATCGTGCCGACGTCGTCGCGGCGGCTGCGCAGTAGGGCGACGACGCCGACGCCGTCGATCTCGCTCGGCGCGTCCGGGTCCTCTCCCGCCCGTAGGGGGCGCACCGAGAAGACCGGGGAGGCGGCCCGGCGTGGCAGCGGCGGCGGCGCCGGTTTACCGATCGGGCCCTTCACCCAGCGCTCCGTCTGGCGCTCGACCTCGTCGCGCAGCTCGCCCCGGACGAGGATGTGCAGCTCGTCGCCCTCCCGCAATTCGGTCGAGCCGCGCGGCGGGATCGCGTGGCCGTCCCGCACGATCACGTTGACCAGCGCCTCGCGCGGCAGCTCCAGCTCGCGCACCCGGTGGCCCGCCGCGACGGCGCCCGGCGGCAGCCGGAAAGCGACCACGTCGCCGCCCATCTCGCGGATCCGGCCCGACTCGAAGAGGCGCCGCGGCAGCGCCGGCTCATCGGTGGTCAGCCGCAGCCGGTTCGCCAGCGGCTCGAAGCTCGCCCCCTGCACCAGGGTCGAGGTGACGACGACGAAGAAGACGATCGCGAACTCTTCCTCGCCGCTGCGCACCCCGGCGACGACCGGGAAGGTCGCCAGCCAGATCGGCGTCGCGCCGCGGAGGCCGGCCCAGCCGAGCATCAGCTTCTCGCGGAAGTTGAACGAGGTGAAGGCGGTCGCGACGAAGGTTGCCAGCGGCCGCGCGACGAAGATCAGCACCGCCGAGAGGCCCAGGCCCTTGGCCGCGACCCCGCCCAGGTCTCCGGGGAAGACCAGCAGGCCGAGCAGGACGAAGAGGCCGATCTGCGACACCCAGCCGAGGCCCTCGTGAAAGGAGACGACGCTGCGCTTGGCCGGGATCCGCGCCGAGCCAAGCGCCAGCGCGGTCAGGTAGACGGCGAGCAGGCCGGAGCCGTGGGCGACCTCGGAGACGCCGTAGGCGAGAGCCGCGGCGGCGATCGTCGCCACCGGGTAGATCCCGTCCGAGGGCAGGTCGATCCGGGTGAGGACCCAGACCGCCAACCGTCCGAGGATCAGCCCGACGACGATCCCGACAGCCAGCTTCAGCGCCATCAGGCCGATCACGTCGGCCGCCCCGTAGCCCGGCTGCTGGATCCATTCGATGAAGCCGATCACCAGCAGCAGCGCGACCGGGTCGTTCATCCCCGACTCGCCCTCGAGCGAGCGGGCCAGGCGCTTCTCCAGGGTCGAGTTGCGCAGCACGGCGAAGATCGCGGCCGAGTCGGTGGCGGCGATCGCCGACCCGACGATCAGCCCTTCCAGCCAGGTGAGGCCGAAGATCCACTTCGCCGCGACGCCCGCCAGCAGCGCCGTCGCCAGCGTCCCCAACGTGGCCAGCGAGGCCGCCGTGCCGAGCACCGGGCGGATCTCCGACCAGCCCGAGGTGAGCCCGCCCTCGAAGAGGATCAGGACCAGCGCGATCGTCCCCAGCGTGCGCGCCAGCGCGGCGTTGTCGAAGTTGATCCCGCCGATGCCTTCGGAGCCGGCCAGCATCCCCAGGGCGAGGAACAGCAGCAGGGCGGGGACCCGCACCCGATCGGCGAGCAGCGCCCCGACGATCCCGGCCGCCAGCAGGACGCCGGCGATCAGGATCAGGACGGCGTCGTGGTGGCCCATTCTCGGACCCTATGGGGGCGCGTCGACGGTCGGGTTGCGAGGGGGCCGGTCGTCGGACCCCCTCTCTCACGAACAGCGGGGAGGTTCGTTCGGGGGTCCGCCGACCGACCCGACGAGCCGCTGCGGCTACACGTTCTCGTCGATGATGGCCAGCCTTGCCTCTAGCTCCTCCGGGGAGCCGGGCGCGGGGGTGTCGCCCTTGTGGGCGTGGGGGTGGCGGTAGACCCAGAAGAGGAGCAGGAAGAGGGCGCCGGCGGCGAGCAGGAAGCCGAACTCGACCCGGCGCTGCTCGTTGCTCACCAGCGGCACGAAGTTCCAGGCGATGAAGATCGCCGCGCAGGTGATCCAGCGGACCGCCGCGCGCCGTACCTGGCCCTGCGCGATGCAGGCCTGGTTGATCGTCACCGAGGAGAGGTAGAGGCCCATCCCGAAGGTGACCAGCAGGAGGCCGAGGCGGTCGTAGGTGAAGTTCTTGCCGAAGGCGATCTGCATGCATTTCGGCCCGGCGATCAGCACCACGACGACGACCAGCGCGGTGAAGGCGACGATCCCCAGGAGCACCATTTTCACCGTGTGGGAGAACTCCCGCTCGCTGTCGGGGTCTTCGGAGGTATGGAGGCTGGTGAGGTGGGGGAGGATCGAGGTCGAGACCGACTGAAAGAGCTGCAGCGGCGCCCGCGCCAGCATCAGGACGTTGAAGATGAAGCCCGCCTCGGCAGCCCCCTGGAGTCCGCGGATGATCAGCGGCCCGGCGTTGAGGAAGGCCTGTTCGGAGAACATGATCAGGAGGACCGCCGCGGCGAAGCCGCCGCCATGGCGGAAGCTGAAGGCCTCCTCGGCCGCGGCGGGATCGAGCGTGGCCGAGGAGGCCTGCTCATCAGCCGGCACGTCCTCCGCTTCGCGTCCGGGCATGCCGGGCGCCAGATCGGCGGAGCCGGCGGAGGCCCGGTCCTGCTGCGCTTTCCTGGCGAACGCGAACGGCACGACCAGCAGCGAGAGCGCCGGCGCCGCGGTGATCCCGATCGCGACGGCGCCCTGGCCGCTGAGGATGCTGACCGCGACCAGCACCGCGAAGATCGTCCGGAAGCACGATTCGGAGAGGATCAGCGCGACGAACAGGTTGAACTGCTGTTTGCCGGCCAGGAAGCCCCGCGCGAAGTAGCTCGCCGCATAGAAGAGGACCGAGGTGAAGAAGACCCAGTAGAGGGTTTCGTTGCCCTCCAGGAGGCTGTTCTGGATCGGGCCGCGCAGCGCCAGCGCCAGCACCGCGAAGAGCAGCGAGAGGCCGAGCTGGATCGTCGAGGCGACCTTCATCGGCTCGCCCAGCGGCTGCCCCTTCACGAGGCGCTCGGAGATGTGGCGGCTGAGCAGCTGTTCGATCGGCCGGTAGAGGGTCGAGATGGTGATGAAGACCGCCGACCAGAGCACCGTGATCTGTCCGTAGTCGGGCTTCGAGAGGGTGTGGGAGGCGATCAGGAAGTAGGCGTAGGTGATGACCCCGGTCAGCCCGACGCCGACCGCCAGAAAGCTCGCGGTTTTGCCGTAGTCGGCGGAGGTCGCGGTCGCTTTGCCCGCGCCGTTGGGGGAGTGGCCGTTCTGCGAGCTCATGCGTCCACTTCCGTCGGCGCCTCGTCCGGCGGGGTGCCGTGCAGCTTGGTCTCGGCCTCCGAGGCGGCCGGCTTCGCGCTGCCTTTTTCGTAGTGCGACGGCGGCACCCCGAGCGCCAGCTCGACCCGCCGCACCCGCTCGAAGATCCGCTGCGTCATCACCCGCTGTCCGGCCAGCAGGTCGCCGATCACGCCGAGCGCGAAGAGCACCACGGCGGTGATCATCAGCACCGCGCCGAGGATCAGCGACTGAATGTGACCGCTCGAGTTGCCGTTGAAGACGGCGTCGATCAGGAACGGCAGCCAGGCGAGGAGCGCCAGCACGGCGACCACGATCGCCGCGGTGACGAAGGCGCGCAGCGGCTCGTAGCGCGCATAGATCCGCAGGATCGCCGGCGTGTTGCGGCGCACGTAGTCGCCGGTCGAGCCGGCGAGCCGCGACTCCCTCGTCTGCGGGTTGGTCGACACCGGCACCTCGTCGACCGCGACCAGCATCTTCCCGGCCTGCACGAGGCTCTCCAGCGTGTAGGTGAAGTTGTCGACCACCGAGAGCTGCAGCGCCGCCTCGCGGTTGTAGGCGCGGAAGCCGGAGGTGGTGTCGGTGACCTCCGTGTTCGACACTCGGCGTACGACCCAGCTGCCCCAGTGTTGGAGTTGTTTCTTGGCGTCGGAGAAATGCTCGATCCCGCCCACCTGCCGGTCGCCGACCACCATGTCGGCCTCGCCCGCGAGGATCGGCGCGACCAGCTTGGCGACGTCGGCGCCCGCGTACTGGTTGTCGGCGTCGGTGTTGACGACGACGTCGGCGCCCAGCTTCAGGCAGGCGTCGAGCCCGGCCTGGAACCCCGCCGCCAGCCCCTTGTTGTTGGTGAGCCGGACGATGTGCTCGACCCCGCACTCGCGGGCGACCTCGACCGTGCGGTCGGTGGAGCCGTCGTCGATGACCAAAAGCTCGACCGAATCGAAGCCGTCGAGGGTGCGCGGCAGGTCGGCGATCGTCGCCGGCAGCGTCTCTTCCTCGTTCAGGCAGGGGATCTGGATGATCAACTTCAAGGGCGGCCACCCAAAATACGGGTGGCTGGGGTCGAAGCGGAGCTAGAATCGACTGATTGACTGGTCAGTCAACAACACCAGGCGACACTAAATATCTGCGAAAGGCGCTCGCGCTGGCCGAGGGCGGCCGCGGTCGGGTCTCTCCCAATCCGCTGGTCGGCGCGGTCGTCGTCCGCGGCGGGGAGGTTATCGGTGAGGGCTTCCACGCCGAGCTCGGGGGGCTGCACGCGGAGCGGGCGGCGCTCGCCGACGCGGCGCGGCGCGGCGAGGACGCGGCCGGGGCGACGATGTACGTGACCCTCGAGCCCTGCGCCCACCAGGGCCGCCAGCCGCCGTGCGTCGACGCGATGATCGAGGCCAACCTCGCCCGGGTGGTGATCGCGAGCGACGATCCGACCGCCAAGGCGGCGGGCAAGGGGCCGGAGCAATTGCGCGCGGCGGGCGTGGAGGTGGACTTCCTCGGCCGCGCGGGCGCGGGCGACGCGGAGGGCCGAGGCGATGCGGCGGGCATCGCCTCCGATGTCACCGGGGTCGCCTCCGAGGCGTGCCTCCTCAACCAGCCCTTCCGCAAGCACGGCCGCACCGGCCTGCCCTGGGTGCTCTGGAAGACGGCGATGTCGCTGGACGGCCGCACGACGACTCCCGAGGGCGCGTCGCCATGGATCTCCGGCGAGCGCAGCCGCGAGCTGGTCCACGTCTGGCGCGGCGAATGCGACGCGATCGCGGTCGGGATCGGCACCGTGCTCGCCGACGACCCGCTGCTCACCGCCCGCCTCGGCGAAGCGCGCCAGCCGGTCCGCGTCGTCTTCGACTCCGGCGCCCGGCTGCCGCTCGATTCCCAGCTCCTGGCGACGCTCGACGAAGCGCCGGTGACCGTCGTCCACCACCCGGACGCCGACCCGCACCGGGTCGAAGCGCTGCTCCGCGCGGGCGCCGAGACGATCGCCGCGGGCGCACCCGCCTCGGCGCCGACCGCGACTGCCGCCGGCGCCACGCCGACCGCATCGCCCGGGCCCGGCACGGACTCCGCCGAACGCATCTACACCGCCCTCGCCGAGCTCGGTCGCCGCGGCCTCACCAGCCTCCTGCTGGAGGGCGGCGCCACCCTCGCCGCCGCCTTCGCCGAGGCCGACCAGATCGACGAGGCGCGCGTCTTCGTCGCCCCGCTGATCCTGGGTGGCCCGGTGCACCTTCCCGAGCTGACCGCGAGCGGCCGGGAAAGCAGCGCCCCGCAGCCGCTTCCGACCCGCCTTCAGGGCTCCCCCGGCGTCTCCGAAACCGTGGGGGAGGACACTTTGATCAGGACCCGATTCAAGGAGTGGTGATGTTCACCGGACTGGTGCAGGACATCGGCAGCGTCGAGAGCGTCGAGGGCGGCGCCGAGGGCGCGCGGCTGCGGATCGCAACGCGACTCGCGCCCGAGATCGCTCCCGGGGATTCGGTCGCGGTCAACGGCGTCTGCCTCACCGCGATCGAGGACGGCGCGAGCGACGTCACCGTCGACGACGCGGCCGGTACGGGCAGCTTCCTCGTCGAGGCGATGAACCAGACGCTCGACGTCACCGTGATCGGGGCACTCGAGCCGGGCGCCCGGGTCAACCTCGAGCTCGCCACCCGCGCCGACGAGCGGCTCGGCGGCCACATCGTCCAGGGCCACGCCGACGGCTCCGGCCGCGTCCTCGACGTCTCAGAGGACGGCTTCGCGCGCCGCGTCCGGGTCGAGATCGCCTCCGACCTACTCCGCTACGTCGTCGACAAGGGCTCGGTCGCCCTCAACGGCGTCAGCCTCACCGTCGCCGAGCTCGGCGACACCTGGGTCGAGGTATCGCTGATCCCCGAGACCCTGGAGCGGACCAACCTCGGCGACGCCCAGCCCGGCGACCCGCTGAACGTCGAGGTCGACGTGGTCGCCAAGTACGTGGAGCGACTGCTGTCACCATTTGCGGGAAAGGAGCAGGCATCGTGAGCCAGGAGACCGACATCAGCAGCAAGACCACCAAGACCACCGACGAGCAGGCCGGCGGCGCCGCCGCGAACGGCCCCTTCGCGACGATCGAGGAGGCGATCGAAGAGATCCGCCGCGGCCGGATGGTCGTCGTCTGCGACGGCGAAGACCGCGAGAACGAGGGCGACCTGGTGATGGCGGCGCAGTTCGCCACGCCGGAGGCGGTCAACTTCATGGCCAAGGAGGCGCGCGGGCTGATCTGCCTCGCCCTCACCCCGGACCGCTGCCGCAAGCTCGGCCTCAACCTGATGGCGGCGAAGAACGAGGCGCCGCTGCAGACCGCCTTCACGGTGACGATCGAGGCAGCCGGCGGGGTCAGCACCGGCATCTCCGCCCACGACCGCGCCCACACGATCCAAGTTGCGATCGACCCCGACTCGGGGCCGCGCGACCTCGTCGTCCCCGGCCATATGTTCCCCTTGCAGGCGAAAGAGGGCGGCGTGCTGGAGCGCACCGGCCACACCGAGGCGAGCGTCGACCTGGCGCGCCTCGCCGGGCTGATCCCGGCCGGGGTGATCTGCGAGGTGATGAACGACGACGGCTCGATGGCGCGCGTCCCCGACCTGATCCCCTACTGCGAGAAGCACGGGCTGAAGATGATCACCGTCGCCGACCTGATCGCCTATCGGCGCAAGACCGAGAAGCTGGTCGAACGGGTGGTGGCGACGGCGCTGCCGACCGCCTTCGGCGACTTCACCGCGGTCGGCTACCGCTCGCTGGTCGACGACAAACACCACGTGGCGATGGTCAAAGGCGAGGTCGACGGGGTCGAGGACGT
>DASXMH010000068.1:0-4043 GCA_036495785.1 Solirubrobacterales bacterium
AAGAGTGCCGACTCCCGCGCAGGTCCCGGCGAAGGGCGCACGCAGGCGTGCCGTCCACGCGCCCCGGCCCGGTCCGCCGCCGCGCGTTCGCAGCTGGCGACATCATTTGTCGTCAAGTGCGAACTCACCGCTGGGGCCCCCGAGCGCGTTCGCAGTTGACGCCACATGTTGTCGTCAAGTGCGAACGCACCGGCGGCGCGCCTGGTGCGTTCGCAGAAATCGTCGGATAGCGACGAGAACTGCGAACTCACCGCCGGCTGCCTCGGGAGATGTGACGGGACGGTCCCCGGGCCGTTCCCGGGACACGCGCGAGGCGCGCCCATCCCCACCTAACCAGCCGAACTTAGGTGGGGATGGGCGCGCCGTGGCCGGCGGTTCGGCGCCGCAGTCGGCGGTCCGGATGCGCCGGGCGTCGAACCAGACGCCTTCGGACGCCGGGACCGGGCGAAGGTGCACCCGTCGGCGGCGACTTCTGGGTTGGCGGCAGCGTTAGCGGCGGCCGGAGCCGGCGAGGGGTTCGATCCGGAAGGCGGAGCGGGTCGGGTTCGACGGCTTGTAGAAGGTCGCCGTCTGGGTGATCAATTTCCAGGGCGGGGGCAGCGTGCCGCCGGCGCCGAGGAAGCGGGCGAAGAGGACGGCGGCGCGATTGCAGGTGATGCCCGAGCCGGCCGGCAGGTCGATCAGAAACCTGCCTTTGGTGAACCGCAGCGGGCTGATCACCGTGTCCGAGTTGACCATGAAGGTGTTGGGGCAGAGCGTCCCGAGGTCCGGGTTGGTGGCGCCGGCTTCGCCGCCTTTGGCGATCAGTTCGACCGAGAACCCGGGTTGGGTGCCGCGGAGGAATGAAGCCTTGCCGGAGCCTTCCGGCGACACTTTCCACGGCGTCGGAAGGACGCCGTCGAAGTCCTCGAGGAAGCGGGCGAAGAGTTCGGCGCCCGATTTGCAGGTGAGGCTCGCGTCTTCGAGCGTGACCGCGTAGGTGCCGGGCGGGAAGACCGCCGCGCCGATCCGGTCGTTGTGGACGACGCGGAAGCTGGGGCAGCCTTTCGGGGCCGCCGCGGTTCCGGTCGGCGCGGGCGCGGCACCCGCGGGCCGCGGGGCGACGAGCAGCGCGACGACGGCGAGCAGCGCCCCGAGCGCGAGCAGCAAGGCAGCCCCCAGCAGCGGTCGGGAGGGCAGCGCCTGTCCGAACCCCGGCGACGCCGCGAACGCGCGCCCCGACCGCGGTCGGTTTCCGGAAAGCGCATGGAATGGCGAAAGGACCTGCATCGGGCGGGCAAACTATCAGCCTCCGCCGCCCCTACCATGCAGTCGGTCCGATGCCCGAACCGATTACGCGCGGCGAGCGCTACATGCCAGGGCTGGACGGCTTGCGCGCGATTGCGGTCCTGGCGGTCATCTTCTTCCACCTCGGCTTTGACTGGGCGCCCGGCGGCCTGCTCGGCGTCGGCATCTTCTTCACCCTCTCCGGCTACCTGATCACCGACATTCTGCTGGGCCAGTACGTGCGCCGGGGCGCGATCCACCTCGGCCGCTTCTGGCTCGGCCGCGCCCGCCGCCTGCTGCCGGCGCTCTTCCTGATGCTGCTGATCGTGGTCGCCTGGGTGACGATCTTCGGCCCGGCCCAACCCGACCAGTTCCGCAAGGCGGTCGTCTCCGCGGTCTTCTACGTGAACAACTGGCAGGAGATCGCCGCGAACGTCTCCTACTTCGCGCGCTTCGCGCCGGAACAGCCACTGAACCATCTCTGGTCGCTCTCGGTCGAGGAGCAGTTCTACATCTTCTGGCCGTTCATGCTGCTGATCGGCCTGCGGTTCATCCACGAGCGCGGAGATGCCGACGGCCTGCGCCCGAAACTCGCCCTCTGGACCCTGGTCCTGGCGGTCGCCTCCTCGATCTGGATGGCGATCCTCTACCACCCGAGCCTCGACCCCTCGCGGATCTACTACGGCACCGACACCCGCGCCGCCGAGCTCCTCTTCGGCGCCGCCCTGGCGATGGTCTGGCCGAGCCGCCGTCTGAGCAAACGCATCACCCGTCAGGCGCGCAAAAACCTCGACCTGCTCGGCTGCGCGGGCCTGCTGATCATCGCGATCATGATCTGGCGCACCAACGGCTTCTCGCCGTTCCTCTACCGCGGCGGCTTCGTCATCCTCTCGCTGGCGACGGTGATGGTGCTGATGCCCCTCGCCCACCCGGCCTGCCGGCTCGGCAACGTCGTCGGCTGCAAACCGCTGCGCTGGATCGGCGTCCGCTCCTATGGCATCTACCTCTGGCAGACGCCGGTGATCGTCCTCACCTCGCCGCAGGGCGCCCACGGCCAGAGCCTGCTCCGCGACATCCTCCAGGTGGCGGCGATCTTCGCCATCGCGGCGCTCTCCTGGCGCTACGTCGAGGAGCCGATCCGCCACGGCGCGATCGGCCGCCTGCTGGCGAGGCGCCGCCGGCTCGGTTGGAGCTGGGCGACCTTCTCGCCGGAGGGCCGGGCGGTGCTGGTCGGCGTCGGGGTGCTGCTGATCGTCGCCGTCGCCGGGATGGCGGGACTCAACAAGGCCTCGGCCGAAGGTGAACAGATTCGGGTCAAGGAAGCGACCGCGGCCGGCACCAAAGGCCCGGTCCCGCTGACCGCCGCACAGGCCGCCGACTCGCAGAAAACCTCATGCAAAGCGGTCGTCCACATCGGCGACTCGACCTCCGAGGGACTCGATTCGGCCGAATACCTGCCCAACCCGAGAGAGCGGATCGAAAACCGCTACGCCGAAGTCGGCGTCAAAGAAACGCACATGGAGGTGCAGGGCGCCCGCTCGATCGAAGAGCGCTTCGAAGGCGAACCGAACGGGCAGGAAGTCGCCGAGGCGTGGAAGGCCGAAGGCTACAAAGGCTGCTGGGTGCTGGCCCTGGGGACGAACGAGGCGGCCGACGTCGCCGCGGGCTCCAACGTCGGACTCGACGAACGCATCGAAAAGATGATGAACATCATCGGCGACGAACCGGTCCTCTGGGTCAACGTCAAGACGCTCCCCGACGCGACCGAATTCTATGCCGAGGAAGGCATGAAGAAATGGGACGAAGACCTCAAAACCGCGTGCCTTCGCTATCCCAACATGCGCATCTATAACTGGGCCGCCGACGTCAAAGACTCCTGGTTCATCAACGACGGCATCCACTTCACCTCGCCCGGCTACGCGGCCCGCGCCGAGCTGATCGCCCACGGCCTGGCCCACGCCTTCCCGGCGAAAGGCCGCTCGCCCGGCGGCGCCCATTGCGTCGTTAGCTGAGCCGGCGGGTAGGAGCCTCCTGTCCAGCGGAACGGAGGAGGCACCATGGCTGATCCGAACGAGCGCGACGCGAAGCTCGTCCAGTACCTGAGCGAGGCCTACGGCAAAGAGCGCGAGCTCGAGATGGCCTTGCAGGTCGACATCGCAATCACCACCAAGGCCCCGTACAAAAAACGACTGCAGCAGCACCTGCGCGAGACGAAAGCTCACGCCAAAGCGCTCGACCGGCGGATCAGGAAACTCGGCGGCGGCGGTCAAATCGTCCAGTCGCTGGTCGGCAAAGCGACCGCGGTGGCGAAGGGCCCGCTGCACGCGGTGCGCGGCGATGGCCAGCAGGAGAAGATGCTGAAGAACGCCAAGACGCAGTTCACCTCCGAGCAGGAGGAGATTTCCACCTACCTGGCGCTCGAGGTCTTCGCGACCAAAGTCGGCGACTCCGAGACGGCGAAACTCGCCCGTGACATCCGCCGCGAGGAGGAGCGGATGGCCAAATTCCTCGAAGGCCAGATCCGCCAACTGGCCGGCGCGACCGCGGTCGACGAGGTCCCCGCCAGGCTGCGCCGCTCGGCGGCATCGAAAAAACGGAGCGCGAGAGCGACGAAAAAACGGGCTGCGACGAAACCGAAAAGAGCCGCGACGAAACCGAAAAAAGCCGCGGCGAAATCGAAACGCTAGATGGCCGTGATTCCGGGGCGGGGCGGCGTGGGGCGTTGTTCGCGGCCCGGCGCGGCCGTCCGAGGTGCGTCCCGGGCGTCTCGTGGCGGC
>DASXMH010000069.1:0-42489 GCA_036495785.1 Solirubrobacterales bacterium
GTTCGCACTTGACGCCAATATGTGGCGCTAAGTGCGAACGCACTCCGGGGGACCGGGCCGGGGCCGCGTAGAGGGCACATCTGCGTGCGCCCTTCGCCGGGATCTGCACGGTAGGCGGCACGCTTCCTTGCGCGGTCGGCACGCCTCCTTGCGCGGTCGGCACACCCACGCGCGCGGTCGATCTGCCTCCGTGCGCCCGTCTCGTTGATGGGCCGAAAACTCAAGCATGTCTTGAGTTTTCGGCCCATCAACATCGGCGTGCCCCGTAAGCGCACGGGGCCCTGCGGGACCCGTTACGCCGTGGGCGCCCGGGCGCGCCCGGCCGCACCTAACCAGCCGAACCTAGGTGGGGACGGGCGCGCTAGCGCGGTGGGATCGGATCTAGCGCTCCGGGGCCGGTTCCTCGAGCAGCTCGCGGAGGCGACGCAGGCCGCGGTAGATCCGGCCTTCGGCGGTCGAGACCTTGACTCCAAGAGCGTCGGCCACTTCGGCCACCGAGAGGTCGGCGCCGTAGCGCAGCGCCACCGCCTCGCGCTCCAGCTCGTCGAGCTGCCCGAGCGCGGCGGCGACGGTGCTGCGCTCCTCGACCCGCTCCGTCTCGTCCGCGGCCCCCGGCGCGCCGGCCTCGCTGCGCTCGAGCGCCCGCTGCTCGGCCTCGCGTTTGCGGATCAGGTCGCGCAGTCGATTCAGGGCGATCGAGTAGATCCAGGTCTTGACGCCGCCACGGCGCGGGTTGAAGCGGGAGCGCGAGCGGAGCACCCGCTCGAAGGTGTCGGCGAGGATTTCTTCGGCCAGGGCGCGGTCGCCGGTCCGGTAGACCAGGAACCCGAGCAGTGGCCCGGCGTGCTCCTCATAGAGCTGCTCGAACCGATCGGTCTTCATCTTTTTGAAAATCCCAGTTGGGAATTGCCGTTGTGGTTCGTATAAGGCATCAAATGGACCACTCGAAACGCAACCGCACTCCTGCCGAGCTCGAAGGGATCGAGGCCGCACTGCGCGCCGAAAGGCACGAGGCCACGCCTCTCGAGCTCGACCGGATCAAGCTTCAGGCGATCCGCCAGGCCGAGCGTTCGCGTCCGAGCCCCTATGCAAGTAAGAAGGGAACTTTCATGAAGTCGAGACTCGCTCTCACCCTCCTCCTGGTGGCCGGATTCATGCTCAGCACGACCGGGGCCACGCTGGCCATCTCGGGCAGCTCCGGCAGCGGCAACGCTGCCTCCACCCAGTACGTCTCGCCCGGCGGCGGTGGCGGGAATCATCCCGAACACGAAGTCAAGGGCGTCAACAACGAAGGCGGCAAGGAAAACTGCAAGAGCGGCGGTGGCAACGGCGGCGGCGGTAATGGCGCGGGCGGCAACGGCTGCAAGCACGCCAACACCCTGCAGCCGACCTCCGAAGTCGAAGTCGCCCCGGCCGCGACCGAACAGGAAGCCGTCGTCAGCAGCGGCAGCAGCCTGCCTTTCACCGGCTTCCTTGCCATCCCGTTGCTGGTCATCGGCCTCGGCCTGATCGTCGTCGGCGCCGTGATCCGACTCAAATCCCGCAACGAGCCGGCCGCCTAGCACCGAGCCGACCGAACAGATTCACGAGACGGGGAGGCGGGCGCGCAGCGCCCGCCTCTTCCATATCCGGGGGTTGCCGGAGCCGAAGAGCACGACGCCTTCTTCGACCAGCGGTTCGTGCGGCGCCATTTCGTAGGCCTTGCGCATCGCCGGTTGCGGGTCCTGGCCTGCCGCGGCCTTGACCAGGGCGAGCCCGTAATAGCTTTCCCATTCGCCGCGGTCGCGCTGGACCGCGGTTTCCAGCATCGAGACGGCGAGCGCGTGCTGCCCCGCGCGGGCGTCGCAGAAGCCCAGCACCTGGTAGGGACCGGGCCGCACGGAGAGGGTGTGGATGGCGTCGAGCGCGTTCCGCGAGGCGCCGGCGCAGTCGCCTTCCTCGAGGTCGCGGACAGCCGCGTCCAGGTAGCCCTGGGAGATCGCGACCAGGGCCGGTGAGACGACCAGCGCCAGGGCGCAGAGGCTGAGCGCGATCCGCCCGGTGCGGCCGAGGATCCGCGGCACCCACGATGCCCGGGACGCCCGCGGCGCCCGCGCGCCGCGGCGCGCGGCGATCGCGATGCCGCCGAGGCCGAAGACGAAGAAGCCGGTCGCCGGAAGCTGCCAATCCCAGTCGACGCTCGCGTGGAGCGCCCAGGTGAGCATCGCGGCGAAGACGGCGGCGTAGAGGATCCGCTCCGGCCCGAAGATCCTCCGCGCGGTCGCGATCAGGATCGCCAACAGGGCGGCGAGCAGGAAGAGTATCCCGGGCAGGCCGAGTTCCGCCATCACGCCCAGGTAGAGCGAGTGGGAGTCGACGATCCTCGATTCGCCTTCGCCTTCCTGCGCCCACGAGCGGGCGAAGGTCCCGGCGCCGTCACCGAGCACCGGCTCGGCGCGGAACCGCTTGAGCGCCAGCTTCCACTGGGCGATGCGCCCGTTGTTGTTGAGGTCGGTGAGGCGGTTCTGGAGTTCGCCGGTGTCTTCGATCCCGTGCGATTCGGTGAAGCGTTCGAAGTCGTGGCCGATCCTGCCCGAGGCGGCGATCCCGCCGCCGACCAAGGCGACGGTGACGAGGACGCCGACCACGATCCAGCCGTTGCGGCGGAACCGGGGCGTCAGCGTGATCCTCGCGAGCCGCCGGTCGACGGGCCGCAGCAGCCGGCGCAGAACGCCGGCGCCGAGCGCGCAGGCGGCAACCTGCCAGGCCAGGTGGTGGCCTTCCGAGACCCCGGCCGGGTCCGCGTAGTGTTCGGTCGAGAGCGTGTGGGTGCCGAGGCAGAGCAGGACGACGACCACCGTCGGCGGCACGATCGCCACCGCCGTGGTCAGCAGCTCGCGCCGAGCGGCCAGCACGGCGAACGCAACCAGGCCGATCAGGAGCGCCGCGATCGACCCGCGCGAGAAGGTGAAGTAGAGCGTCGCGGCGAGGATCGGCACCGCGGCCGAGGCGAGCGCCTTGCTCAGCGGTGGCTCGTCCTCACGCGCCGCCAGCCCGCAGCAGAAAAGGATCGCCACGGCGACGAAGACGCCGAGCCCATTCCAGTAGCTCAGCGGGTAGCCGAGCCGGTCCCGGGCGAAGTTTTCCGGGATCGAGTGGACGTTCGGCAGCAGCCGGGTAACCAGGCCGAGGACCGCGACCGCCACCATCGTCGCGGCCAGGATCCGCACCGCCCAGAGGAGTCGCTCGCGGCTCCAGGCGAACGAGCCGAAGAAGACCAGGGCCAGCCAGAGCATCAGCGCACGGTCGAAGTTGACCAGCGCCTGGGCGGGCGCGTGGGACCAGAACGCCGAGAGCAGGGTCCAGAGGGTGAAGCCGCCGAGCCCGATGATCGCCCAGGCCGGCGCCGGACCGATGCCCTCGAACGGCGCCTCGGCCAGCATGATGCGCAGCACCAGGGCGATCGCGAGGACGATCGCCACGATCGCCGGGGCGCCGGCGAAATATCCGCCCGAGCGGAAGGCCAGGTAGGCGGTGAAGGCAGCGGGCCCCGCCGATACCGCCGCCGCGAGCAGGATCGTGGCAGGCCGCCGGCCGGGGGTTTCCGCCGGCGCCGGCGCCTCTTCTACTGAATAATAGGTAGCCATGTCGTCGATACGGGTACAACGTATTCGGCACAGGAGGGATGGGGCTTGACTGCAATCCGCTGTCCAACTAAAGGCCAGGGTTCCGATATGCCGACACCCAAGACATGAGGGCATCTGAGCGCTCAGGCGCGGACAAACGTTGCTGTATATCGTCCGCAATATGGCTGGACCGTCGTCCGCCGGCCTCTTCGACCCCAAAGGCGAGATCGCGAAGGTAGCCCGTGGAGTCTTCGACCGTAAATCGTGAACATGGCAAGGCGCAGGCCGAAGCCCTCGCGGTTCAGCGGCGTGCCCAGCAGGTCCTGCGCCGCGATCGCGGCGCGGTGCTGGCAAAGATGCTCTTCACCGGCGACACGATCGCCGCGGTCCTCGCCTCGGCGCTGACCCTGCTGATCGTCGCCGCCCCGCTCGACCGGGCGCCGGTCTACGTCGTCGCCACCGCGCTGATCTACCCGCTGATCGGCTTCACCGTCGGCCTCTACCGCTCCGACAAGCTGGCGCTCTGGGCCTCGGCCGTCTCCGAAGTCTCGCGCGCCGCCGTCACCCTCATCCTCACCACCTGGCCGCTCTACGCCGTCGGCGCCGCGCTCGGCCTCCACCCGGTGGTCGCCGCGACCGCTCTGACGCTCGCGGCGCTCACCCTGTTCATGATCGCCGCGCGCACCGCCGCGCGCGCCTACCTCCACCGGCAGGCCCACCTGCGCCAGCGGACGCTGATCCTCGGCTCCGGGGTGGTCGCCGGGCAGTTGGTGGAGAAGATCCACAAGAACGACCAGTTCGGCCTCGACCCCGCCGGCATCGTCGACGAACAGGTCCACGCGGTCGGCACCCCGGACCTCCCCCGCCTCGGCGGCTTCGGCGACCTCGACGAGATCATCAAGGCGCAGAACATCGACCGGGTCATCATCGCCTTCTCCCGGGCCGGCCACGAGGAGCTCCTGGAGGCGATCCGCTCCTGCCGCGACGCCGGCATCGCGGTCGACGTCGTGCCGCGCCTCTTCGAGTTCCTCGACGGGGTCCGCTCACTCGACCAGATCGGCGGGCTGCCGCTGCTCTCGATCGGCGTGCCGGTCCTCGGCTCCTCGATGGTCGCCGCCAAGCGCGCCCTCGACATCGTCGGCTCGATCGCGCTGATCGTGCTCTTCTCGCCGTTGATGCTGGCCACCGCGGTGGCGATCAAGCTCGACTCGCGGGGCCCGATCTTCTTCCACCAGGCCCGGGCCGGGCGCCGCAACCGCAGCTTCAAGCTGCTCAAGTTCCGCTCGATGTACATCGATGCCGAGCAGCGCAAGGCGGACTTCGACCGGATGAACGAGGCCGAGGACGGCGTCATGTTCAAGATCCGCGAGGACCCGCGCGTGACCCGCGTCGGCCGCATGATCCGCCGCTTCTCGATCGACGAGCTGCCGCAGCTCTTCAACGTCCTGCGGGGCGACATGAGCCTGGTCGGCCCGCGCCCGCTGATCTTCCCCGAGGCCGAAGCGCTGGAGGAGCGCTGGCACCTGCGCCGCAACGAGCTGCGGCCCGGGATCACCGGCCCGTGGCAGGTCTACGGCCGCTCGCAGAGCCCCTTCCAGGAGATGGTCCGCTTCGACTACCAGTACGTCGCCGGGTGGTCCCTGGCCCGCGACATCGAGCTGCTGCTCGAGACGCTCCCGGCCGTATTGTCGGGGCGTGGCGCCTACTGAGCCGTCCCTCGCGCTCGCGCACGACTACCTGCTCGTGATGCGGGGCGCCGAGCGCACGTTCGCCGAGATGGCGAAGTGCTGGCCCACGGCGCCGATCTACACCCTCCTCTACGACCCCGAAGCGGTCGCCGAGGGGTTTGCGGGGCGCGACGTGGAGACCTCCTACCTCCAGCGCCTGGGCGCGCGCCAGGGCTCCTTCCGCTACCTGCTCCCGTTCTTCCCCCGGGCGGCGGAGCACCTGCCGGTCGGCGACTTCGACGCGATCGTCTCCAGCAGCAGCGCCTTCGCCCAGGGCGTCCGCCCCGGGCCCGGCGCCGTCCACGTCTGTTACTGCCACAGTCCCTTCCGCTACGTCTGGTTCGAGGGCGACCGGGCGATGTCGGAGACGCCCCGCCCGCTGCGGCCGGTGATGCGGCGGGTGCTCGACCGCATCCGGCGCTGGGACCTCGAGGCGTAGCGGCGCGTCACTCACTACATCGCGAACTCGGCGATCACCCGTGATCGGATCGAGGAGATCTACGGGCGCGACTCGGAGGTCATCTACCCGCCCGTCGCGGTCGAGCGTTTCGCGATCGGCGAGCCGGAGGACTTCGTCCTCTTCGTCGGCCAGGTCGTCCGCCACAAGCGGGTCGAGACGGCGATCGAGGCGGCGATCGAGGCGGGGCGCCCGATCAAGGTGGTCGGCGACGGCCCTGAGCTGCAGCGACTGCGGACCCTCTACGAGGGTCGCGAGGTCGACCTGCTCGGCAGCGTCTCCGACGAGGAGCTCGCCTCGCTCTACTCCCGCTGCGCGGCGCTGATCGTCCCCAACGTCGAGGAGTTCGGGATCGCCGCGGTCGAGGCCCAGGCCGCCGGTCGGCCGGTGGTCGCGGTCGGCCGCGGCGGCGTGCGCGAGACGGTGCTCGACGGGCGCACCGGCGTGCTCGTCGACGCCGAGGACGCCGCCGCCCTCGCCGAGCCGCTGCGCTACCAGGACTTCGGCCGCTTCGACCCGGCGGCGATCCGCGCCAACGCCGAGCGCTTCAGCGCCGAGGCCTTCCGCCAGGCGCTCAAGGCGAGCGTCGACCGCCACCTCGCCGCCTCCCCGACGACGGCGTCCTAGACGGTTGCTTGCACGGCCGGCTCGGCCCTGCAGCTGGACCTCGTCGTCCAGCCTTGGCGAGGCGCGCCCGTCCCCACCTAAGGTCGGCTGGTTAGGTGGGGACGGGCGCGCCGGGGCGCCTGCGGCGTGACGGCCCCGGCGCGGTCCCGCGCGCCTTTGCGGCAGCCGTCCGTTGATGGGCCGGCGCACGGAGGCAGGTCGACCGCGCACGTAGGTGTGCCGACCGCGCAAGGAAGCGTGTCGCCTCCCGCGCGCTTCCCCGCGAAGGGCGCACGCAGGCGTACCGTCCACGCGCCCCGGCCCGGTCCGCCGCTGCGCGTTCGCAGTCAGCGACGCTATTTGTCGTTAAGTGCGAACGCACCGGCCCTGCCCTCGGGTGAGTTCGCAGTTGGCGCCACATATTGGCGTCAAGTGCGAACGCACCGCTGGGGCCTCCGAGTGCGTTCGCAGTTAGCGACGTCATTTGTCGTCAGCTGCGAACGCACGGGCCGGGCCCTCGGGTGAGTTCGCAGTTGGCGCCACATATTGGCGTTAAGTGCGAACTCACCGCGGGGTTGCAACGGAATCGTCCCCGGGCCGTCCCCGGACACGCGCAAGGCGTGCCCATCCCCACCTAACCAGCCGAACTTAGGTGGGGATGGGCGCGCCGGGTGGGGATGGGCGCGCCGGGCCCCGGGGGTCCGAGGCGCCGAGCCGGCGGTCCGGGGCGCCGGGGTCAGCGGTCCGGAGCGAGCCTGGAGGCTAGTTACCGTTCTGGGGCTGGGCCGCGGCGATCTCGGCGGGGCGGCCGTAGCCGTAGGCGCGGCGCGAGTCTTGGGAGAAGTTGACGACCAGGCCGAGGATCGAGGCGTTCAGGCGGCGCAGCTGGGCGATCAGTTCGCCGGCCGAGGTTCGGGTGCTGACCCCGAGGCCGCTGACGACGAGCACGCCGCTCACCTTCGAGACCAGTGGGATCGCGTCGGATACGGCCAACAGCGGCGGCGTGTCGATGACGATGAAGTCGTAGGTTCGTTCCGCCTGGGCGAGCAGCACTTTCATGTTCTGGGACTCGAGCAGCGCCGGCGGGTTCGGCGGCACCGTCCCCGCCGAGAGGACGTCGAGGGTCACGTCGCCCACGGACTGCGTCAGCTCCCCGGCCGACACCTTGCTCATCGCCTCGGGCAGCGCCGCGTGGTCCGCGGCCAGGACGCTGCTGAGGCCCCCGGCAGGCGGCAGTTTCAGCACCCGCGAGAGCCCCGGATCCCGGAGGTCGGCCTCGAGCAGGAGGACCCGCTCCCCGGCAGCCGCCGCGGCGAAGGCGAGGCCGAGCGAGACCAGCGTCTTGCCCTCTCCCGGTTCGGCCGAGGTGACGAGGACCGACTTGACGTCGCGGTTGCTGTCGAAGTAGCGAAGGTTCGCGCGCAGCATCCGGAACGCCTCGAGGTCTTCCGACCCCATCGAGCCGGTGCCGAGGTGCTTGTGGTCGAAGGCTTTGCGCTTCGAGACAACTGCCAGCAGCGGGATGCCCATCGTGTCGGCGATGTCGTCCTGGTGCTTGACGCGGCGGTCCAGCTGCTCGAGAAGAAGGGCGAGGCCGACGCCGAGGACGAGGCCGATCACGATCCCGAAGATGATGTTGCGGGCCGGCTTCGGCGAGACCGGGCTCGAAGAGGGCGAGGCCTGCTCGACCACTTCGACCGATCCGGTCTGCAGCCCTTTGTGGGGGGAGGTCCGGCGCAGGGCGATGAATTCACGTGCGTAGACGTTCGCGATTTCCGCCGCCAGGTCGGGGTCGGTGGTCGTCGCGGTCACCTTGATGATGTCCGATTCGCCCTGCTGTTCGGAGGAGATCGCTTCTTCCACTTCCGCTTTGCTGACGGTCGAGACGCTTTCCGCGGTGTGACTTGAAACGTTCGGCAGCGAGAGGAGCTGGAGGTTCGTGTCGACGACGCGCTGCGGTTCCACTTCGTTGGAGATGCGCAGCAGCATCGAGGTCGTCGCGGCGTACTTCTTTTCGGCGTGGACGGTGATGCCGACGGCCGCCGCGGTCGCCACGACCACGCAGAGGAGCACGACCCACCAACGACGGCGGAGCGTTCGAGCGAATGCCGAGAGGTCTGACTCGTCGCTTTTCGAATTTGGCGTCATAGAGCGGAAAAAGGAGCCATCTGGGTCACCGGAACGGGAACGGTAACAAGGGCATCGGCAATTTCACCGCACTCTTGAGGGTCGGGCGGACGCGCGCAAAGCGCTCTTCGAGGCCCAGGCGACCGCGGTGCCGCAGAGGTACCACAGGATCACTCCCGGCAAACCGAAGAGGATGTCACCGGCGGCGAGCGCGACCAGCAGCATGATCAGCGTCGCCAGCAGGGCGGCGCGAGGTGGCCGCTCCTCCTCGGTCGCCGAGCCGACGGCCCTGATCGCCGACCCGACACTGAGGATCAACGCGCTCACCACCAGGAGGAAGCCGAACGGCCCGTCCTGGAACATCAAGGAGAGATACCCGTCATCGACGGTGACGAGGGCCGAGTCGGCTCCGTGGCCGCCGGTGAGTTCGGAGGCCATCCCCGCCTGGCCGGCGCCTTCCCCGAGCGGCTGGCGCAGCGCGATCGGGAAGAGCTGGTTCGTCGTCGCCAGCCGTTCCTGCGCCGAGCGGTCCTTGTTCACGTCGCCGAGCGAGGTGACGCGTTCGGTGAAGGCCTTCGTGGTCGGATTGCTGTTGCCGACCACGATCAGGGCGAAGAGGCAGATCCCGACGATCACGACGATGCGCCCGGCGGCGCGTCCGCGGGCCGCGGCGGCGAAGACGATCAGGCCGATCACCGTCCCCAGCCAGACGCTGCGCATGAAGGTGAGCGCCAGCGCGACGACCAACAGCGCGATGATCAGCGGGCCCAGCCCCGGCCGACGGCGCTGGGCGAGCCCCAGCAGGAGCCCGGTTCCGAGCAGGGCGGCGAAGGTGTAGGGAGCGTTGAGGGTGGAAAAGATCCGGATGTGACCTTCCTGGGGGGAGCCGAGGCTGTTCAGCGTCGTGGTCGCCACCCAGTGGGCGTCCCAGGAGGTGAGCGAGAAGAAGTACTGGGCGAGCCCGTAGAGCGCCAGGACCGGCAGCACGTACATGACGATTTTCTGCAGCGTGCCGGTGCCGTCGCGAAGCTGCCCGTCGCCCCAGCCGAGGATGAAGGCGGAGAGGCCGGTGCCGTAGGCGAAGATCGCGAAGCCCGCCGCGGTGGGATCGGCAACGAGGCCGAGTGGCGCGCCGATCAGGAGACCGACGACGCCGAGCGTCAGGATCGTGCGGGCCCGCCGGTCCAGTTGGGTGCCGCGCAGCTCGATCGCGGCCAGCAGCGCGGTCGCCAGGAACGGCAGCAGCGACAGCGGATCGGGGCTGACCGGGCCGATCGAGTTGTCGAGCACCCGGCGCAGGAACGGGGCCAGCAGCCAGTACGTCCACATCAGGCTCAACCCCGCGGTGCGGGACTCCAGGCGCGCCGCGAGCAGCAGCAGGAGCAAGGTCATCGTCAGGGCGAGCTGGGTCGAGTGGACGACCAGCACGCCGCCGACGACGGCGATGCCGACGGCGACGGCGATCCCCGCCGCGCCGCGGCCCTCGACCGTCCTCACGTCTTCGGCTCGGGCGGCGCTCATCGGCCGACTATAGAGCCGAAATCTCGGCCGGCTGCACGCCGGCGAGCCCGCGATAGAGGCCGAGCACGGCGTCGGTTTGACGGTCCAGGCTGAATTCCCGTGCCCGCTCGCGGCCGCGTTCGCCCAGCTCCAGGCGGCGCTCGCGGTCGGCGAGCAGCGGCGCCAGCTCGCGCGTCCAGGCAGCGGGATCGCGGGGCGGGAGCAGGAGGCCGTCGACGCCGGGGCGGACGATGTCGAGCGGGCCGCCGACCGCGGCGGCCGCGACCGGGACGCCGAGCGCCATCGCCTCGATCGCGACGCGGCCGAACCCCTCGCGCCAGAAGGGCATCAGCATCATGTCGGTGGCGGCGAGCAGGTCCGGCACGTCGCCGCGCTCGCCGAGGAAGCGGACCCGCTCGGCGACCCCGCGCTCGGCGGCGAGCCGGTGCAGGCGGCGCTCGAAGTCCTGGTTGTCGAGCGAGGCGCCGGGGGCGGTGAATTTGGCGGTGCCGACCAGGAGCAGCTCGACCTCGCGGCCCTCGCCCAGCAATCCGGCGAGGATCTCGATCGCCTCGTCCTGGCCCTTGATCGGGGCCAGCTGCCCGATCACCGAGAGCACGACGCGCTCCGCCGGGATGCCGAGCTCCTGGCGCACGCGGGCGCCGTCGCAGACCGCCGGGTCGAAGCGGGTGAGGTCGACCGCGTTGTGGATCACCCGCACCGGCCGACGCAGCCGCACGCCGCGGAACTGGTCGCCGACGGTGGTGGAGTTGGCGACGACGGCGTCGGCCCTCCTCCCCACCAGGCCGTCGACCAGCCGCGGGAGGCGGCCGTCCGGCGCCCAGTCGCGGATGTGGGCGACGATCGGGGGGCCACTTCGGTGCCGCGCCAGCACTGCCAGGAGCGAGGCGCGGGTCGTGT
The DNA here is from genome assembly GCA_036495785.1 of Solirubrobacterales bacterium. Classification (GTDB taxonomy): domain Bacteria; phylum Actinomycetota; class Thermoleophilia; order Solirubrobacterales; family 70-9; genus VAYN01. Next base: position 10,944 of record DASXMH010000069.1, read on the forward strand.
TCGCGTGGACCAGGTCGGGGTGCAGGCGCGAGACCGCGGCGCGGACCTGGAGCGCCGAGCGGCCGATCTCGTAGATGCCGCGGCTGGTGTGCAGCGGGTGGAGGCGGAAGCTCGCCAGGGTTCCGGCGATCCGGGTCGTCTCCACGCCAAGTTCGTGGGCCGCGTCGGTGAGTTCGCCCGGCGGGCAGGCGAGCACCGGATCGACCGCCGGCCGCAGGCTCTCGATCATCGCCAGAAGCGAGCGCTCGGCGCCGCTCACCTGACCGGTCTGGTTGACGTAGAGGACCCGGGTCACGGCGCGACACCCCCGCCCCGCCTCAGCTCGTCGACGAGCGCTTCGACGCGGGCCGCGATCCGCGGCCAGGCGTGCGCTTCGGCGTGCCGGCGGCTGGCCTCGCCGAGGCGGGCGGCCAGCTCACGGTCGGAGAGGACGCGGATCAGCGCCGCGGCCACCGCCCGGTGATCGGTGGGGTCGACGAGGATGCCGGTCTCACCGTCGAGGACCGCGTCGAGGGCGCCCGCGACGTTTCCGGCGACGACCGGGAGGCCGTGCGCTCCGGCCTCGAGGTAGACGATCCCGAAGCCCTCGCCGCCGAGGCCGCCGGGCGGGACGCGGCTCGGCATGCAGAAGACGCTCGCGCGGTCGAGCCAGCCGTCGCGCTCGGCGTCGTCGACCCTGCCCAGCAGCGAGGTCGCCTCGCCGACGCCGGCCGCGGCGATCGCCGCTTCGACCTGCGGACGGCGGGGGCCGTCACCGATCACCACCCAGCGGGTGTCGGGGACCGCCTCGCGGACCAGCGGCAGCGCGCTCGCGATCACGTCGTGGCCCTTGCGCTCCGACAGCAGCGAGGCGACGGTGAGGATGGTCGGGCGCTCGTCGCGCTGCCCCGTCGGCGCATCCGGCAGCACCACGCCGGGCGGGATCAGGTGCACGCGGCTCGGGTCGGCGCCCGCGCCGAGCGCCATCTCGCGGGTGTAGCTCGAGACCGCGATCGTCGCGTCGGCGCGCCGCGTCGCCCGCGCGGTGAGCTTGGCCCTGGTCCTGAACTCGTCGGCATGTACGTAGAGCGCCAGCGGCTTGTGCAGCAACCGGGCCGCCGGGCCTGCGGCGAGGGCGCCGACCACGTGGCCGGCGAGGATCACGTCGGCGCGGAAGGTCGCGATCTCGCGCAGCGCCGCGGCGTTCAGGACCGCCACCGCGAGCCGGCGGTCGGCCTCGGTGCCGCTCACCCGCCTGGTCGACAGTGGCGAGCGGGCGTCCCAGTCGCGGTCGCCCGGCTGGCCGAGGGTGAGCACCCGCGTGTCCCAACCGGTCGCGTGGGTGACGAGGTTCTCCAGCAGCACGGCGATGCCGCCCGTCGAAGGCGGGAAGTCAGGGGTGATCAGGAGTACGCGCGGCTTGGACATCCGGTCGACCCACTGTGAATCGGCTTCAGAACAGGGCTGGAGCACTTTCGCAAGGCCGCTCTCACCCACCGGGGCAGCCGCTAGTCTAGGCCGCCTCTCACCACACCCTCATGGCCACCGCCCCTCCTCGCCCCAGCACCCGGAGTCCCAAGGCCGCACTGAGGCGGGCACGCGACCTGATCAAGAGCCCGGCGATGCGCCAGCGGGTGATCGCCCCGGTCTCCTTCGACGCCTCGATCCTGCTGGTCAACACGATCACCGGCGTGATCGTCGCCCGCAGCCTGGGCCCGTCGGGCCGCGGCGAGCTGACCGCGACCCTGACCGTGGTCACGGTGGCCGGCTGGCTGGCCTCGATGGGAGCGCGGGCCGCGATCTCCTACCACCAGTCCCAGCACCCTGAACACGGGCCGCGGCTGATGGCGTCCTGGCTGCTCGCGACGGTCCCCTTGTCTCTGGTGACGCTGCTCGCCGCGGAGATCTTCCTGCCGACGCTGTTCGGCGCCCAGACCGCTGAAGCGATCCACATCGCGCGGATCTACGCCCCGCTGGTGCTGGTGAACGTCGTCTCGATCGTCTTCGTCGGCATCCTCCTCGGCGACCAGCGCTTCCTCGCCTACAACGTCGTGCGCATCCTGATCCCGGTGGTGACGGTCCTGGGGTACGCGGTCTTCCTGGTCGCCGGCCACCTGACGGTGATCACGGCGCTGATCTCCAACGGCGCCGCGCTGCTCGTCAGCACCGGCGTCTCCGCCGTCCTCTGCTTCAGCCGACACGGGGTCGACCGGCCGAGCCGGACGCTGATGAAAACGTCCATCTGGTACGGGATCCGGGCCCACGGCGGTGACGTGGCCGGGTTCGTCAGCGCGCGGCTCGACCTGCTGATCATCCCCGCCTTCCTCGGCGCCGCCAGCGTCGGCCTCTACGCGGTCGCGACCAGCATCTCCTCGATCATCGCCAGCCTCACCGGGACGATCGCCGTGTTCGCCCTTCCGGTCGCCGCTCGTGAGATCTCCCGCGCCTCCCACACCGTGATCCGCGCCTTCCAGGCGACGCTCTTGATCGGCGGCGGGATGGCGTTGGTCCTGATCGCGATCTGCGAAGTGGCGATCAGGCTCGTCTACGGGGCGGACTTCGTCGGCGCCGCGCCACCGCTCCGCCTGATGCTCCCCGGCGAGCTGCTCGAGGCCGCCGCGACCGTGCTCTGGGCGGGGATGCTGGCGGCGAATCGTCCCTTCCTCTCGACCGCGGCCTATCTCCCCTCCGCCGTGGTCACGATCGTCGGCCTGCTGATCTTCCTGCAGTCGGGCGGGATCATGGTGGCGGCAGGAGTGACCACGTGCGCCTACGCGACGTCCTTCGTCATCACCGTCTTCCTCTATCGCCGCGTTGCCGGGCTGGAGTGGAAGCACTTCCTCCGGCCTCCGGTCGCGCAGGAGACCCTGGACGAGTTGGGGAGCGTCTGAGCCGCCCGGGCCCAGGTCAACGACCGGCGGGAAGACGCCGGCGGACCGCCGCGCGCAGGCCCTTGTTCATCTGCCGCGTGCCGATCCCGAGGCGTACGAGGGGGTAGCGCGGGCCGCGCGGGATGAGCAGGTCGGACTCGAGGACGTCCTCGGCGTCGGCGAGCCTGGACTTGTACTCCTGGCCACCCGGCCCGAGGCTCATCGTCCGCGCGCCGCTCTCCGAGGCGTCTTCGAGGGCACGGATCAGGCACTGCATCGACGGCGAGAGGTCCGAGTAGCCCTCGTCGAAGCCGCTGTTCCAGGCGCTCAGCTCCGCGCCCGCGCCGAGCAGAAGCTGACCGGCGACGAAAGTGTCACCGACCTCCAGGCAGAGCAGGCGGAAGCGGCCGCTCGCGAGGAGCTCCCGGCCGACGGCGACGAGCATCCGCTCCACCCCGCGGTCGGTGAGTCCGGTTCCACCCTGGCCGGCGAGGCGCTGCCGGTGTAGGCGCATGAATTCGGTGACGTCGCGCTCCAACGACGCGGCGTCCGCGTAGCGGAACCTGGCGCCGGCCTCGTCGAGCTTTTTCCGCTTGCGGCGCGCCTCACGACGGAAGCTCGAGCTCTTCGCCGCCATCCACTCGTCGAAGCCGTCGCCCAGCTCGACGTATGGCACGACGTGCTCGGCATCACGGCGCCGCCAGAGAGGGCGACCCGGCCACGCCCCGCCGATCGCCGCGGCCCAATCGCCGCTGGAGCGAGCGAAGGTCAGCTCGATCCGGGTCGGCGTCCGCTCGTCCGCGGCCAGCGATGCGGCGATCGCCACGCCGACCGCATCCCGCATCCCGCTCGCCGCCAACGGTGGCGCGATCCCGGCCCCGCGGCCTACGGGGAACAAGGTCCCTCCCACCGCGCAGAACGGGCCGACTCCGACCAGTCGAGCGCCGTCGGACACGAAGACGACGCGGAGGCGCGAGCGCTCCGGCCGTAGGTGCTCGAACCAGGCCTTGACCCAGGCAGGCGCCGCAAAGGGGCTCCCGGACGCGACGGCGAGGGCGTCCCACTCGGCCTCGAACGGCCTCATCTCCTCCGGAGACGAGACGACGACGGCGGTCGCCGGCGTCGCCCGACCCGAACTCCCCGCTGATCCGCCGCTGTGGACCACCTCACTCAGGGGCGACACCATAGTGCCGAGGGCCGATGCCGGAACTCACGTGTGCGGCGGAACCTGCCGAAACGGTAACGGTGACCATGCTCCTCCCCCGGTCCCCTTCCCGGCGCCCCTCCGCGATGCTCCGCATCTCGCTCGACTCGATCACCCCGAATCAAGTCAGCGCGTGGCGGGACCTGGCCGCCGAGGCGATCGAGCCGAACGTCTTCCTGGAGGCCGACTTCGTACTCGCCGCCGCCCGCTGCTTCCCCGATGCCAAGGTCTCGCTGTTGGTCGACGAAGCCGACGGCCGTTGGAACGGCTGTCTGCCGGTGAACGAACGACGCCTGCTGAGCCGCCCGGTGATGGCGTCGGGCTGGAAACACCTGTACTCGTTCCTTGGCACGCCGCTGGTCAGGCGTGGCCGCGAGGACGAGTTCGCGCGGGCACTGGTGGGGGCGATCGAGAAGCGACAGACGGGCCTCCTGCTCGCGGTCCGGAACTTCGCCGAGGGTCCGGTGCTGGCAGCCGTCCGCCGCGCCCAACAGGAGGCGGGCGGTATGCGAACCGTCCGCGCCTTGTCCGAGCAGCGGGCGGCGCTCTACGTCGATGGCGGGACCGGCGAAGCGATCGGCATGGGCAAGAAGCGCCGCAAGACGCTCGAGCGACGGCGGCGACGCCTCGCCGAGCAACTGGGCGAAGCCGACGTCAAGGGCCGGCAGCGTCGGAACGACGCCGCGACGATCGAGGAGTTCCTCCGCCTGGAAGCAGCGAGCTGGAAGGGAGAGGTCGGGACCGCGATGGCCTGCGACGAGCGCCACGCGGAGTTCTTCCGCACCGTCTGCGCCCACCTCGGCGAGCAGGGACGGCTCGCCATTTACTCGCTCGAATCGGCGAGCCGGGTCGCCGCGATGACCTGTGACTTCACCGCCGGCGGCGTCCGCTTCCACTTCAAGTCCGCCTTCGACGAAGAGCTGAGCGCCAACTCGCCCGGCATCCTGCTCCAGGTCGACAACCTCATCGCCACCAAGGAAGCGGGCAGCTGCAACCTCTACGACTCCTGTGCCGACCCGACCAATGAGACGCTGAACGCGGTGTGGCCCGACCGGGTAACCGTCTGGTCGCTCGTCTTCGCCCGTGACGACCTTCTCGGCCGCCTCGCGGGCCGCGCTTTGAAGGCGCGCGGGCAGCTCCGCCGCCGCAAGCAGGACCTCAGCGCCGCCTGACGGCGCGGGCGACCGCGCCCCTCAGCCGGCGCTTGTAGTCACCCTCGCCGGGCCCGAGGCTGAACGAGGCTTCGCCGCGCTCGGTGGCGTCGGCGTGATCGTCTCAAGTGCCGGCGCGGTCGCCTCCGCGACCTCCCGCTCGCGCCCCGGCGCGGCGAGCGGGCCGACCGGCCGACCGGATCGCCTCGAGCCCCGCCTCGTCGTCGACCACGGTCGCGGTCTGGCTCAAGCCATCTCCAGCTTGGTATGTCGTCGCTCGAGCGCCTCGGCGTACAGCTCCAGCGTTTCCGGCGCGATCCGCTTCCAGCTGTAGTTCTGCGCGGTCGCGTGGGCACGCTCGCGCAGGCGGCGGAGCAGCGCCGGGTCGGCGATCAGGAGCTCCAGCGCGGCGGCCATCGCTGCGGCGTCGGCGCGCGGGACGACGAGGCCGTTCTCTCCATCGCGGACGAACTGGAGCGGGCCGGCCGCATCGGCGGTGACCGCGGTGAGCCCGCAGGCCATCCCCTCGAGGATGCCGAGCCCGAAGCCCTCCTTCAGCGTCGCCGACACGACGACCGAGTGGCGGGCCAGGAGACCGGGCATCTCCTCGCGGCGATACTTCGGGACGACCGCGACGCGCGGGTGGAGCGCGGGCGGGTAGTCGCCGAGGACCCGCTCCGGCGGACATCCCGGGCCGAGGAAGCTGACGGTCGCCTCCGGGTGGCGTTCGAGCACCTCGGTCAGCGCCGCGGCGGCGTAGCGCACGCCCTTCAGCGGCAGGTAGCTGCCGATGTGGGCGATCCGCACCGGGTCCGATTCGGCGCCGAGGTCGAGCGGCAGCCCGATCATGTCCTCGGGGAGGCCGTTGTCGACCACGCGGGCGCGGCGCTCGTCCACCCCCAGCCGCTCGATCGCCAACTGGCGCTCCTCGACGTTCAGGAACAGGCAGAGGTCGGCGAGCCGGAGGGAGTCGGCCACCTCCTTGAGTTTCCACCCGCCCCAGTAGAGCGGGTACTTCCAGCTCAGGTCGAGGCCGCCCCGCGCCGCCTCCTCGCGGCGGGCGACGTCGGCGGTGTGGACGATGCCGTGGGACCGGGTCACCAGCAGCGGCCGCCGCACGCCCTTGAGCCGCCGACGGAGGTGACCGAACACCCAGGCGTCGCCGTTGGCGGCGTCGATCACGCCGGCGTCGGTGCGGCTCATGCGCCAGGCGGCGAACTCGGGGAAGAGCAGCGCCTTGGCGCGGAAGGGGAGCCGCTGCGGCAGTTGGCCGAAGGAGAACGACTCCACCTCGTGACCGAGCTCGCGGTACACATTGGCAAGGCCCGCCGTGACCCCCATCCCGCCGGCATCGGGAGTTACTTCGTCATGCAGGGTGAAGAGGACCTTCATTCGACTCCCCTATCGGCATCGGGTCAGGCCGGCAGTAGCCGGAAAGATTCGCTCCAGCCGAGCGGGCCGGCGTCGAAGTCGGCGAACGAGCCGAGGCGCAGCGGGGCGATCGCCGCCCCCCACTCCTCCGACATCAGCAGCTCGCGCTCGGCGGCGAAGCCCGGGTGCGCCATCACCTCAACCGGAACCTGCCGGGCGAGTGCCAGCCGAGGGTCGAGGTCCCGCGGGTCGAGCCGCAGGTGGGTGATGTGGAGGAGGTAGCGGGTGGAGGCGAAGCGCCGCGAGCGAATCGCCTGGCGGAGGTCGCGCAGCATCCCTCCGGCCGAGCGCTCGACCGGGAAGCGGTCGAGCGTGTTGCGCAGCTTCGCGCCCCGCGGGATCGATGGCGAGAGGAAGACGTTGGGGCAGAGGTCGACGTGGGTGTGGCCGTCGAAGTGGGTCGGCGGGGTCGCGTAGATCTCTTCGTAGCGCCGCAACTGGTCGGCGATCGCCCGGTCGACTTCGCGCTGGAGGCGCGGGTCGTAGACCCAGCGCATCAGGTTCGAGGTGCCGGGCAGCTCCGGCGGCAGGCCCGAGGTCTTGCCGAGCCGGTCGATCATGCGCTGCTGGCGCGCACGGACGTCGGGCGGCGTCGCCGGGTCGGAGAACGGCTCGGTCAGGTTGATGTGCATGCCGACCGGCACTCCGTGCTCGGCGGCCAGCGCCGCCGCCCGGTCGGAGTCGGCCATGTAGACCATCCCGGTCGTGCTGGTGATCCGTCCCGCCTGGAAGGTGGCGAGGATCGCGTCGGTGGTCGGCTCGTCGTAACCCCAGTCGTCGGCGTTGACGATCAGGAGGCCGCCGCTCGCGTCGCTCATCGGCGGAAGACTGCCAGATGGCAACGACACCGCCCGCGGCGCGATTTTCGCCAGGCGCGAGGCGTCGTCACACGAACATACGTCCGCCGCCGACCGCCCTTCTCATGCGGCGCTTGGCGCTGTCGAAAGGCGGAGGGTGGAAGGAATCCTTCACTTCCCCCTCTTTCGCCGGCTCCGGCTCCTGGCGCCGGCGGTCGCGATACTGCTGGCGATCGCCGTGGCAGCCCCGAATCCGGCCGAGGCAGCACCCGTCCCCGCCAAAAGCGCGGACTCGTTCGTCGAATCGATCGGCGTCGATACGCACTTCTCCTACTCCGACACGCCCTACGTCGAACGCTTCCAGGAAGTGAAGGCGAAACTGGTCGAACTCGGCGTCCACCACGTCCGCGAAGACCTGCTGCCCGGCCGCCCCGACCAGTACACCCGCATCAACGAACTGGCCGCCGCCGGGATCGGCGGCACCCTGATCATGGGGTCGCCGGAAAACGGCAGCGCCGGGCTCGAAGAACTGCTCTCCGTCGCCCACACCAAGCTGAGCCGGGTCGACGCGCTGGAGGGCCCCAACGAGCCCTACAACGGCGACCGGCCGGGCTGGACCGCGGCCACCGACTCCTACCAGCAACTCCTGCACGAAAAGGCGACCGCCAGTCCCACCCTGGCCTCGGTGCCGATCGTCGGCCCGACCACGATCTTCTGGCAGGAAGGCGAACTGGGGAACATCTCGCCGTGGCTCAACTACGGCGACATCCATCCCTACTCGGGCGGCTATCCGCCGGAGCCCTACCTCGAACGGCACGTCGACTTCGCCGCGTCGAGCTCCGGCACGAAACCTCTGATGGCGACCGAGACCGGCTTTCACAACGCGATGAACTGGAAGGGCGACTTCCCGCCGACCTCGGAAGCCGCGACCGCCGTCTATATGCCGCGGATCTTCCTCGACTACTTCCAGGAAGGGATCGCGCGGACCTTCGACTACGAGCTCGTCGACGAGTTCGAAGACCCCTCGGGCGAAGAACGCGAGGCCCACTTCGGCCTGCTGCGCCACGACCTCTCGCCGAAGCCCGCCTTCACCGCGCTGAAGAACCTGATCTCGATCGTCGGCGAACAAAACGCCTCCTTCTCCCCGGGCTCCCTCAACTACTCGGTCGGCGGCAACACCGAAAAGCTCCACCAGGTGCTGCTGCAGAAGGCCGACGGCAGCTTCTACCTGGCGCTCTGGCGGGCGAGCAGCGTCTGGGATCCGGAAAAGCAGGTGGCGATCAACGCACCGACGATGCCGGTGCAGGTGCGGTTCGGCCAGCCGATCGCGAGCGCCGCCGAATACGTCCCGAACGTGTCGAGCGAACCGCTGGCCCAGCCGCAGGTGAGCGGCGGCTCGCTGCAGGTGAACGTCGGCCCCGAAGTGGTGATCCTGAAGCTGACCCCGACCGCCGGCGGCACCGAATCAGCGGGCGGCGAAGCGCCGACCGTCGAAAGCCCGGCGCCGACCCAACCGCCTGCCGCGCCGCCCACGACGACGGCACCGCCGGCCACTACGACTCCGCCCACGGCCACCGCCCCGCCAACCGCAACCACGCTCCCGACGACGGCCGCGCCGATCAAGCACCCCACCGGCCACGGTCGTCGCCCGGCGGCGCGCCCCAAGCAAGGGTCGAGCGGCAAGCGCCACGTGTTGCGCAGGGACGCGTCAGCCCGCCGGCGGGCTCTCCGTCACCGCGCGACGTCCGCCTGACCTAGGCGCCCGGGTTCTTCCGCGGCACCAGGACGAGACGCTTGAACTCGGCGACCAGCACGCCGTCCTGGTTCAGGACGCGGGTGTGGACCTTGACCGTCCCGCGGTCCGGTTTCGATTTCGACTCGCGCACGTCGAGCACCTCGGTCTCGCAGAAGAGGGTGTCGCCGTGGAAGACCGGGTTCGGGTGGCTGAGCTCCTCGGTTGCGAGGTTGGCGATCGCCTTGCCGGAGACGTCGGAGACCGACATGCCGAGGGCGAGCGAGTAGACGAGCGGCCCGACCACGACATTTTTCCCCTGCTGCGAGTTTGAGGCGTACACATCGTTGATGTGCAGCGGGTGATGATTCATCGTGATCAGACAGAAGAGATGGTCGTCGGACTCGGTGACCGTCTTGGCGGGCCAGTGCTTGTAGACGGCACCGACCTCGAACTCCTCCAGGTAGCGCCCGTAGGGGTGCGCGCCCGACGCCTCTCGCTCGGCCTGGTCGGTGGTCACCTGCTGAGTGTCGCTCATGACTGCTCGCTGCCTCCTCTTCGATTGCGGCGCGGCACTTTATATGTACACCCCCGGCCGACGCGGGCAGGCGCCGGGCCACGGCTAGACTCCGCGCGATGAAAATCGCAATAGTCGGTCTCGGATACGTCGGACTTCCCCTGGCTGTCGCCTTCGCCGAGGAGGGGCACGACGTCGTCTGCTTCGACCTCGACAACGCCAAGACCACGGCGCTCGCCGAAGGGCGCAGCTACATCGAGGACATCGACGATGCGACGCTGGGCGCGGTGCGGGAGCGCCTCCACCCCACCTCGCGCCACGCCGACCTGGCGACCTGCGACGCGATCGTGATCTGCGTCCCGACCCCGCTGACCAGCGCCCGCGAACCGGACCTCACCTACCTGCTCGGCGCCGCCACCTCGATCTCCCAGGTCCTGCAGCCCGGCCAGCTGATCGTGCTCGAGTCGACGACCTACCCGGGGACGACCCGCGAGCGGGTCGCGCCGATCCTCGAGGAGTCCGGCCTCAAGGTGGGGACCGACTTCTTCCTCGCCTTCTCGCCGGAGCGGATCGACCCGGGCCGGACCGACTACACCGTGCGCACGACCCCGAAGCTGGTCGGCGGCATGACCGAGGCCGACACCGAGCGCGCCCGCGCCCTCTACGCGGAGATCTGCGAGACCGTGGTGGTGCTCTCGACGCCGGAGGCGGCGGAGCTCTCGAAGCTGCTCGAGAACATCTTCCGCTCGGTCAACATCGCCCTGGTCAACGAGCTGGCCCAGCTCTGCGACCGCCTCGACATCGACGTGTGGGAGGTGATCGACGCTGCCTCGACCAAGCCGTTCGGCTTCATGCGGTTCGAGCCAGGGCCGGGGATGGGCGGCCACTGCCTGCCGGTCGACCCCTTCTACCTCGCCTTCAAGGCCCGCGAGCACGACTTCTACCCGGAGTTCATCGAGCTGGCGGGCAAGGTCAACCAGGCGCAGCCGGCGTTCTGCGTGGAGCGGATCGAGCGGGCGCTGAACCAGGCCGGGAAGCCGGTCAACGGCTCCAAGGTCCTGATCCTCGGCGCCAGCTACAAGGCCGGGTCCGGCGACACCCGCGAGTCGCCGGCGCTGAAGATCATGAAGCTGCTCGGAGCGCTCGACGCCGACCTCTCCTACCACGATCCCTACGTCCCGGCGATCGCCGAGCTAGGGCTCGAGTCGGTCGACCTCGAGGCCGCCCTGCCCGAGGCCGACCTGGTCGCGGTGGTCACCGCCCACAAGGAGATCGACTACCGCGAGCTGGTCGAGGCGGCCCCGCTGGTGATCGACTTCCGCGGCGTCACCCGGGAGATCTCCGCCGCGAACCTGGTGCGGCTCTAGCCATCGCCCCGCCCGAGCCCCGCCAGGGAATCTTCGAGACGGTGCTGATCGCGGCGGGCCGGCCGATCCGGCTCGAGGCGCACCTCGGGCGGATGGCCCGGAGCCTGCGCGACCTCTACGGCGCCGAGCTGCCGCCGACGCTGGCCGACGACGCGGCGCGCGCCGCCCTCGGGCTGGAGCTCGGGCGGATGCGGATCGACGTGGTGCCGGGCGCCGGAGGCGAGCTGCGCGCGACGATCAAGGCGGGGCCGATCGACCCGGCGATCTTCTTCGGAGACCGCGAGCACGGCGCGGCGCTGCGGAGCGCCCAACCGCCGCACTGGTCGGGCGACCACAAGTGGGCCGACCGCACATGGCTGGAGGGGGTCGAGGCCGACTTCGGCGAGGAGGTGCCGCTGCTGCTCGACGGCGAGGAAGTGCTGGAGGCGGGGCGCGCCAACGTGTTCGTCGCGACCGGGGACGGCCTGGCGACGCCGCCGCTCGACGGCCGCATCCTGCCCGGCACCGCCCGCGCCTCGACCATGGCGCTCGCCCGCGAGCTCGGCATCGAGGCGATCGAGCGCCCTCTCACGCTGGCCGACCTGCGCGCCGCCGAGGAGGTCTTCCTCACCTCCTCGCTGCGCGGCATCCGCCCCGCCCGCAGCCTCGACGGCGAGCCGCTCCGCCAGGCGAGCCCGCTCGTCCCCCGCCTCAGCGAGGCGATGCGCGCCCGCTGGCTCGACGAAGCCTGAGCCGGCGGATCAGTGGACTTTGCGCAGCCGGCCGCGCTGCTCTTGTTTTTCCACCACCTGGACGATCAGCTTCACCACGTTGGAGTCGCCGTTGACCTTGATGTGGCCGGTCTCGGCGGCGCGGCGATAGCTGGCGATCGTCCCTTTCTCGGCGAGCTGGTTGAACTGCGGCCGGTCGATCTCGACCAGCACGCGCTCGTCCTGGGCCAGTTCTTTTTTGATCACCGGGCCCGGCAGCTCGACCCGGTAGAGCTGGATGTCGTGTTTGGCGCGCAGCTCCAGGCCGAAGACCAACTTGAGTTTGGCCAGCGCCGGGACTTCGGCCTGGAAGCGCTCGATCGCGGTCTTGATCAGGTCAGGCGTCGAGGACATGAGGGCGCGAAAACCATGCGCAAGGAGTCGTGAGGGAGTGCGCTCTGCGCATGACCGAACGCGGACGCCGCGATGCGCTGGTTTGCAGCGTCCTCATCAAATTTTGTTCCTCTGCAGGACCTTTTTGCCGATCACCATGCGCTGGATCTCGGAGGTCCCCTCGCCGATCAGGAGCAGCGGCGCGTCGCGGTAGAGGCGCTCGATCTCGTACTCCTTCGAGTAGCCGTAGCCGCCGTGGATGCGGAAGGCGTCCTCGACGTTTTCCTTGCCGGTCTCCGAGGCGAGGAGCTTCGCCATCCCGGCCTCGAGGTCGGAGCGCTCGCCGGCGTCCTTCAGCCGCGCCGCTTTGCGGGTGACGAGGCGGGCCGCCTCGACCCGGGTCGCCATGTCGGCGAGCTTGAACTGGATCGCCTGGTGCTGGGCGATCGGCTTGCCGAAGGTTTTGCGCTCCTGGCTGTATTTGAGGGCCAGCTCCAGCGCCCGCTGGGCGATGCCGACGCCGCGCGCGGCGACGTTGACGCGGCCCACCTCGAGCGCGTCCATCATCTGCACGAAGCCTTGGCCGACGCCCTCGGGGCCACCGAGCACCCGCTCAGGCGGGCACTTGTAGCCGTCGTAGACGAGCTCGGTCGACTCGACGCCCTTGTAGCCCATCTTCTTGATCTTCGGCGGCACCGTCAGGCCGGCGAAGTCGCCCTCGTTGACTTCCTTCCAGGGCTCCTTCTCGGTGATGAAGCAGGTCATGCCCTTGTAGGGCGGGTCGGCTTTCGGGTCACTCTTCATCAGCACGAAGACGACGCTCGAGCCGAGTCCGTTGGTCACCCACATCTTCTGGCCGTTCAGCTCCCATTTGCCGTCGGCGTCCTGCTTGGCGGTCGCTTTGATGCCCTGCACGTCGGAGCCGACCTCCGGCTCCGAGAGCGAGAAGGCGGCGCGGATCTCACCGGTCGCCATCTTCGGCAGGAAGTACTGCTTCTGCTCCTCGGTGCCGAACTTCATCAAGAGGTAGGAGCCGATGAAGTGGGTGTTGACGACGCCGGAGATCGAGATCCAGCCGCGCGAGAGCTCTTCGACGATCATCGCGTAGGTCGTCAGGTCGAGCCCCATGCCGCCGTACTCTTCGGGGATCGTCACGCCGAACAGGCCGAGCTCCTTCATCTGCTCGACGATCGGCTCCGGGAACGTGTCCTCGTGGTCGTAGTGCTCGGCGTTGGGGATGATCTGCTCGTCGGCGAACTGGCGGACCATTTCGATGATCGCCTGCTGCTCGTCGGTCATTTCGCGGTACGCGGAGGTATCTACGGCCATGGCTCCTGCCTGTCGGTGGTCGAGTGTCCGGGGTCAGGATATCGGCGTCGGCGCATCCAGACGCCGTAGCCGCACCATCACCCGATCGGCGCGATCGCGGAACGCGGTCAGCCGCTCGTCGAACGGATCCGGCTGGGCGGGGCGCGGCCGGGGGCGCGCGGGTCGGGGCGACCCGTCGTCGGGAGACGCGGGGGACGCCGGCGTGGGCCACTCCGTGGGCGCCGGCTGGGCCGCGGGCCGGGCGGCAGCCATGGTGGCGGCGTTCGCCGCGGTCGCGGCTGAGTGCGCAGCCGAGGCCGCGGACTCCGCGGCGGCCTGGCTCGCCGTCGAGGCGCTCTCGGCGAGCGCCGCCGCGTGGCGCGCCTGCTCGGCCGCCTCCAGTGAGGCTGCGCCGATCTCGAGCGCCGCCGTCTCAGCAGCTTCAGCGAGCTCGATCGCGCTGCCGATCCGCTCTTCCAGCTCGGCCACGGTCGCCGGGCGCCGGGCGGGCTCGATCAGCCACTCGTCGGTGCTGTCGCGCTCCTCGCGCTGGTCCTCCTCGCGCTCCCCGCGTTCGCGCTCGTCCAGCTCCTCGGCCGCCATCTCGCTGGAGGCTAGGCGGCGAACAGGCGGAAATTGCGCGGTTCCGGCCGCCGGCGCCGATTCGAATAGATTTCGGCGCCGAACAAAACGGCAGGAGGAGCCAGCTTGAGACACCCCAGAGACTTCTTTCACCAGCAGGCGATCGGCGCGCCAGAGCCGCTGCGGGAGATCCCAGTCACCCCGTCGCGGATGATCCACTTCCTCGACTTCTCGAACCCGAAAATGGTCGCCAAGGCGGCCGACATCGCCAAGCAGACCGACATCCTGCTGGGGAACCTCGAGGACGCGGTCCCGGTCGACCGCAAGGAGGCGGCGCGGGCCGGCCTGATCCAGGCCGCCAAGGAGTCCGACTTCGGCTCGACCTCGCTGTGGACGCGGGTCAACTCGCTGGAGAGCCCCTGGGTGCTGGACGACCTCGAGCAGCTGGTCGGCGAGATCGGCGACAAGCTCGACGTGGTGATGGTGCCGAAGGTCGAGGGCGCCTGGGACATCCATTACGTGGACCGCCTGCTCGCCCAGCTGGAGGCGAAGGCGGGCCTCGACCGGCCGATCCTCGTCCACGCGATCCTCGAGACGCCGCAGGGCGTCGTCAACCTCGAGGAGATCGCCAACGCCTCGCCGCGCATGCAGGGGATGAGCTTCGGCCCGGCCGACCTCGCCGCGGCGCGGCGGATGAAGACGACCCGGGTCGGCGGCGGCCACCCCGGCTACCGCGTGATGGAGGACCCGAAGGACCCAGAGAACCCCGAGGCCGACCGCGTCTCCGCCCAGCAGGACCTCTGGCACTACTCGATCGCCCGCATGGTCGACGCCTGCACCTCGGCCGGGATCCTGCCCTTCTACGGCCCCTTCGGCGACATCAAGGACACGGCCGGCTGCGAGACCCAGTTCCGCGCCGCCTTCCTGATGGGCTGCGTCGGCGCCTGGTCCCTGCATCCGGTGCAGATCGGCATCGCCAAGAAGGTGTTCAGCCCGCCGCCCGACGAGGTCAAATTCGCCAAGAAGGTCCTCGAGGCGATCCCCGACGGCCGCGGCGTCCACATGATCGACGGCAAGATGCAGGACGACGCGACCTGGAAGCAGTGCAAGGTCATGGTCGAGCTCGCCGAAATGCTGGCCGCCAAGGACCCCGAGCTGAAGGCGGCCTACGACCTGTAGCCAGCCCGCGGACGCGCCGACGCCCGTTAGGCGCGCCCGGGCGCCTGCGGCGTGACGGGTCCCGCAGGGCCCCGTGCGCTTACGGGGCACGCCGATGTTGATGGGCCGAAAACTCAAGACATGCTTGAGTTTTCGGCCCATCAACCAGGCGGGCGCACAGAAGCAGGTCGACTGCGCACGTAGGTCCGCCGGCCGCGCGCGTGGGTGTGCCGACCGCGCAAGGAAGCGTGTCGGCTCCCGCGGGGATCTCGGCGAAGGCCGCACGCAGGCGTGCCGTCCGCGCGCCCCGGCCCGGTCCGTCGCCGCGCGTTCGCAGCTGGCGACATCATTTGTCGTCAAGTGCGAACTCACCGCTGGGGCCCCCGAGTGCGTTCGCACTTGGCGCCACATATTGGCGTCAAGTGCGAACGCACCGGCCGGGCCCTCTGAAGAGTTCGCAGTCATTTGTCGTTAAGTGCGAACGCACCGGGCCGGGCCCCGGGGGTGAGTTCGCAGTTATCTGCGCTATGCGACGAGAACTGCGAACTCATCGCGGGAGGCGTGCCGGAAGCGTTCCCGGACCGTCCCGGGACACGCGCAAGGCGCGCCCATCCCCACCTAACCAGCCGAACTTAGGTGGAGATGGGCGCGCCGTCGCCCCGGCGTCCGGCGCGCCAGGCGTCCGGCAGCCCCGCGCCGGATCCCGGGCGGACCGCTCCAGCGTCCGGCATTGCCTCGCGGAGCGCGCCGGGTGGAATCTGGATCGGGCTAGGAGCGGGACGCTGCCAGCGGCCGGGCCGGGTTGCCGACCACGGTCTCGCCCGCGGCGACGTCGCGGGTGACCACCGCTCCCGCGCCGATCAGGGCATCGCGGCCGATCCGCACGCCGCCGAGGACCGTCGCGCCGGAGCCGATCGAGGCGCCCGCCTCGACCACCGTCTCCAGCATCTCCCAGTCGTCGACCGTCTGCAGGTCCCCGTCGGCGGCGGTCGCCCGCGGTCGCTTGTCGTTGACGAAGGTGACGCCGTGGCCGACGAAGACGCCGTCCTCGATCGTCACCCCTTCGCAGACGAAGGTGTGGCTGGAGATCTTGCAGTTGGAGCCGATCCGCGCCCCCGCCTGAACCTCGACGAAGGTGCCGATCTGCGAGCCGGCACCGACGCTGCACCCGTACAGGTTGGTGAAGGAGAAGACGCGGACATCGGGCCCGAACTCGACCTCGCGCAGCATCCGATAGGGGACGTCGTTGATCGGCCCGTCGCTCATGTATATGGAGGTAACGCCCCGGCGGCGCCACGACTTTCGGAGACTCGGTCGCGGCCGTGAAAGTGGGAGGCCATTCCCACCGTTAGTCGGATATGTCGATCGTCACCAATCGGGGGACCATGCCCTCGACCGAGTCGCCTGCCGGCTCCCTCGTCGTGATCGCCGAAGAGCCGGCCCTGCGCGGCGCGATCGTCGCGATGCTGGAGGACGCGGGCCGGCAGACGCAGTCGATCGCCGGCCCCGGCGCGCTCAGCGAGTACGAAGTCGACACGACGACCACCGTGATCTTCGCCTGCGACGTCGACCGCCCGCCCCACGTGACGGCGCTGCGCCGCCTGCGCAAAGAGAACCGCGGGCCGGCGATCGTCGTCGTCTCACCCCGCGCCACCGCCACCGCGGTGCGCCGCACGCTCGACGCGGGCGCCGACGCGCTGGTCTTCGAGCCGGAACTGGCCGCGGCCCTGGTGGTCTGCGTCCGCGCGGTCGAAAGCGGCCAGTCGGTGGTGCCGCGCAACCTGCGCGCCGGGGTCGAGCGCCCCTACCTCTCCCACCGCGAGCGCCAGGTCCTGACCCTGGTCTGCGACGGCCACACCAACGCCGAGATCGCCGAGGCGCTCTTCCTCGCCGAAAGCACGATCAAAAGCCACATGGCGTCGATCTTCACCAAATTGGGAGTCCACTCACGAAAGGAGGCCAGTGCCGTGTTCCTCGACCTTTACCCGGTCGTGCCCGCTGCGCAGCCCGACCCCGAGCTCGAGGAGATGCAGGCATGACGACTCCCGGCTCGTCCACCCTCGACGCGCCCGCGCGCGTCCCCTTCGTCCGCCTCGACAACGGCGATCCGGCCCTGATGGAGGAGCTGATGGCGACCGTCGCCGACGTCGCCGCCAGGTCCGCCTTCACGCTCGGCGCCCCGGTCGAAGCATTCGAGGCCGAGTTCGCCGCCTGGTGCGGCTCCCGCTTCGCGGTCGGAGTCTCCTCCGGCACCGCGGCGCTGGAGCTGGCGCTGCGCGCCCTCGAGATCGGCCCCGGCGACGAGGTGATCGTCCCCACCAACAGCTTCATCGCCACCGCCGAGGCGGTGAGCGCCGTCGGCGCCACCCCGCGCCTGGTCGACGTCGACGAGGAGACCTCGCTGCTCACCGCGGCGACGGTCGAGGCGGCGATCACCCCGGCCACGCGCTGTGTTATCCCGGTCCACCTCTACGGCCGCACGGTCGAGATGGAGCCGCTCGCGGCACTCTGCGACGAGCGCGGCCTCTTCCTGATCGAGGACGCCTGCCAGGCCCACGGCTCCGTCTACAAGGGCAAGCGCGCCGGCTCGATCGGCGACGTCGGCTGCTTCAGCTTCTACCCGACCAAGAACCTCGGGGCCTGGGGCGACGGCGGCGCGCTGGTCACCGACGACCCGGCGATCGCCGAGCGGGTGCGCCTCCTGCGCTCCCACGGCGAGGGCGCCCGCCACCATCACGAGATGCCCGCCCGCACCGACCGCCTCGACGGTCTCCAGGCGGCGATCCTCTCGGTCAAACTCCGCCACCTCGACGAAGCCAACCGGCGTCGTCGCGAGGCGGGAGCGACCCTGACCGACGCGCTGGCCGGGACCTCGGTCCTCGCCCCAGCGCCGGCCTCAGCCGACGCCGACCACGTCTTCCACCTCTACGTGGTGCGCAGCGAGTCGCGCGACGAGCTGCGTGCGCACCTGGAGGCCGAAGGCGTCGCCTCGGCGATCCACTACCCAACCCCGATCCATCTGCAGCCCGCCTACGCCGATCTCGGCCAGGGCCCCGGCAGCCTCCCCGTCGCCGAGCGCCTCGCCGACGAGATCTGCTCCCTGCCCATCTTCCCGACGATCTCCACCGCGGAGATCGACCGGGTCGCCGCCGCCGCGGCGGCGTTCGAACCAAGCTAGCCCAGCCACCCACCAAGGGCGGTCTGGCCCCCTTGCGGCGCGTCGGCTCACCCGGCGCGCCGCTTTTTTTGGCTCTTTTTTGGTACGCGCTCGGCCCCCCTGCACGTCAGACTGATCGACAGGGTCGCGTCCATCCATACGGGGAGGCATTCACCTTGTTCGGTCAAAGCTGTCCGAAGGCCGCCTTCGGCGTGCTCGTTGCTCTCGCGGCCACGGTCGCGATATCGATATCGGCGAGCGCGGCTTCCGCCACCGTCATCCTGCCCGCGGACTCCTACGGGGAACAGGGGTTCACCTCCGGACACCCAACGACGCTCACGCCTCCTACCAACGGCATCGACCGCTCGACGACCGAAGGCGCACAGGCCCTCACCGTGACCGGGACCGGCTTCACCGGGCAGCGATGCCATCGCGCGGGCAGCACGCGTTCGTGCACCTACTACACCTTCGGCACGGCCTACCGGGTCTGCACCTTCGGTCCCGGTCACCGCAGACGCTGCCGTGCCTTGCATCACTCGTCGAGTGCCCGGCCGAGCACCGCGGCCGCCCGCGTCGCCAAGATCGCAACCGCCTCCAGTTCCACCGCGGCGCCCTACGGCTTCAGGCAGCCGCTTCCGGCGGTCGGCAAGATCTTCCGCCGGAACGACTACGAGGAAAACGGCGAAGCGACCGGGCACTGCTCCGGCACGTTGATCGCCTCTGGCCTGGTGATCACTGCCGCCCACTGTCTGTATGCGAGTGACCAGGAGGCGGCGGAAACCTTCGCGATCGCCCCGGGGAAGGCAGGATCGATCCCGGGATTCCTGATCGAAGTCGAGGAACTGCTGTTCGTCCCCGACGCGAGTGCCACCGGCACCGGTTCAAACGCGGCGAGCAATGTGTCGGCGCCCTACGGCACGCTCAAGATAGTCCAGACGTGGGTCCCTTCCTGCTGGCATGAAGGAAACGACGACGGCGCCTGTGACTACGGGGTGGCAGAAATCCAGCCCTACTCAGACGGGACCTACGCGGGTCAGAAGGTCGGCGCCTTCCCGCTGCTGTGGAACTACAGCGCCGCGGTCGGATCCGGCTTCTACCAGATGGGCTACCCCGCATCAGGCTCTTTCAGAACCCAGCAGTATCAATGGGGCGACGCTCCGGCCTACTGCACCGACACTTTCGCCGGTCAGTACCGAACCTCAGCCAACACGCCGCAGGACGCGAGCCTGATCGGCAACGGCTACTACATCGAAAACCCCCGCTGCTTCATGAACGGTGGCGCCTCCGGCGGGCCGGTCTTCACGCAGTATCAGGGCAAGTGGTACGTCAACGGGGTCAACAACATCGGGCTCAACGACAGCTCCACCGGCTTCGGAGTGAACATGAGCTGGAACTGGTGGGGCTCCGCCTTCGGCAACTTCCTCTGCGGCGTCGCTCCGACCCTCTGCGGCAGCTCCTAACCGGCGCGGCGGTTCTCGACGGCGCGCTCGTAGGCGGCCAGGAGGCGCTCGCTCGAGCGCTGCCAGGAGAGCTCGGTGACGCGTTCGAGGGCGATCGTCGCCATCTGGCGGCGGCGGGCCTCGTCGTTCAGGAGGTCGTCGACCAGGCCGCCGAGGGCGGCGGGGGTCGGGGCGGCGTAGGCGGCGGCGTCGCCGGCCGAGACGCGGGTCTCGGCGAGGTCGAAGGAGGCGATCGGGGCGCCCATCGCCATGTACTCGGGCACCTTCATCATCGTCGAGACGTCGTTGAGGGGGCTCGGCGGGTCGGGGGCGAGGCAGAGGTCGGCGCTGGAGAGGATGCGGCGGATGTCGGCGTCGCCGCGCCAGCCGGCGAACTCGACCGAGTCGGCGATGCCCAGCTGCGCGGCGAGCGTTTCCATGCCTTCGCGCTCCGACCCCTCGCCGACGAAGATCGCCCGCCAGTCCGCTCCTCGCCGCTCGCGCAGGGCGGCCAGCGCCAGCAGCGCCTGGTCCACCCCATCCTGGGGCTCCATCACACCCAGGTAGGCGAGCAGGAAGCGGCGGTCGGCGTGCAGGTCGGGGTCCGGATCGACCGGCGTGAAGCGGTCGAGGTCGGGGCCGTTGCGGACCACGAACACGTCGGCCGGGTCGACGCCCGCGCGCTCGATCGCCAGTCGCTTGTAGGACTCGTTGGTGGAGATGACGACGTCGGCGCCGCGCAGCGCCTGGCGCTCGATCGCGCGCAGCCCCTTGTAGGGCAGACCGGCGCGGCCGAAGCGGGCGCGGAAGAGCTCCGGCATCAGGTCGTGGTGGTCGAAGACGAAGGCGGCGCCGCGCCGCCGCGCCGCGCGCGCGGCCCAGAGCAGGAAGTCGGGCGGGTTGGCGGTGTGGACGACGTCGAAGTGCCGCTCGCGGCTGAGGCGGGCGACCAGCGAGCGCAGCCGCAGCAGCGCCTGCCCGTACTCCCGCGCGTAGTCGAGGGCGCCGTCGGCCATGCGCAGCGGGAAGCGGTGGATGGCGACGCCGTCGAGCGTCTCGGTCCCCGGCGGGCCGTGCTCGTCGGCGGGGCAGGCGACGCTCACCTCCCAGCCGGCCTCGGCGAGGGTGCGGGCCTCGTTCCAGACCCGGCGGTCGTGGGGGACCGACTCGTTCTCGGAGATCAGCAGGGCCCGCCGACCGCCGTCGGCGCCCCTCACCTCGCGCCTTTGCCGTGGAGCACGGTGGGCACGGTCAGCAGAAGGATCTTCACGTTCAGCACCAGCGAGCGCTGGTCCACGTACTCGACGTCGAGCTCGATCATCTCCGGGAAGCTCGTGAGGCTGCGACCGCGCACCTGCCAGAGGCCGGTGATCCCGGGCCGCACCGCGAAGCGGCGGTAGGCGCGCACCGGGTACTTGTCGACCTCGTACTGGATCGGCGGCCGCGGGCCGACCAGCGACATCTCGCCGCGCAGGACGTTCCAGAGCTGCGGCAGCTCGTCGATCGAGCTGCGGCGCAGGAAGCCGCCGACCTTAGTCACCCGCGGGTCCTTCTCCAGCTTCATCATCGGCACCGGCTTGCCGTCCCCCGGGCCCTTCTCGTCGCAGATCATCTGCTCGACATGGACGCGATGTCGGTCGCTCGCCGCACCGTGTTTCATCGTCCGGAACTTGGCGACCGAGAACGGCTGCAGGTCGCGGCCGAGGCGGCGCTGCCAGAAGATGACCGGGCCCGGCGAGTCGAGTTTGATCAGCAGCGCCGTCACCAGCAGCAACGGCGACAGGGCGAGAAGCATGAGCCCCGCGCCGAGGATGTCGAGCACCCGGATCGCGACGTCCGAGACACGCGGCGTCTCGGTCCGCAGCAGCGCGGCGAGATCCATTTCGGTCCGCTCCCCAACGGTCTTCACGGTCACGTCTGAATCACCGCCCCGGTATGAACCGCGAGCCGGTCGACGACGAAGTCCTGCTGCTCGTCGGCGAGGCCCGGGAACAGCGGCAGGAGGACGAACTCGCGCGCCGCCGCCTCGGTGTGGGGCAGCGGGCCGGCGGAGTTCTGGTAGCTCTGCTCGAGGTGGATCGCCATGATCCCGCGACGGGTCGCGATGCCGTCCTCCAGCAGCTCGTCCATCACCTCGGCGGCGCTGATCCCGGCCTCCGGCTTCACCCGCACCGGGTAGGACTGCCAGGTGCGCCGCGCGTACTCCGGCTCGGACGGGATCTCCAGGGTCGGCACCGACCCGAGCAGCTCGTTGTAGCGCTCGGCGAGGCGCCGGCGCTCGGCGAGGATCGTCTCCAGCGCCTCCAGCTGGCGCAGCCCGACCGCTGCCTGGAGGTCGGTCATCCGCGCGTTCCAGCCGCGCTCCGGGTAGTGCTCGACGACGACCTTCTTGGCGGCGTGGCGGGCCAACGCCGACTGGTCCATCGCGTGCTGGCGCAGCTGGCGCAGACGTTCGGCGAGGATCGGGTCCTGCAGCGTGATCATGCCGCCCTCGCCGCAGGTGATGACCTTGCGCGGGTGCAGCGAGAAGCAGGTGAGGTTGCCGAGCGAGCCGATCGGCCGGCCGCGGTGCTCGGCGCCGATCGCGCAGGCCGCGTCCTCGACGATCGTCAGGCCGTGGCGGGCGGCGAGCTCGGCGAAGCCGTCCATGTCGGCGGGCAGGCCGACCTGGTGGACCGGCATCACGGCTTTGGTCCGTGGGGTGATCGCCCGCTCGACCGCGGCCGGATCGAGGTTGCAGGTGGCCGGGTCGACGTCGGCGAAGACCGGCGTCGCCCCGCACTGCCAGACCGCGTTGGCGGTGGCGATGAAGGACAGCGAGGGCACGATCACCTCGTCGCCGGGGCCGACCCCGGAGACGTAGAGCGAGAGCTGCAGCGCCGTCGTGCAGTTGGTCGTGGCGACCGCCTCGGCGGCGCCGACCCGCGCCGCGAAGGCACGCTCGAACTCCTGCACGCGCGGGCCCTGGGTCAGCCAGCCGGAGGCGATCACCGCGGCGACCGCCTCGCTCTCGCCGCCTGCCAGGTAGGGCTTGGCGAAGGGGACGTCCATCAGCGGGCCTCCGATCCCACCAGCGCCGGCTCCTGGCCGGCCGCTTTCTCGGCGCGCCACCACTCGACCAGGTCGGCGAGACCCCGCTCGAGATCGATCTCGGCCTTGAATCCGAGGTCGCGCTCGGCGGCGGACGTGTCGGCGAGGCGGCGAGTGACGCCGTTGACGGCGCGCTCGGGCCCGAATTCGATGTCGAGGTCGGAGCCCATCGTCCGCAGCAGCGCTTCGGCCAGCCCGCGCAGGCTCGTCTCGGTGCCGCTGGCGACGTTGTAGACCCGGTCGCTGACGTCGGCTTCGGCGGCGAGGACGTTGGCGCGGGCGATGTCGGGGACGCAGACAAAGTCCATCGTCTGCTCGCCGTCGCCGAAGATCAGCGGCGGCTTGCCTTCGGCGATCCGCTCCATCCAGCGCACCAGCACCTCGGTGTAGAGGCCGTGCACGTCCATCCGCGGGCCGTAGACGTTGAAGTAGCGCAGGGCCACGTAATCGAGGCCTTTCATCGCGTGGAAGCTCCGCAGCAGGCCCTCGTTGAAGACCTTCGACGCACCGTAGAGGGTGTCGTTGGCGTAGGGGTGCTGGGACTCGGTGGTCGGGAACTCGGTGGCGAGGCCGTAGACCGAGGCCGATGACGCGGCGATCAGCTTGTCGACGCCGGCCTCGGCGGCCGCCTCGACCACGTTGAAGGTGCCGTCGACGAGGACCTCGAGCGCCAGCCGCGGCTCCTCCGCGCACTGGGTGATCCGGATCGCGGCCTGGTGGAAGACCATGTCGGACTCGTGGGTGAGTTCGCGGACCAGGTCCTTGTCGCGCACGTCGCCCTCGACGATCGTCAACTGGCCGGTGGCGTTGGCCCAGTCGAGGTTGCGGCGACGGCCGCGCACGAAGTTGTCGAGAACGACCACCTCGGCGGCGCCCGCTTCGAGCAACTGGTCGACCAGGGTCGAGCCGATCGTTCCCGCGCCGCCGGTGACGAGTATCCGTTGGTTCTTGATCACTGTGTCTTCCTCGGGTTTGGGGTTCTTGCTCGTTGCCTGTCCGGGAATCCGTGGTGGTCGCCGCTCACAGGTCACTCAGAGAAATAACGACCGGTCTTTAGAAAACCTTTCGCCGAGTACCGCAGCCGACATCCGCCGCCGTTGCTCGGCGCGGACGAAGCGGCGGTAGCCGTCGACCTCGACCCGCGGCACGCGGCGGACCGCGGCCCGCGCGTAGCCGTAGAGGTAGGCCGCGCCGGCGGCGCCTCGGGGCCGCAGGCGGGCGGTCTTGAAGGCCCGCGCGGTGGTCCAGAGTAGGCCGTGGTTCAAGATCCAATGCGCCTCGCCCCAGCGGACGTGGCCGCGCAGCCTGCCGTCGGCGCTGCCGGTCTCGCGGTAGTGGAGGGCCTCGGCCTCGTCGAAGGAGCGGGTGGTGTAGCCGCGCATGCGGGCGAGCACCTCGTCGATCCCGTCCCAGCCGAGCCGCTCGACCACGCCGCCGATGTCGGCGAAGCAGTCGCGGGTGTAGAGCTTCAGCGCGCCGCGGACGTGCTCGCGGGCGCTCGCGGTCGGCTGCCACTCCCCTTCGCGCTGCTCGAGGATCATGCCGCCGGCGATCCCCAGCGACGGATCGGCGTCGAGCTCGGCGAGGATCCGCTCGTAGTAGTCGGGCCGCAGCTCGACGTCGCCGTCGAGCTTGCCGATGTGGGTGTACTGGGAGACGTCGTCGACCGCTGCGAGGCCGAAGTTGAAGGCGCGCGGCGCCGCGGCGACCGCCAGCCGGTCGGCGCTCTTGCGGGTGAAGTTCGGCGGCGTCGAGACCACCTTCATGAAGTCGAGCTGCTCGGCGAGGCCCGCCAGCGCGTCACCGGTGCCGTCGGTCGAGTTGTCGTCGACGACGACCCAGAGGGCCGGCGGGCAGGTCTGCGCCGCGAGCGCCTGCGCGACCCCTTCGATGTGGCCCGCCTCGTTGCGGACCGGGGTGATGATCAGCATTCGGTCGCCTGCCATGTCACCCCAAGAACGGGCGTCCGCCGGCGCTTCTTGCGCGCCGGACGGTTGTCGGCGGGCCTCAGCCGAGCCGGTCGAAGAACTCGAGCAGCCGCGCCTCCTGGTTGGCGCGCGACCAGCGCTCGCGGATCGCCGCGGCGGCACGGGCGCCGTCGGCGCGCAGCGCCTCAGGGTCTGACTCGAAGCGCTCGCAGGCCGCCGCCAGCGCCTTCGCGGCGCCGAGCACGTCACCGTCCTCGACCGCCACCGAAAAGCTCGGGTCGAAGACCTCGCGCCCGCCGAAGCCGGGGAAGCCGACGACGAAGCAGCCGCTCGCCATCGCCTCCGCCGCGGGCAGGCCGAATCCCTCTCGGAAGCCGAGCGCAAGAAAGACCGGTGCCGCCCGCAGCATCGCCGCGGTCTCCTCCTCGGAGGCCCCTTCGATCGGCGTCACCTCCCAGCCGGCGAGCCGCTCGCCGAGCAGGCGGAAGATCAGCTCCGCGTCGCGCGGGCGCTTGCGCGGCATATAGGCCAGCCGCCGCCCCGGCGTCTCCGGCCCCTCGCGGAAGAGGCCGGGGTCGACCGAGTTGGGGACGACCTCGACCCGCAGCCCGGGAAAGGCGAAGCGCAGCATCTCGGCGCTGTCCTCGGAGACCGTCATCGCCGCCTCGAAGCCGCCGTAGGCGGGCGCCGTCCCCGCCTGCACGTACTGGAAGGTCAGGTAACCGTTCTGGTTGAAGGCGACCCGGCGCGGCCCCCGCGGCAGCTGGTCGAGGAAGGGCCCGTAGACCTCGGGGACGACGAGGACATCGGCGGGGCCGAGCTCGACGCTCGGGGCGCCGATCACCCGCGTGCGGTTCTCGAACCAGTCGCAGCGGAAGCCGTCGGCGTGGTGGAGAACCGCCGCCGGGCGCCCGGCCTCGTTCAGCGCGTCGACGTGCCGGTAGATCACCCTGATCCCGCCGCTGGGGACCGGATAGTCGGGGCAGAGGTAGTAGATCGTCCTCTCCCCCGCCCCGGCGCCGACGCGGATCTGGGGCGGCCGGCGACGCCGGAGCACGCGCCGCCGCCGCAGGTCGTCGACGAGGCTACGTGCTGCCGCCGCCATGCCCCGCCGACGGAAGTTTGCGAAAGCGCATGGCGTTTATCCAAACACATGGGTGCAACGCCACCAGTCACCATCTCCGCCGTCGTCGCCGCCTACCAGGCCGAGAAGTGGATCGCCGACGCGATCGACTCGATCCTCGGCCAGACCTCGCCCCCGGACGAGGTAATCGTCGTCGACGACGGCTCGACCGACGGCACGGGGCGGGAACTGGGCCGCTTCGGCGACCGAATCCGGGTCATCCGCCGCGAGAACGGCGGCTGCCCGGCCGCCTTCAACACCGCCTTCGCCGCCGTCCGCTCCGACTTCGTCGCGATGTGCGGAGCCGACGACATCTGGGAGCCGCACAAGCTGGAACTGCAGCGCGCGGCGATCACCGCCCACCCCGAGGCCGACCTGTTCTGCGGCCACGCCGTGATGACCGGGCTGATCGAGGGCGACCACACCCGGCCGCCCGGAATCGGGGTGCTCGACAACGACGCCCTGCGCGACGAGCTCTTCGCCGAGGGCTGCGTGATCAACGCACCGTCGATCGTGATCCGCCGCGAGCTGTTCGAGCGCCTCGGGCCGTTCATCGAGGACTTCGGCGCCGACGACTACGAGTACTGGTTCCGCGCCCTGCGGGCGGGCGCCCGCTTCTACTACGAGCCGCGGCCGCTGGTCCGCTGGCGCCAGCACGGCGAGAACCTCTCCTGGAAGACCGCCTGGATGGACGAGTGCACCTACAAGGTCCTGCGCAGCTACGAGGGCGAAGTCAAGGACCGCCGGGTGCGGGCGAGGGGCTACGCGCCGCTGTTCTTCCGCGTCGGCCGCGGCCAGGTGGACGCCGGCGAAGCAAAGCAGGCGCGCCGCAGCTTCGCCCGCTCGCTGCGCCACTGGCGCGGCCAGGGCGCCGTGCAGAGCGCCCGGGCGCTCGCCTGGATCGTCGTCCTCAGCCTTCCGGCGCGGCTCCGCGACGCCCTCGGGGCGACGCTGGTCAAGCTGAAACGGGCAATCGACAGCCTGCTGGGGACCCGCCAGCCGCTCCGCGCATGAGCGCCAAGCTCTCGATCAGCGCGGTGATGCCGGTCTACAACGGCGAAGAGTTCGTCGCCGAGGCGCTCGACACCGTCCTCTCGCAGACCCGGCCGCCCGACGAGGTCGTCGTAGTCGACGACGGCTCCACCGACGGCACCCCGGACGTGCTCGCCGGGTTCGGCAAGGAGATCCGCGTGGTGCGGCAGGTCAACCAGGGCGTCTGGGGGGCGATGAACACCTGCTTCCGCGAGGCCCGCTGCGACTACATCGCCAAGTGCGACGCCGACGATCTCTGGGCGCCGGAGAAGCTGGAGGCCCAGGCGGCGGTGGTCGCCGGCGACCCGGCGATCGACGTCACCTTCGCCGAGGCCCGCGTCTTCGGCAACTACGCCGGCCGCTGGGGGATGCCGTTGAACGGCGTCGCCGCGGGCCCGCTCGAGGCCCGCCGGCTCGGCGAAGTGATGTTCGTCGACAACCCGATCTGCCCCTCCACCACCTTCGTCCGCCGGGCGATGTTCGAGCGGGTCGGCGGCTTCCGCGACACGCGCTGCGAGGACTACGACTTCTGGATGCGGGCGATCGACCTCGGCGCCCGCTTCCACTACGACCC
The DNA here is from genome assembly GCA_036495785.1 of Solirubrobacterales bacterium. GTDB lineage: Bacteria > Actinomycetota > Thermoleophilia > Solirubrobacterales > 70-9 > VAYN01. Next base: position 38,465 of record DASXMH010000069.1, read on the forward strand.
GGCGACGCTGGTCCACTACCGCCGCCACGACAGCAACGTCACCACCAACAAGCTCGCCGTGCACGAGTCGAACCTGATGGTGCGCAAGCTGAACAGCCACCTGGTCGCGCCGCGCCTGGCCCGCAAGCTGATCGCCGAAGACCTCTTCAGCGTCGGCCGCGACCTCAGCGACGCCGACCGGAGCGCCGAGGCCAGCCACTTCTACCGCGAGTCGCTGAAGGAGCGGTTCACGCCGAAGGCGGCCGCCTGGCTGGTGATCTGCGCGGCGCCCGCGGCAGTGCGGCGGCCGCTCGCCGACCGTCTGGTCGCCGCCAAACGGTCACTCTCCCCATCGCCTCTCAGCACCGACGGCTCCTAGGCGCCCTGCCGTGGCCGACGATCCCCATCAGGATTCGAAGCCGGCGCCGGAGCTCGGCGAGGCCGCCGCGCACGGCATCCGCTGGTCGGCGGTCTCACGGCCGACCGTCGAGCTGCTGCAGCTCGCCTCGATGGTCGTCCTCGCGCGGCTCATCGTGCCGGCCGAATTCGGCCGCTTCGCGGTGGCGACGATCGCGGTCGAAATCGGCACCCTGATCGTCGGCGCGGGCCTCAGCAACGCGCTCGTGCAGCGCAAAGTCGCCGACCCCGCGCATCTGCAGGCGGCCTCGGCCCTCGCCCTCTCGATCGGCGCCTTCATGACCGCCGCGACCGTGGCCTTCGCCGCCATCGTCATCGACCCCGTCTTCGGCGGCCGCACCGCCGAGCTGATGTACCTGCTGGCGCCGATGTGCCTGATCACCGCGTTCAGCTCGGTGCCGCTGGCGCAGATCCGGCGCAAGCTGGCGTTCCGGCGCCTCAGCGAGATCGAAATCGCCAACACCGGGGCGCGGGTGCTCGTCGCCGTCGCGCTGGCGCTGGCCGGGATGAACGGCGAGGCCCTCGTCCTCGGCGTCCTCGCCGGCACCGTGACGGTCTCGGTGATCGCCTGCGCGAGCGCTCCCCCGCCTCGGCCGCGCTTCCTCCTGCGCCCGATGCGCGACCTGCTCGAGTTCGCCCTGCCGATGTCGCTGGCCTCGCTCACCTGGGTCGGGTTCAGCAACGTCGACTACGCGGTGATCGGCGCCCGCCTCGGCGCCGTCCAGACCGGCCTCTACTTCCGCGCCTACTCGATCGCGGTCGAATACCAGAGCAAGCTCGGCCAGGTCATGAGTCAGATCGGATTCCCGGTCCTCTCCCGCACCGAGCACGCCGGGCAGATGGACTACATGCACCGGCAGATGGTGCGGCTGCTGACGATCGCCCTGTTCCCGCTCCTGGTGCTGCTGGCGATCACCGCGCCGACCCTCGTCCCCTTCGTCTTCGGCTCCAACTGGAGCGCCGCCTCGACCCCGGTCCAGGTGCTGGCCCTGGGCGGCGCGGCGACGGTGCTGATCGACGCCGCCGGCACCGTGCTCATGGCGAGCGGCCGCCCGCGCGCGGTGCTCGCCTTCGGCGCCGGGCATTTCCTCGTCTATGGCGTCGCCGTGCTCCTCGTCGCGCCGCTCGGGATCACCGCGGTCGCGGTCGCCGCCGCGGTCGTCCACTCCGCCTTCGTGCTGGTCAGCTACGGGTTGATGGGCAAGGGGCTGAGCCACAACTTCGTCCGCCGGGTCTGGGACGACATGGCGCCGGCGCTGGTCTCCTCGATCGCGATGGGGGCGGTCGCCGTGCCCGCCAGCCTGGCCTTGACCGCCGCCGGGCTGCCCGCGCTCCCCTGGATGCTGGCGATCGGGCTGATCGGAACGGTCGCCTACCTGCTGGTGCTGCGGTTCGGCTTCGCCGCGGTCTGGGCGACGGAGCGGTCGATCTTCAACCGGATCATCCCCAGCCGCCTGCGCAGCCGTTTCCGGCTGCGCCCGGCGGCACTGGGGGGCGGCCCCTCGGGTCAGGCGGCCGGGGGCGGCAACGCCGCCTGAGCCCAGAGCCGGCCGAGCTCAAAGCTCGCGGATCACGCGGGCGGGATTGCCCGCCGCGACCACGCCGGCCGGGATGTCGCCGGCGACGACGGAGCCGGCGCCGATCACCGCGTCCGAGCCGATCGTCGAGCCCTTGAGGATCTTCACCCCCATGCCGACGAAGACGTTGTCGCCGATCTCGACCGGAGCCATCGCGGGCGTGCCGCCACGGCGGCGCTCCGGATGCAGCTCGTGGAAGTTGCTGTCGAAGATCTCGATGCCGGCGCCGAAGAGGCCGTCCTTGCCGATCCGGATCCCGGCCCCCTCGCTCTTCATGAAGAGGTTGTTGTTGAACTCGGTCCGGTCGCCGATCTCGATCGACGCCTCGGGGCTCGAGACCTCGACGTGGCAGTAGCCGGAGTAGTAGAGCGGCGAGGAATGCCAGCCGAACTGGACGCCCGCGCCGAGCCGAACGGTGCCCGGTCCGCGCCAGAGCACCGGCTGCAGGACGACCGGATCGCCGCCGCTCGGGCGGCAGCTGGAGAGCGCCCGGTACTTGAGGACGCGCGGGCGCTGGACCAGCCCTCCCAGCGAGGGGACGCGGAGGGTGTCGGGGACGGATTTCACCTCTATCTATGAACGCGGCGCCGGCCCGCCCGCTTCCGCCCTCCGGGCGCAAGAAGGCAACCGGGCGAGGCGTTGTTTTGGGGTGAGCATGATCAGTTCAGCGCATTCGGCTGCCGGCTCCGCGCCGCAGGACGAGGAGGCCCCGGGCGGTCGTCCGGACCTCTCGGTCATCGTCGTCACCCACAACGGGCGCGAGCAGGCGCTGACCACGCTCGAGTCGGCGCTCGGCGCGCAGGGCTGGCTCGACGTCGAGTGGCTGGTCGTCGACGCGGGCTCGACCGACGGCACGCCGAGCGCGGTCGCCGAGCGCTTCCCCGACGTGAAGCTCTTCCTCCGCGACAACCGCGGCTTCGCCGCCTCCAACAACGTCGCCCTGCGTGAGGCTCGAGGCCGCTACGTGCTGCTGCTGAACCCGGACGTCGAGTTCCGCCACGGCTCGCTCGCCGAACTCGTCGCGGCGATGGACGCCCGCCCCGAGGTCGGCCTCGCCAGCGTCATCCAGAGTGACGCCGACGGCCGCCCCCTTCCCTCGATCCGCCGCTTCCCCTCGCCGCTGCGGAGCCTCGGCGAGGCGCTCTTCGCCGACCACTGGCCGCTCGGCCGCGGCCTCCAGGAGCGGGTCGTGGGCGGCGCCCGCTACCACCGCGCCGGCGCCGCCGACTGGCTGGTCGGCGCCTTCCTGATCGCCCGCCGCGAGGCGGTGGAGGACGTCGGCCCGCTCGACGAGCGCTTCTTCCTCTACTCCGAGGAGTGCGACTGGTGCTACCGCTTCTGGAAGACGGGCTGGCAGGTCGAGCACCTGCCGAACCTGACCGTCGTCCACCACTGCGGCGGCGGCTCCTCGGGCGCTCTGAAGCCCCAGCTCACCCACTCACGGATCCTCTTCGCCGAAAAGCACTACGGGCGCGCCAAGGCAGCGGGAATCCGCGCCGCCCACGCGCTCCGGCACGCGATCCGGGTCGCCGCCTTCGCCCCCCTGGGCATCTTCTCCGCGGCCCGTCGCGAGCGCGCCCGTAGCGAGCTCGCCGGCCTCCGGGTAGCGCTCGGCGCCTCCGGGCCCCCGCTCGGCCGCGCCTAGCAGTGACGCCTGATTCCACGCCCGGCGCCCGAACCGCCGACCACGGCGCGCCCATCCCCACCTAGGTCCGGCTGGTTAGGTGGGGATGGGCGCGCCTTGCGCGTGTCCGGTGGCGGTGCGGGGACGGTCCCGTCACATCTCCCGAGGCAGCCGGCGGTGAGTTCGCACTTATCGTCGCTATCCGACGATTTCTGCGAACGCACCAGGCGCGCCCCCGACGAGTTCGCAGTTGACGACAACATGTGGCGTCAACTGCGAACGCATTTGGGGGCCCCAGCGGTGAGTTCGCACTTGACGACAAATGATGTCGCCAGCTGCGAACGCGCGGCGGCGGACCGGGCCGGGGCGCGTGGACGGCACGCCTGCGTGCGCCCTTCGCCGGGACCTGCGCGGGAGTCGGCACTCTT
>DASXMH010000070.1:0-7357 GCA_036495785.1 Solirubrobacterales bacterium
CGGCAGCAGCACCTCTTTGGCGATCACCAGGCGCTGGATCTGGCTGGTCCCCTCGTAGAGCTGCATGATCTTCGCGTCGCGCATCAGTTTCTCGACCGGGTACTCCTTGATGAAGCCGTAGCCGCCGTAGACCTGGACGGCGTCGGTGGTGACCTCCATCGCCGAGTCGGAGGCGAAGCGCTTGGCCTCGGAGGAGCGGAGCGTGTTGCGCTGCCCCTGGTCGAGCTGCACGGCCGAGTTCCAGGTCAGCAGGCGAGCCGCGTCGACCTTGGTCGCCATGTCGGCAATCATGAACTGGATCGCCTGGTGCATCGCGATCGGGACGCCGAACTGGACCCGTTCCTTCGAGTACTCGGCGGCGAACTCGAACGCCGCGCGGGCGATCCCGACGGCCATCGCCGCGACGCCCGGACGGGTGCGGTCGAGGGTCATCATCGCCAGTTTGAAGCCGCGGTTTTCCTCACCCAGCAGGTTCTCGGCGGGCACCTCGACGTCGTTGAAGGAGATCGTCGCGGTGTTCGAGGCCCGCTGGCCCATCTTGTCCTCCTTCTTGTCGACGGTCACCCCGGGGGAGTTGGCGTCGACGACGAAGGCGGAGATGCCGCGGTGACCGGCCTCGGGGTCGGTCTTCGCGTAGACCGTGAACCAGTCGGCGTAGGTGCCGTTGGTGATGAAGCACTTGGAGCCGTTGAGGACGTACTTGTCGCCCTGCTTGACCGCGCGGGTTTTCATGCCGCTGACGTCGGAGCCGGCGTCCGGCTCGGTCAGGCAGAAGGAGGCGAGCTTGAAGTCTTCGACCAGCATCCCGACGAACTTCTTCTTCGTCTCCTCGGAGCCGCCGAGGCTGACCGGCGCGGAGGCCAGGCCGTTCGCCGCCAGCGAGGTGCCGATCCCGGAGCAGCCCCAGCCGATCTCCTCCTCGATCACGCAGCCGGAGAGGTAGTCGAGGCCCGGGCCGCCGTAGGCCTCGGGGACGTGGGTGTTCATCAGGCCGATTTCCCAGGCCTTCTTGAGGACGTCCTCGGGCCAGGTGCCCTCCTTGTCGTACTCCCAGGCAACCGGGCGCATCTCTTTCTCGGCGAAGGAGTGCGCGAGCTCGCGCAGGTCTTTCTGTTCGTCGGTCAGGGTGAAGTCAACCACCGCGTGGCTCCTTTGTTTGGGTCGTGCTGCGAAGTTCTGGCTCGGAGCGCCGGTCGGGCGCGCCTCCCGATTGACTGGTCAGTCAACCAAGCTGAAGAGTAGCTGATGGAGCCCCGGAAGGGGCATTGGAGCCAGCCCTCTACCCTTTGGTCCGTGGGACTCGTGATAGCGCTCTCCGTCGGAGCGAAGGCGGCCGCGGTGCTGGTCTTCACCGGCGTCGTGGCGCCCGCGATCGGCCTCGGCCTGAAGCGGCTGACCGGCGGCTGGGACTCCTACGGCGGCGGGGTCTTCGCGATCCTCCGCGACTCGCCCGCCCGCAAAGGGGCGGCGGGACAGCCGGTCGACCCGGCGATCCAGGCAGCGGAAGTGCGGCAGATGCTGGAAGCGAAAGCGGAGCGGCGGAAGGAGCGCGGGGAGCCCGCGCTGGACGTCGAGGCGGAGTCGGCGCGGCTGCTTTCGGCGGCCGCCGAAAGCCCCCCGACGGCGCACGACGAGGAGCTGCGCGCCGAGGTGCGCCAGCTCGTCATCGCCCGCAACGAACGGCGCCGTCGGGCCGGTCTGGAGCCCCTGGACGTCGAGTCCGAGACCGAGCGTCAACTCGCCGAGCCGGGCGGCTAAGATCGCGCCGATGCCGCCCGAGCCCGAGGAGAACCTCTATGAGGTCGAGGAGCTGCTTAACCAGCCCGGCACCTACTTCAACCCGCAGACCGAGGTGGTCGTGATCGTCGACGACTCGGCGTCGATCGACCAGGAGGTCTTCAACCTCGAGGCCTACGAGGGCGCCGAGTGGGTCCGCCTCTCTGACGAGGTTCCGGTCGACGAAGACGGCCGCGACCGCGTGCTCGAGGCCTTCCAGACCCACTACCACCCCGGCTCCACCGGCTCCGTCTCCGAGACCGCGCTCGAACAGGGCGACGACGAGCTCGACGAAGACGAGGACGGCCAGGACCCCGGGCGCGAGGACTGAACTTGCTCAAAGAGGGGGACAAAGCGCCGGCGTTCACGCTGCCGGATCAGGATGGGAACAAGGTCAAGCTGTCCGATTTCAAAGGGCAGACCGTCGTCCTCTACTTCTATCCGCGGGCCGACACGCCGGGGTGCACGACGCAGGCTTGCGGGGTGCGGGACCGGAGCGACGAGTACGCGAAGGCGGGGGCCAAGGTGATCGGGGTCTCGCCGGACGAGCCGCAGGCGATCAAGAAGTTCGACGACAAATACGGCCTCGGGTTCACCCTGCTCGGCGACGTCGATCACAAGGTGGCGGAGAAATACGGCGCCTGGGGCGAGAAGTCGATGTACGGCAAGAAGTACATGGGCATGCTGCGCTCGACCTTCATCATCGACCCGAAAGGGAAGATCGCCCGGGTCTTCCCGAAAGTCCAGCCGAAAAAACACGACGCGCTCGTGTTGAAGGCGCTGGACGAACTCGCCGCTGCCTGAGCATCAGCGCCTCCGCGCTCAGACCGCGACGATCACTATGAACGCCGCGTAGAGGCAGAACCAGGTGGCGACGGCGGGCGCCGTGAAGCGACGCCCTCGGTGCAGGCTCTCGTAGGCGAGGAGGCCGCCGGCGAGGCCGAGGCAGATCGAGACGATCGCGTTGGTGGTGAGGCTCCAGTCGGTGAAGATCAGGCCGATGCCGACCGGGATCGTCGACTGGAAGACCATCGCGCCGCTGACGTTGCCGAGGGCGAGCGCGTCCTTGCCCTCGCGCACCCAGAAGAAGCTGTTGACCTTCTCGGGGAGCTCGGTCGCGAGGGGGGCGAGGACGAGGGCGAGGACGAGAGCCTCGACGCCGAGGCTGTCGGCGATCTTCAGCAGCTCTTCGACGAAGAGGTGGGCGCCGCCGACCATCGCGGCGAGGCCGACCAGGAGCTGCAGGAGGCAGAGGATCGGGGGCGGCTGCCCGGTGGTGCGGTCGGAGCGGCGGTCGAAGTAGAGCGGGTCGAGCGTCTCCTCCCCCTGCACCTCGCCCGACGAGGCGAGCGTGCGGCGCACGTAGAAGACGTAGGCGAGGAGGAAGATCACGCCGATCGGCAGGCGCACCCCGAACGGCGGTCCCCAGGCGAGCGCGCCCGCGATGGCGAAGAAGGCGAGGAAGAAGAGCAGGTCGCGCTCCAGGGTCGGGCCGTGGGCGTCGAGGCCGACCCCCTGGGCGCGCCGCTCCCGGTAGAGGTAGGCGAAGAGGCCGATCAGCCCCATCGCCAGGGTGCCGAGGAGGAAGGGGGCGCCGACGATCGCCCCGATCGCCACGTCTTCGGAGCCCGCTTCGGCGCTGATCAGGGCGATGATCGCGATCAGCGTCTCCGGCGTCGCGGTCCCGACCGCGGCGAGGACGCTGCCCACCGCCCCCTCCCCCATTCCCAGCACGTGGCCGAGCCACTCGACCGCGTTGGTGAAGAGCAGCGCGCCGGAGAGGACGATCGCGAAGCTGACGGCGAGCAGCAGGTATTCCACGGTCAGGCGAAGTAGAAGGCCAGTCCGAAGACGAGGTAGACGGCGAGCAGCTGGACGCCCTCGAACCAGGTCGACTCGCCGTCCTGGATCACGTAGTTGGCGACCGGGATCGCGATCACGAGCGCCCCCAGCTCGAAGCCGTTGAAGACGAGCGCCAGCGGATAGGGGCCGATGAAGTAGGAGGCGATGACCAACACCGGGGCGACGAAGAGCGCCACCTGGCCGCTCGAGCCGATCGCGATGTTCACCGCCAGGTCCATCTTGTCTTTGCGCGCGACGAGGACGGCGACCCAGTGCTCGGCGGCGTTGCCGACGATCGCGACGACGACGACGCCGATGAAGAACTCCGAGAGGCCGACCGATTCGGAGGCTTCGGTGATCGAGCCGACCAGCACCTCCGACATCACCCCGACCAGGACGCCGGCGATCGCCAGCGCGATCACCGAGGTGCGGACCGACCAGCCCCAACTGTCCTCGTCCTCGTATTCCGGATTGAAGAGGTCGCGGTGGGTTTTCAGCGAGAAGAGCAGGCCGAGCACGTAGGTGGCGATCAAGACGACGGCGACGGCGAGCGAGAGGTGCTGGACGGTCGGCCCGAAGTGGGTCGACTTGCTGCCGGGCAGGGGCAGGCCCTGGCCCTCGACCAGCTCGAAGATCGCCGGCATCAGGAGCGCCGCGGCGGCGAGCATCAGCATCGAGGTCTGGATCGCCGCGCCGGTGCGGTTGAAGTGCTGTCTCTCGCGGCCGAGCCCGCCCGCCAGCATCGCGGCGCCCATGACGAGGAGGATGTTGCCGACGATCGAGCCGACGATCGAGGCCTTGACCACCTCCTGCAGCCCCTTGCCGAGGGCGAAGAGGGCGATGATCAGCTCCGGCGCGTTGCCGAAGGTGACGTTGAGGAGGCCGCCGATGCCGGGGCCGGAGCGGGCGGCGAGCTCCTCGGTCGCCCGTCCCATCAGCGCCGCCGTCGGGATGATCCCGAGCGCCGAGGCGGCGAAGACGACGATCGCCGAGGCGCCCAGCAGGTCGAGCGCGACCGCGATCGGGATCAGCGGCGCCAGCAGGTACGGGTAGCCCTGCGGGGTGAGCAGGAAGGCGGCGTCGAGGCGCGGCTGCCCCGAGGGACCGGAAGGTCCCTCGGGCGGCTGGGGCTCGGACTGCTCGGGCTCGATCCGGTTCGCGGTCAGGCGGCTATTTCATCAACGACGCGCACTTCTGCACGTCGGAGGCGCTTTCCGCTTCCGCGAGGCATTCCTGGAATTCCTTCGCGGCGCCGCCCACCGAGGGCAGTTCGAGTTCCGAGCCGGAGGAGTTGCCGCCGCCCGAGGAGTTGCCGAGCGCTTCGCCCGCGATGCCTTCGATGAGTCCGCCGAGGTCGCCGCCACCGCCCTGCATCAGCCCGAGCAGGTCGGCCGGGTTGATGCCGAGTTCGGTGAACAGCTTGTCCAGCGGTTCGGCGTTCGGCGGCGCCGCGATCGCCTGCTTTTCGTTCACCTTGCCGAGCGTGAAGTCGAGGCCGATTTCGGCTTTTTCGCCGCTTTCGGGCGGTTCGACGTTCAGATCGGCGACGACTTTGCGGACGATGTGGTCGTCTTCGCCGACGTAGACCTCGACGTGGGCCTTCGTGATCGCGTCGGTGAGCTTGCTCTCCTGGTCCTTCAGTTCCTGCAGCGGGAACGCGCCGGTCGCTTCCAGCTCCGAGGAGCAGGCCGGGGTTTCGGCCAGCTTGATGACCGCGTCGACCGCGCCCTTCGGATCGAGGTCGCCGCTCAGCTTGGTCGTCTTCACCCCTTCGACTTCCTCGCCGCCTTCGTTTTCGAGGTTGTCGACGAATTCTTCGAGGTTGAGCGAGGTGGCGGCGTGCTGGCAAGCGGTCGCTTCGCCCCCCGAGCTTTCCCCTTCGCCTTCCTGCTCAGCTTCTTCGAAGCCCGATTTGACGAAGCTGAAGGTGGTCGGGTCGACTTCGTACTGCTTGCCCTTCCAGCCGATGTAGGCGCGGTCGGCGAGCGCCGTGAGCCCGCCTTCGAAGTCGACGGGTTCGCCGTCGGCTTCGCCGGTCGCCTTCAGCGCGAAGGCGACTTCGGGGAGGCTTTTCTTGCCGGTCGACTGGAACGGGCCGCTGAGGTCGATCTTCAGGTTGCCGCCGTGCTTGCCGGTCGACTTGACGCTCATCGTCACGCCGATGTCGCCGCTTTCGACGCCTTCGAAGGTCGCCTGTTCGATCACCTTCTGCGGGTCTTCGCTGCTGCCCCCGCCGCCACCGCAGGCGCTGAGCAGGGCCGCGAACGCGGCGAGCAGGGCAAAGGTTCGTTTGCGGCTCAAGGGATCGGACTCCTATCGATCGGAACGGGTGGCGAGACTCAACTGTAGGGGCTGCGCGGGCGGCGCGCGGCCCCAATTCGGTCTATTCGCCGAGCCCGCCGCCCACCGATTCTTCCGTCGGCGGGGTCTTTTCGCCGCTCGGGATGCCGGCCGCGAAGGGCAGCAGCAGCGCGCCGACCACGATCAGGGCGATCCCGACGCCGATCAGCCAGCGCACCTTGAACAGGTGGCCGCAGGTGCCGATCGCGAAGCCGACCAGCAGCAGGGCGAGGTAGGCGCCGGGGCTGTGCGGTAGCGCTGCCGACGGCAGGAGAAGGTCGTCCACGGGCGCGGATTATCATCGCCCGCATGCCCGACGACTCCGTGGAGGCGGTAAAGAGCTCACTCGCCGAGGTCGGCTACCTCGCCGACGAGCCTGCCGCGCTGGTCTCCTTCCTCGCCCAGCGGCTGGGCAAGCCGATCCTGGTCGAGGGCCCGGCCGGGGTCGGCAAGACCGAGCTGGCCAAGGCGCTCTCGCGCTCGACCGGCCGACCGCTGGTACGCCTGCAGTGCTACGAGGGGCTCGACGAGGCGAAGGCGATGTACGAGTGGAACTACCGCAAGCAGCTGCTGCGGATCCAGGCGGGCGGCGAAGCCGGCTGGGAAGACGTCCAGGAGGACATCTTCAGCAGCGAGTTCCTGCTGACCCGGCCGCTGATGCAGGCGATCTCGAGCCCCGAGCCGGTCGTCCTGCTGATCGACGAGATCGACAAGACCGACCAGGAGTTCGAGGCGATGCTGCTGGAGCTCCTCTCCGACTTCCAGATCACGATCCCCGAGCTGGGGCAGATCTCAGCGACGACGATGCCGATCGTCGTCCTCACCTCGAACGACTCGCGCGAGCTGACCGAGGCACTGAAGCGCCGGTGCCTCTACCTCTGGCTCGACTACCCGGGGATCGACCGGGAGATGGAAATCGTCCTCCTCCACGCCCCGGAGATGCCGCGCGAGCTGGCCCGCCGCATGGTCGAGGTGGTCGAGATTGTCCGTGCCCTCGACCTGAAGAAGCCCCCCTCGATCGCCGAGTCGATCGACTGGGCGCGCACCCTCCTCCTGATGGGCGTCGCCGACATCGACCGCAAGACCTTCCAGAACTCGATGTCGATCATCGTCAAGCACCGCACCGACATCGACCTGGTGGCGGAGCGGGTGGGGATGAAACTGCCCGACCGCGCGGCGTAGATAGGTGATTACACGGGCATCGGGCCCTGAGGCAGACGAGAACCCCCGGGCCGTGGCGAGAGCCGCGGATTCCGCTCCGACCCATGGCTGGCTGTGGTCGGCCCGGAATCCGCGGCACCTCGGGCGGCGGAGGAAGGACGGCGAGGACACGGTTCTTCAACAGGGTCCGGGACGCTCGCTGAGTTAGGGGCGCCATGGGCCCCCTGACTCAGCGAGC
>DASXMH010000071.1:0-6798 GCA_036495785.1 Solirubrobacterales bacterium
GACCGAGGTCGCCGCGGGCGAGGCCGGCGGCATCACCCAGCACATCGGCGCCTACCAGGTCCACCACAAGGACAAAACGATCACCTTCCTCGACACCCCGGGCCACGCCGCCTTCACCGCGATGCGCGCCCGCGGCGCCAAAGTCACCGACGTCGTGGTCGTGGTCGTCGCCGCCGACGACGGCGTGATGCCGCAGACCAAAGAGGCGATCGACCACGCCCGCGCGGCGGACGTGCCGATGCTGGTCGCGGTCAGCAAGATCGACAAAGAGGGCGCCAACCCGGAACGGGTCCGCACCGAGCTCGCCCAGGAGAACATCACCCCGGAGGAATGGGGCGGCGACACCCTCTTCTGCGACGTCTCGGCGAAGACCCACCAGGGCCTCGACGAACTGCTCGAAAGCATCCTCCTGGTCACCGAACTGGAGGAGCTCTCCGCCAATCCCGACGCGCCCGCCTCCGGCAACGTGATCGAGTCCCAGCTCGACCCGGGCCGCGGCCCGGTCGTCACCGTGCTGGTCCAGCGCGGCACGCTCCGGGTCGGCGACTCGCTGGTCGCCGGGCCGCAATGGGGCCGGGTCCGCGCGATGCACGACTTCCGCGGCGAGGTGGTCGCCGAGGCGGTCCCGGGGATGCCGGTCGAGGTGCTCGGCTTCGACGGGGTCGCCGACGCCGGCGAGTTCGTCCAGACCGTCGCCAACGACCGCGACGCCCGCCGGCTCGCCCAGGAGCGCGCCGACCGCCTGCAGCGCGAGGCGCTGGCCCGCCGCAACGCCCGCAAAGTCAGCCTCGACGAGGTCTTCGCGCGCGCCCAGGCCGGCGACATCAAGGAGCTCAACATCGTCCTCAAGGCCGACGTCGCGGGCTCCCTGGAGGCGCTCCAGGACGAGCTCGCGAAAGTGCCGCAGGAGCTGGTCGCGATCAACATCATCCACTCGCAGACCGGCGGCATCAACGAGTCCGACGTGATGCTGGCCTCGGCCTCGGAGGCGATCATCATCGGCTTCAACGTGCGGCCGCTGGCCGATGCCCGCCGCGCCGCCAACCGCGAGGGCGTCGACATCCGCACCTATTCGGTCATCTACAAAATCACCGAAGACCTGCGCAACGCGATGGAGGGGCTGCTGGAGGCGATCGACGTCGAGGAGACCGTCGGCGAGGCCGTCGTCAAAGAGACCTTCAAAGCCTCGAAAGTCGGGCGGATCGCCGGCTGTCAGGTCGCCGAGGGCAAAGCCGTGCGTTCCGCGAGCGTCCGCCTGCTGCGCGAAGGCACCGTCATCTGGACCGGCAAACTTGCCTCGCTGCGCCGCTTCAAAGACGACGTCAACGAGGTCGAGGAAGGCCAGGAGTGCGGGATCGTGCTCGACGGCTACGCCGACGTCAAAGAGGGCGACGTGATCGAGTTCTTCCAGACCAAACAGGTCGAGCAGACCCTCGAGTAGGCGAGATGGCCGGCGCTCGTATGCGGCGCGTCAACGAGGTGCTCCGCGAGGTCGTCGGCGCGGTCGTCTCGGGTGAGCTCGCCGATCCCAGGCTCGGTTTCGTCACGGTGACGGCGGTCGAGGCCAGTCCAGATCTTCGCACCGCGAAGGTCTTTGTGAGCGTTCTGGGCGACGCGACGGAGCGCGACGCTACGCTGGAGGCCTTGCGTTCGTCCCACGGGGTGATCCAATCGCGGATCGCCGCCGAGACGCGGATGAAGCGCACGCCGACCTTGACCTTCCACTACGACGACACGATCGAGAAGGGAGTGCGGATCTCCCACCTGCTCGACGAGGGCGCCGAGGGCGACGCCCGATGAGCGACCTGACGGCGCCGATCGTCCCGCGCTCCACGGCCGACGCCGGCGCGCCGGGCGACCTCGAGCGGATGGTCGAGGAGCTGCGCACGCACGACCGCTTCCTGCTGACCGCCCATGAGGGCCCCGACGGTGACGCACTCGGCTCGCTGCTCGGCATGCATCACCTGCTGCAGAAGCTCGGCAAGGACTCGGTGATGTTCCTCGCCGCGAAGGAGTTCCCGCTGCCGATCGAGTACCGGTTCCTGCCGCTCGAGGAGGTCTTCCACGAGGCGCCCGCCGACATGCGTGACCGGGTGATCGTCTTCCTCGATTGCGGCAACATCGACCGGATGCCGGTCGACTTCCTCACCAAGGGCAACAACCGCAAACTGAACATCGACCACCACCACGACAACACCCGCTTCGGCGATGTCGACCTGGTGATGCCGGAGGCCTCCTGCACGGCTGAGATCGTCTACGACCTCGCCCACCTGATGAGCGTGCCGATCGACGCCGAGATGGCGATGCCGCTCTACGTCGGGCTGATCACCGACACCGGCAAATTCATGTACGAGAACACCAATGCCCACACCCACCGGGTGGCGGCGGAGCTGATCGATGCCGGGGTCAACGTCGACGACACCTACCGGCGCCTCTACGAGCACGTGCCGATCGAGAAGCTGCGGCTGGTGGCGCGGGCGCTGGAAAAGGTCGAACGCCACTGCCAGGAGCGCCTCGTGGTCAGCTACATCACCGCCGAGGACTACGCCGCGACCGGTTCCGGCGAGGAGATGACCGAGGGGGTGATCGACCACCTGCGCTCGATCGACGGGACCAAGGTCGCCGCGGTGGTGCGCGACCTCGGCAACCGCGGGCGCGCCGCCCGCAAGGTCAGCCTGCGCTCCAGCGAGGGCGACGTCGACGTCTCCGCGATCGCCCGCAAGCAGGGGGGAGGCGGCCACAAACGCGCCGCCGGCTTCTCCACCGACCTCGAGCTGCCGGCGCTGGTCGACTTCCTCTGCGGCGAGGTCACCGCCCAGCTCGGCGAGTAGCCATGGTCGCCACCGACGCCGCCGGGGCGGTGCTCCTCCTCGACAAGCCGGCCGGGAAGACCTCGCACGACATCGTCGCCGCGGTGCGCCGCGAACGCGGCGAGAAAGCGGGACACGCGGGGACGCTCGATCCCTTCGCGACCGGCCTGCTGCTCGTCCTGCTCGGCAAAGCGACCCGTTTGCAGCGCTTTCTGGTCGGGCTGCCGAAGACCTACCTGGCCACGGCACGGCTCGGTTGGAGGTCCTCGACCGGCGACCCCGACGGCGAGCTGACCGAGACCGGGGTGGTCCCGGAGTCGCTGGAGCTGCCGACCGGGACGGTGCGCCAGCGGGTGCCGATGACCTCGGCGGTGCGGGTCGGCGGCGAGCGCCTCTACAAGAAGGCGCACCGCGGCGAGACCGTGACGACCCCGGAGCGCGACGTCCAGGTGCATCGCGCCGAGTTGCTCTCGGTCGGCGACGGTTTCGCCCACTACGAGATCGAGTGCAGCGCCGGGACCTACGTGCGGACGCTGATCGAGACGCTCGGCGACGCCTACTGCTCGGACCTGCGCCGCATCGCGGTCGGGCCGTTCCGGATCGAGGACGCGGGGCGCGAGGTGCCGGTCGCCGAGGTGGCGGAGCTGGTGCCGGCCGTAGGCGACGCACTGCGATGATGCCGGGCTGATGTCGATCAAGGTCACCACGCTCGAGGAGGCAGCGCCGCGCGCCCGCGACGTCGCGATCGGCACCTTCGACGGCGTCCACCTCGGCCACCGCGCCGTGATCGAGGGCATGGACACCGTGCTCACCTTCGAGCCGCACCCGCTCGAGGTGCTGAAACCGGAGGTGGCGCCGAAGCTGATCAACTCGTTCGCGGTGAAGCGCGACGTGATCGAGGGGCTCGGGGTCGAGGAGCTGGTCGTGATCCACTTCGACGAGGAGTTCTCGCATCGGAGCGCGGAGAACTTCATCGAGTACGCGTTGGTCGAGAAGCTGGGGGCGCGGCGGGTCGCGGTCGGCGAGAACTTCCACTTCGGCGCGAAAGCGCGGGGGACGCCGGCGATGTTGGCGTCGCACGACGAGTTCGAGACGCGGATCCAGAAGATGGTCGAGGTCGACGGCGAGACGGTCTCTTCCTCGCGCATCCGGGCGGAGGTCGCGGCGGGCGACATGGAGGGCGCACGGCGCTGCCTCGGCGTCCCGTACATGCTCGACGGCGAGGTGGTGAGCGGCGACCGGCGCGGCCGCGAGCTCGGCTTCCCGACCGCCAACATCGTCCCCGACCCGCGCCTCGTCACACCCGGCAACGGGGTCTACGCGGCGTTCGCGAACGGTCATCCGGCGGCGGTCAACGTCGGCACCCGGCCGACCTTCGACTCCGACCGCGGCGTGCTGGTCGAGACCTACCTGATCGACTTCTCCGGCGACCTCTACGGGCAGGACCTGCGGGTCGCCTTCGTCGAGCGGATGCGCCCCGAGCTGGCCTTCGACGACGTCGACAAGTTGGTCGCCCAGATGCACGCCGACGTCGAGGAAGCGCGCCGGATCTGTGCCGATTTCACCGAGGCGGCCGCACGCGGCGGCTGACGCCGGCCCTGTGCTACCTTGCTGCGAGCCGCGACCCCCTGAGGGTGCGGCGCTTTTTTCGAGATGAGCCTGACCAAAGAGAAAAAAAGCGAGTTGATCGGCAAATACGGCCGCGGCGACGGCGACACCGGCTCGGCCGAGGTCCAGGTCGCGCTGCTGACCGAGCGGATCAACGAACTCACCGATCACCTGCGCAGCCACGCCAAGGATCACCACTCGCGGCGCGGCCTGCTGATGCTGGTCGGCAAGCGCCGGCGGATGCTCCGCTACCTCGAACGCACCGATCTGGAGCGCTACCGCGCCCTGGTCGCCGACCTCGGCCTGCGCCGCTAAGCGCCCGATCGATGATTGCGGTCGGCGAGGCGGCCCCCGATTTCACCGTCCGGGACCAGGACGGGGAAGAGGTCTCACTTGCCGACTTCAACGGCCGCAAGGTCCTGATCGCCTTCTACCCGCTCGACTTCAGCCCGGTCTGCTCGGACCAGCTCTCCGTCTACCAGGACGGCATCAAGACCGAGCTCGCCGACGCCGGCATCACCCTGGTCGGCCTCAGCGTCGACAGCCCCTCCGCCCACAAGGCCTTCCAGGAGAAGCTCGGCATCGACACCGTCCTCCTCTCCGACTTCGAGCCGAAGGGCGCGACCGCCAAGGCCTTCGGCTCCTACATCGACGGCGCCGGCATCGCCAACCGCACCCTCGTCCTGATCGACGAGGACGGCAAGGTCGCCTGGACCTACGAGTCCCCGAGCCCGGGCGAGTTCCCCGGCCCGGACATCGTCCGCGAAGCGCTCAGCGCCTAGCGCCGCCCCGGACGCGCCCATCCCACCTAAGTTCGGCTGGTTAGGTGGAGACGGGCGCGCCTTGCGCGTGTCCGGTGACGGTCCGGGGACGCTGGTCGCATTCCCAGGATGAGTTCGCAGTTCTCGTCGCATAGCGCAGATAACTGCGAACTCACATCGAGGCCGCGGCCGGTGCGTTCGCACTTGACGCCGATATGTGTCGCTAACTGCGAATGCACTCCGAGGCCCCAGCGGTGCGTTCGCACTTGACGACAAATGATGTCGCTAACTGCGAACTCGCACCGAGGGCCCGAACTCACTCGGGGGACCGGCCCGGGGCGCGTGGACGGCACGCCTGCGTGCGCCCTTCGCCGGGAACCGCGCGGGAGGCGGCACGCTACCGCGCGCGGTCGGCACACCGGACGCGCGCAGTCGACCCGCCTCCGTGCGTGCGCCTGGTTGATGGGCCGAAAACTTGCCTATATGTCTAGTTTTCGGCCCATCAACATCGGCGTGTGCGGAAGGCGCGCGGGACCCTGCCGGATCCGTCAGGCGGCAGGCGCCCGGGCGCGCCCGTCCCCACCTAACCAGCCGAACTTAGGTGGGGACGGGCGTCTCCCGGGGTACGACAACGAGATCCCGCTGCTGCGTCTGCCATTTGCTGACTTGTGGGTGCTCTGGCGCACTCAACTCAGCAAACGACCGATCTTGGGGCTTCCGAGGTGGTCGCTCGGGGGGAGAAGAGCGCCCACGCCGCGCTTTCCGCCGGGCAATACCGCGCCGGTCCGTTAATCTTTGAGTGGAAAGAGAACGAGAGTTCTGTAAGCGATGGCCGTCAATCCGGGCGGCCGGAGGTAAAAAATTAAATGAGCATGTTTGACGTGACCCGCGTCTCGGCGGATGTCGGCGACAGCACGATTTCCTTCGAGACCGGCAAACTCGCGAAGCAGGCGAGCGGAGCCGTCGTGGTGCGCAGTGGCGACACGATGGTCCTCAACACCGCCACCATCGGCGGCCTTCGCGACGTGGACTTCCTTCCCCTCACCGTCGACGTCGAGGAGCGGATGTACGCCGCGGGCAAGATCCCCGGCTCGTTCTTCCGTCGCGAGGGCAAATCCGGCGAGAAGGCGACGCTGACCGCGCGCATGATCGATCGGCCGATCCGCCCGCTCTTCCCCAAGGGCTGGCACTACGAGACCCAGCTGGTCGCGATGCCGATGTCGGTCGACGGCGTCCACCCCTACGACATCCTGGCGATGAACGGCGCCTCCGCCGCGCTGGCGATCTCGCCGGTCCCGGTCGCGGCCCACGTCGGCGCGGTCCGGATCGGCAAACTCGACGGTGACTTCGTCGTCAACCCGCCCGAGGAGACCCACGAGGAGCTGGAGCTCGACCTGATCGTCGCTGGCACCGACGAGGCGATCCTGATGGTCGAGGCCGGCGCCCAGGGCGTCACCGAGGCCGAGATCCTCGACGCCCTCGACATCGCCCACGGCGAGATCAAGAAGCTGACCGCCGCGATGGAGGAGCTGCAGCAGAAGGCCGGCAAGGAGAAGCTCCAGGTCGACGCGCCGTCGATCGACGAGGGCCTGCTGAGCAGCATCCGCGAGTCGCACGGC
>DASXMH010000072.1:0-41156 GCA_036495785.1 Solirubrobacterales bacterium
ATCATGTTCCTCCGCAAAGCCACCGCGCCAGATGGCCATCTCTCGGGGCGGATGCGGATCTGGCCGGTGGTCTCGATGATCCTGATCCTGATCTCGGGGGTGATCGGCACCCCCGCCCCGGCCCTGACCGGCGACGGCCTGGTGACCCTGCTCGGCGGCGGGACGATCCTGATCCTGATCCTGATCGAGCTCCGTTACGACCCCCAGGACGACCGCGCCGAGTTCGCCTTCGTGACGCTGCTCGGCTTCGCCTCGATCGCGCTGATGACGGTGCAGCCGGCCGGCACGGCGGTGCTCGGCACCTACGCGGCGGTCGCCTCCGCGGTTATCCGGCTGCCCAAACGGCTGGCGCTCTACGCGATCATCCCGATCATCCTCACCGTCGACGTGCTGATCCTGATCGGCGGCCAGGACCGGCTCCTGGTCCTCGCCTGGACCAACATCGCCTACGTCTTCATGTTCGTGATCGGCCACCTGCTGCGGCTGAGCGAGAACCATCAGGTGCAGGCACAGGAACTGCTCGAAGAGGAGGAGCGGACGCGACTGGCGCGCAACGAGGCGGCGGCGCTCGACGAGCGCAGCCGGATCGCGCGGGAGCTCCACGACGTCCTCGCCCACTCGCTCTCGGCGCTCTCGGTCGAGCTCGAGGGGGCGCGCCTGCTGGCCCTCGACCGCGACGTCGATTCCGACGTGATTGCGGCAATCGGCCGCGCCCACCGGCACGCCGCCTCCGGCCTCGACGAGGCGCGGGCGGCGATCCAGGCGCTGCGCGGCGACTCGGTGCCGGGGCCGGACAAGCTCGAAGACCTGATAGAGGAGTTCCGCGCGCACGGGATCAAATGCACACTGGAGATCAGCGGCGAACCGCGCCGGCTCCCCTCCGAAGCGGCGCTCGCCGTCTTCCGCACCGCTCAGGAGGCGCTCACCAACGTCCGCAAGCACGCCGAGGAAGCCGAGTCCGTTGCGATCCGCCTCGACTACGACCCCGACGGGGTGCAGCTGATCGTCGCCGACTCCGCCGGCGACGGGGTCGAGCCGCGGGTGCCGCAGCCGGCGGCGCTGGCCGGGACGGGCGCCGGCTACGGGGTGAGCGGGATGAGGGAGCGGGCCGAGCTGATCGGCGGCCGCCTCCTGGCCGGGCCGACCGAGGACGGCTTCCGGGTCGAGCTCTGGGTGCCGGCGTGAGCGAGGCGGGCGGCGGCAACGGTGCCCCGCTGCGGGTGATCGTCGCCGACGACCAGCGGGTAGTCCGCGAGGGCCTCACCTTGATGCTGGGGCTGATCGACGGGATCGAGCCGGTCGGCGCCGCCGCGGACGGCGAGGAGGCGCTGGCGATGGTCGCCGCCGAGCGGCCCGACGTGGTGCTGATGGACCTGCGGATGCCGCGCCTCGACGGGATCGAGGCGACGCGGCGGCTGGCCGAGACGCACCCCGGCGTCGGCGTCGTCGCGCTCACCACCTACGCCGACGACGAGACCGTCGTCCAGGCCCTGCAGGCGGGGGCGCGCGGCTACCTGACCAAGGACGCGGGCGCCGAGCAGATCCAGAGCGCGGTCGAGCGGGTCGCGGCGGGCGAGGCGGCGATCGACCCTGCCGTGCAGCGCCAGCTCCTGACTGCGGTGCGGCGCGGCGAGGCGCCGCCGTGTCCCGAGGACGACGAGCTTCCCGACGGCCTGACGCCGCGCGAGGCGGAGGTGCTGGAGCTGATCGCGGCGGGCCTCTCGAACGGCGAGATCGCCGCCCGCCTCGTCGTCAGCGGCGCCACCGTGAAGAGCCACGTCAACCACCTCTTCGCCAAGATCGGCGCCCGCGACCGCGCCCAGGCGGTCGCCTACGCCTACCAGCACGAGCTGGTCGCGCCGCGCGACTGACCGCGCTCAGGAGGTGCCGAGGGCGCGGTCGATGAACGGGCCGAGCAGGTCGGCGACCGAGACGGCGGTCGAGTCGGGGTCCTCGGAGGGGTTGGTGATGTAGGAGATCGCGAGGCGGACGAGCGCCTCGGCGAGCAGCTTCACGTCGCCTCTCGGTGCCTGCGGCCAGCCTTCTTCGATCACCGCCGAGAGACGCGCGGTCGCCCAGACGACCACCGGCATCCCCTGGGTGGTGACGAAGGGGAGCATGCCGCCGGAGCCGTCGTCGCTCATCAGCGTGCGGATCAGCGGGTCTTCGCCCGCGGTGCGCAGGAAGAGCTCGAGCGCCGCGTGGACGGCGGCGCGCGGGTCGTCGGTATGGGCACGGACCGCGTCCTCGACCGCGCCGAGGAAGCGTTCGCCCTCGTGGATGGTCAGCGCGACCGCGAACTCGGAGCGGTTGCCGAACTCCTTGTAGAGGGTCTGTCGGCTGACCCCGGCCGCGGCGGCGATGTCGGACATCGTCACCTCCGACCAGGGGCGGCTTTCGAGGTGGTCGCGGGCGGCGTCGAAGAGGGTCTGGCGCAGCAGCTCGCGGGCGGCCTCGGGGTACGGGGTGCGGCTTGCCATCCCCCCTATCGTCGCAGTGCCGGCGGTCAGTCGCCCTCTCCCACCGGCTCGAAGTCGACCTTGTCGCGGACGCCGCAGTCGGGGCAGGCCCAGTCGTCGGGGACCTCGCTCCACGGCGTGCCGGCCGGGAATCCCTCGCGCGGGTGGCCCGCCGCCTCGTCGTAGACGTAGCCGCAGGAGGGGCAGCGCCAGGCGCTCACGAGGCCGCTCCCGAGGCCGCGGTCGCGCCGCCGCCGGGCGCGCCGCCGCCGTAGCGGGCCAGGATCTTCTGCCGCCTGCGCGGATTGATGTTCGCCCTGCTCACGTCCCCCTCGAAGTGCTCCATCAGGCGCGGGTCCATCACCCGCCGCCAGACCGGCGGGAACCAGGCGAGCACGATCATCCCCGCGTATCCGGTCGGCAGCTGCGGCGCCTCGTCGACGTGGCGGAGTGCCTGGTAGCGGCGGGTCGGGTTGGCGTGGTGGTCGGAGTGGCGCTGCAGGTGGTAGAGCAGCACGTTGGAGGCGACGTTGTTGCTGTTCCAGCTGTGTCGCGGCAGGCAGCGCTGGTAGCGGCCGTCCTCCTTGCGCTCCCGCAGCAGGCCATAGTGCTCCAGGTAGTTGACGGCCTCGAGCAGCGAGAAGCCGATGATCGCCTGCAGGACCAGGTAGGGCAGGACGACCGGGCCGAAGGCGACGGCGAGCGCGGCGAAGAGGACGACGGTCATCGCCCAGGCGCTGATCAGGTCGTTGCTCAGCGACCAATGCGACTTGCCGAGCCGGTCGAGGCGTGCCGCCTCGATCCCCCAGGCGGAGGTGAGGCTGCCCCAGACGGTGCGCGGCAGGAATTCCCAGAAGCTCTCCCCCAGCCGCGAGCTCGCCGGGTCCTCGGGGGTGGCGACGCGGACGTGATGCCCGCGGTTGTGCTCGATGAAGAAGTGTCCGTAGAAGGTCTGGGCGAGGGCGACGCGGCTCAGCCACTTCTCGGCGCTCTCGCGCTTGTGGCCGAGCTCGTGGGCGGTGTTGATGCCGATCCCGCCGACCACGCCCATCGTGACCGCGAGGCCGATGTTTTCGACCACCGTGAGCCCGCCGTCCCCCCACTTCCAGCAGGCGAAGATCAGCCCCGCGTACTGGACGGGGATGAAGAGGTAGGTGCACCAGCGGTAGTAGTGGTCCTGCTCGAGCCACTTCAGCACCGAGTCGGGCGGGTTGCTCGCGTCCATCCCGATCGCCAGGTCGAGCAGCGGGAAGACGCCGAAGACGAGGACCGGCCCGAGGAACCAGAAGCCGCCGAAGCCGGTCGCTTCGACCCAGCCCCAGGCGATGAACGGCGCCAGCGGCACCAGGATGCCGAGCAGCCAGGCATACCTCTTGCCGTCGCTCCAGGCAGCCGGATTCAGCTCGACGTCGTCGTGGTGGTGATGGTGATGCGCGTTCTCAGCGTGCGCCTCCACGTTTTCTCCTCCTTGTCAAACGCGAGATCAAAGTCTGCGTGCTTGACAAAGGTACCACGTTTGTAAACCACGGTTACAGGGCACGCCAAAGTGACCGCGAGCGCGGTCGTTTGGTGACTTGAGGGCGCCAGGGCACCCCAAACTCACCAAGCGTCTAGATCTTGAGGAGGACGATCGTGTTGACCACGAACAGCACGGCGAAGAAGACGGTGGCGCGGTCGAGGTTCTGCTCGACCATCGAGCCGCCGCCGAGTTGGCTGCCACCGCCGCCGATGCCGAAGGCACCGGAGAGGCCCGCGTCTTTCCCCGAGTGCAGCAGGATGAGGAAGATCAGGACGGCCGCAATGATCACCTGGAGGACGCCGAGGATCGTGAACATGGGCCTGAGTGTAGAGGGTCTGAGCGGTTAGTCGCGGTCGGCCGGCTCGTGCGAGCCGCCGTTGCCGTTCGCGTGATGGCCGTTGCCGTTGCCGTTGCCATTCCCGACGCCGACGTAGTCGCTCGGCAGGCCGGCGCGGCCCGGCCGGAGCTCGGCGCCGTCACCCGCCCCCACGCCGACCGCGTCGAGGATCGCCACGGCTTCCTTGCGCAGCTCGGCGTCGAGGATCGCGTAGTCCTCGTCGGAGAGCTTGCCGGAGGCGTGGTCGAGCTCGGCGTCGCGGATTTCGCGGTATTTGGCTTCCTTGAGGGCATCGGCCTCGGTGCGGACCATCGCGCCTTTGCGGCGGCTACGGGCGGGCCAGACGGCGATCAGGGCGCCGACCAGGCCGATGATCCCGCCGATCCACATCCACATCACCAGCGGGTTGATGATCACCTTGAAGGTCGCCGCCGCCGGGTCGTGGACGTACTGGCGGGCGATCCGTTCGGCGGCCAGCAGCTGCAGGCCTTCGATCTGTTCGATCGCTTTCGGCTGCAGCGCCGGGTTGGCCTGCGCCGCGCGCATCAGGGCGTTCAGGTCTTTGCACTGCGGCGGCGTCCCCGGCCCGGCCGCGACGCATTTTTCGAAGCCTTTGTCGGCGACGCCGAGCTGGTGCTGCACCTGCTGCACGTTGGGGGCGACGGTGACCCAGATGTCGCGCACGGGCCCGGTCTTCAAACCGACCTCGGTGGTCGCCTCGCCCGCGAAGTAATCGGAGATCCGGCCGGTGGCGGCGGCGCCGGTCGGGCGGAAGAAGCGACGGCTCGTCCGCAGCATCGTCAGAAACTTGCCGTCTTCCTTGACTTCGACTTCGGCGCCGAAGGTGTACTTCTCGCTGTCGACCTGGACGTAGGGCTTCTTGTAGGTGAATTCGCGCCCGTCGACGACCCGCGTCTCGCCCGGTTTCATCGAAACGTTCTCGTTGGTCTGGAAGCTCGAGGAGGCGGCGATCCCGATCAGCAGGACGGCAACGCCGATGTGGACGATGTAGCCGCCGTAGCGGCGCCGGTTGCGGGCGGTGACCGCGGCCAGGGCGCCCGCGAAGGACCCGCCCGAGGTTTTCTGCCGGGCGTGGGCGCCGTTGTAGAACTCCTGCAGGACGCCTGAGATCGCGAAGGCGGCGAAGGTGAAGAGCGCCAGCGGCCAGGGCTTGTGCCCGGCGTCGGTGAAGGCCAGGAGGACCACCAGGGTCAGCGCGGCCACCGCGAGCGGGATGCGGAAGACGCGTTTGGCCGAGGCCCAGGTGACGCGTCGCCAGGCGAGCAGCGGGCCGATTCCGGTGAAGAGGACCAACAGGATCGCCAGCGGCGTCGTGTACTTGTCGAACCACGGCGCCGCGAGCGAGCTCTTGTTGCCGGTGAAGAGTTCGGAGATCAGCGGGAAGAAGGTCCCCCAGGCGATCACCACGGTCATCCCGACCAGCAGCAGGTTGTTGACCAGGAAGATCGATTCTCGCGATATCAGCGAGTCGATCCGCTTCTCCGAGCGCAGGTCGTCGAGCCGCGAGACGATCAGGAAGGTCGAGCCGATCACGACGATCCCGATCACCACCAGGAGATAGGGGCCGACGGTGTCGTTGCCGAAGGCGTGGATCGACTCGAGCACGCCGGAGCGGACCAGGAAGGTGCCGAGCAGGCACATCGAGAAGGTGGCGACGATCAGCGTCGCGTTCCAGACCTTCAGCATGCTGCGTTTCTCCTGCACCATGATCGAGTGCAGGAAGGCGGTGCCGAGCAGCCACGGCATCAGCGCCGCGTTCTCGACCGGGTCCCAGGCCCAGTAGCCGCCCCAGCCGAGCTCCGAGTAGGACCAGCGGGCGCCGAGCAGGAGGCCGAAGCCGAGGAACGTCCAGGCGATCAGCGCGAAGCGGCGCGTGGCGCGGATCCATTCGGAGTCGACGCGGCGGGTGATCAGGGCGCCGATCGCGAAGGCGAAGGGGACCGTCCAGGCGACGTACCCCGAGTAGAGCATCGGCGGGTGGATCATCATGCTCGGGTGCTGGAGCAGCGGGTTCAGCCCGATCCCGTCCTTCGGCGCCGGGTTCAGCACGTGGAACGGGTTGACGTCGGGCGCGAACAGCATCAGGCCGATGAAGAAGGCGCCGATCGTCATCATCACCCCGGTCGCCCAGGGGACGATCTCGCGCAGCTTGTGGCGGGTCGAGTAGAGGGCGAGCGAGGCGGCGGTCGAGAGCACGAACGCCCACAGCAGCAGCGAGCCTTCCTGGCTCGACCACATCGCCGCGAGCTTGTAGAAGATCGGCGTCTCGATCGAGGAGTGTTCGGCGACGATGTTGAGCGAGAAGTCGTTGGTCGCGAAGCTGACCTCGATGATCACGATGCAGGCCAGCAGCAGGAAGAAGACCGCGTAGACGCCGCGGCGGGCGAGGGTGACGCGGCCATCGTCATGGCGCCAGACGACGGCGGTTACGGCTGAGGCGGCTGCGGCGAAGAAGGCAAGCGCCAGCAGGACGGCGCCGACGCTAGCCATTACTGCCGGTGTAGGTACCGCTGTTGCCGGCGGTTTCGCTGGCGTTCGTCGTGAACTTCGACGGGCACTTGGTGATCAGCGATTCCGGTTCGCCGACGAAGGTCCCGTGTTCCATCGCGCCGGTGAGGACGATCTCGCGGCCGCCGCGGAACGGGTCGGGGACGACGCCCTGGTAGCTGACCGGCATCGCCTGGCCGCCGGTGCGGTCCTCGACCATGAACTTGAGGGTTTCGCCGTCGTGGCGGACCGATTTCGGGACCACTTTGGCGTTCATCTCGAACTTCTGTCCCGGCGCCGCGGTGAGGATCTGCGACGGTTCCTTCGTCTGGTCCGAGGCGTTGAAGCTGACGTAGATGAGAGCGACGCCAAGGAGGACCGCCACGCAGAGGGCGATACCCAGCCGAATCTTGCGCTTACGCGACGGGTCCACGACGTCGCTCATTATCGCAAGGTCTGGCGGTGGCCACCTCAAGCGCTGTTAAATATCCTGGATGCCCGATCAGAGCCAAGGCGCAGAGCCAAATAAACCGGTCCTTTTGATCCCCGGCGCGAGCAGCGGAATCGGCGCGGCGACGGCGCGCGTGGCGGCAGATCGGTACCGCCTCGTGCTCGCGGCGCGGCGGCGCGACGCACTCGACGACCTGGCCGCGGAGTTGGGCGGCGACGGGCGCGCGCTGGCGGTCGAGTGCGATGTCACCGAGTGGGATCAGGTCGAGGCGCTGGCGGCGCGGGGGCTGGATGAGTTCGGGCGGATCGACGCGGTCTTCGCCAACGCCGGCTTCGGCGCGACGCGCGGCTTCCTCGAGGAGTCGCCGGAGCACTGGCGCGCGATGGTGCTGACCAACGTGCTCGGCCCGGCGCTGACGATCCGCGCCACCCTCCCCCACATGTTGGAGCGCGGCGACGGCCACTACGTCATCACCAGCTCGGTCGCGGGGCGCCGGTCGCTGCCCGGCTCGCTCTACTCGGCGACCAAGTTCGCGGCAACGGCGATCGGCGAAGCGCTGCGCCAGGAGCTCCGCCAGATGGACGACAACGACCGGATCAAGGTGACGCTGATCGAGCCCGGCATCACCGACACCGAGTTCTTCGACGAAAAGCCGGCCGAGTGGGCGCTGCGCGACGAGGACATCGCCCGTGAGGTCCTCCACGCCCTGAACGCCCCGCCCGGCGTCGAGATCAACGAGATCCTGATCCGCCCCACCCAGCAGCGCGGCTAGCCGGCGCCTGCCGGCACCCGGACCGCCGGGCCGGCGCCCCGGACCGCCGGCCCCGGCGCGCCCCCTGACCGCCGGGCCTGCGCCCCCTGACCGCCGGGCCTGCGCCCCGGACGCCGGCTCCGGCGCGCCCCGGACCCCCGAGACCCGGCGCGCCCATCCCCACCTAAGTTCGGCTGGTTAGGTGGGGATGGGCGCGCCTTGCGCGTGTCGGGGGGCGGCCCGGGCACTGCCCCGTCACATCTCCCGAGACAGCCGGCGGTGAGTTCGCACTTATCGTCGCAATCCGACGATTTCGGCGAACGCACCACAGGCGCGCGCCCGACGAGTTCGCAGTTGACGACAACATGTGGCGTCAACTGCGAACTCACCCGAGGGCCCGGCCGGTGCGTTCGCACTTGACGACAATATGTGGCGCTAAGTGCGAACGCGCTCCGGGTGGGCCGGGCCGGGGCGCGTGGACGGCACGCCTGCGTGCGTCCTTCGCCGGGATCTGCGCGGGAGGCGGCACGCTTCCTTGCGCGGTCGGCACGCCCACGTGCGCGGTCGACCTGCCTCCGTGCGCCCGCCTGGTTGATGGGCCGAAAACTCAAGCATGTCTTGAGTTTTCGGCCCATCAACATCGGCGTGCCGGGGAGGCGCGCGGGGCCGTGCCGCGGCCGTCACGCCGCAGGCCCGGGCGCGCCCGTCCCCACCTAACCAGCCGAAGCTAGGTGGGGATGGGGGCGCCTCGCGCGGGGCCGGCGCGCTCACGACAGGGCGCCACGGCAGAGCCGGCCCTACCGCAGGAGGGCGCGGACGGCGCGCCAGTAGGCGCGGAGGAGCAGGCGCGTCAGGCCTGAGCGCGCCGCCGCCGGGATGAAGGGCGAGTCGAGGTCCGGGGTCAGGGCCGCGGCGAACTCGGCGGCGGTGATGCGCCGTTCGCGGCGGATCACTCGGCGCTCGGCGAGCAAGCGCGGCAGCCAGGCGACCGCTTCGGCGTTCGCGCGAACCTTCTGGCCGCCCCACCCGCCGGCGATGGCGGCGAGCAGCAGGGCCGCCTCGGTCGCCAGCAGCGCCGGGGCGAGAAGGAGGAGGAGCGACCCCGGCCAGACACGGACCAAGGTCGCCAGCCGGTTGCGCTCCAGCCAGCGCCACTTGTTGCCGGCGGAGGCGGTGAACTCGTACTCGTGGGCGACCACCGCGGTCGGCTCGATCCCGACTGTCTCGCCCGCCAGCCGCAGCCGCAGCGAGAGGTCGACATCCTCGTGGTACATGAAGAACTTCTCGGCGAAGCCGTCGACCCGGCGCCACACCTCCAGCGGCACCGCCAGGCAGGCGCCCGAGAGCGCCATCACCTCCCCCGGTCCCGGCGCCGCGGCGAGCGGCTCGCCGTGGCGACCCGCCCAGACGATCCCGGTGAAGTGGACCGGGTTGCCCGCCGAGTTGATCGTCTCCCCATCCCCCTCGGTGACCAGCCCCTGCCAGGCCGACCAGCCGCGACCCTCGAGCCAGGGCCGGCGGATCGCCTCGCCCCACCCCGGCAGCGGCATCGCGTCCGGGTTGAGGATCACCAGCAGGTCGCCGGTCGCGGCGCTCGCGCCGACGTTGGCGCCGCCCGCGAAGCCGCGGTTGCGCCCCATCGTCACCAGCTTCGCCCGCGGCGCCAGCTCGGCCACGACGGCGGCCGAGTCGTCGGGCGAGTCGTTGTCGACGACGATCAGCTCGTCACCATCGCGCAACTCGGCGCGCAGCGGCGGCAGGGTGCGGCGCAGCTCGGCGCTGCTGTTCCAGGCGACGATCAGGACGGAGATGGAAGGGCGCATCGGCGCGGAGGCTAGTCAGCCCGCCGCGCCGGTGCGCTCCCGCGCCCTCCCCAGGGCTACTTCTTCTTCTTGCTCCCGCAAGAGGAGATGTTCAGACGGAACTTGTTGTTCTTCACCGTCTTCCCGTTCTGGCCTTTCATGTTGAGAACGGCCAGCTGCGGGCTCTTGCAGAGGTTGGTCGAGTTCTGCAGGAGGCTCTTCTTGCCGCCCCGCATGTTCAGGATGAACGTCTTCAGCGGGACGTCCGGGGTGTTGTTGAACACCGTCTTCAACCCGCCGTGCTTGGAGCTGATGACGCCGTCGAGCTGAATCGTGATCTGGCCTTTCAGGTCCGCCAGCAGATCCGGCAACTTGTGTTTGGAGGACACCAGGTAGACCGGGCCCTTCAACTTCTGCTTCAGCAGCGGACTGCTCGCTTCGGCGTGCCCGTAGATCGAGTTCTGCGGGCATTCCTGCGCCGCCAGCTGGACCCTCGTGCAGACCGTCTTGATGTGGCCCTGGTCGAGGAACAGCGAGTGCGGCAGGTTGAGTGCCGTGCGGGCGATGTTGGCGTCCCCCGGGCGGGCCTTGACGATGGCCCGGATCTGCGGGTTCTTCGCCCGCGTGGTCGGACCGGAGATCCGCGCGTGGAACGTCGGCTTGAAGCCGAGTGCTTTGCACCCGGTCGCCTGGTAGGGCGCCGAGATCGCGAAGCTGCTCCAGTTGGCCGGATTGGCCGGGTTCGACCCGCCGCCGTTCAGCGTCCCGGCCGTGGCGCCGGCGGCGCAGTTGGTCGGGTTGAGCATGAACTTGAAGCGGTCCATGTTCACGTCGATCGAGCGGATGTCCAGCTTGACGCCGCCGAACACGTTCGGGATCGGGTCGGAGACCGCGTTGACCTGGGCGGTCAGCGGGTTGACGTTGAGCGCCACCCGGACGACCACGGTGCCGAGGTCGAACGGACCGGACACCGCGGGGGTGACGGTCACCATCGAGATCGGCGCCCCCTTATATGGACCGGCCAGGTAGGCCGTGCCCGGCAGGGACAGCGGCGCGTTGCCGCTGCCGCTCACCGTGTTGACGCGACCGATCGCGCTGTTCGAGGAGCAGCTCGGTTTCGACTGCTGCGCCCTGCCGCTGCTCGCCGCCGCGGCGGCGATTTCGGCTTCCCCGCAGTAGGGGATCCCGGCGAGCTTCGCGGTGAGCCCCTTCGGCAGGGTCACGTTGACCGCTTTGATCTCCTGCTGCCCGTCGCTGCGCCCGATGTGGACCTTGAACGGGCTGTATTGGGCCGCCTTGGTCGAATCGCTCGCGGCGGTGTAGCTCGGCGTGAACTTGCGGGCGCCGAGGCTGGTCGGGCAGCTGCCGCCACCCGGGTCGCTGGTCAGTTTGATCGAGCTCGAGACCGCGACGTTTTCACCGGGGCGTGCCCACGGTTCCATCTGGCCTTTCGCTTCGGTGGCGCAGGTCGACGGGCTGGTCAGGACCAACTTGGGCCCGTCGAATTTGAGTTTGACCGAGGTGAACGGCACCTGCGGCAGCCCTTCGGGCAGCGCGCCGGCCAGTTCGCCGACCTCCTTTTCGTTGAAGGTCGTGGTCAGCTGGCCAGTGGTTTTGTTGGCGGCGGTATTGCCGACCAGCCGCACGTCGATGCCCTCTTTCGGTTCCTTCGCTTCGACGAGGATCCGGAACTCTTCACCCGATTCGGGATTCGAGCTCTTCTGGGTGCCGACGAAGATGCTGCCGGTCAGCGGTGCGTTCAGCGGCGGCGATTCGATCGTCACCGAGCCGATTTTCGAGTTCGCCGGGCATTCGTTGTTGAACGTCCGCGTGCCCTTCTTGAACTGGGCGTCGGTGCATTCGCCGAGCCCGACCGAGCCGGACGGGTTGAGGCCCATGCTTTCGGGCAGCGTCACGACCGCCTTGCGGAGATGGGACTCTTGGACTTCGCTTTCGGCACCGGTCAGCCATTTGAGCGTCGTCTCCACGCTCGCCGTAGAGGGTGAGTCCACAGAGCCGGTGCCGGCCGAGACGTCCAGACCCGGAGTGAACGGGACTTTGTCGCAGCCTTCCTGGCCAAAGAATTGGCCGCTCGCGTCGATGATCTTGTTCTCGGCCGGAGTCGAACCCTTCGGGAAGTTGGCGTCTGGTTTTTCGTAAGACTCGGCGCGGAACCAGGTGGAGTAGAGATGCTTGTTGGCCGCTTCGGCCGGGTTGAAACAGGTGCTTGGCTTGCTGATGAAGGTCCCATCGCCAGCTTTACCGTTATTGATCAGCCGGCTGATCAGCGTGTTCAGCCCCGGAGCCGCTGCCGTGTTCGGCAGGTGGATCGTGAAGCTCTCGTGGAAGTCGCCCTCCCAGGCGACTTCGGTTTCGAGGAAGACCACCTCTTGAGCCGCAATTACGAAGCCGAACAAAGCTGGTTCGCCAGGTTTCGGCTGAAGGTTGTAGACGGGGACTTTGGTCAGGCCTTCGGTCGGCGGGATCACCGATCCTTCGTTGGGAAGGATCCCGATGCCCGGGACTTCTACGTTCGGAGCGTTGGTCACCAGGGTTGCCTGCTCCTGGCCCACCACCGTGGTAGGAGCACAGGTTGGGACGAAGGTTTTGGGTGCCGGTTCGTTGAGGAATTCGGCCAGCGAGCACTTGGTGGGCGTCGCGTTGGGGTTGACGGTCTCCCCTGGCGGGAGGTCGACCCGAAGCGTTTTTATCGTGTGGCCTTCAAGAGGTTCTTTGATCGGTTCAAGCAGTCCGGGCACGAGCGGGTTGTGTTGAATGATGTACTGGGTGAAGCCCACCGCCGGGTGGCCGCCTGCCTGCCTGAGCAGTACCCCGGGCGTCTGCGGTGAGCATTTGATTTTCGGTTCCCCTACCACGGGTTCGTCGGTCGTGCAGCTGGCGGCCTGCCAGCCGTTGGCTGCGGTCGGTGGTTCCTGCTGGGGTTCGATGATTTCCCCAGTGTCCCCCTGTGCCAAGGCCGGCACCGCGAACAGGGCGGCGATACATAGGAGCGCCAGTGCTACCGAACGCCTCACCATTTGTTTCCTCCTCCGTTAACGCAATTCCCCAAAGCGAAAACGCCGCCCCTGCGTGGCGATACCTCATCCCTCTCCCAAGGCAGACCCTAGCGGCCCGAGCGGAGGGGTCAAGTCAACCGGTCGGCCAGTTTGGATCGGAAAGCAGTAGTGGGTAGCCGGGCCGGAGGGACATAGGGCGAAGGTTCCGCCGGGCCGGAGCGGCGCCGGTCAGGGCTTGGCCTTCTGGCCGTGGCCGCCCTTGTGGGTCTTTTTTCCGCCCTTGTGCTTCTTGCCGTGGGCGGATTTGTGGGACTTCTTGCGGTGCTTCTTCTTGCAGGGGGTCTGGATGCGGACGTGGCGGTTGGACTTCTTGCCGTTCTGGCCGAGTAGACGGATGATCCCCTTCACCGGTTTCGCGCAGAGATTGGTCGAGGCCTGCAACAGGCCGTGCTTGCCGCCCGGCAGGGTGAGGACGAACTTGCCCACCGGCAGGTCGGGGATGCTGCCGAAGGTGGTCCGGATGCCGCCCTTGAAGCTGTCGATGCGGCCATCGAGGACGATGCTCACCTGGCCCTTGAGGTCGGCGACCATGTCGGGCAGCGTGTTGTTGGAGGAGCGCAGGTAGACGGGCCCTTCGACCGGGTGCGAGAGGAGCGGCGTCCAGGCGCGGGCGAAGCCGTAGCGCGACTTGGCCGGGCACTGGCCGGCGGCGAACTGCGGCCGCGTGCAGACGGTGCCGAGGCTCGACTGGTCGAGGAAGATCGCGTGCGGCAGCGCCACCGAGGCGAGGGCCACGTTCGCCTGGCCTTCCTTGGTGGTCAGCGTCGCCTTCAGTTTCGGGTGCTTGGCGCGGCGGGTCTGGCCGAAGAGCCGAACCTTGAGGCCGGGCTTGAAGGCGAGTCCGTCGCACCCTTCGCCCTGGAAGGGGACGTTGACCGCGGCCGAGGACCAGGCCGCCGGGTTGGTCGGGTCGGCCCCGCCGCCCGAGATCGAGCCGGTGGTCGCGTTCTTGTTGCAGTTCGTCCCGTTCAGCGTGAACTGTTTGCGCCGGAGGTTCACGAAGATCGAGCGGATGTCGAGCTTGGCGCCGCCGAAGACGTCGGGGATTTCGGTGCTCGCTTCGATCTGCCCCGATTCGGGGTTGAGGTCGAGCGGCGCGTGGACGACGACGTTGCCGAGGTCGAACGGGCCGGCCACCGCGGGCGTGATCACGATCGCCGAAAGCGGCGCCCCCTTATAAGGACCGGAGAGGTAGACCCGGCCTTCGATCTTCAGCGGCGAGTTGCCGGTCCCGGCCATGATCGTCGCGACGCCGATCTGGCTCTTGCCGTTGCAGCTCCAGTTCTTTTCCTCCTGGACCCCCGACAGCGCCGTCGCCGCGTTGAATTCCTTCGGTTCGCAGTAGGGGACGCCGGAGATGTTCGCGGTCGCCCCGGGCGGCAGGGTCAGATGGAAGCCTTTGATCTCCTGTTGGCCTTCGTTGCGGGTGATCTGCAGCTGGAAGGGCGTGTAGGCCAGCGCCTTGGCGCTGAGCGGCTTGGCGGTGACGTTCGGCTTGAAGGGCCGTTCCGCCATCGTCTTCGCGCACGGCGCGCCGCCCGGCGCCTGGGTCAACTTCAGTTCGGTCGTCCCGGTCGAGGTCGTCGCGCCGGTCGACCACGGCACCGCGCTGGAGGTCGCGGTGTTGGTGCAGAGCGGCGGGCTGCTCAACACCGGGATCGCGTGTTTGGCCTGCGGCCCGAAGGTGAGGGTCGCCGAGCTGAAGGCAACCTGCGGCAGGTTGATGAATTCGGCGGTGAGCCGGCCGGTGGTCGGGTTGGCCTTGACCTTCCCTTCCTCGCGGACCTGGACGCCATATTTGCTCGATTCGGCGTTGAAGAAGATCCGGTACTCGTTGCCCGACTGCGGGTCGCGGCTCTTCTGTTCGGCCAGGTAGACCGGGCCGGCGAGCGAGCCCGGCGGCAGCTCCGGCGCTTCGATCGCGACCGTGCCGATCTGCGTTTCGCCCGAGCAGGTGACCGGCGCCCTCGAGTGCAGCGGGAAGGCGCCGTCGGGGCAGAACTTGAGCCCGGGCGCGGTCGCCGGGTTGAGGCCGGTGCCCGCGGGCAGGGTCACGTTCGCGGACTTCACGGTCGAGGTGTTGATTTCGTCCGCGCCGGAGTGCTGCGGCACGTTCAGCGAGACGTTGACCGTCGAGGAGGAGTCGGTCGGCCCTGACGCGGTCGCGGTGACCGACGGCTGGAACGGAACCGCCCCGCACCCCGAGATCGGGACCGGAGGCGTCGCCGCTTTCGGCCCGGCCGTCGCGCCGCTCTGGCTTTCCAATTCGAGGAAGCTGGTCGAGTCGCCGTTGCAGGGACTCGGCAGGGTGAGGAAGTTGCCGCCGGCCCGACCGTTGAAGACGAGCCGGTTCTCGCCCAGCGGCGGGAAGGCTTCGATGTTGTTGATGAAGAACGACTCGTGGTAGTCGCCCGCCCATTCGATCGCGGTTTCGAGGTAGACGAACTCGCTGATCAGGGAGCCGACGATCGGCAGTTCGAATTTGACGTGGAACCCGAACAGGCTCGGTTCGCCATCCTTCGGTTCGAGGTCGTAGACGGGGAACGGAAGCGGCCCGACTTTCACCGGCAGACCCAACACTTTGGGTTCCGAGGTGACGTAGCTCGTCCCGACCTGGCTTGCCGAGCCGCAGTTCGCGTCGTTTTCCTGGAAGGTCGCGACCTTGCACCGCTGGGCGGCCTGCGGATTCACGTTCAGGCCCACCGGGAGTTCGACTTTCACCCGCTTGGCCTGATCTTCGTTTTCGACGCCCACCGTGAAGTCGGTGGTGCCGAAGTTCGGGTGGCCCGCCGCCTGGGTGTAGAAGGTCGCGGGCGGGCTGGAGTATTCGCATTGGACGGCGGGCGTCGCGTCGGTGGTGCACGTCCCCGCTTCCCACTTGCCGATCCCGATCGCCGAGGCCTCGCTCGCGCCGAAGGCCGCCAGCAGCAGGGCGACCAGCGCCGGCGCGGCGGCTATGGCGACAGCGTTTCGTGCAGTCCTATTCATGGCCGCGACCCTTTACCCATTCGATTTGGTTTGAAAAACAACCACCGCTATTTGTGGTCGCTCTTCCCCTTGTGTCTCTTCGCCCTCTTGTGCCTCGGCTTCTTCGCGCCGTGGCAGGCGGCGACGCCGAGCGGCAGCTTCTTCTTGATCAGGTGCTTGCCGTTCTGGGCGAGGAGGTTGAGCTTCGAGAAGTACTTGTGGGTGCAGAGGTTGCGCGAGTTCTGCAGCAGACCCTTCTTGCCGCCCTGCATCGTCAGCGTGAATTTGCTGACCGGGACGTCGGGGACCGGCGAGAAAGTCGTGCGGATGCGGCCGTGCTTTACCGACTTGATCACGCCGTGGAGCTGGATCTCGACCTGGCCGCGAAGGTCGGCGAGCAGGTCGGGCAGCACGTGGTTCGAGGAGACGAGGTAGACCGGCCCGGCCAGCTCTTTGTCGAGGAGCGGCGATTCGGCGCGGGCGTAGCCGTACACCGCCCCGGCCGGGCAATCGTGGGCGGCGAGCTGGACGCGGGTGCAGATCGTCTTGATGTGACCCTGGTCGATCAGCTCCGAGCGCGGCATGGTCAGCGTCGCGCGGGCGATGTTGGCGTCGCCGGGGCGCGCGGTCAGGGTGGCTTCCAGCTTCGGGTGGCCGGCCCGCCGCGTCTGCTTCTTGCCGCCGAGGAAACGGGTGACCAGGTGCGGTCTGAAGCCGAGCGCCTGGCAGTTCGAGGTCTGGAACGGGACCGAGGCGTTGAACGAGCTCCACGCCGCCGAGGAGGCGGGGTTGGCGCCGCCGCCGTTCAGCGTCGCCGAGTTCGCCATCTTGTCGCAGCTGGTCGGGTTGAGGGTGAATTCCTTCTTCGTGAGGTCGAGCGCAATCGAGCGGATGCTCAGCTGCGCGCCGCCGAAGACGTCGGGGATCGGGTCGGAGACCGCCGTCACCTGTGCCGTTTCCGGGTTGACCTGCAGCGCCACCCTCACCACCACGGTGCCGAGATCAAACGGCCCGGCCGTGGCGGGGGTGACGACTGCCAGGGAGAGAGGGGCCCCGTGGTAGGGGCCTGAGAGGAAGACCTTGCCGGTGATCGTGAGCGGCGTCGCCGCGGTGCCCGCCTGCACCGTCGCGGTCCCGACTTCGCTCTTCGCCGGGCAACTCGACTGCGCGGTCTGGGCCGCACCGCTGGTGCCGGCCGCGGCGGCGATCGCGCTCGCCGGGCAGTACGGGATGCCCGCCAGCTTGGCGATCATCCCCGGCGCCAGGGTGACCGAGGCCGCTTTCAGCTCCTGCTGGCCGTTGGTGCGGGTGATCGCGACGTGGAGCGGGCTGAAGGAGCCGGCCTGGTTGCTCTTCGGCGCGGCGGAGAAAGATGGGGCGAAGGGTCGCGCGGCGAGCGTCGCGGCGCAGGCCCCTCCGCCCGGGGTGGCATGGAGGGAGAAGTTGGAGACCGGGGTCGCGGCGGGGTTGCCCGACCACGGCGTCATCCGTGCGGTGCCCGAGTTCGGGCCGCAGGTGGGCGGGCTGCTCAGCACCGCGTGCTGGCCGCCGACAAAGTCGAGCTTGAAACTGGTGAAGGGGACCTGCGGGACTTCGGTGATCTTCGTGGTGAGCTGCCCGGTGACCGGGTCGGCGAAGACGTGGCCGAGCAGCCGCACGTCGATCCCGTACCGGGAGGAGCCAGCGTCGATGAAGATCCGGTACTCGTCGCCGGACAGCGGATCGGTGCTTTCCTGCCTGCCGATGTAGACGTTGCCTTCGAGGTTGCCTTCCGGCAGCGCCGCGGCGGTGATCGTCGCGGTGCCGATCCTCGACTCGGCCGGGCAGGTGATCGGCGCGGTCGAGTGGAGGGCGAACTGGCTGTTGTCGCAGGTCTTCAGGTTGTTGGGCGCGGCGGCGGCTGAGGGGTTGATCCCCATCCCCGGCGGCAGCGTCACCTGCGCTTCCTTGGTGGTCGAGTCGTCCTGGCCCTGCGGGTTTTGCAGTTGCGGAACGGCGACCGTGACCTGGGGGGCGGCCGGCGCGTTCGTTTCTTCGGTGCCCGGAGCGACACCGAGTTCGGGGGTATAGGGGATCGTGTTGCAGCTTTTCGGCGAGGTGCCGGGCGGGATCGGCGACTCGAGGTAGGCCCCTGCGCCGCTCGGGAATTGCTCCCCTTCCCCGATCTCTTTATAAGAGGCCGCTTTGAGCAGGGTCGAGTATTCGCTGCCCGATTCGGTGAAGGCCTGGCCGTGGCAGGTGCTCGGCGTGGTGATGAAGGTGCCGTTGCCGCCGCTTACGTGGGATTGGCCTTTGAAGACGAGGCGGTTTTTGAGGATCAGGTCTTCGACGCCTTCGATCGGCAGGGCCTGCGGGACCGCGATCGTGAACCCCTCGTGGTAGTCGGTGCCGGAGGCGATGTCGCCTTCGAGGAAGACTTCGTTGCCTGCCAGTTCAAGCCCGAAGCGGGCGGCTTGCCCAGGTTTGGGGACGACGTTGTAGACGTTTACTTTGGTCACCCCGGGAATCGGTGGGACCGGCAGGCCGACGATCGGCGTCGCGGCGGTGACGGCGCTTTCGCCGACGAGTGAGCCGCTGGGACATCCCGCTGAGCCGGCTTCGAAGGTCGCTATCGAGCAGCGTTCGGTCGCGCCCGGGTCGACGCTGAGGCCTACCGGAAGCTCGACCCGCACGAAGGCGAGTTCGGCGGTCGGAAGCGGACCGAGAAGCCCTTCGTTGTGGGCGACGATGAACTGGGTGAAGCCGTAGTTGGGGTGAGCGGACGCCGTTTCGAAATACTGGCCTGGAGTCGCGACCGAGCATTCGGTCGGGACTTCGGGAGGTTCGGCATTGCAGGTCCCGGCCTGCCAGCCGGAGTCGACTTTCGGTTCGTGCGGGTTGCTCGGCGCGATCACCGAGGCGGTGTCGGCGGTGGCGATCGACGGGGCCAAGGCGGCCACGAGGGCGATCGCGACGCAGATCGCGGGAATCGTGATCCACGCGTCGCCGACCGACGCTTCTCTCCTCCAACAGAGCATCTTGTGGACGACCCTACCCGAAATTGATGACGTGAATCAATAATTTTTGGTAATGTCGGCGCGATGGCAAGCCAAAACTGGGTATGTGGGTACTGATGCTGATGAACGACGGGAACGGACACGGCAATGGGAATGGAGTCGCCACCTTGAACGCCAACCACGAGGCGAGCAGCAATGGGAGTCGTCCCACCGGCAGGTCGATCCCCGTCGACTGGCAACGGCTGGCACGGGCGACGGCGCACCCGCTGCGGGTCTCGATCCTCGAAATCCTCGGGATCGACGGCGGCCGGGTCCTCTCCCCCTCGGACCTCAGCCACGAGCTGCAGATCCCGCTCAGCAACACCAACTACCACGTCACCGAGCTCGCCAAAGCGGGGCTGATCACGCTGGTGCGCCAGCGCGCGGTGCGCGGCGCGACCGAGCACTTCTACACGCTGCCCGAGGCTCTACCCAAGGTCGAGGCCGAGGGCGCGACCGCGGCCGAGCCCGCCCACGTCTGATTCGTCGAGCCCGACCTCCTCGACCCGCACGTCCATCCTCGTCTTCGCCAGCCGGCGGATCAGCAGCAGGACGGCGGCGGCGAGGATCAGGCTGACGCCACCGGTGCCGAGGCCGATCCCGCCGCGGCTGGGTTCGACCGCCAGCCAGTCGGCGAACGAGGCGCCCAACGGGCGGGTCAGGACATAGGCCATCCAGAAGGCGAGCACCTCGTTCATGCCGAACCAGCGGTAGCCGACGAAGGGGATCG
The DNA here is from genome assembly GCA_036495785.1 of Solirubrobacterales bacterium. Taxonomy (GTDB): domain Bacteria; phylum Actinomycetota; class Thermoleophilia; order Solirubrobacterales; family 70-9; genus VAYN01. The sequence goes on from DASXMH010000072.1 coordinate 19,637, forward strand.
CGATCAGGCCCGCGAACAGCCAGATCGAGCCGAAGTAGCCGATCTGGAGCGTCGTCGCGGTCATGTCGCCGGCCGCGGTGCCGAGGGCGAAGGTGGCGAGCACGGTCGCCCAGTAGAAGAGCTCGCGGCGCCGGGTGTAGATCGAGTGGATCGAGAGGGTGCCCTCGCTGCGATGCCAGGCGGCGAAGACGACGGCGAGGACGACGACGTAGAAGAGGGTCGAGACGAGATAGGGGACGCCGAGCCCGACGTGGAGGGCGTCGGCGGCGGAGGTGCCGAAGATCGCGACCATGACGACGACGAGCCAGTAGGTCCAGGCGTCGTAGCGGCCGGCGCGGAGCTGGCGACGGAGGGTCCAGCCTAGGGCGATCAGCATCAGCGGCACGGCGATCGCCGGGCCGAGCACGCCGTTGAGGCAGTCCGAGGCGGCCTCGCCGAGCGCGGTCGTCGCCACCTTGGTGATCCAGAAGAAGGCGATGATCTCGGGGACCTTGGCGATCAGCGCCCCCGAGAACGATCGCGTGGTGCGGGAGTCGAGGGAGAGAGGGGAAGTCGACATGGCGCGGCAACCTAGGCGCGGGCGCTAAACCGACGATGAGAGGCGCGGCTAGGGCAACGGGGCGCCGGCGAGGGCGACGATGGCGCCGACCGCGCCGGCGGCGAGCAGCACCGAGACGACGCCGCGGCGCAGTAGGAGGAGGGCGATCGCGGCGGCGGCGAGGACGAGGTACTGCCAGAAGCAGGTGAGGGCGCCGGCGAGGGGGACGGCCGAGCCGAGGATCGCTCCGATCGCCGCCGGGCCGGCGCCGGCGAGGAAGCCGCGCGCCAGGGGGTTGCCGCGGAGGCGCTCGAAGCGGCCGCCGCCGAGCAGGATGAAGGAGAAGGAGGGCAGGAAGGCGACCAGCGCGGCGAGCAGGCCGCCGCCGATCCCGTAGGCGCCGTAGCCGACGGCGGCGACCGTCGCCACCACCGGGCCCGGGGTCACCTGTCCCAGGGCCACCGCGTTGAGGAATTCGGTGTTGGTCATCCAGTGGTAGGCGTGGACGGCGTCGCCCTGCATCAGCGGCACGATCACGAAACCGCCGCCGAAGGCGAGCCCGCCGACCTTGAAGGCGGTCCAGACCAGGTCGCCGACGGTGCCGGTCGCGACGACGCCGAGCGGGGCGAGGGCCGGAAGCGCGGCGAGGCGGCCGCTCGGGTGGAGCGCGGCGGCGAGCGGCGCCAGCAGCGACAGCGGCCCCTCCCCCATGGCACTCGCGCGGCGGATCAGCATCTCGAGCGCGCCGCAGCCGAGCAGGACGAGGACCAGCAGGGGCCCGATCGTCGCGGCGGCGACGCCTCCCGCGGCGCCATAGGTGGCCCAGCGGACGAGGGCGCCGCCTTCGCCGTGGGCGCGGTCGTAGCTCGGGCGCAGCAGGTCGAGGCCGGCCCGCACCGCGACCGCGGCCACCGCCGCCCCCGCCCCGGCGCCGGCGCCGCGGATCCAGTCGGGCGGCGAGCCGGAGAGGAAGACCAGCGAGAGGGCGAGGACGAGGACGACGGCGGGAACGATGAAGCCGAGCCCGCCGACGATCGCCCCCGGCCAGCCCGCCACCCGGTAGGCGCAGAAGATCGCCAGCTGGGTCGAGGACGGCCCCGGCAAAAGCGAGCAGGCGGCGTTGGCGTCCTCGAAGGCGTGGTGGTCCATCCACCCTTCGCGGTCGACGACGAGTTTGCGCAGCAGGGCGATGTGGGCGGGCGGGCCGCCGAAGCCGGTGACGCCGATCCGGGTCCACTCGCAGGCGACCGTCTCGAGCGGGGCCTTCGGGCTCGGGGCCGGCGGCTTCCCACCCGCGGTCGGGCGGTCAGTCATCGAGCACCTCGTCGGCCAGTTCGCGCAGCGCCTTTTCCGTGCGCCTCAGCGCCTTGCGACCCTCGGCGGTGATCTTGTAGACGCGCCGGGAGTGCCCCTCCTCGACCGTCGGGCGCGATTTCAGCAGCCCTTCCTGCTCGAGCCGGTGCAGGGTCGGGTAGAGCGTGCCGGGGCTGATGTCGTAGCCATGGCCGGCAAGCTCCTGCGACATCCAGGCGCCGTGGATCTCCGCCTCGGCGGCGTGATGGAGGATGTGGAGCTGGACGGCGCCGCGGAGGAACTCGCGCATCGGCCGTATCGTAAGCCGATATCGGTTTGCGATGTTGCCGTCCTGAGAACGGCGGACCGGCGAGGCGCCGCTTCGGCTCAGCGCAGGGGCGGCGGTTCGGCGTAGGCCCGCTCGGCGGCGGCCGCGCTCAGGTGGCCGTTGACGACGAGCTGGTCGAGGACATGGCGCTGGCGGGCGCGGGCGCGGTCGAGGTGGACCTCCGGGTCGTAGGCGCTCGGCGCCTGCGGCAGGCCGGCAAGCATCGCCGCCTCACCCCAGGTCAGCCGGCGCGGTGAGACGCCGAAGTAGCCCCGCGCGGCGGCGGCGTCGCCCCAGTAGCCGTTGCCGTAGTAGACCGAGTTGAGGTACATGCTCAGCACCTGTTCGTGGGAGTAGGCGAGCGAGAGCTTGACCCCGAGGCCGATCTCTTCGAGCGTCCCCCACACCCCGCCGCCGTGCGGGTAGAGGCGCTTCGCCAATTGCTGGGCGATCGTGCTGCCGCCGGGGTCTTCGCTGGTCCCGATCGTCGCGAGGGCGGCGCGGCCCGCCCCGGCCGCCACGTTGAAGAGCGGAATCGCGTAGAAGTTCTCGTCCTCGGTCGAGACGACGGCCGCGGCCAGCCGGACGGGCGGCGGCGAGGGCAGGACCCGGCCGCCTTCGCGGGCGAGCAGCGCCTCGACCCGCGCTTCGGCGTCGCCGACGCCGGGCAGCGTCGCCAGGTAGACGGCGGCGGCGATCGCGAGCAGGAGCAGGACGAGGAACAGCCCGAGCAGTCCGAAGCCGACTCGACGGCGGATGCGATGGGAGGTCACCGCTATATGAGACGCCCATGAGATGAGAGAAGTCTCACCGCATTTTCAATCGCCTTCTCATCTTGCTGCGGGAGGGTGGCGACAATGGCCACGGTCACCGTCGAGCCGCCCCGCCCGACCCGGCGGCGCCCGCGACCCAGGAGGCTGCCGCTCTGGCGCCGGGCCCGGCGCGTCCTCACGGTCGCCTGCCTCTTCTGCCTCGGCGCCGCGGCGCTTTCCTGGCTGCCCGCGGTGACCGGCAGCCGCAACCTCGGCGTCCCCGTCGCCAGCGTCGAGTGGCTGAGCAGCCACGGCGGCAACCCGATCGTCTCGGAAATCGAGAACTGGTACTACACGCTGAACGAACCCGAAAAGGGCGGGCCGCCGCTGAAGTCGCTGCCGCACGTCGGCGTGGTGGCGGCGGGCGACGGGGGCGGCGGCTCCGGCGCCGCGGAAGCGGTCGAATCGGAAACGAAGGTCGCCTACACCCCGCCGACCGTCAAGCCGCTGATCCACCCTGCGCTGCCCGGCGAGGGGGTCTGGGAGAAGGCGGGCGCCGGGGTCGGACCGCGGCCGCCGGTGCTCCTCACCACCTTCCGCAGCGATCCCGAATACCCGCAGTTCGTCGCCGGGGTCGCCTGGATCGACCACGCGCGGACCGAACTCGCCTACGTACCGGGGCTGGCCGAGCCGCCCGAACCGCTCGAACACCGTGGCCCGGGCGAGGTGCCGACGAACCTGCGGCACCGGCTGGTCGCCACCTTCAACGGCGGCTTCCCGCTGGAAACCTCGAACGCCGGGCTGATCTACGACGGCAAGGTGCGGGAAACGATGGTGAACGGGATCGCCACCGTGGTCGCCTACCGCGACGGCAGAGTCGACATCGTCCGCTGGAACCAGGGACCGGGCGCACCGAAGGACGTCTGGTTCGCGAAGCAGAACCTGCCGCCGATCATCTACGAAGGCAAGCTCAACCCGGACCTGAGCGACGGCCCCGAATGGGGCGAAACCGTCAACAACGCGGTGCGGGTGTGGCGCTCGGGGCTCGGCATCGACGCCCACGGCAACCTGCTCTACGCGGCGGCCAACTACCAGACGGTCGAATCGCTGGCCAAGGTGCTGCAGCGGGCCGGCGCGGTGCGGGCGATCGAGCTCGACATCAACGAAGACTGGACCAGCTTCATCAGCTACCGGCGGGCGGGCGGGGTCGAGCCGAGCAACCTGTTGCCGGAAATGTTCCGCTCCCCGGAACGCTATCTGACCCCTGACGAACGCGATTTCTTCGCCGTCTACCTGAAACCGGGGCAGCCCTGGTGAGGGTGCCGCGCAACGTCTCCCCCGCCGCCGCGGCGCGTCGCTCGTTGCTGATCGACGTCCTGCTCGGCCTCTTGATCGGCGGCTTCGCGATCGTCCTCGCGGCGGGGATCGGGGTGGTCGGCTTCTTCGGCCTGCTCTGCGCGCTGGTGCTCCTGCCGTGGTACCTGCTCGAAGGCGGCCTGCGCTCGGTCGGCCGTCGCCGGCGCCGCTGATCTACGGGTAGCGGACCGCGCCGGTCTCCTTTGCACGTCGATCTGCGTTGATGCCGCGATTGTGCTCCGCGCCGGGTAAAGCGACGGCAAGGTCGCGGCAAAATCTGGCCGGCCCCGTACGATCGCGGCGATGAAGATCCTTGTCGTCGAGGACGAGGTGGGCATCGCGGACTTCCTCGAGCGCGGGCTGCGCGCCGAGGGGTACGCGGTGAAAGTGGCCGGCGACGGCGAGGAAGGCGCGCGCGTCGCGGTCGAACCCGAAGTCGATCTGGTGGTGCTCGACCGGATGCTGCCCGGCATCGACGGCCTCGAGGTGCTGGCGCGGGTGAGGCAGGTGCGCCCGGCGCTGCCGGTGATCATGCTGACCGCGAAAGGCGAGATCGCCGACCGGGTCGAAGGGCTCGACAGCGGCGCCACCGACTACGTCACCAAGCCGTTCGCCTTCGAGGAACTGTTGGCGCGGGTCAGGGCACAACTGCGCGCGGCGGAGTCCGAAACGGTGCTCGAGGCGGCCGGGATCCGGCTCGATCTGATCAGCCGCACCGCGGAGCGTGGCGGCGAGGCGACCGAGCTGGCGAAACGCGAGGCCGATCTGCTCGCCCACCTGATGCGCAACGAGACCCGCGTCTGCACCCGCGACGAGTTGCTCTCCGCGGTCTGGGGCTACGAACACGACCCGGGGACCAACATCGTCCAGGTCTACGTCGGCTACCTTCGCCGCAGGCTGGCGCGGCCGGAGTCGCCGACGCCGATCGAGACCGTGCGCTCGGTCGGCTACCGGCTGCGGGAGCGAACGTGAGGGCAGGCTGGGAGCGGCTCGGCCTGCGGGGCAGGCTGGCGCTCTCCTTCGGCGCGATCGTGGTGGTGGCCTTCGGGACCGTCTTCATCACGGTCCGGGCGCAGATGTCGCATGAGCACACGGTGATCAACCGCGAGGAGGAACGCGAGGCGCACGAACCGGGCGCGACGCCGAACGAGCAGCACGGGTCCGACGAGGACTCGCCGATCGAGGACGCGCAGTCCGACGTCCAGCAGACCTTCATCGCGGTCGGCGCGGTGGCGCTGATCGCGGCGCTCCTCGCGGGCTACCTGGTCGCGGCGCGGACGGCGGCGCCGCTGCGCCGCTTCGCCGCCACCGCCACCGAGGTCGACGCCGGCGACCTCAGCCCGCGGCTTACCGTCGACCCGACCGCGGCCGCCGAGCTGCGGGTGCTCTCCGACTCCTTCAACCACATGCTCGACCGCCTCGAGGACGCCTTCGCCCGCCAGCGCGGCTTCGTCTCCGACGCCTCCCACGAGCTGCGCAGCCCGCTCACCGCGATCCGCGGCCAGATCGAAGTGCTGGCCCGCGAGCCGGAGCCCGACGCGACGGCGGTGCGGCGGGTCGAGGCGGCGACCCTGGCCGAGCTGCGGCGGGTCGAACGGCTGGTCGACGAGCTGCTGGCGCTGGCGCGGCTCGACGAGGGGGTCGGCCCGGCCCGCCGCGAGCTCGACGCCGCCGCCTTCCTGCGCGAGGCGGTGGCGGCGGCGCCGGGCGGCGCCGAGGTCGGCGCTCTCGCCGCCGGCCGGATCGACGCCGACCCCGACATGCTCGCCCGCGTCGTCCGCAACCTGGTCGAGAACGGGCGGCGCCACGCCGGACCGCAGGGCACGGTCCGCGTGTCCTCGGTCGCGGCGGGCGGCCGCCTGCGGGTCGACGTCGACGACGACGGGCCGGGCATCCCGCCAGCCGAGCGCGAGCGCGTCTTCGACCGCTTCCACCGCAGCGACGCGGCACGCGCCCGCGCCTCCGGCGGCAGCGGGCTCGGCCTGGCGATCGCCCGCGGAATCGTCGCGGGACACGGCGGCTCGATCCGGGCCGAGGCATCGCCGCTCGGCGGCGCCCGGGTCAGCTTCGAGCTGCCCGGCCTGCGTCGCGTGCAGGGAAAATAAGAGAGGTCTCACGGATCGCTTAGGGAGGACCCATTAAATGGACCGAGCATGGTCGGCATGTTCGATTCCCATGCAGCCATTCTCGGCGACAGCGAACCGCGCGTCGCCCCCCGCACCGGCGGGGTCACCGGCAATGCCCGGCTGACCGCCGCGGTCGCCGTCGCCCTGCTCGTCCTGCTCGCCGCGGAGGGGGTGACGATCCCGTTCATCGGGCAACTGCTCGGCCCGCACCTCTTCATTGGCCTGCTGCTGGTGCCGCCGGTCGCGCTGAAGATAGCCAGCACCGGTTACCGGTTCGCCCGCTACTACACCCACGACGAGCCCTACGTGCGCAAGGGACCGCCGCAGATCATCCTGCGCCTCCTCGCGCCGGCGGTGGTCGTCACCACGATCGCCCTCTTCGCCACCGGCATCGCCCTGCTCTTCACCGGGCCGCCCAGCAACGAGCTGATCCTCATCCACAAGGTGAGCTTCATCGCCTGGGTCGTCTTCATGTCGCTGCACGTGCTCGGCCACCTGCTCGAGCTGCCGGGGCTGGCGAGCGCCGACTGGCGGCGCAACGGCCCGCGCGAAGCGCGCCTGGCGGGTGCCGGGATGCGGGCGAGCGCGCTCGCCGCGGCGATCGTGCTCGGCGTCGCGCTCGGCTTCCTCGCCCTGTCGGTGGGGAAGGCGTGGCTCTAAGAGAAGTCACAGCGCTTCCTTAACCCTGCTTATCGAGAGGGAGGCAACCTGAACCATGGACCCGATCGAGAAACGAGAACTGAAACGACAGGCCTGGCGGCGGCTCGCCGCGCAGCGGCGCCGCGCCGGGCTGCTGCGGGGGCGGGTCGTGGCGATCTCGCTGATCTGCTTCGCCGTGCTCTGGGGGATCGTCTTCGTGCAGATGGCGACCGGCAACGACCCGGTGCTCAGCCCCAAGGAACAGGCCGCCGCGAGCCGCACCACGGCGAGCGCACGGCGCGAGGTCGAACCCACCCACCGGCGCGAACCGAAGCCTCGGGCCGAAGAAGTCGAAGTCGAACCGGAACCTGAAGTCGAAGAACTCGCGCCGGAAGTCGAAGAAGTCGCACCTGAAATTGAAGAAGTCGCGCCCGAAATCGAAGAAGTCGAACCGGAATTCATCGAAGAACCGCTGGTGACGAGCCAGTCATGAGCCGCGAGGCGGTCGAGAGCTTCGAGTGCTTCGGCGGGCGGTGCGCGGTGCGGGTCGCCGACCACGACGAGGCCGCCGCGGCCGCGGCGGCGCGGGACGCGCGACAGGCCCTGGCCGACGCCCACCGCACGCTCTCCCGCTTCGACCCCGGCAGCGAGCTCTCGCGCCTCAACCGCGACCCGCGGCCCGAGGTGCCGGCCTCGCGGCTGCTGCGCCGGGTCGTCGCCGCGGCGCTCACCGCCGGGCTGCACAGCGGCGGCCTCGTCGACGCGACGCTGGTCGGCGAGATCGAGGCGGCGGGCTACGCCGACTCGCGCGACTTCGCCGGGCCCGGCGAGGACCGCGCGACTCCCCCTCCCCACCCGGCGGGACCGAGCCCGCGCGCCGAGTGGTGCCTGCTGGGCGTCGACGAGCGGACCCACACCGTGGCGCGGCCGCCCGGCGTGCGGATCGACCCGGGCGGGATCGCCAAGGGGCTGATGGCCGACCTGGTCGGCGAATCGCTGGCCGGGTTCGAGTGCTTCGCGGTCGACTGCTGCGGCGACCTGCGGGTCGGCGGCGTCGCCGGCCGCCCGCGCGCGATCCTGGTCGACGACCCGGCGGGCGGCAAGCCGCTGCACGAGCTGCGGATCGCCGACGGCGCCGTCGCCACCAGCGGGATCACGCGGCGCGCCTGGACCGGCCCCGAGGGCCGCCCCGCCCATCAGATAATCGACCCGGCGAGCGGCCGGCCCGCCTTCACCGGGGTCGTCCAGGTGACCGCGGTGGCCCCCACCGGGCTGCTCGCCGAGACGTTCGCCAAGTCGGCCCTCCTGTCCGGCCCCGAGGACGCCGAGTCGCGCCTGCCCTACGGGGGCGTGATCGTCGAGGCGGGCGGCGGGGTGCGGATCGTCGAGCCGCTCACCTCCGTCCTGCCCGAGGTCCTGCCGGCGTGATCGCGGGCGAACACCTCTTCTGGATCACCAGCCGGGCGGCGGGCGGCGCGGCGCTGATCCTGTCCAGCGCGGCGGTGGCGGTCGGGCTGATGGCGAGCGCGAAACGGCAGAACCCGAACAAGCGCGACCTGCGGGCGGTCCACGAGGCGCTCTCGCTGACCACCCTGGCGATGGTCGCCCTGCACGGGCTGGCGTTGCTCGGCGACTCCTACCTGAACCCCGGCCCGGCCGGGATCGCGATCCCGTTCGTCGGCTTCTACCGGCCGCTCTGGACCGGGCTCGGCATCATCGGCGGCTACGGCCTCGCCGCGCTCGGCCTCACCTACTACCTGCGCGACCGGATCGGCGCCGCCCGCTGGCGCAAGCTCCACCGCTTCACCGCCGCCTTCTGGGCGCTGGCGATCGTCCACACGATCGGCGCCGGCAGCGACGCCGCCCAGCTCTGGTTCCTGCTCGCCTCCGGCGTCGTCGTCGTCCCCGCCGCGCTGCTGCTGGCCCTGCGCTGGCTCGACCGCTGGCGGAACGCCCCGGTGGGCCCCCGCGTCCCGGACCGCGCCTAGAGCGTCACGATCCCGGCCGGCTCCGCCAGGCACCCGAAGACGACCACCTTCACCTTCCGGGCGCCGAGCCATCGCGGCACCTACCTCTGGTACTGCGCGATGCCCTGCGATCCCTGGGCGATGAGCCACGTCGGCTACATGCGCGGCTACGTGAAGGTCGCCTGGCCAGGCAACGACCGCGCGTGGGAGCGGATGTCGCTCCAGGCGTCGCCGTCGCGGTCGAGCCGCTCGAGCGCGCTCTTCATCCGCCAACGGTCCGGCCGCAGGCGCGAGTCCTCGAGCTCCTCCCAGCGCAGCGGCATCGCCACCGGGGCGTGGTCGCGGGCGCGCACCGCGTAGGGGGCGACGGCGGTCTGCGCGTAGCTGTTGCGCATCACGTCGACGAGGATGCGGCCGCCGCGTTTCGCCTTGCGCGCCTCCAGCGTGAGCCGGCGCGGATCGCGCGCCACCATCTCCTCGCCGACCTCGCGGGCGAACCCGCGGACCCGGTCGAAGCCGGTCGCGGCGCTCCGCCGCAGCGGCACCGTGACGTGGATGCCGCGCGAGCCGGTGACCATCGCGAACGGCTCGAGGCCCGCCTCACGGAGTAGGTCGCCGCAGGCGCGGGCGGCGCGGCGGATGTCGGCGAAGGTGCCGCCGGAGGGGTCGAAGTCGAAGATCAGCCGGTCGGGGCGATCGAGGTGGTCGGCGCGACTCAGCCAGAGGTGCGGCGTCACGACGGCCTGGTTGGCGAGGTAGACGAGGGTCGGCGCGTCGCAGATCACCACCTCCTCCAGCTCGCCGCCTTTTTTCGGCACGGTCGTCGTGGTGATCCAGTCCGGGTAGTAGTCGGCGGCCTTCTTCTGGAAGAAGCCCTCGTGGCCGACCCCGTCGGGGAACCGCTGCATCGCGATCGGCCGCCCCTTCGCGTGGCGGACCAGCGGCCCGGCGACGTCGGCGTAGTAGTGGACGAGGTCGCCCTTCGTCTCCCCGGACGGGAACATCGGCCGATCGAGCCGCGTCACCGCGACGCGCCGGCGCCCGACCTTGATCGTCTCCGCCATCGCCACCTGATTGTGGCGCGCGCCGCGCCCCCCGCCTCAACCCGGGACGGCGTCGAGCGGGTCCGGCCGCTCTTCCGGCGACCCGGCCGCCGCCTCCATCTGGTCGAAGCGCCGGCTCGGCAGGCGCCGCGTGGCGAAGAACGAGGCGAGCACCAGGAGCGCCGCGCAGAGGAACGCCGTCTTCAGCGCCGCGATCTGCGCATCTTCGTAGTCGGAGACGATCGCGTTGACGGTCGGCGGCGGGAGGCCCGCTTCCTTTGCGCTCGCTTCCACCTGTTCGGAGTGCACGAAGCTGCCGCCCGCGGCGACGTGGACTTCGACTTGTTCGGCGACGTCGGCGGAGATCTGCGGGTTCGAGGCGACGTTGTTGGTGAAGGCGAGGAGCAGGCCGCTGATCACGATCGCGCCGAGCAGCGCCGTGCCGAGCGAGGAGCCGAGCTGCTGGGCCGTGTTCTGCAGGCCGCCCGCCTCGCTGCGGTCCTCGTCGCCGACCGCCGACTGCACCACGTTGCCGAGCTGGGAGACGATCAGCCCCATCCCCACGCCGAGCACGCCCATCGCGATCAGGAAGACCGTGTTGTCGAGTTCGGGGTCGACGGTGTCGAGGAGGAGGACGGTGGCGACGAAGACGACGGCGAGGCCGGCCCGCACCAGGGTCCGCGGCGGGAAGCGCTTGGCGAGCGCCGAGCCGAGCAGGGCGCTGACGAAGAGGCCGACCGAGGCGGGCAGCATCCGCACCCCGGTTTCCAGCGCGTCGAGGCCCTGCACGATCTGCAGGAAGAGCGGCACGGTGAAGAAGACGCCCATCAGGATCAGGTTCTGGGAGAGCAGCATCGCCACCCCGGAGCGCAGCGATGGCAGCTTCAGCAGGCCGAGGTGGACGAGCGGGTCCTCGCCGCGTTCCTCGCGCCGTCGCTCCCAGCGCGCGAAGCCCGCCAGGAGCAGCGCACCGGCGGCGATCACGAATGGGGTGAGCGAGAAGCCGAACGGTTCGATCGGCGAGCTGCGCGGCCGCAGCCAGCCCCAGTTGCTCGCCTCCAGCACGCCGAGCACCAGCGTCCCCAGACCCGCGGCCGACAGCACCGAGCCGACCCAGTCGAGGTGCGGCGCCCGCGCCGGTCGCGGCGGCTCCTCGATCAGGCGGATGCCGATCAGGATCCCGATCGCGACGACGACCTCCCCGGCGAACACCACTCGCCAGCTGAGGTCGGTGGTCGCCCAGCCGCCAAGGATCGGGCCGACCGCGATCCCGGCGCCGGCGACGCCGCCCAGCACCCCGTAGGCGACCGCGCGGTCCTGGCCGCGAAAGTTCCCGGCGACCAGCGCGACCATCGCCGGCAGCACGAGGGCGGCGCCGATCCCCTCGAGCACCGACCAGCCGATCGTCAGCGAGGGGACGCTCCAGGCGGCGGCGGTCAACCCCGAGCCACAGGCGTAGATGACGAGCCCGACCGCGAAGGCGCGCCGGCGGCCGACCAGGTCGCCGATCTTGCCGCCGGTCAGCATCAGCCCCGCCATCACCAGCGCGTAGAGCGCGATCACCGCCTGGATCGCGGTGACCGTCGTGTCGAAGTCGGCCACGAGTTGGGAGATCGAGACGTTCATCACCGCCTGGTCGAGGACCATCAGGAACTGCGCAGCGGCGAGCACGACGAGAACCGACCAGCGCTTCATCTTCCGACCGTATCCGGCCGGGGCCGCGCCGGATAGGGGGAAGATTGGAGCGGGCTGAGAGTGACATCTCGGCTACATCTGCCCCGGCTCGATCGGCGTACCATTTTGGGTGTGAACTCACCGAAGGCATTCGACTGGAGGTGGGCGTGGGCTCTTCTCGCCATCCTCCTCTGCCTCGCCGGGCTGGCGACGATCGAACCGGAGACGGCCGAAGCCGTCAACACGACGATCGGCATCGGCGCGATCGGCTGCGTGCTGTGGGTGATCTGGCAGCTGATGCAGCACGACCAGTAGGCCGCCGGCGCGGCCCGCCGGCCGCGCTCGCAGCGATGGGCTAGCCGGAGAGGCGCGCCTCCTCGATCGTCGGCTCGAACAGCTCGATCGGGTTCCCGGCCGGGTCCTCGACGATCACCTGGCGGCCGCCGACCCCTTCGACGACGTCGTTGCGGAAGTGGGCGCCCGCCTCGCGCATTCGCGCCACCGTCGCGTCGAGGTCCTCGACCTCGATCTGGATCCGGTTCCAGCCGCCCGGCGTCGGCACGCTGCCGTCGGCCATCGCCGCGCCGCCTCCGGGGCCGCCGCCCGGGGCGCTGAGGACGAAGCGGAGCTCGCCGCGCCGCAGCATCGCGAAGGTCGGCGCCGGGTGCATCACCTCCTCGAAGCCGAGGTGGCCGGTGTAGAAGTCGATCGCCCGATCGACGTCGTCGACGATGTAGCGGACGCTGACGCTCGGCATTGCCCTCCCTCTCGTTCGCTGGCTGCGCCTTACCTTCTCACTCGGCGGCGACGCCGCGCCAGGCGCGCGAGGCGCCGAGCGTGGCGGGAACCGCGACCGCCACCATCACCGCCAACTGGATCGCGAGCGAGACGGCGACGCTGACCAGTTCGAGCGGCCCGTTGGCGGCGCCGGCCAGCCCGGGCGCGTCGTGCAGCAGGGCGACGAAGTAGGTCGCGGTGGCGAGGCTGATGCCGATCATGCCGAGGACGACGACGTTGGCGCAGGCGGCGCTGATCCGCAGGACGTCCTTGGGCACGGTGATCGCGAAGAGCCCGAGGCGCCCGGCGAGCGCGCAGCCGAGCCCGCAGGCCAGCGCCAGGCCGGTCCAGACGGCGAGGCTCGCCGCGGCGAGGGCGTCTCCGCGCGCGGGCTCCAGGTTGGCGACGGCGAGGAGCGCCGCGGTGGCGAGCCCGAAGACGGCCACGCAACCAAGTGCCAGCACCGTGGCGCGCTCGACCGCGCGCCGGTCGCGGGCCTGGCGCAGGGCGACCACGACCAGCGGCGCGGCGCCGAGCAGCACCGCGGTCGAGGAGACGAGCGCCAGCGCCTGGATCGCGAAGTGGGCGAGGCCGAGCAGCCCGTGGGCGTCGGCCGCGGCGGTGAAGCCGTGGTCCTCGGTCGTCTTGTAGAGGGCGAGGCCGGCGACCGAGAAGACGACCCAGCAGAGCAGGATCGAGCTGAGGCCGAGGCGCAGGCGGTCGTCGGGCCCAAGCTGCCCCTTGAGGCCGGGCTCCGGACGCAGGTGGGCGCGCAGGGCGCCGCGCGCGAGGTCGGCGACGGCGCGCGGCGAGGCGCCGGAGTCCTCGAGCAGCGCCTCCATCTCCTCGCCGTAGCGGCGCCGGTAGGCGAGCGGGTAGAGCGCCAGGGCGAGGCGCGCGAGCCGGGCGTTCACGACGCGGCCTCCGCGGCGCGCAGCCGCTTCATCCCGGTGTCGACGACCCGGTCGAGCATCCGCAGCTGCTCCTCGAGCGCCACCGAGCCGGCCGCGGTGATCTTGTAGGGGCGGCGGCGGTCCTCGCTCGGCATCGCCTCGATCATGTCGCGGCCCTCGAGCCGCGAGAGCGCCCCGTAGAGGGTCCCCGGCCCGAGCTTCACACCCGCCACGGCCTCGACGTCCTGGGTTATCGCGTACCCGTGCTTGGGTCCCTCGGCGAGGCTGGCGAGGACGAGGAGCCCGGGGTCAGTAGATCGCTCGCTGATGTATCGCATTGCGTAATAGTACCACGGAGCGACCACCAGAGGGCGGCGAGGGCCAGGAGCGGGGCGACCCACCAGCCGCCGACGATCGCCGTCACGCCGATCGCGACGACGGCGGCGAGGGCGAGGCGCCAGTAGTCGCCGACGACGAAGTCCCAGACGGCAAGCAGAGCGCGGCGCGGCCTCATCCCGTCACCGCCGCGCTCGGCGCACGCGAGCGGATCTCGGCGACCATCGCCAGCGCCGCGACCAGCACGACGGCGACGAGCGGGGCGAGTGAGGCGTCTCCCCCGGGCCAGGTCGCGCCGGCGCCCTCGGCGCCCCAGAAGATCCCGAAGCTGGTCAGCATCACGCCGACCGCGAACTTCATCCCGTTCTCGGGGACGCGGGCGAGCGGCGCGCGCAGCGCCAGGCCGAGCGCCAGCACGGCCGCGATCGCGACCGCCGCCGCCGCGGCGGCGAGCCCGACGTCCTGCTGGTTGGCGCCGAAGGTGAGGACGATGAAGACGACCTCGAGGCCCTCCAACAGCACCGCTTTCAGCGAGATCGTGAAGGCCCAGCCGTCGAAGCCCGCCTCGGCGGGCGCCGCCGCGGCCTCGGCCGCCTCGGCGCGGAAGATCGCCTCCTCGTCGTGCTTGTCCTTGGCGCCCGCGGCGCGCAGGATCGCCTTGCGCAGCCACTGGAGGCCGAAGGTGAGAAGCAGCCCGCCGACCACCACCCGCAGCAGGCCGAGCGGCAGCGCAGTGAGCGCCGGGCCGAGCGCCGCGACCAGCACCGCCAGGACCAATGCCGCCGCGCCCACCCCGGCGAGCGCCGGCGGCCAGCGCCGCGTCGTCCCCACCGCGAGCACGATCGTGAACGCCTCGACCGCCTCGACCGCGCAGGCGAGGAAGACCGAGAGCGCGAGGCTGAGCTCGGCTCCGGTCACCTCAGAAGGCGAAGATCAGGCTGCAGACGATTCCGGCCACGACGCAGTAATAACCGAACGGCGTCAGGCGATTGGTCTGGAAGTAGCGCAGCAGGAACCGCACGGCGAGGAAGGTGGTGAAGGCGGCGGCGATCGCGCCGACCAGCGCCGGGCCCCGCACCCCGTCCCCGGCCGAGCCGAAGAGTTCGGGAAGCTTCAGGAAGCCGGCCGCGGCGATCACCGGCGTCGCCAGCAGGAAGGCGAATTTCGCCGAGTCCTCGTTGGAGAGGCCGACCAGGAGGCCGCCGCCCATCGTCACGCCGGAGCGGGAGATGCCGGGGACGAGCGCAGCCGCCTGCGCGGTGCCGATCGCCGCCGCCTGTTTGAGGCTGACGCGGCGGGCGATCCGCGGGTCGGAGTCGCCCTCGCCGTCGCCGCGTTCGGGGCGCCGCCGGCGCAGCCGCTCGAAGCCGAGCAGCAGCAGGCCGTTGAGGATGAGGAAGAGCGAGGCGGTCTCGGCCGAGGCGAAGAGCGTGCGCAGCGGGTGCTGCAGCGCCAGGCCGAGGATGCCGGCCGGGATCGTGCCGACGATCAGGAGCCAGGCGAGGCGCGCGTCGTTGTCGCCCGCGGCGATGCCGCGGTCGCGCACCGAGCGGCCGAAGCCGCGGAAGATCCGCAGCCAGTCCTCGAGGAAGTAGAAGAAGAGGACGATCGCGGTGGCGCAGTGGGTGGCGACCAGGAAGGCGAGGAAGTAGTCGTCGTTCTGGTGGATGTTCCAGCCGAACAGGCTGGGCAGGATCACCCCGTGGCCGAGGCTGGAGATCGGGAACGGCTCGGCGATCCCCTGGGTCAGCCCGAGGATCAGCGCCTGCAGGTAGGAGATCGGATGCATGCGGCGGCGATCATCCGGGGGCGTCCTTAAAGGAAGATGAGAATGGGATGACGAGCCAGACGTCGGCGCCGCCCTCCGGGCGGTTGGCGGCGTGGGCGCTGCCGCCGTGGGCCTCGGCGACGGTGGCGACGATCGCCAGGCCGAGGCCGCTGCCGCCGTCGCGGACGCCGGGGGCGCGGCTGAAGCGCTCGAAGGCGCGGCCGATGAAGTCGGGCGGGAAGCCATCGCCCTCGTCGGTGACGTGGATCTCGACCGCCTCCCCCGCCCGCCGCCCCGACAGCGCGATCGTCCCGGCGCCGTAGCGAAGCGCGTTGTCGACCAGGGTGCCGATCGCCTGGTCGAGGCGCAGCCAGTCGGCGCGCGGCTCGATCTCGCCGCCGTCGCGAAGCTCGATCCGCCGCCCCGCTTCGCGGGCGCGGCGGCCGAAGCGGCGCTCGACCGTCGCGAAGGCGTCGGCGAGGTGCAGTGGCGCGAGCCGCAGCGGCAGCTCGCCGCGCTCGGTCTGGGCGATCGTCAGCAGGTCCTCGGCGAGCTGGGTGAGGCGGTCGGTCTCCTCGGCGGCGGAGGCGAGCGCGGCGCGCAGCTCCGCCGGGCTGCGGCCCTCGGCGAGCGCCAGGTCGAGCTCGGCGCGGAGGATCGCCAGCGGCGTGCGAAGCTCGTGGCTGGCGTCGGCGACGAAGGCGCGTTCCCGCTCCAGCGCCTCGCCGAGCCGGGCGAGCATCTCGTTCAGCGTCTCCCCCAGCCGCGCCACCTCGTCGCGGGTGTCGGGGACGGGGAGGCGCTCGTCCGGGGCGGCGGTCGAGATCTCCTTGGCGCGGGCGCGCATCGCATCGACCGGCCGCAGCGCCGCGGCGGCGACCCAGTAGCCGGCCGCCGAGGCGAGGATCAGCGCCGCCGGCAGGGCGATCAAGAGCAGCTGGCGGAGGTCGACCAGCGACTCATCGCGCGAGGCGGTCGAGGTGCCGACGACGACGATCCGCTCGCCGGCGGGCGTACTCACCGGCGCCGCGAGCAGGCGGGCGCCGCCCTCGAGGCCAGGCAGCGAGCCGCGGCTGACGAAGGTCGGGGCGCGGGCGGCGGCGCGGAGCTCCTCCGCGTCGAGCAGGTCGGTGGCGCCGATCACGGCCGAGGAGTCGACCACCTTGCCGTCGAGTTCCAGCACCTCGGCGAAGCTCTCGGTGCGGCCGACCAGGTGCTGCCTGCGCGCGGCGAGGCTGGTCGCCTCCTGGCGGACCACCGCGGAGAGTTCGTCGGCGCGCGAGCGAAGCCCCCCGTCGACCGCGGTGTCGACGTCGTTCTGGAACTGGAGGTAGATGAAGACGCCGGTCCCCGCCAGCACCACGGCGATCACCGCGGCGAAGACGAGGGTGAGGCGGAGGCGGATCGAGAGGCGGCTCAGCGCCCTCCGTCCTTCCGCAGTCTGTAGCCGGCTCCGCGCACCGTCTCGATCGACACCTTGTCGAAGGGCACGTCGATTTTGCGGCGCAGGTAGCGGACGTACACCTCGACCACGTTGGAGCGGTGTTCGAAGTCGTACTCCCAGGCCTGCTCGAGGAGCTGCGATCGCGAGAGGACGTAGCCGGCGTGGCGCATGAAGGTCTCCATCAGCGTGAACTCCTTGGAGGACAGATCGATCTCCGCCTCGCCGCGCCAGACCTGGCGGGTGCCGGGATCGAGCCGCAGGTCGCCGACCTCGATCACCGGCGGCCGCTCGACGTTGCCGCGGCGGACCAGCGCCCGCAGGCGCGCCAGCAGCTCGGCGAAGGCGAAGGGCTTGACCAGGTAGTCGTCGGCGCCGCCGTCGAGCCCGGCGACCCGGTCGTCCAGCGACCCCCGCGCGGTCAGCATCAGCACCGGCGCCCACACCCCGTCGCGGCGAAGCCGCCGGCAGGTCTCGAACCCGTCGATGCCCGGCAGCATCACGTCCAGGACCACCGCGTCGTACTCGGACGACCCGGCCATCGCCAGCGCCCGCTCGCCCTCTTCGGCGACGTCGACCGCGAGCCCTTCCTCGCTCAGCCCGCGCCGCAGGAGCGCTGCCATCTTCACCTCGTCCTCGACAACCAAAACCCGCATCGTCCGAGGATCATCCACCCTGATGAAGGGAAGATGAGAGCGAGGTGGGGAGAGAGTCGGCGCGCCAGGCCCTTAAGGACGGGTGCCGACCCAAGCGGTCTTCTACCGAGACATCCACGGACGAGAGCCGGTCTGGGACTTCCTGGTGGCTCGCCTCGACCCCAAGTCACGTTCAACGGTCGAACAACAGATCCGAGAAATCAACCAACTCCCGGACCATTTCCCACCGCTTCCATTCCCGCGGACCTCACAGGTCGAAGGCAGCTTGCGCGAGCTGCGATGCCACAGCGGCAGCACCCTGTATCGAATTCTCTATCGCCGCTCGGGGAATCTCCTCGTCCTGCTCCACGTTTTCCGCAAGGGCACCAGGACGGTCCCCGGGCGAGATGTCGAACTGGCACAACGACGGTGGCGTGACTTCAAGATACGGATGGACACCCCAAATCGACGCGGACCTCGGCCTGCGGGAAGGGACGCACCATGAACTCAGCCACGACGACTTCCGCTAACTTGATCCCCATGGCGGAGGGAAGGGAATCGGACACCGAGGAGTGGATTTCTCCCATCGGCATGAGCATCGACGAACACATCGCCGAACAAGAACGCCTCGACCCTGAGTACAAGAAAGCCCAGGAACGGAGTCGCCCGCGGCGTGAACTCTCCCGGCTGCTGACGATTCGACGGGTTGAACTCGACCTCACCCAGGAGGAGTTGGCCGAGCGCATGGGGACCAGCGTTGCGGTGATCTCCCGCCTGGAAAGAGGTGGGCAGAACTTCTCGGTGGCCACCCTGCGGCGCCTGGCGGAGGCCCTCGACACCAAGCTCGTGTACACGTTCGAGCCCAACGACGGCACCCAGTTCGAGTACGTCGACAAGCTCGTCGTCATTCCCTGACGCCTCACCTGGTTCCCAGCGCGGCCGGTGGCGAACGGCCGGCTACTTCGCGGGAAGAGTGGCGACGAAGGCCAGCGCGCGGGTGACCCAGACGTCCAGCTCGCCCTCGGTGCCGAGGGCGTCGGGGGCGACGAAGACCCAGCCGGGCATCGGGCGGCCGCGCATCTCCATCGGCTCGACACCGGGCAACGCCAGGACCTCGTCGGCGTCGGCGGGGTCGGTGCGGACGAGGAGGCCGCCGCGGCGCGAGGCGGCGACCGCGAGGTTGCCGTCGACCATGAAGCCGAGCCCGCCGAACATCTTCTTCTCGACCACCTCGCCGTCGCGCGCGGCGAGGCGCTCGCGGACTTCCTCGGCGAGGCGTTCGTCGTAGGCCATCGCCGCATAAGGTACGCCCCGGCGACCGCTCAGGGCGCCGCGGCGTTCTGGGCGGAGCGGGCAACGAGGTCGCCGACCGCGACGCAGTCATGACCGAGTTCGTAACCGACCGCCCCCGCCTGGACCTGCCCCGCTGCGAAGGTCAGTTCGGCGACGTCCTTGGCTTCCGCCTCCGAGCCTGGCACGGGCGATTCCTCGGCGACGTCGGCGGTGTAGTTGGCGGCGGTCGTGAGCCCGGTCGAGAACCGTTCGAGGGCGATGTCGGGGACGATCGGCTGGACCAGCGACTGGAAGCGGCCGCGGATCGTCTCGATCACCTCGAGGTCGTCGCGCGCCCTTGCGGTGCGGTCCTGGCCGGCGGTCGAGGGGGCGCCGGAGAGGGCGAGCTTGCAGTAGCCCGCGACCTCGGCGCGGAAGGCGGCCGGGGTCGGCGCCTGCGGGGCCGACGGGCTCGAGTTGAAGATGCCGGAGATCGCCAGGGTCGAGCCGATCACCACCAGGATCAGAATCGCCAGGGTTATGTAGGGCCCGATCGAGCGCTTCTCGCTCTTCGGCCGCGCCGCCGCCGCTTCTCGTTCGGCCTGCCCTCGGGCCTCGACCGAGCCGAGCGGGACGTCGGCCCGCGCGCTCGGCGCGGGCGTGCCCGGCCCGGCCGCCTGTTTCGGCTCGCTCGACGCCAGGTAGCCGCCCTCGATCGCCAGCTCGACCAACCGTGCCCGCTTCTGGTTGTGGGGCAGGTCTTCGATCCCGAACTTGCGGTAGAGCGTCCGCAGGTGGCCCTTCACCGCGTCGACGCCGAGGAAGACCTCGTCGGCGATCTCCTGGTTGGTCGCCGGCGTCGCGAAGTGGTTGCCGGACGAGATCGGACGGCAGAGCGCTGCGAGAATGGCAAGCTGCGTATCGGTCAGCCGCACGTTGGTCGGGGGATCGGCATCCATGAGAGGTGATTGCACCGTGACAAAGATCAGCCGCCGCGTCGCCCTGCTGGGTTTGGCCGTCCTTGCCGCGATCGCACTCTACGCCGCGGTCGGTGCCGGCGCCGCCGGCAGCTTCGCCGCCCACGCCGGCCGCCCCAGCTACGACGCCGGGTCGCTCGAACTGAGCGGCCACGGCGCCTACACGACCGCCCGCCGCCACTCCGAGCTCCGCGTCACCGTCTGCCTGCAGAAGCGGCTCGGCGGTCGCGCCTTCTCGGTCCGCTGCGCGACCGGCGCCGCGGCGGGCAAACGCGTGAGCGCCGGTGTCGGCGTCCCCGGCTGCGTGCAGGGCACCTGGCACACCACCGCGACCGGCGAAGCGCAGAACGGCAGGGGCGAATGGGTCCACCAGGCGAGCGCCACCAGCCCCCCGTTCCACTGCTGAGGTCGCCTCAGCGAGCGTCCCGCCACATGAGCCAAACGCGCGGCCCGCGCGGCAGCCGCAGCTCCTCGGTGACGCGGAAGCCGAAGCGAGCGTAGTAGTCGAGGTTGCGCTCCTTCGAGGACTCGAGGTAGGCGCCGACGCCGTCGCGGTCGCACTCTTCGAGCACCGGGGCGAGGACCGCGGTGCCGAGGCCGCGGCCCTGGGCGGCGGGATCGGTGCCGAGCGTCGCCAGGTACCAGTGCGGTGGGTGCGGCGGGTGGCGACGTTCGAGCCCGAGCAGGCCCCAGCCGACCAGCGGGGCACGGCGCAGCAGGCGCGGGTGCAGCATCGCCCGGGAGAAGTCGAGGTCGTCGCGGACGCTGCTGCGCCAGCGGTCGGGCGCCGCCCACACCGCGGCGCTCTCGCCGCCCCCGCTCATCCAGATCTCCCCGGCGCGCAGCATCTGGCGGTCGCGCGCCGCGTGGAAGCGCTCCAGCACCCGCGGGCGCAGCTCGTCGCGCGGGCAGGCGTAGCGGGCGACGGGGTCGTCGGCGAAGGCGCGGGCCAGCATCCGGTCCAACGCCGGAAGGTCCGCCGCTCCCGCGCGACGGACTCCCGCTGCGACTCCCCCTCTTGCGACCAAGACGCTAGGCCGCGGTGGCCTCCGGGTCGGGCCGCACGATCACCGTGTCGGCGACCGGGATGATCTCGTCGGCCGGCAGGCCTGCCCGATTGGCGTGCTCGCGGATCGCCTCCGGGCTCGTGCTCTGGTAGATGCAGACGGTCCCGACCGCCTCGCCGCCCTCCTCGAGCACGTAGCTGCGGATCCAGCGGATGTCGTCGGGCATGTCCTCGTTGCCGACCTTGGTCGAGCGCGCGGCGGCCTCCTCGAGGTCGGCCCCCGAGCGCCAGCCGCTGCGTCGCAGAATCGCGTAAAGCTCCATCCGGTCCTCCTTCGGTGTGGTTGATGCGGGGAGGCTACGCCGACGCCGGAGACGCGACAACGGCAGGACTACTCATCTTCCCCGGACGGGCCACTCAGGCGCCAGGTCGTCGATCCATCCTCGGCGGCTTGGCTGACCGCCAGTCCGGCCGCGGCCAGCCCGGCAAGCTCGTTCCGGAACGCCCTATAGGGAACCAGGCCCAGCCGGGTCAGCGTCGGGTAGCCGATCCGGTCGTAGAGGTCAGACGTGGGGGTCGGCTCGCTGGTCAGCGCGGCGAGCAACACGGAGGCGCGCGACACGCGTTTGCAGGCTACCGAGACGGCGACTCCCCTCCGCCGCAGCACCCGGCAACTGCCGGCAGCGTACTCACCAGCAG
>DASXMH010000073.1:0-5849 GCA_036495785.1 Solirubrobacterales bacterium
CTGGGCGACGGCGCGCTTCATCACTTCGGCCGACTGCAGGACGAAGGGCAGGATCAGTTCGCCCGCGCCGAATTTGTCGCCGACCTCCTTCATCGCCGGCAGCAGCACCTGGTTCAGGGTCGGGACGGCGCCGATCTTCTCGACCGATTTGTCGATCCACTCCTCGACCCCGTCCTTCTTGCGCCGCAGGATGTGCCAGTGGAGGGCTTCCTCGGGCTCCATCCCGGCGGTCGGGTCGGCGGCCTCCGCCTCCTCGGTCTCGCCCTTCGACTCGAAGTGGGAGATGAAGCGCTCGAGCGCGTCGTCGCGACGGTTGAAGACGAGGTCGTCGGTGAGCTCGCGCTCGTCGTCGGGGATCTCCGAGTACGGCGTGATGTGGTTCGGGTTGACCATCGCCAGGTCGAGCCCGGCCTCGACGCAGTGGTGGAGGAAGACCGAGTTGAGGACAGCGCGCGGCCGCGGACTGACCCCGAAGGAGACGTTGGAGACGCCGAGCGAGGTCTTCACCTCGGGGATCTCGGCCTTCAGCCGCCGGATCCCCTCGATCGTCTCGATCGCCGAGGGCTTCCACTCCTCGTCGCCGGTGGTCAGGGTGAAGGTCAGCAGGTCGAAGATCAGCGATTCGGGGTCGAGGCCGTGCTCGTCGCAGGCGATCTCCTTGATCCGCCTCGCGATCTCCACCTTGCGCTCGGCGGTCTTCGCCATCCCGACCTCGTCGATCGTCAGCGCGATCAGCGCCGCGCCGTGTTCCTTCGCCAGGGGCACAACGATGTCGGCCTTGTCGCGCCCCGCCTCGAGATTGATCGAGTTGACGATCGCCCGGCCGGGGATCGTCTCAAGCGCCGCCTTGATCACCTCGGGTTCGGTCGAGTCGACCTGGATCGGCGCCGGCTGGCTCAGCGAGATCCGCTTCACCACTGCCGTCATCTGCTCGTCCTCGTCCTGGCGCTCGGTCAGCGCGACGCAGACGTCGAGGACGTGCGCGCCGCCTTCGACCTGGTCTTCGGCGACCTGGACGAGGCCATCGTAGTCGTCGGCGAGCAGCAGTTCCTTGGCCTTTTTCGAGCCCTGCGAGTTGACCCGCTCGCCGACCAGGGTCGGCCGCGGCTCCTGCACGAGCCCGGTCGAGGTCATCATCGAGGAGAGCTCGATCGGGCCCTTGGCGGGGCGGGGGGAGGCGGGGCGCGCGTCGCCGATCCGCTCGCGGATCGCGCGGATGTGTTCCGGATTGGTGCCGCAGCAGCCGCCGACGATGCCGACGCCGTAACGCTCGACGAACTCACCCAGGGTCGCGGCGAGCGGCTCGGGCTTTTCCGGGAAGATCGTCTCGCCGTCGGGGCCCTGCAGCGGCAGGCCCGCGTTGGGGATGCAGTGGACCGGCAGCGGACTGGTCTCGCCGAGGAAGCGGATCGCGTCCCTCATGTCCTCCGGGCCGGTCGAGCAGTTGAGGCCGACCACGTCGACGTCGAGCGCGGTCAGCGTGGTCAGCACCGACTGAATGTCGGTGCCGAGCAGCATCTTGCCGCCGTTCGGCAGCAGCGAGACGCTGATCTGCAGCGGCAGCGTGCGGCCGGTCTGGCGGAAGGCCTCGCGGGCGCCGAAGATCGCCGCCTTCACCTCGAGGATGTCCTGCGCGGTCTCGATGATGATCAGGTCGGCGCCGCCCTTGACCAGGCCGGTCGCCTGCTCGGTGAAGACCTCGGCGAGGCGGCCGAAGGAGATGTCGCCGAGGGTCGGGTCGGTCGAGGCGGGGAGGAAACCGGTCGGGCCGATCGAGCCCGCCACGAAGCGGTCCGGGCCCGCCGCCTTGCGCGCGATTTCCGCGGCCTTGGTGTTGATCTCCAGCGTGTGCTCGCCGAGCCCCCACTCGTCGAGCTTCAGCCGCGAGCCCTGGAAGGTGTCGGTCTCGACCACGTCGGCGCCCGCCTCGAGCATCGAGGCGTGGACGCCCTCGATCACGTCGGGCCGGTTCAGCACCAGCGCCTCGTGGCATTTCCCGAGCAGCCCGCCGTAGTCCTCCTGGGTGAGGTCAAACTGCTCGAGGGTCGCGCCCATGCCGCCGTCGAAGACGACGACGCGCTCCTTCACCGCCGCTATGTAATCGCGCTCCGCCACGAACTTCTAAGGCTACCGAGCGCGCAAAGGCGCTCCCTGCCTAGTGGCGGAGGCCGAGACGGCGCTTCCAGTCGCGGGCGTTGATGAACTGGGACATGCGCGCGATCAGGCCGCGCTTGCCGCGCGTGTAGGGGTACCAGGTCGGTTCGCGCTTGCCGGCGAAGCGGGTGATCACCAGCGACTCGGTGCGGCAGAACTTGCGGATGCCCTGGGCGCCGTGGCGGTAGCCGATCCCCGACTCCTTCCAGCCGCCCATCGGCACGTCGGAGGCGAAGTAGTTGATCAGTACGTCGTTGACGTTGACGGCGCCGCACTCGACCCGGCGGGCGACCCGTTCGGCGTTGGCCCGCTCGCCGAAGACCGAGCCGGAGAGGCCGTAGCGGGTGTCGTTGGCGAGCCGCAGCGCCTCCTCGGAGTCGCCCACCTTCATCACCCCGACCACGGGGCCGAAGGTCTCGTCGCGCATCACCTTCATCGAGTGGTCCACGTCGACGAGGACGGTCGGCTCGAAGTAGTCGCCGGGGCCGGCGACGCGCTTGCCGCCGGTCAGGGCGCGGGCGCCGTTGGCCAGCGCGTCGTCGACCTGGGCCTCGACGATCGCGGTCTGGTTGGGCGAGGTCATCGCGCCGACGTCCTTCGGATTGCGGGCGTCGTCGGCGCCTTGGCGGATGCGCCCGACCTCGGCGGTCAGCTTGGCGACGAACTCGTCGTAGGCGGGCTCCTCGACGTAGATCCGCTCGACCGAGATGCAGACCTGGCCGGAGTTGAACATCCCGCCCCAGGCGGCGGCGTTGGCGGCGCGGTCGAGGTCGGCGTCGGCGAGGACGATCATCGGGTCCTTGCCGCCAAGCTCGAGGCTGACCGGGGTGAGCGTCTCGGCGGCGCGCGCCATCACCTTGCGGCCGGTGCGGTCGGAGCCGGTGAACTGGATGAAGTCGACGTTGTCGACCAGCGCGCCGCCGGTCTCGCCGATCCCCTGGACCACGTCGAAGACGTCGGGGGCGCCGATCTCCCGCTTCCAGGCCTCGGCGATCTCGGCGATGCCGAGCGGGGTGAACTCCGACGGCTTGATGACGACCGCGGCGCCGGCCATCAGGGCGGGGATCGCGTCGCCGAGCGAGAGGATCAGCGGGAAGTTCCAGGGGCTGATGATCCCGACCACGGGGTGGGGCCGGTACTGGACCCGAAGCTTCTTCGCGGCGATCAGGGGGGAGTGGGCGCGGACGCTCTCCTCGCCGATGAACTTGGCCGCCTGGGTGCCGTAGAAGTTGATCGTGTCGGTCAGGTAGGCGGGCTCGTTGGAGGCGTCGGCACGCACCTTGCCCGTCTCCCGCTGCATCGTGTCGAGCACCCGGTCCTGGTTGTCGAGGATCCAGTCGCGCAGCTTGCCGAGCCAGTGGTAGCGCCCCTCGATCCCCATCGCCTCCCAGTCGGGCTGCGCGGCGCGCACCCGCGCCACGGTCGCCGCGACGGCCTCTGGCCGGTCGACCGGCAGGCTGGCGATCGTCGCGCCGGTCGCCGGGTTCAGAACCTCCAGCGTCTCCGGCTCCACCGCCGCGGGCGGCGCGCCGTTCGAGCCTTTGGCCTCGGTCTTCGTCTCCACGGTCCCGCTCTCCATGCTCACTCCTCCGTCCCCTTTGGCTGGTCAGCCAAGGTTAGCCGGGACACGCGGGTACGGCACGGATCCGCCCGCGCCGTCAGCCGAGAAAGTGGGCTACGACGGCGCCGATGAAGCCGGTCGCCAGTGCCCCGAAGAGGCCACTGTAGGGGGCACCGGCGCACGCGTGGGACACGAGACTGTGCCCATTGTGTGACCGCCCGCGGCTAGCTCTGGGTGCGCCCTTCGAGCTTGACGTAGCCACCCGGTTTCTCGGCGTAGGGGGCCCAGGAGGCGCCTTCGAAGGCTTCGGCCGGGCCGACGTCGAGTGCGCCCATGACGCGGAAGATGGTGTCGATCCGCGGCGTCCGCTTGCCGAGCTCCATCAGGCTGATCTCTGTTCGGTGCAGGCCGGCCCGGTCGGCGACTTCTTCCTGGCTCAGGCGTTTTGCCTGGCGGATGCGCGCGAGGTTCATCCCCACAATCGAGGCAACCAGCAGCGAAACCTCTTTTTTCCCTGCTCCCTGCAAGCTCCGCAGCAGCCTGCCTGCTGGGAGCCAAAGCAGCTACAGACAATCGGTTGCGAACTTCAAAAGTCCTTATTAAAAACAGGCCTTATTAGAAACATCTTTGGGTCGGCTGAGCTGCCCTTCCCAGTCGAGCCGGCGCGATCAGGTCTGTGCGCAGCCGAGAAAATGTGAGATCACTGCTCCGACGAAGCCGGTCGCCGGCGTGCCGAAGAGATGTCGAAGCGCCGGTTGAAGGTCGATTCGAGCAGCGGAAACTCGATGGGTTCGCCGCAATCCTGGGTCCGAGAGGGGGAGAATCAATGACCTCTCAGCCCTGGGTCACCTCTGATGAAAAAGCCGACGGCTGCTAGCCGCCGCTCGAGCCCTGCTTGGCGCCGCGCTTGATTTCGACGATTTCGCCGGCGCCGTTCACTTCGGTTTCGGGAAGTTCGGTGGTGATGTCGGTGACGAAGGAGCCGCCGGGGGCGACGCCGGAGGAGGTCTTCGCCCTCGCTTCGCCGCCCAGGCCCGCGTCTATCTCATAGGCGACGTTGTACTTGCCGGGGCGCACCGCGCTCAGTTTCCAGATCGCTTCCACGGACTTGCCGGGCTTCAGCGCGCCGAAGGAGTAGGTCGTTCCGTTGGAGGTTTCGGCACCTCCCGGTTCGGAGGAGCCGGCCCGGCGGGGGTAGGTCGCCGAGAGGACCCAGACCGGCCGGTCGCCGCCGGCGAGGCCCGCCTGGGGGTCGTGGACGGCGAAGGGGAGGCGGGCGTTTTCGCCCTCCTTGCCCTCGATCTTGATCGTCACGGTGAGGGCCGGGACGGTCTTTTCGCCGGTGTTCCTGACGCCGATCTCCATCAGTGAGGTCTGGCCGACGAACTGGCGGGACGGGAAGCTCGCGCCGGTCACCGCCACCTGGTAGTCGCCCGCGGCCTCGTTGGAGTCCGAGGACGATTCGCCGCAGGCAGCGACCAGCACCGCCATGGCCAAGGCCGCGGACCCCACCGCGACGGCTCGAAGGCGGGCACCCGGGCGTGGTGTTCCGGTCCCCCGCAAAGCGTCGCGAACATAGCACGGGGAATCCCCGCAACCGTGCCGTTTTTCGGGACCCCGGCGGGGTTAGCGCGATCTCAATATGCAGCTAACCGAGCGGGCCGACCGATCCCATAGACTCCGGCTCGTCGAGTGGGGCTGCCGCACCGGGTTGGCGCGGCTCGCTGGAGGAGCAGATGGTCGGAACCGCGGTCAATAGGGCATTCCTGCCCGCCAAGTCGGTGTTCGAACAGGTGGGGGAGCTTGTCCTCCTCACCGGTCGTACGATCGCGTCCGCGGTCCGCCCGCCCTACCCCTACGGCGAGGAGTTCATCGGCCAGTTCCTCTTCGCCCTGCAGCTCTGCTGGTTCCCGCTGCTGGTCTCGACCGTGGCGATCAACTTCGGCGCCCCCGGCCTGCAGGCGGCCAACTTCCTCTCGCTGTTCGGCGCGCTCGACCGGCTCGGCGGCTTCTTCGTGCTCGCCGCGATCCGAGAAATCGGCCCCTTCGTGACCGGCGTCTGCGTGGCCGGGATCGCCGGCACCGCGATCACCGCCGACCTCGGCGCCCGCAAGATCCGCGAGGAGCTCGACGC
>DASXMH010000074.1:0-11084 GCA_036495785.1 Solirubrobacterales bacterium
TCCTCAACGGGCCGCCGGGATGGGCGGTCGCCTACGAAGCGATCGGCGGGGCGCGGGCGCCGCGCAGCCTGCCGGTGCAGACCGGCGCGCAGCGCCGCGGCTGGCGCGAATTCCTGCGGCTGGCGGTCTTCCGCTACGGCCACGGCGGCAGCTTCTGGGCGGAAAACCCGCTGCTGCCGGCGCGGCCGATCCGCGTCTGGCAGATCTGGAACGAGGAGAACTACAAATACTTCGCGGCGCGGCCGAACCCGGCCCAGTACGGCAGGCTCGTGGTCGAATCGTTCCGCGACCTGCGCAGCGCCGACCGCGGCGCGCGGGTCGTCCTCGGCGGCCTCTTCATCCGCCCCAAGGGCGGCAACGTGAAGCCGAAGCGCGGCGGCATCAAGCGCGCCTGGTTCGCCGCCGACTTCCTCGAAGCGATGTACCGGACGACGCCGGCCGTGCGCGGCAAGTTCCTCGCCGTCGCCCTCCATCCCTACTCGCCCGACTACCGGCAGCTGACCGCCGAAATCGAAGAAGTGCGGGCGGCGCTGAAGAAGAGCCGGGATCCGGGAAGGGCGCTGTGGCTGACCGAGCTCGGCTGGAGCAGCGGCCGGCCGAGCGCCGCCAACGGCCGCAACAAGTTCGAGAAGGGTCGGCTGGGACAGGCCCGCGAACTCTCCGGCGCCTTCAGGCTGCTGCGGGATAGGTCGGCGAGCTGGCGGGTCAAGCGCGTCTACTGGTTCTCGTTCACCGATTCCCCCGGCACCTGCAACTTCTGCGACGGCTCGGGGCTCTTCGGCGCGGGCCTCGCGCCGAAGCCCGCCTGGTCGGCGTTCAGGCGCCTCACCCGCTGAGCGCCAGTTTCGTTGCAGGGCCGCGCCGGGGGGGCCGTCCGGCCATCGGTCAGGAGTACTTTCGTTTCGAGGGCGATGGACAGTCGGGGCAACGAAGACCGTCTCTATGCAGGCACCGTGTTGGCGTTCCTGGTCGGTCTCGTCGTGCTCGGCCTCCTGGGGGTGCCGGCGCTGCTGGTCGCGGCCATCGGCGTCGCCGTCGCGGCGCTCGGGATCGCCCTCTTTCACCGTGCCCTTGAAGCAGGCTCCGGGTCGCGGTCCCCGAGGAAACGCCAGAGCGTCCCGCAGAAGTACGTGCCCCGGGTGCTCGAGAACGGCTCGATGCGGCGGCGGCGGATAGCCCATCTGCGACGTCACCGTCACACCTCACCGCCTCTGCGTTTTCGGTGACGCGGAAACTCGTAGCGTCCCGCTAACTGAAGCTGTTTCACGATGCCGCTGACCAAGACCCAGGAAGGCGCCGAACAGCGGGTGACCAACGGCGGTGGTGGTATGCCTCCGTTCAAAGGCGTCCTCGGCGAAAAAGAAATCCGCAACGTCGCCGCCTACGTGGTCGAAGACATCGTCGCCGGCAAATAGGCGAAGCGCCTCTGGCAACCTCCCCGGCCCGGCGCACACCCGGCCAGGCGAGGTCGCCTTTCGTTGGTCTCCGGGCCGACGCCGGCGCTGTGCTAGCGTCGATCTTCTGGATGCTGTGCGAATGAGCGGGCGAGGCCCGTCTCGGAGCTCGCCTCCGCCCGCAGCGAAAGGGTGGATCAGATGAGAGGTCTCGGTAGGCCGAGCGGTGGCCGCACCTGGATCGCGACGCTTTTTTTGGCGCTCGCGACAGCGGTGGTCCTCGCTGCATGCGGCGGTAGTGGTGGAACCACGACCACGAACCAGGGCGCGAACGCGGAAGCGGAATCCGAATCGGAATCCGAATCGGCGGCAAGCGAAGAAGAAGGCATAGTTGCCGCGCCCGCGTTCACCACTCAGGAACTGGAAGCCGAACCAGGCGACAACTGGATCACCAACGGCGGAAACCTGACCAATAACCGCTTTTCGAGTCTTGACGAAATCAACACCGAAAACGTCAAAGAACTGAAGGGCGACTGGATGACCAAGATCGGCCAGAACGCCACCGCCGCGAAGTTCTCGGCCGAGGGACAGGCGCTCGAGTACGAAGGCACGATCTACATCCCCGACGGCGCCGACGACATCTACGCGATCAACGCCTCGACCGGCAAAATCCTCTGGACCTACGAACCCCACATCCCGCCCGACCCGCTCGGCGAAGTGGTCTGCTGTGGTTGGGACAACCGCGGCGTCGCGCTGGGCGAAGGGATGGTCTTCGTCTCCCAGCTGAACGGCATCCAGATCGCGCTCGATCAGGAAACCGGCAAAGTGAAATGGGAAACCCCGATCGTGCAGCCGAAAGGCGGCTACTCGATCACCAGCGCCCCGCTGTACTACGAAGGCCGCATCTACGTCGGCGGCTCCGGCGGTGAGTACGGGGTCCGCGGTCGCCTCACGGCGCTCGATGCGAAAACCGGCAAATTCCTCTGGCGCTTCTACACCACCCCCAGCCCGAAAGAAACCGGCGGCAACACCTGGCCGGACAATGGGTCCTATCTACACGGTGGCGCCAGCCTCTGGAACACGCCGACGGTCGACCCGAAACTGAACGAGCTCTACTTCTCGACCTCCAACGCGTCGCCGTGGGTCGGCACCATACGGCCCGGGGACAACCTTTACACCGCGTCGATCGTGGCTCTTGACGCCGACACCGGCAAATTGAAATGGGGTTATCAGGAGGTCCACCACGACATCTGGGACTTCGACTCGCCGTCGCCGACCGTCCTCATGGACGGCGAAATGGGTGGCACGATGCGCGAAGCCATCGGCCAACCGTCGAAGACCGGCTGGGTGTACCTGCTGGATCGCAAAACCGGCGAACCGATCTACCCGATCCCCGAGGTGAAGGTCCCGCAGGACCCACTGCAGAAAACGTCTCCGACCCAGCCGGAGCCGACGATGCCACCGTTCAGCCCGATCAAAACGACGGCGGAATCGGTCGCAAACGCCAAAGAAGCGGCGGAAGCCAACAAACCGAAACCGAAGGTGGTCGGCGGACCAATCTTCGTCCCCATGAGCACGGATCCGAGCCAGATCACTATGGCCCCCAACGCCGCAGTCGGCGGTGACAACTGGCCGCCCTCCTCCTACGACCCCGAAATGAACATGTACTACGTGTGCTCGCAGAGTGGCGCCACGGGCCTGGTCGTGCCTCCCCACCCGCAAAAGCTGACCCCGGGTCAATCGTTCATCGGGTCCGACACGGTCATCAGCTCGGGCTTCGACACCGAAGGATTCGTGACCGCCTACGACATGAGCACCGGCAAAATCGCCTGGCAGAAAAGCATCCCGGAAGAATCGTGTTACTCCGGCGCCGTGACCACCGCGGGCGGGCTTCTGTTCGTCGGCCACAACGACGGCAACCTGGTCGCCTACGACGCCAAAACCGGCAAAGAACTGTGGCACTGGCAGACCGGTGCCGCGGCCAACTCGACGGTCACCCCGTTCGAAGACGAAGGCGAAGAGAAAATCGCCTTCTATGCCGGCGGCAACAGCCTGGCGGCGACGGCCCACGGGGAAAACTTCTGGGTCTTCTCGCTGAAAGGAACGATGAAAGAAGCGAAAGGCCTCGAAGCCGAAGAAGAAGGCACCCTGCACGCCGGTGAGACCGCCGGGCCCGAAGCGGAAAAAGAAGGTGGCGAAGCCGCCGAAGCGGGCGGCGCGCCGAACGCGGAAGCCGGCAAAGAAGTGTTCGCCGAAAACTGCTCGACCTGCCACGGGGCGGACGGCAAAGGCGGCAACGGCGGTCCGGACCTGACCACGCTGCCGAAATCTCACGAACAGAAAGGCAGCGAAGAACAGGTCGAAAACGGCGGCGGCGGCATGCCTCCGTTCAAAGGGTTGCTAAGCCCGGAAGAAATCGCCAATGTCTCGGCCTATGTGGTCGAAGACATCGTCGGCGGCAAATAGATGCTGATCGCCGGCGCGCGGCTTGACGCGCCGGCGGCGCACCTCTCCGATCTCCTCCGGCTCGGGCTCGACACCAAGCCGGAGGAGGTCGCGATCCTCTCCAACGTGCGGGCTCTGACCTGGAGCGAGCTGGAGGACGCGAGCTCACGGCTGGCGTCGGGCTACCTCGGCCTGGGCCTCGCGGCGGGCGACCGCGTCGCCTCGCTGATGCCGAACCGGGTCGACCTCGTCGTCCACTACCTCGCCTGCTTCAAGGCGGAGCTGATCGCGACGCCGCTGAACTACCGCTACACCGCGACGGAGATCGACCACGCGCTCGAGGTGAGCGGCGCCCGCGTGCGACGCCCGGCGCCGACGCGAGCGGCAGGCCACCCAACAGCGCCTCGCGCGATTCCAGCAGAAGCTCCAGCACGAGCGGGTCCGGGCGGCCGAGCGGGCGCTCGAGATCGTGCCCTAGCCGGAGGCAGAAATGAAGGGTCGGCGGCGGCCGGTCGCACGCCCGGCGATCGACGGAAGACAGAGCGAAGCTCCTCGAAGGATTGAGTGCGGCAGCATCGACGGACGCTGGTCCGCCAGGCCAGCCTCCACTCCGAGTCGACGGTCGACGCCGACGACGCGCTGTCGGAGGCGAGCGTGCAGTTCCTGCGGCACTTCCCCGGCACCGACGAGGGCGAAGCGTTGCTCTGGATGCAGACGGTCGTGAAGCGCTGCGCCCGGCGGATCGCCGAGGAGCACCGGCGTCGGGGAGAGGCGGTTGAATGGAGTTTGCCGTCGACCTCGCCGACGAATGGCGGGGTCCGGCCCAACTGGCGGAGGCGGCCGAGGAGGTCGAGCAGTTCGCGGCCGCGTTCGCCACGCTGAAGGCCGATGAGCGCCGGGCGCTGACCTTGATCGCCGCCGGCTACAGCTATGCCGAGATCGGCCGGATCTGTAGCTGGACGCTGACGAAGATCAATCGATGCGCTGCCGAGGGCCGTGGACGACTCCGCGACTTCCTGGCAGAAGGGGGGGAGAATCCGTGATTCGCAGCGCCTATCGTTATATGGGCGGCAACGTCGCAGCGATTGAATTCGAGGACGCCTTGTGGCGCCTCAAAGATCTGCTCGGACGGCCGGTACGGGTGCTCGCGAACTTTCGCGGGACCTTCGGCTCCTGTGTCCTGCAGGGCGAGCTGACCCGGATCGAATCGCTGCCGCCCGACGACAGCGCCGTGAACATCCTCCTGGACGACCGTCAGGGGGTGACGATCGACCCGATCGACGCGGAGGCTTGGTTGGCGGAGCTCGACGACGGGCGGGAGTGGTGGGTCGAGTTCCACCTGCCCTCCGGCGTGGTGATCTCGATCGAACGGGGATCCTCGGAGGTCGTCGGGTCGACCGGCGACGGACTTTCTGCCGATCGGGCAGGCTGACCATGCCGAAGGCAGATCGCATCGGTGTCGGTGGCCGCGATGCCCGGCGACGGCTTTCTTTCGGAGCGCGGCCTCCTGGACCTGCCGCGCCTGCTCGATGCCAACCCCGAACTCTTCGCCGACCTGGGCGAGCGTCTTGGGGCTGCTCCCACCGAGGCCGAACCGGGATTCGATCAGTCTCTTCTCCCTGTCACTCAGGAGGTCGAGGTCGGTCGGCGAAGGCACATCGTCTGGAAGTCTCGGGTTGCCCATGTCAGAAGGGTGAGTCACCTGATCTCGGCCCGCCACCGGGTTCTGTCCGTCCAAATGCCGTCGTCTCGTACCCGGTCGATCGACTCGTTGCCGCCGACCCGAAGCGCGCAGCGGCATGATGGCCATCAGCGTTCGAGGACAGACCCGACGTCGAGCCGCCGAAGGCGACGGCCCGGCCCATCCGCGATCAGCGGCGGAGAATGCAGGTGCACCCCCAGTCGGTTGGATCGCCTTACCGGTGGAACATGTCAACTTGCTCGGCGAGCCCTGATGTGCTTACAGTCCCATCCTGCGGGGGGTCGGCATGTCATCCGAATGGGTTGACTTCCCGCAACCTCGTTTCTTCTGCATCCCGCAGATTTGTGAGGGAGGTAGCCGTACCTGCCCGGCAGGGTTTCAAGGACGGTGATGATCTCCCGCTCCTTCGAGCGGCTTCCCCGGGTTCTCTTTCATTCGCCCGGGGAGGTCGCTCGCGATCCTCATCGGCCGAGCAGTTCGCCGAGCCGGAGGGCGGCAGCGGCCGGGGTCGCGAGGCCTTCGTCGGTCGGGCGAAGAAGTTCGCCTCGAGTGAGTTCGCCGATCGAATTTCAATCCACGGTGCGAGGGATCGTCCCGGCCCGTTTGGAGCACATGTCGTGGGCCAGCTCCTTGACGCAGACCCCAGCACCGATGGAGTTCAAGGACCCCTCGAAGCAGCGCCGATTCGAGGCCGCGGGTCACCCGGCCGTCGCCGCTCAATCGAACGCACGCTCGCAATCCTGACGCACCACCGACGCGAGCCTCGACCCCGGCCGGGGACCAATCGAGGCATCAGCGGGTCACGTCCCCTTTGCGACGCTCATCGCCGGCATCGCCGACGCAGCAGTGCTGACAACCACGTCATCACCCCCTTTCAGTGGTCGCTGATCCCGGTGAGGTGATTGATAGTGGAACCTGTTCCACCGATGGAACAGGTACGACGCAATGTCCGCCGGAAACTTGAAATGCTTGGAGTGCAATTAAGTAGGTACGTCCAAACAGGGATGACGGATTAGTGGCCGTGGCTCGCCCAAGTCGGAATGAAATGGAGAGACCCAAAGGCATTCTTGCCTTGGCTGCCGCGATTTCTCACCCAATGCGACTGCGGATCATCGAAGCGACGATGTCGCCGAGACGACGAATCTCGCCCACCGATCTCGCAGAAGAAGTGGGGGAGTCGGTCCCTTACGTCGCCTACCATTTCCGCGAGCTCGCGGCGCTCGGCTACCTGAAGTTGGTCGATGAAGAGAAGGTCCGCGGGACGATCAAGCATTACTACGAGCCGACCGGCCGGGCCGTTGCCTGGGAGCCGATGTGGAAGCGGATGCCGCCGATCTTCAAGCAGCATCTCGCCGCGTGGAGTCTCAAGATGGGCGTCGAAGCGTTCGGAGCGTCGATCGACGAGGGGCGGTTCGAATCCAGGGATGACGCCGTGGTGGCGCAGGACACCATGCGCCTCGACGGACGTGGCGCCGATGAAGCCCTCGCGGTCATGCTTGACGCACTGAACGCGCTCGTGAGGATCAACGACGAGGCGGAAGCACGACTGGATGAGAGCGAAGACGAGGAGATCCTGATCAGCTATCTGATGATCGGGAGCGAGGGCGCACTGCGGCCCATATGAGCGACGTTCTCGAGGTCGGTGGCTGGTACGCCTTCGCGGGCGATCCTCAATCGATGAGAGGACGGCCGGTGTTGGCCGTCGCGATCGCGGATGACCTGGTGCTCGGCAGGTGGGCCGACGGCGGCGAACGGTTGTTCATCCGCGAGGAGATCGGTGATCGCGTCCCCGACGCCGTACCCGGCATCGCCGAGCCGTGCCTCATCTGCGGCGGATCGGAAGAGGTCCCGACCATCCGGTCGGGCTCCGCCGGCTCGGAGTCGGGGCGGGTTGTCGGCACGAAGCCGTGTCCCAATTGCCAGCGTCTGTCGTGAACGAAGCCATGCAGCTATGGAAGTTGGTCGGGAATCCGGATAGGCGACGGCTCTACAAGCGCATCCTCCTCTCAGGCGAGCCGGTGAGTGCGAAACAGGCGTCGCGGGAACCCGGTGCGCCCCCACCTCAGAACGTCGGCTACCACATGAGGGTCCTGCGCGAGGCCAATGCGGTCAGGCTGGTGAATAAGGAGTCGCGGCGTGGTGCGCACGAGTACTTCTATAGCCCGACCAGGAAGTTCGACAGACAACGGGTGCTCACGTTGATCGGGGAACTGGACGGCGAGACCGGCCCGGAGCCGGAGAGGGACCGGCCATGACCCAGCTGGCGCACTATGACCCCCACGCCGACACCGCCTTCTTCAAGGTGCGGGACGAGGCCGCGAGCTACACCGTCCCGCAGGAGTGGGGTGGCGTGTTCGGCTTCAACGAGGCGGGATATGTCGTGAGTGTCGAGATCTCGTTCGCCAGCAGCTGGCTCCCGGAGCCTCTGGTCGCGGTGTTGCCGCGGCCGGGGCCCGACAAACGGCGTTCGAGTCCCTGATCCGCCCGATGGGACTTGATCCTCTACGGCAGGCGGGGGTTCAGGACCGGTCGGGATGGCCAGGTATGTCCGCGTCTAACCGCTGCCTCCCCATGCCGGGGTGGAGGTTGTCGGCGAACACATCAAGTTACGGCATCCAGTGCCTGGGTCTTCTTCCGAAGAGGGCGAACGTACATGGGCTCTGTAACCGAGGCGGCGCCACCGTCGAGCAACGCGCTAGACCGCCCTGCTCCACACGCGGAGCCAGGAATGTCGACGATCGATCAATTTGCAGGCTGGGAGGCGGCAATTGAAGAAATTGGAGGAGGACGTGACCGAGAGCCTGCTGTCGGCTCTGGGGCACCGTCTACGGAGAGATGTCCTCAGGAGCCTGATCGAGGCCGGAACGCCCATGAGTCCGAAGGAGCTGGCGGCATATCACCGTGTGACCATCGGCGTAATGAGCCACCATATCCGGACTTTGGTCGGGGTGGATGGGGTGAAGCTCGTGGAGTTGCGCCCTGCAGGGGCGGCTATCCAGCATTTCTACGAGCCGGGGCCGGCGTGTGATCGGCCGTTGGTACGAGATGCGATCGGGGTTCGGGCCGACACGACGGCACTTTGATTCATCCCGAACTTCCGCCGCATTGATCAGCTCTGTAGCGCTGGGGGGTGAGTGGTGCGCGTTCGAGCGGTCAGGGGCAGGCTGACCGCTCTGCGATCAAACAACCGAATAGTGCTGATGTAAAACGCATCTCGCTTTGTTTGGGTCCCGTCGGAGTGGCAGATCGGCTCGCGGGGACGACCAGCTCGGCCCGGCGGGGAGGAATGAACCAGCCAGGGGAGGGCGCTGATGTCGGGGACGAGAAGGGGAGAGATCTGGACGTGGCTCCTTGCCCACTTGCACCTGCCTCGGGGCGGGTCGGCCGGGGTCGGGCCCCTTAGAGCCGGCGCGACCGGACCTCGCGGGCGGATGCCGAGGATCGCGCTCGCGGTCATCGTGCTGATCGCGGTCATCTGTGCGGGGATCGGACTCGGCGCCGGCTCCGCTGTCGGCGACGAAACCCCCTCGGCGCCCCAGCCATCGCCTGGCGTCCCGACCGCCCAACAGACCCGCGAAGCGCTCGAATCGTCGAGCGTCCAGAGCCTCGAGCAGGGGGCGGAAACCGATCCTCAGGTCGCAGAAGAACTCCCGCACCGGGACCTCGGGCGCGAAGAAGCGCTCGAACTCGCCGAAGGCGTGTTCGGCGCCGAGCTCGAAGGCCCGGGCGGGATCTATGACGAACTCGAACCGACGAGGTTCCTCTCGGATTACGCCGCCGTCGTCCCCGACTCCGGGCTGCCCGAACCCGCCGGGCAGGCAGGGGCCGAAGCTCAGTCCAACCTCCCACCCGGCCAGTCGGTCCTCGTCGAATCGACCCTGCCGTTGCGGACCGAAGACGCCGAAGGGGAAGAGGCGCCCGTCGACCTCAGCCTCGAGAGCCAGGAAGGCTCGGGCGGCGAACTCCAGCCGCGGAATCCGCTGACCGAACTGGCGATCCCGGGCCGCCTGGGAGAAGGGATTTCCGTCGGCGGGGTGGGGATCGAACTCGCCGGGGCGGCGCAGGAAACCGCGCCCACCGACGTCGAAGAAAGCTACGCCTTCTACCCGAACGTGGCGGAGAACACCGACCTGGTCGTCGCACCGACGGCGACCGGCGCCGAGACGATGACCGACGTCCGCAGCGCCGAGGCTCCGCAGACCACGACCTATCGCCTCTCGCTGCCATCCGGCGCGACTCTTGAATCCGGCCCGGACGGATCGGCCGAAGTCGTGCAGGGCGGGCGGAGGACCATGCTGATCCCGCCGCCGAGCGCGACCGATGCCGCCGGGAACAAGGTGCCGGTGGACATGGAGGTGGAAGGCGACGCGCTGAAGGTCGCGATCTCTCCTGCAGCGTCGACCGAATTCCCGGTCATGGTCGACCCGAACTACATTGTCGAAAGCTGGTGCTGGTCGGGGTGCGGCGCGGGCCGCTTCGGC
Organism: Solirubrobacterales bacterium; assembly: GCA_036495785.1. GTDB lineage: Bacteria > Actinomycetota > Thermoleophilia > Solirubrobacterales > 70-9 > VAYN01. The sequence continues at coordinate 10,023 of DASXMH010000074.1, forward strand.
TGGTCGCCCAGCAGCACCAATGCCTCCTATCAGCCTGTGTGGGGCGCCCAGTGGGACCCGGCCCACTACGCGGGCCTCGACCTGACCGCAGGCTATCCGGGGCCCGCGTACTCGGGAACCCACGCCGACTGGGCCTACTGGGTGCCGCGCTACTCGCAGGACATGACCAAATACGCCACGCCCCCGACGACCTACGTGGCGTACTGGATGGCCGAAGGCGTGCTCTTCCTGCCGTTCGGCAACTACTCGAACTATCCGGTGATGGTCGTCGGGCTGATCGAACCGGCGACCGGTTGGGCGCCGGGCGATTGGTCGCATTACGGCGGCCAGGGCGAAAAGGCCGACTGGGGAAATGTCTATCTCCCCAACCTCTCCTCGAATCCGATGGCCGTCAAGGGCGCCGACGAGGACCTCGTCACCTACGAATACGAAGCCCAGGCCAAATACCGCGACACCTTCGTCGCCGGCTCCACCATCGAGGTCGTGGACGTCGACGCGCCCCGGCTCGAACCGCTCCAGGCGCCGGGCGGATGGGTTACCGGCGCCTCGGCGTCGATCGGGTACGGCTTCGAAGACACCGGCCTCGGCGTCCGCTCCGCCGGGGTGAAGCGGGCCGGCGAAGCAAGCCTGCACCCAGGATGGGGCGCGGACTTCGCCTGCTCGGGGACCACTGCCTCGCCGTGTCCGCGGGTGGTCAAATCCAGCGAAACCGGCGCAAGGGCGCTCTCATTCGTGCCCAGCGAACTTCCCACCGGCAAGGACCCGCTGGAAGTGACTGTCGAAGACCCGCTCCGGGAAGCGGGCCACACCGCGACGGGTAAAGTCACGGTCAAGGTCGATAACACGCCGCCGGAACTCTCGTTGTCGGGCCCGCTCGCCGAACGCGAACCGGCCACGGCCCAGAGCCCATTGCCTCACGATCCCGTCGCCGCCTATTCCTTCGACGAGGGCCAGGGCGCCGTCGCCCACGACTCCTCGGGCCACGGCCACGAAGGCACCGTCGAAAACGCCCAGTGGACGAGCGGCAGGTTCGGCGAATCGCTGAAGTTCGCCGAAGCCTGG
>DASXMH010000075.1:0-5672 GCA_036495785.1 Solirubrobacterales bacterium
GAAGAGGTCGAGCTCGGCGAGGAGGTCGACGCGCTGGTCCTCACCAAGGAGGACGCCGAGGGCCGCCTGATCCTCTCCAAGAAGCGCGCCCGCTTCGAGAAAGCCTGGCGCCGCATCGAGGTCGCCGCCGACTCCGGCGAACCGGTGGAAGGCAGCGTCATCGAGGTCGTCAAGGGCGGCCTGATCCTCGACCTCGGGGTGCGCGGCTTCCTGCCCGCTTCGCTGGTCGACATCCGCCGCGTCCACAATCTTGATGAGTTCATGGGCCAGACGCTCGAGTGCAAAGTCATCGAGCTGAACCGCTCCCGCAACAACGTTGTCCTCTCGCGCCGCGCGGTGCTGGAGGAGGAGCGCAAAGAGGTCCGCGAGCAGATCCTCGGCCGGCTCGAGCCGGGCCAGGTGGTCGAAGGCAAGATCTCCAATATCGTCGACTTCGGCGCCTTCGTCGACCTCGACGGGATCGACGGCCTCATCCACATCTCCGAGCTTTCCTGGAGCCACGTCAACCACCCCTCCGAAGTGGTGGCGATCGGCGACACGGTGCGGATCAAAGTCCTCGACATCGACCGCGACCGCCAGCGGATCAGCCTCGGTCTGAAGCAGACCCAGGAGGACCCGTGGCAGCGGGTGATCTCGACCCACCGGCCCGGCGACGTGCTCGAGGGCACGGTCACCAAGGTCGTCGCCTTCGGTGCCTTCGTCGAAATCCTGCCCGGGGTCGAGGGCCTGGTCCACATCTCCGAGCTCGCCGACCACCACGTCGAGAACCCCTCCGAAGTGGTCGAGCCGGGCGCCAAACTGAACGTCAAGATCCTCGAGATCGACGAAGACCGTCGCCGCCTCTCGCTCTCGATCAAGCGGGTCGAGGGTCAGAACATGCCGATGCAGGGCCTGGGCGAGCAGATCGCCGCCGCCAACGCCGCCGGTGACGACGAGGCCGTCGCCGAGGGCGGCGCCGAGGAGGCCGCGATCGACCTCGCCGAGGACTCCGCGGTCGAGGACCAGGAAGTCGAGTCGCCGTCGGTGGAGGCCGAGACGGTCGCCGCCGAGGTGCCCGAGGAGGCGAGCGCCGCCGCCGCGGTCGAGGACGCGGCCCAGGCCGAGGCCGAGGACGCCGCAACGGAGGCGCCCACGGAGCCAGAGGCCGCCGCTACCGAGGCTCCCGAGCCGGAGGCCGCCGAGGCCGAGGCACCGGCCGCCGAGGCCGCAACTTCCGAGCCCGAGGCTGCCGCCGAGGCACCGGCCGCCGAGTCGACCGAGTCCGAGGCGGGTTCTGAGGGCAATGGCGAGGGCGACGCAGGCGAAGCCCAGGAGGGCGAATCGGTCGCCGAGCGCCCCGATTCTCCGGACAGCGCCGACGAGGCCGCTTCCGGCGACAGCGACAGCGAGTCCGAGCAGGGCTAAGTGCCTGTCCGCGCGGGCAGGCACTGACCGGCGGGGCCGCGTGGCGCCGCTGACGATCGGGTTGACCGGCGGCATCGCCGCGGGCAAGTCTGAGGCCCTGGCGGCCTTCAAACGGCTGGGCGCGGCGACCCTCTCCTCGGACGCGGTCGTCCACGACCTGCTCGAAAGCGACCAGCTGCGTCGCCGGCTGGTCGAGCGCTGGGGGCCCGAGGTGGCCCCCGAGGGCGCCCCGACCGACCGCGGCAAGATCGGCGAGGTCGTCTTCGCCCACCCTGACGAGCTCGCCTGGCTGGAGTCGATGATCCACCCCGCGGTCGGCGCCGAGACCGCCGCCTGGATCGCCGCGCTCCCCGCCGACACCGAGGTTGCCGTGGTCGAGGTGCCGCTCCTCTTCGAGGGCGGCCGCGCCCAGGTCTTCGACACCACCGTCTCGATCGTCGCCGCCGAGGACGTTCGTCGCGAGCGCGCCGCCGCCCGCGGCCACGCCCTGGTCGACGCCCGCGAGGCGCGCCAGCTAACGCAGGAGGAGAAGGCCGAGCGGGCCGATCACGTGATCGTCAACGACGGCTCCGTCGCCGACCTCGAGGAGGCCCTGTCCGCGCTGCTCGCCAAGCTGAGGAAATGAGCACCAGGGCACGGCGCCGAAGCAGCCGCCGCTGGCCGATCTGGGGCGGGATCGCCGTCGTCATCGGATTGGTGGTCGGCGTCCTGGTCGTCAACGGCACCTTCGACAAGGCGATCAAGGAGCTCACCCTGCCGCTCGACCACGAGGACATCATCCGCCAGCAGGCGAAGGAAAAGGGGGTCGACGCGGCGCTGATCGCGGCGGTGATCGACACCGAGTCGAAGTTCTCCGACGCCGCCCAGTCAGGCGCCGGCGCCCGCGGCCTGATGCAGATCACCCCGGCGGCGGCCGAATTCATCGAGCGGCAGAGCGGCGGCACCACCTTCAAGGTCTCCGACCTTTCCAACCCGGAAATCAATATCCGCTACGGCACCTTCCTGCTGCGGGAACTGCTCGACCGCTATGAAGGCGACGCGGTCGCGGCGCTCGCCGCCTACAACGCCGGCCCGGGCAACGCCGACAAGTGGGGTGGGGCGGGGCTGGCGGTCGACGACATTCCCTACCCGGAAACGCGCGCCTACGTCGAAACGGTGCTCGAACGGCAGAAGGAGTACCGCGAAAAGTACGCTTCCGAGTTGGGGTATGGCGGGGGATAGACCGAATCCGCGGGTCTGGGCGCTTGCCCTGGCCGTCGGCGTGGTCCTCGCCGACTCCTCGATCGTCGTCCTCGCCCTCCCGGACATCTACCGGGACCTCGACACCTCGGTCTTCGGCGTCACCTGGGTCCTCGTCTCCTTCAACCTGGTGATGGCGATCGCCGCGGTCCCGGCGGCGCTGGTGGCGCGGCGGGTCGGGCCGGGACGGGCGGCCGCGGTCGGCCTCGCGATCTTCGCCGGGGCGGGGCTCGCCTGCGGCCTGTCCGACAACCTCACGACCCTGCTGATCGCCCGCTCGATCCAGGCGATCGGCGGCGCCGCCGCGGTGACGGCGGCGCTGGAGCTGCTGCCCGCGACGGTTGGCTCCGAGCGCCGCGCGACCGCGGTCTGGGCGAGCGCCGGGGCAACCGGCGCCGCCCTCGGCCCGGCGCTCGGCGGCATCCTCACCCAGCTCGTGTCCTGGCAGTCGATCTTCCTGCTCCAGGTGCCCGTCGCGCTGGTCGCCGCGGTGCCGATCCTCGGCGTCGCCCGCCACGAGATGTCGACCCGGGTGATCGAGCCGGAGCTGAGCCGCACCGGCAAACCGCACCTCTGGGCGAATGTGGCGCTGGCGATGGTCTCCGCCTCGATCGCCGCGGCGCTCTTCCTGCTCGTGCTGCTGCTGATCGAAGGCTGGCGGCTCAGCCCGATCGGCGCCGCGATCGTCGTTTCGGTGATGCCGCTGGCGGCGGTGGCCGGCGCGCGCCTCTCCGGCTGGGTCGAGGACGCCCGCGCCCGCGCCGCGGCCGGTGCCCTGCTCCTGGCGGGCGGCCTCGGCGGGCTGGCGCTCCTGCCGAAGGCCGAAGTGTGGCTGACCGTCCCGCCCCAGATCCTGATCGGGATCGGCCTCTCGCTGGTCCTCTCGGCGCTGACCGAGACGGCGCTCTCCGGCCGCGCCCCGCAGGCGATCCACGGCGGCTGGACGATCTCCGCCCGCCACGCCGGCGTCGTCGTCGGCCTGCTCGCCCTGACCCCGGTCTTCACCCACGACATCGCGGTCCAGCAGAAGGACGCGATCAACGCCGGCACCGCGGTCATCCTCGACTCGCCGATCCGCCCGGTCCTGAAGATCTCGTTGGCGAAGACGATCTCGGAACGGCTCGAATCGGAGGACGGCAAAGTGCCGAACCTCGGCCACGCCTTCGACCCGCTGCCCGAAGACGAAGCCGAGCGCGCCGAAGTCGTCGAGCTGCGTGAAGAACTGCAGGACCAGCTCGACCGCGGCGCCACCCACGCCTTCAGCCCGTCGTTCGGGATCGCCGCCCTGATCGGCCTGCTGGCATTGCTGCCGATCGGGCTGGCGCGGAGGATCGAGCTGTGAGCCGCGCCCGCGTGCTCGTCGTCGGCGCGCTGGTCCTCTCGTTGGCGCTGGTCGGCGTCTACCTCGCCGCGGGCGGCGCCTCCTACACGCCGGAGAAGAGCCGCAATCCCTGCGAACCGCGCCCGTCCCAGGAAACCAGCGGCGGCCTCGAAGGCCTGGCCGAGGAATTCTCGCTTTCGGCCCTCGATGGCGCCGCCTGCAAGCTCGGGGTAAGCCGCGAGCGGCTCGCCCGTGCCCTCGCCAGCAAGCAGGGCCGCGAACAGTTCGCCAAGCACTTCCACATCGACGACGAAAAGCTTGCCAAGGCGATCCGCGCCGGGCTGGTGCGGGCGGTGAACGACGCCGAGGAACACGGCAAATTGAGCCCGTTCCTGGCCGGGCCGCTGCGGGCGGCGGTCGAACACATCCCGCTGGAAGAGGCGATCGAACTGACCCAGGACGCGAAAAAGCTGTTCAGCGGCGCCGAAGGCCTGCTCGGGCCGTTCGGGGGGATGATCGAAGAACTCCTCCCCTGACTCAAGAATCGGGTAATCGCGCCGATACGAGCAACATGGCCGAGCCCAAGCTGCAGGTCCCCGTCGTCGTCGGCACGCGACCCGAGGCGATCAAGCTCGTCTCGCTGATCCTCGCCCTCCGCGCGAGCGAGCACTACAACCCGATCGTCGTCTCCACCGGCCAGCACAACCGCCTGGTCGAGTACATCTTCGAGCTCGCCGAGATCAAGCCCGACGTCACCCTCTGGGCCGGCTCGCGCCGCGCCCACCTGAACGAACGGGTCGACGGCGCGGCAGCTGCGCGGTCGCGGGGGCTGGGCGAAGACGGCGCGCGAGCCGATCGCGGCCGCGGCGGCCGGAGTGGGGGTCGCCGGCGAGGCAGGCGCGGCGGCGGGTGAGGCCACGCCCGAGGCGGCCGGGGCCGATCAGTCGCCGGTGGCGCGCCAGACCCAGCGCATCGCCAGGAACTGAAGCGGCAGCCTCGCCCAGAGCGCCCAGCGCGGGATGCCGGTGCGGTCGAGGCCGGGGACCTTCTCCGGGCTGACCGCCATCCAGACGTTGGCCGGGTAGATCGCCAGCAGGAGCGCGATCAGCCACCAGCGCCCGGCCCGGCGGGTGGCGGGGTGGAGGACGGCGATCCCGCCGACGACCTCCGCGACCCCCGAGATCGCCACCGACTCCCGTTTCGGGAACGGCGGCGGCACGATCGCTTCGTACGGCCGGGGGCGTACGAAGTGCAGAGTCCCGGCAAACGAGAAAAACGCGGCCAGTGCCGTGCGCGAGCGCCCCATCGCCGCGGAAGTCTGTCACGCCCAGCGGCACATCGGCCGCCCGCCCCGCCCTCCGCCGCCCCGCCCTCCGCCGCCGCGCCCCCTGGTGCGTTCGCACTTAGCGACAACTGTTGTCGTTAACTGCGAACTCGCTCCGAGCGGGCCCCGCCACGCGGCTCGCTATCTTGATTTTGTGCCTGATTTCAAGCTGAACCCCGCCTACACCCCTACCGCCGACCAGCCGAAGGCGATCGCCGGGCTTGCCGACGGCCTCAGCACCGGCGAGCGCTTCCAGACCCTGCTCGGCGCCACCGGCACCGGCAAGACCTTCACGATGGCCGGGGTGATCGCCGAGGTCCAGCGGCCGGCGCTGGTGATCGCGCACAACAAGACGCTTGCCGCGCAGCTCTGCAACGAGTTCCG
>DASXMH010000076.1:0-11144 GCA_036495785.1 Solirubrobacterales bacterium
AGGGGGAGGTCGGGATCACCTTCGTCTACGTCACCCACGACCAGGACGAGGCGCTGACGATGAGCGACCGGATCGCGGTCTTCAACGAAGGGCGGATCGAGCAGGTCTCGACCCCGGAAGATCTCTACGAGCACCCGATCAACGAATTCGTCGCCGATTTCGTCGGGACGTCCAACGTCATCGAACGGGACGGGGAGCGGTTCACGGTGCGGCCGGAGAAGATCGAGGTGCTCGTGCCGGGGACGGCGACCGACGGGCTGGTCGCCGAGCACGGGCGGGTGGTCGAGGTCGCCTACGCCGGCGCGGTGACCCGCTACACGGTGGTGCTCGACGCCGGGGGGAGCTTGCAGTTGGTCAGGCAGAACGTGGGTGAGGCGCCCGGCGCGGCGCCCACGAAGGGGGACGAGGTGCTCGTGGGATGGCGGCCGCAGCACGCGGCCGCGGTTTCCGGTGCAACGAAACAGGAGGAGGAGGTAGCACCATGAGGAGGAGAGAAAAGGGGAGCCCGGCGCGAACGGCGTGGTTCGTCGTCGCGGGCCTGGTCGCGTTCATGTTGGTCCTGGCCGGCTGCGGGGGTGGCGGTTCGAGCTCCGGCACCAGTGCGAGCGGCGGCGGCGGCGAAGAACTGCAGAAGCTCGGCAAAGGGGAGGGTGAACTGAACCTGATCTCCTGGGCCGGCTACGTCGAACCCGAATGGGTGAAGCCGTTCGAACAGGAAACCGGCTGCAAGGTCAACGACAAGATCGGCGGCACCTCCGACGAAATGGTGAACCTGATGAAGACCGGCCAGTACGACGGGGTCTCCGCCTCAGGCAACGCGACTGCGCGCCTCTGGGCCGCCCACGAAGTCGCCCCGGTCAACACCTCGCTGGTCCCCAACTACAAGACGGTCTTCGCCGACCTCAAAGACCAGCCCTACAACACCTTCGAAGGCAAGCCCTACGGGATCCCGCACGGGCGCGGGGCGAACCTCCTGATGTGGAACTCGAACGACGTCAAGCCGGGACCGGAATCGTGGGAAATCACCCTCGACCCGAAAGTCGCGGCCAAGTACAAGGGCCACATCACCCAGTACGACGACCCGATGTCGATCGCCGAAGGCGCCCTCTACCTGATGAACCACGAACCGAGCCTCGGGATCGAAAACCCCTACGAGCTGAACGAAGAACAGTTCGACGCGGCGGTCGAACTGATGAAGGAACAGAAACCCTTCGTCGGGGAATACTGGTCGAGCGCCGAACAGCAGATCGAAGGCTTCGCCAACGGCTCGAACCAGGTCGGCACGACCTGGCAGTACCAGTACTTCGCCCTGAAAGGCGAAAACGAACCGGTGGCGGCGAGCCCGGCGAGTCAGGGCTTCCTGCCGAAAGAGGGTGCGACGGGTTGGTCGGACACCTGGATGATCAGCGTCCACGCCAAACACCCGAACTGCATGTACATGTGGATGAACTACATCATCAGCCCGCAGGCCAACGCCGAAGTCGCCGAATTCTTCGGCGAGGCCCCGGCCCAGGAAAAGGCCTGCGAACACACCGAAAATCCCAATTTCTGCAGCGAATACCACGCCGAAGAACCGGCCTTCTGGAAGCGGGTCTACTACTGGGAGACGCCGCTGGCGGAATGCTCGGAAGGCGGGGAAACCGACTGCATGGACTACAACGACTGGGTCCGGGCCTGGACCGAAATCAAAGGCTAGGCCGGGGCTGTCGTTGACGGTGGGCGGTCGCGATGGCGACTGACGCGGTCGTGGTGAAGAGGTCGGCGGGCAGGCGGTTCGCCGGCCTCTTCCACGGTCGTCCCCGGCTGCAGATCGGGTCGCTGCTGGCGGCCCCGATGGCGTGGCTGGTGATCCTCTACCTGGGGTCGCTGGTCGTCCTCCTGGTCACCGCCTTCTGGACGGTCGATCCGCTCAGCGGCAGCGTGATCAAGGAACTCAGCTTCGAAAACTTCGAAGAACTGGTCAACGTCCCGGTCTACCGTGAGATCGCCTGGCGGACGATCCGCACGGCGGCGCTCGTCACCCTCACCGACGCGATCATCGCCTTCCCGATCGCCTTCTACATGGCGAAGGTGGCGGGGCGGAAGACGAAGGCGCTGCTGGTCGTCGCGGTGTTGATGCCGCTGTGGGCGAGCTACCTGGTGAAGATCATCGCCTGGCGGGCGATCCTCGCCGAACACGGGGTGCTGAACTGGGCGCTCAACCCGATCGGGCTGCACGGGCCGGGCCAAGGCGTGACCTCGGTGTGGCTGGTGATGAGCTACCTGTGGCTTCCGTACATGATCCTGCCGATCTTCGCCGGCCTGGAACGGATCCCCGACTCGCTGATCAGCGCCTCGGAGGATCTCGGCGCCCACCCCTTCACCACCTTCCGGCGGGTGATCCTGCCGCTCGCCTTCCCGGCCGTGGTGGCGGGCTCGATCTTCACCTTCTCGCTCACCCTCGGCGACTACCTGGCGCCGAAACTGGTCTCCAACGAACAGTTCATCGGCACGTCGATCTTCGACTCGATCACCAACAACCAGCCGTTCGCGGCGGCCTTCGCACTGGTGCCGATCGTCGTCGTGATCGCCTACCTCGGCGTCGCCCGCAAGCTCGGCGCCTTCGAACACGTCTGATGGAGCGCTCCCGATGAGACTCTCGAAGGGCGGCAAGATCCTCCTGCGAGTCGTGGTGGGGCTGGTGCTCGCCTTCATCTACATCCCGCTGCTGGTGATCGCGGTCGAGGCCTTCAACTCGAGCCGCATCCTCAAATGGCCGCCGCCGGGCTTCACCTTCAGCTGGTTCGGCAAGGCGGTCGAAAACGAATCGGCGCGCGAAGCGCTGGTCACCTCGATCGAGGCGGGATTCGTGGCGATGCTGATCGCCGTGGTGCTGGGAACGCTGATCGCCCTCGCCGTCGGCCGGCGCAAATTCTTCGGCCGCGACACGATCTCCTTCCTCGTCGTCCTGCCGATCGCCCTGCCGGGGATCGTCACCGGCGTCGCCCTCTCCAACACCTTCACCCAGGTGATGGGGATCAGCCTCAGCCTGATCACCGTGATCATCGGCCACGCCACCTTCTGCGTCGTCGTCGTCTACAACAACGTGGTGGCGCGCCTGCGGCGCACGTCGGGCTCCTTCGAGGAAGCCTCCGCCGACCTCGGCGCCGACCCCTGGCAGACCTTCCGCTGGGTCACCTTCCCCTCGCTGCGCAGCGCCCTCGGCGCCGGCGCCCTGCTCGCCTTCGCCCTCTCCTTCGACGAGATCATCGTCACCAACTTCACGATCGGCGCGGGCGAAGAAACCCTGCCGATCTGGATCTACCACAACCTCTTCCGCCCCAAAGAGCTCCCCATGGTCCCCGCCGTCGCGGTGATCCTGATCATCCTCTCGATCATCCCCGTCTACCTCGCCCACCGCCTCTCGAGCGACGATGCCGGCCTCACCCCGGGCCGCGGCGGCGGCGCCCGCCCCACCTCCGCCCCCGCCACGATCGCCGAGACCGAGGCCACGGCCGCGCACTGACCCGTAGACCTTTGTCACCCACAGGGTTACAAAGGTCTACGGGTTCGGAATGCGCGAAGATTGCTCCGTGTATGTCGTCCCGATCTGTCTGCTCGCATTGCTCTTGCTGGTCAACGCCATCTGGGCGTTTTGGAGAGGTGCCGACGATCAGAAGTGGGAAACGCGCTGGGAGGGCCTCGACGACCTCGACCGTGCCTGGCTCGCCGCCGCGAGCCGCTCGAGCGCCAACCGCGACACGCTCGTGGAGCGGGGCGAGTTCGAGCTCGCCAAGGGCTTCGGCCGGCGCGAGCAGCGTCGCCGTGCCTACATCATGCTGGCGATGCTACCTCTGCTCCTCGTCCCCGCCGTCCTCATCCTGACCGGCCTGGTGAGCGACTCCCTCGCCACCGCCTTTCTTTGGAGCTTCCTCTTCCTCCAAAACATCGTCGCGACCCTCCGCAGCCGAAAGATCAAGAACCGATACCAGGAGGTCCGGGACAGGTATCTGGCGGCGCCCAATCCCGAGGCGGCACTCTAGGCTGATTCTCAAAGGCAGCAGAGGAGGAAGCCCCTCGCCGAAGAGCGTTCGTCGTTTGTACCCCTATAGCTATACAAGCGACGAACGCACCGGGTGACATCATCCTGAGGCGGCGCCGCGCTACAGCGGGATGTTGCCGTGCTTGCGCTTTGGCTGCGGAACGCGCTTGGTCTGCAGCATGCGCAGGGCTTTGATCAGCTTCGGGCGCGTCTGGCGGGGCTCGATGACGTCGTCGATGTAGCCGCGCTCCGCCGCCGAGTAGGGGTTGGCGAAGTGGGCTTTGTAGTCGTCGATCAGCCTCTGGCGGCGCTCGTCGGGGGTCGGCGAGTTGGAGATGTCTTTGCGGTAGATGATGTTGACGGCGCCCTCGGGGCCCATCACCGCGACCTCGGCGGTCGGCCAGGCGTAGTTGAAGTCGGCGAGCATGTGCTTGGAGGCCATCACGTCGTAGGCGCCGCCATAGGCCTTGCGGGTGACCACGGTGAGCTTCGGCACCGTCGCCTCGGTGTAGGCGTAAAGGAGCTTGGCGCCGTGGCGGATGATCCCGTTCCACTCCTGGTCGGTGCCGGGCAGGAAGCCGGGGACGTCGGTGAAGGTGAGGAGCGGAACGTTGTAGCAGTCGCAGGTGCGGACGAAGCGGGCCGCCTTCTCGGAGGCCTCGATGTCGAGCACGCCGGCCAGGAAGGCGGGCTGGTTGCCGACGATGCCGACCGGATAGCCGTCGAGGCGGGAGAAGCCGCAGATGATGTTTTTGGCGAAGTGCTCGTGGACCTCGAAGAACTCTTCGTCGTCGACGATCCGCTTGATCACCTCGCGCATGTCGTACGGTTTCGAAGGGTCGTCGGGGACGACGCTGTCAAGGGTCTCGTCTTCGCGCTCGGGGTCGTCTGACGGCTCGAAGCGGGGCGGCAGCTCGAGGTTGTTGGAGGGCAGGAAGCTCATCAGGTAGCGGGCGTCTTCGAGGCAGCTCTCCTCGTCCTCGGAGGCGAAGTGCGCGACGCCCGATTTCGAGTTGTGGCTCATCGCGCCGCCGAGCGCCTCGAACTCGACTTCCTCGCCGGTCACCGTTTTGATCACTTCCGGACCGGTGATGAACATGTGGCTGGTCTCTTTGACCATGAAGATGAAGTCGGTCATCGCCGGCGAGTAGACGGCGCCGCCCGCGCAAGGGCCCATGATCAGGCTGATCTGCGGGATCACGCCGGAGCATTTGACGTTGCGGGCGAAGACGTCGCCGTAGGCGCCGAGCGAGACGACGCCCTCCTGGATCCGCGCGCCGCCCGAGTCGTTGATGCCGATCACCGGCGCCCCGACCTCGGCGGCAAGGTCCATCACCTTGCACATCTTCTCCGCCATGACCTCGCCGAGACTGCCACCGAAGACGGTGAAATCCTGGGAGAAGACGAAGACGGTGCGGCCTTCGATCGTCCCGTGGCCGGTGACGACCGCGTCGCCCCAGGGCCGTTTTTTCTGCATGTCGAAGTCGTAGGTGCGGTGCCGCACGAAGGTGTCGAGCTCCTCGAAGGAGCCGGGGTCGAGCAGCAGGTCGATCCGCTCGCGCGCGGTCAGCTTGCCGCGGGCGTGCTGCTTCTCTACCGCTTCCTCGGAGGCCGAGTGGATCGCCGCCTCGCGCAGTTCGCGCAGGTACTCGAGCTTCTCCTCGTGGGTGACCGGGTTTTTCTCGCGGATATCGGGCGGCATAGGGGGGTCGCCGAAGGGCGGAGCGGCGATTCTATGGGGAGCGGAAAACAAAAGGCCCGCCGAGGCGGGCCTTTGTTGTCGCTTTGGTGGAAGTTTTGTGACAGAGAGGCGCGCGTGGGCGCCTCGCCCTCAGCTGAACGGGCGGCGCTGTGGTTCGGCGAGTCGATCGAGGAACGCCTCGAGGTCCGCCTCGGCGAGGCCGGCGCCCTCCTCGGCGCGGACGTGGACACGGGTGCCGAAGCCTTTTTCGGCCATCGTCACCTCGACGCCTTCGACCGCCGCGACCAGCTCGGCAAGCTCCGGCTCCGACTTCATCAGGGTGCGTGACGCCTCGATCATGGCCCCCGATTCGGGCGACGAGCGCCGGTTCCTGCCGGCCTTTCCCGTCTGGGAAGGAACGCCCAAGCGCTCGACCCTTGTCCTCGTATGGGACGACGAACCTCGATGGGTACGGTGATTTGGTGACTGACGCGCCGCGCATCGAACGCCTGGCCAAAGAGAAGCTCGGGATCGAGGAGTTGCACCGGGGGCAGCTGGAGGCGATCGAGGCGGTGGTCGCGGGACGCGACACGCTGGCCGTGATGTCGACCGGCTACGGCAAGTCGGCGATCTACCAGCTCGCCGGCGAGCTGCTCGGCAAGCCGACGATCGTCGTCTCGCCGCTGATCGCCCTGCAGCGCGACCAGGTCGAGGCGATCGAGGAGCACATCTCCCCCGGGGAGGCCGCCGAGCTGAACTCGACCGTCTCGCCGAAGCACCGCCACGAGCTGATCGAGGCGCTCGAGCGCGGCGAGCACGAGTTCGTCCTGCTCGCCCCGGAGCAGCTCGCCAAGCCCGAGGTCCTGGAAGAGCTGGCCGAGTCCGAACCCTCGCTGCTGGTCGTCGACGAGGCCCACCTGATCAGCGAGTGGGGTCACGACTTCCGCCCCGACTACCTGCAGCTCGGCGCCTTCGCCGACCGGCTCGGCCGTCCGACGATCCTGGCCCTCACCGCGACCGCCTCTCCCCCGGTCCGCCGCGAGATCGTCGAGCGCCTCGGCATGCGCGACCCGGCCCAGGTGATCCGCGGCTTCGACCGCCCGAACCTCCACTTCGCGGTACGCCGCTTCTCCGACGCGCAAGGCAAAGAGGAGGCGCTGAGCGAGGCGGTTGCCGCGGCCCCGAAGCCCGGCATCGTCTACATCGCCACGCGGCGGGCGAGCGAGGAGCTCGCCGAGGCGCTCCGCGGCGCCGGGGTCGCCGCCGAGGCCTACCACGCGGGCCTCGCCAAGAAGCACCGCGGTGAGCTCCAGGACCGCTTCATGGCCGACGAGGTCGAGGTGATCGTCGCCACCACCGCCTTCGGCATGGGGATCGACAAGCCCAACGTCCGCTTCGTCTTCCACGCCGGCCCCTCCGACTCGATCGACTCCTACTACCAGGAGGTGGGACGGGCGGGGCGCGACGGCGAGCCCGCCGAAGCGGTCCTCTTCTACCGGCCCGAGGACGAAGCGATCCGCCGCTTCCTCGGCGGCGCGGGCGGGGTCGACGGCGAGGAGCTGGAGGCGGTCGGGCAGGCGATCGAGGGGGCGGACGGCGAGGCCGACCCGGCGGCGCTGGTGGAGCGCCTCGAGCTCTCGCGCTCGAAGGTACTGGAGGCGGTCGAGCGGCTCGAGGAGGCCGGGTGGCTGGAGATCTCGGACGACGGCGACGTGCGGCGGGCGCGCGGCGGCCCGAGCCTCGAGGACGCGGTCCAGGACGGCGTCCGCGAGAGCGGCGAGCGGCGCGAGTTCGACCGCACCCGCCTGGCGATGATGCGCTCCTACGCCGAGACGATCGGCTGCCGTCGCGACCACATCCTCAGCTACTTCGGCGAGGAGCACGCGGTCCCGTGCTGGAACTGCGACAACTGCGACGCCGGCCTGGTCAAGCCCGACGACGCTGTCCGCCCCTTCCCGATCGGCGCCGCCGTCGCCCATGTGAGCTGGGGGCCGGGGGAAGTGCAGCGCTACGACCGCGACCGCATCATCGTGCTCTTCGAATCGGTCGGCTACCGCACCCTCGACCTCGGCCTGGTCGACGCCGAGGGCTTACTGACCCCGAGCTAGCAACCCCCTGCGCGGGGCTCAGAAGAAGGCGCCGCCCTTGTATTCGCCGAAGACGTCGCGCATCGCGCCGCAGACCTCGCCGATCGAGGCATCGGCGGCGAGCGCGGCGCGGATCGGGTGGAGCAGGTTGCCCTCGCCGCGGGCAACCTCGCGCAGGCTCTCCAGCTTCGCCTCTACCGCCGCCTGGTCGCGGCGCTCCTTGAAGGCTTTGAGGCGCGCCAGCTGGCGCTGCTCGGACTCCGGGTCGACCTTGAGGATGTCGACGTCGTCGACCTGGTCGGTGACGAATTTGTTGACGCCGACGATGATGTCCTGGCCGGAGCGGTAGCGCTCGTGGTAGCTGTGCGCGGACTCCTCGATCTCGCGCTGCATGAACTCGAGCGCCTCGACCGAGCCGCCGAGCTCTTCGACTTTGCCCATCAGCTCCCAGGACCGCGCTTCGACCTCGTCGGTCAGCGACTCGACGAAGTAGGAGCCCGCGAACGGGTCGACCGTCTCGGCGACGCCCGACTCGTAGGCCAGCACCTGCTGGGTGCGTAGGGCGATCCGCGCCGAGCGCTCGGTTGGCAGCGCCAGCGCCTCATCAAAGCCGTTGGTGTGCAGCGACTGAGTGCCGCCGGCCACCGCGGCAAAGCCCTGCAGCGCCACCCGGACGATGTTCACCTCCGGCTGCTGGGCCTGCAGCGTCACGCCGCCGGTCTGCGTGTGGAAGCGGATCTGCATCGATTTCGGGTTCTCGGCGCCGAACCGCTCAGCGACGATTTTGGCCCACATCCGCCGCACGGCGCGGAACTTGGCGACCTCCTGGAACACGTTGTTGTGGCAGTTGAAGAAGAAGGCGAGTCGTGGCGCGAACTCGTCGATCTTCAGGCCCCGCTCCAGCGCCGCCTCGACGTATGCGATCGCGTTGGAGAGCGTGAAGGCGACCTCCTGCACGGCCGAGCAGCCCTTCTCGCGGATGTGGTAGCCGGAGATCGAGATCGTGTTCCATTTCGGCACGTTCTCGCGGCAGTACTCGAAGATGTCGGTGGTCAGCCGCATGGTCGGGCCGGGCGGGAAGATGTAGTTGCCGCGCGCCATGTACTCCTTCAGCACGTCGTTCTGGACCGTGCCGCGCAGTTTCTGGGACGGCACGCCCTGCTCCTCGCCGACCAGCTCGTAGAGCAGCAGCAGGCAGGCGGCGGGCGCGTTGATCGTCATCGAGGTGGAGACGCCGTCGAGCGGGATCTGGTCGAAGCAGATCCGCATGTCCTCGATCGTGTCGATCGGCACCCCGGTCCGCCCCACCTCGCCGTAACAGAGCGGGTCGTCGGAGTCGCGGCCAAGCTGGGTCGGCAGGTCGAAGGCCATCGAGAGCCCGGTCGAGCCGTTCTCGATCAGGTAGCGATAGCGCTCGTTGGTGTCCTCGGGCGAGGCGAAGCCCGCGTACTGGCGCATCGTCCAGAGCCGGTCCCGGTACATCCCCGCGTGGATGCCGCGGGTGAAGGGCGGCTCGCCGGGCTCGCCGAGCCGCTGCTCGAGGCCGGGCGCGACATCGCCCTCCTCGTAGAGGGTCTCGATCTCGATCCCGGAGTCGGTGAAGACGCGCTCGTCGTCGGGTCCGACGAGCGGCGCGATCGTGCGGTGGGCCTCCTCGGCGGAGGAGTCAGGAGTGGTCGCCATGGTCAGGGAAGGATATGGGAGACCGCAACCAGCGGCCTGCTGCGGGGTTACTGACATCCCAGCCTCGGAATAGGCTTGCAATTAATCGACTTGCCGTAAGTCGCCCAGGGGTAACAGCAGGGGGCGGCAAACGAAACTGGAGGAACTAAATGTCTGAATCGTCCCGGCTCGGCAGGGCCAGGGGAAGGGTGCTGACGGTCGGAATCACCGCCGCGGCGCTGGTCGCGATGTTGGCCCTCGCGCCGCTCGCCTCCGCCGCCACGCCTGATCCGATCGCCAGCGGCACCACCACGCTCACCATCAACAGCGGCTTCAACAACAAGGCGAAGAAGGCCGGAATCAAGGTCACCGCCGTGAAGCCGGCCAAGCTGAAGGGCACCAAGGCGACCTTCTCGGTCACCGGCGGTGAAATCGAACCGACCACCGGCGTCGGCGTCATCACCCACAGCGGCGGCCTGAAGCTCAAGTGGGGCAAGAAGTCGGTGACCCTGAAGGCGTTTGAAGTCAACACCAAGACCAAGTCGTTGACCGCCAGCGTGGGCAGCAAGAAAGTGAAGTTCGCCACCCTCGGCGGTCTCTCGACGGCGCGGCTCGGCTTCGGTGCCAGCGTGTCGGCGAAGAACCTGAAGCTGACCTCGGCCGGCGCCAAGGCGCTGAACCAGAAGCTGACCCCGGCCCCGACCAAGGTGAAGGTCAAGAAGAAGGGCAAGACCGTGGTCAAGGTCGTCAAGACCAAGCCGCCGTTCAAGGCGAACATGGTGCTCGGCAAGTCGACCAGCGAAGTCGAACCGAAAACGGTCAACGTCCTGGCCAAAGAAAGCATGGTCTACAACGGCGACTCGACCCTGCTCGGCAAGCTGAAAGACGTCGAAGTCGAAGTTCAGACGATCAGCCCGACGACCGCCAACGGGTTGCAGTTCTCCTCCCCGATCAGCGGCGGCACGATCTCGCCGCTGGGGACCAGCGGTCAGGTCAACAGCTCCGGCGGCCTGAAGCTGGTGCAGAACCTGAAAGGCGGCCCGTCGACCTCGATCACGCTCGCCGCGATCGGCGTCGACCTGGCGGCCAAAACCGCCAGCGTCGAAGTGATCGGCGAATCGAACGCCGAATCGGAAGGCAAAAAGCCGCTGAACCTGGGCAACCTGGGCCGCAGCTCGATCGCCGACCTGACGATCGGCAGCGTCACCCCCAGCCCGGCGACCCGCACCGTGGCGGTCAACGCCTCGGCGACGGTCCAGCCGGTTGCCGCCGAAGTCCTCGAGGGCTTCGTCAAGGTCTACCAGGGCTACTTCACGAAAGTCGCAGCCCTGACGCTCGCGAAAGAAGTCGAAGCGGGCCTGAAACCGCCGATGACCCCGGCCGAAATCGAAGCCGCGGCCAAAAAAGCCGGCGAAGACAAAGTGGCAAACGACCAGATCAAGGCGGGCGAATCGCTCGGCTCGTTCTCCTTCACCGCGACGGGCGAATAGTCCGCGCCAGAAGGCATCGGGAAAGGGCGGCCTCCCGGGCCGCCCTTTTTCGTGGGCGCAGGCGGGGTGGCCGGCGTCCGTCCGGGGACGCTTCGGCACAGCCCAGGAGTGAGTTCGCAGTTCTCGTCGCATAGCGCAGATAACTGCGAACTCACCCCGGGGGGCCCATCCTGATGCGTTCGCAGTTGACGACAAATGACGTC